>JBNKKC010000063.1:0-27982 GCA_050291625.1 Desulfobacteraceae bacterium
TCTATCGGTTCGCAGGCGCCACTTACGGCGCCAACCGGGAAAGCTACATCATCATCGACACCGACTGGAAGCATTATTCTCCGGGCTATTGGCCGCTGTTTACCCTGGCGCCGGGTGAATACACCTATAAATTCGACGGCAGGACACTGTTCGTCTTCCGGGTCTGGGGCGTGGATATAGATATCGCCGACGAGGAAAAATTTCTTGCCATCAGCACCGAGAACGGCCAAGATACCATCAAAGATCCCCTGGAGATCAACTATAACATTGAGAATATAGAAGGGGTGTCGCTGTCGTCGGTGAACCTGAAGGTCTATAAAACATCAGATAATGAGAACCCCATACGAACCATGGCCTTGCCCGCCTCGATGGGTGCCGGTACTGCTGTCTGGGATGGCAAGGATGATGCGGGGCAGGTGGTCGAGCCGGGCGTATATGCGTATCACATTGAAGCCGAGGGAACCGGCGGAAAGACCTACAGTAATTGGGATTGGGTTACGGTAGTAAAGCTGGAAATAACATCTGTAGCCACCCACAACCCAAATGACTCATTTACTACTTTAGATGCAGAAAATGATGTGCAATTAGTTTCCGATATTAAGCCAGATAGCATAGATTCGGAATTTAATGGGCAGATTCGATGGGAGATGGAAGATGATCCTGGAGTTGGTGGTGTGAGTCCAGTGCCCAACATTATGAATGCAAGAGGGGATAATGTCAGTTTCGCGATAGATATTCAGCAAGATATAAATGGACGGAATTTCCCTCTGAATTATAGGTTGAGAGCTATAGTTAGGGTGGGAGACAAACAAGTTATTTCAAAATGGCATATGTTTAAGCAAGATGTAAAGGATCAGCTTAGGCAGCAATATATAGATTTAGAATATAATCATTTTAACCATCCAAGTAGAGATGATCTGTCAATAGGAGGCCCTGCTGAATTTGTTGATAGTACGTCTCCAGCATACTGGGATGCTGGGATTGAAGATACAGTATCCAATATTGAATCGGAATATGGCCATGCGTTCAGCATTGTATCGGCAGGGGGTAGTGGGTTTAGATGCCCTTTGCACAATGAGGATGTCTCAACTGCAAATCCAAGATCTAATAGTCATCATGCTTACGGTCGTGCGGCAGATTGTCATTTTAGGGATGAGAATAATAATGGAAGTACGGCAGATGAATGGGATAATGAAATACAGCCAATTCTGGATAATATGAGTGGGATATGGTTTTATGTGGGACGTCGAGAAGGTGGGGCGAATCGAACAGGTTGGTTTCATATTCAAATTCCGAATCATTAATTGGTGGAGATAAAAATGAAGCTTTTAAAGGTCCTATTGTTTTTATACGTTTTTAATTTAATATTTATGCAAGTTGTATGTGCAGGCGAAGATAAACATGTTGGAAAAAATGAGAAGGCTATAACAGAAAATAATTTAGAGTATTTGTACGAGTCTGAAAATCATGAGATTATACCTTATTTAATGAGCTCAATGAAGAATGGGGATCCTGTTGCAAAATCGAACGCAATTCGTATTCTTGCTAAAAGAGGTGTAATTGAAGCAATTCCTGAAATTATCAAGGCGTTGAAAGATGATAATTCTTCGGTAAGAATTAGCGCAGCAGAATCTTTAGGAGAAAAAGGTATGATAGATAGTAGATCAATAATGCCTTTAGAAATTGTGCTAGAAGATGCAGACCCGCGTGTTAGGTCAAAAGCCATAACATCATTATCAAAAATTGCAGGAGAATCCATAATCTCAAAAATAGTACCTTTACTAAAGGATGATGATAAATATGTGCGAACCAGCGTTGTTATTGCTTTGGGAAATATGGGGACTAAAAAAGTGGTGCCAATTCTTTTTACAGCTCTTGAGGATAAAGAGGGGTATGTGAGAAAGTGGGCGGTCAAATCATTGGGCAAAACGGGTGATGATGGTATTATACCAAAACTTGAGGAAATAGCAGAAAAAGATAGCTATTCAAAAATTATTGATGCAAGTATAAAAGGCGGGAAAAAAGGAGAAAAGATTAAAACATATCCTGTGAGGGAAGAAATAATAAAGGTAATTAAAGAATTAAAAAAGAAACGAAAATAGGTGGGAATTTGGAGATAGGTATTGAAATGCAAGTTCAAAGGTAGTCACCGTACTCGCTCTTTTGCATGTAGCAATCAGTTACATGAACGATTCGATTTTAACAGAAACTGATAAGATATCAAAAAATGACAATTATTTTGCCATTATTCAATTCAGTGATGGTTTAAAATTAAAAAGATATCCGGTTAGAGAAGAAGCTATAAAGGTGTTCAAAAGAGCAGGCCGATAGGCCTTCACAATATCTAACGTGAAGTTTCTGAAACCGAACACCTGTGAGCAGCACATCGCCCAAAACCATCCCGGACAAAGCCTGGATGAGCTGAAGCTCAAAATCCGTATCGTTGCCAAACAGTTCGACTTTTAGCCCAACACCTTGCCTTACAGGGTCAGTGCGGTGGAATAATCAAGAAGAGGCTGTTGGCCATTCTAAACCCCAACATTGCAAAAAAAGAATGAAGCTTCGCCGGTCCGGGGTCCGATCAATGGATGGTCGGTTTGTTGTCGTCGTCCTTGTCTTTGCCGTCGATGACCGTAAAGCGGGATCGACGTTTTTTTTGGTGGCGCTCGTAGAGTTTCCAGCGCCACCAGTTGGGATTGAGCAGGTGGCTCGGCGGGCGGAAATAGAGGTAGGCCGCCAGGATGCCCCCCAAATGATAGGCCCCGTATGGGTTGGCCTTTGCCAGAAAGGTCAGGGCCGTGACCGCCACGGTCGCGTAGCTGATGAATTTGGCTTTGACCGGCAGCACAAACATCAGCAGGATCGTCGATTCCGGATGCAGCAACCCGAAAATGACGATCAGGGCGAGCAGGCTGGGCATCATGCCGCCGAACGGGGCGCGAAATGCCGACAGGGCGCTGAACATTAAGCCGATCAACGCGCCTCCCCCGGCCGCGATCGCGTAAAGCCTGATGAAATGCCGGGTACCCAGCGCCGTCTCCACCGTTCCGGCGAAAAAATAGAAAATCAGGCAGTTGATCAGAAAGCCGATGGGCGCTCCCGGGTTGTGGATCACCGGATGGGTCAGAACCTGCCAGATACGGAAGGTGCCGCTGTTGAGCGGACCGAGCGCCAGCCACTGGAAGACCGGAACGCCCAGCCAGTGCTGAAATACAAGTTCGAAAATATAGATCGCCGCATATCCGATCAGCATCGTTTTACCGACCGGCGTCAGCGACACGCCGAATCCTATGGGGCTTCGATTGCCTTGTGCGAACATATCGGCATGGCCTCCTGTCGTTGGTTGTTGATGGGCCCCCTTCGCCTTGTGGATGGGGCTTTTTCTTAACTGATGATGTTGTCGGGGGCAGGCCCCTGCCATATCGTTTTAATCCCCGCCCGTAAGGGTGGGGATCGACTCGCGGCCGATGCCCGCAAACGACGGTCCCCCTTTCGGGGGCTGTCGGTTACTCCAATTTTGGATGAAACTCAACAAACAAGCGTTCATCGAGGCCTGTATTGAACCGCAGTTCCGTGACGGTGGTCCGCCTGGCGATACGTCCCCGGGTGTCGTATTGGAAAAACTGTACGGGAAAATAGTTGCGGGCATCGACCCACACCTCTTCTTCCTTGATGGACATGGTCTCATCGGGATTGTTCGATACCAGTTTGAACAGATAGGTGCTGCGGCCGTTGAGCGTCTCTTCGCCGATGAAGCGGCTTGACCCGATGCTGAGATATTTCTCGTGCTCTTGGATAAAATTCGGCCAGTCCGATTCATGGATGCCGTTTCCCCTCAGATCGAGGACCCATTTATTGTTCAGCGGGAAGAACTCTCCGTAGAACATGCGCTGCATCAAGGCCGTGAATTTATTGCCCGCGATCACGCGGACCTGTTCGGGTTGAAGCCGGCGGTTGTAGATCAGGATCGATCCGGGACTGGGCCCTTCCAGCACCTCCATTCTGATTTGAGACGGATTGCGGTAGTAATAGGCCAGCAGGACTTCCCTGGATTGCGTCCCATCGGTGGAAAAGGTGCGGAAGCGGCACTGGTAATCGATGACGTTCCCGATCCGTTCGCGCATTTTATCGAGGATGGAGACAAAGTCGGGACTTTGGGCGGTTGCCGGCGCGGCAAACGACGTCAGGGAAAGGGCGAGTACCAGGGGTACAACCATCAGGTTGGTGCCGATGCGGCGCATGAAACATTTTTTTGACATAGCATCCCGCCTGCAGGCGTCGACCGTGTTCTGCGTTCATAAGGCCGTTTATTAGTGTTGCATAAGCTAAAATTAAAATGCACACTCGTCAAGCATGTTTCATCCATTGTCTGAACCCGCAGGGCCCGGCGATGGATGCCAAGCCAAGGCCGTCATGGAGGGCGACTTGCCATCATTGCTGCAATCCATTATCGTAGACTCGGTGCCGGTGACAAGCGACACTTGACCATGTATCACCGTTCATGAACGGCGCAGCCGCCGCCCGCCGCCACAGTCCACAGGAGGTGACCATGCATCTGATCGATCCATCCGCCACAGACTTCGAAACCGTCCGCCGCAGCTTTCGCTGGTCGGTGCCCGGGCGGCTCAACATCGCCCGGCAGGTTTGCGATCGCCACCGGGATCGGTGGGACCGGACGGCGCTCTATTTTGAAAACAAGGACGGCGCGCAGGAGGCCTACACCTTCGGCCGGATCAAGTCCCTGTCCGACCGCCTGGCCAACGCGCTGCGCGCTCTGGGGCTGACCGCCGGAGACCGGGTGGCCATCATCCTGCCCCAGCGGCCGGAGACGGCCATCGCCCATCTGGCCTGCTACAAATCGGCCCTGGTGGCCCTGCCGCTGTCGATTCTTTTCGGGCCGGACGCACTGGCGTATCGGCTGAAAGATTCCGGTGCGGCGGCCGTTATCACCGATGCCTCCCGCTGGGAGACGGTGCGGCAGCTGAAGCCCGAACTGCCGGATCTGCGCCGGATCATCGGCTGCCGCTGCGGCGGATCGGGCAGTGAATTCTGGCAATTGCTTGAAGCGGCGTCGGATCGGTTTGATTGCGTTGCGACCCGCGCGGACGATCCGGCCCTGCTGATCTACACTTCCGGGACCACCGGACCCCCAAAGGGCGCCCTGATAGCCCATCGCGCCATAGTGGGCAATCTTCCCGGCTTTGAAATGTCCCACGATTTTTTCCCCCAGCCGGGCGACCTGTTCTGGACGCCTGCGGATTGGGCCTGGACCGGCGGCCTGTGGGACGCGCTGCTGCCCTCCTGGTATTACGGCAAGCCGGTATTGGCCTACGACGGCGGCAAGTTCGATCCGGACAGGGCGGCCTGGCTCATGGCCAGGTACCGCGTACGAAACGCCTTTATTCCCCCCACCGCCCTGAAGATGATGCGCCAGGACGCCGGCCTCACAAAGCGGCACAAGGTGCGGCTGCGATCGATCATGTCGGCCGGAGAAGCCGTCGGCGAAGAGCTGATCCACTGGGGCCGGGAGGCCTTGGGCGTGACCATCAACGAGATGTGGGGGCAGACCGAGTTCAACTACCTGGCGGGCAATTGCGGTGCCGTCATGGAGGTCCGCCCGGGATCCATGGGCAAATCCTATCCGGGCCACACGGTGGATGTGATCGATGAACAGGGCCGGGTGATGCCCGACGGAGAAGTGGGCGAACTCGCCGCGCGGCGCGACGACCCGGTGATGTTTCTGGGATACTGGAACAACCCCGATGCCACCCGGTCCAAATTCATCGGCGACTGGTACTGCACCGGCGATGTGGGCTGCCGCGATTCGGACGGCTACCTCTGGTTCGTGGGGCGCAAAGACGACGTGATCTCCAGCGCCGGGTATCGCATCGGCCCCGGAGAGATCGAAGACTGCCTGCTGAAACATCCGGCCGTGCAGTCCGCCGCCGTGATCGGCAAGCCCGATGCGCTGCGCGGCAGCATCGTCAAAGCCTTTATCGTGCTCAATCGCACCTATGTCCCGGGCGATGACCTTGTGGCCGAGATTCAGGCCTCCGTGCGGCACCGGCTGGCCGCCTACGAATACCCGCGCGAAATCGAATTCATCGATGAACTTCCCCTGACCACCACCGGCAAGATCCGCCGGATCGAGCTGCGCCGCAGGGAGCTCGAAGCGATGGGTCAACAGCGATCATCGTGAGGTTGAATTTATTTGCAGGACACAACACTAGCGGCCGATTCCGGATCGTGTTCCGGAATCGGCCGCCGATTTTCGGGAAAACACCGTCAAGAGCCGCTTGCCGGTCACGGAATGTGGCGTTTGCGCTTGACGAAGATGTGGGGCCAGCCGTCGGTGTTCTCTTCGAAGGCCACATAGAGATAGCCGTCGGCGGCGTTGTATCCCAGGCTGGGATCCAGAGCGTCATTGGCCGTGTTGACGTTGAGCTGGTCGCCGTCGATGACCCAGGCCGTGGCGGCCGGGTCGTAGTAGGCCACATAGATAAAGGGCCCGTCGTACTGGTCGCTCTCTTCCCAGGCCACGTACAGGGTGCCGTCGGCCACGATCAGGTCCGGGTTGGCCGAGTCGTAATGGTTGGCCGCGCTGAAGGCCGATACCGGCCCGCCGCCCACCGTGGTCCAGGTGCCGCCGCTGTAGGATTTGACATAGACATGCTTGGTGTAATCGCTCTCGTTGGCCCGGGTGTAGGCGATGTGAAGCTTGCCGTCATACCAGGCCATGGACGGCTTGGACAGGTTGTTGTAGTCCCAGTCGTCGGTCACGGCGCCCCCGATGGCGGTGGCGGAGCTGCCGCAGGTGTACGAGACATACAGATCGGTTTGGTCCTGCTCGTTGTGGTGGCTCTCCCACTGGGCAATATAGGCGCAGCCGCCGCTGTCCTGCATCACTCCCACCGTACGGACATCGGTGGAGTAGCTGCCGGCGCTGCTGTTGCGGTCGATGGGATTGGTGCGGTTGGAGCCGGAAGCGGTCATTTCCGCCGCCCAGGCATGATCGTCGCTGGAGGCCGACGCCGCGTCGTACTCCTCCCAGGCGGCCCACGGCAGTTCACCCTCGTAGCAGCCGATGGCCGGCTCGTTGGCGTCCGCTCCCATATCTATCGCATTCCAGGGCACGCTGACCTCGCTGCCGCCGTTCATGATGCTGTAGCCGCCGCCCACCGTCCACGCGTAGACGAAGATGCGGTCGTAGAAGGCTTCGTCGCCGGGGTCGACGCCTCCGGCTCGTGAATAGGCCAGGTAGATGGTGCTGCCGTTGGAGCAGAAGGCCGGGGCGTGGTAGATGGACGAGTTGCTGTTGCCGCCCGAGGGGTCGGCGGCCGAGGTGCCCCACGTCGATCCGTTCCAGCGGTTCAGGTTGACCTCGAAACTGGCATGGCGGTATCCCACGGCCGGCGAGTCGCTGACGATCATCATGGTGGGATCCTCGGACTCGGCGCCGGCCGGGCTGACCTGGCCCCCCACCTGGGTCCATTCGTTGACCGCCGTGGTGCCGGTGGTAAAGGACCAGCTGTAGTCGGCCGCCAGCGGGTTGCCGACCGCGTCGGTGCAGCCGGTGTCGAGGGTGACGGTGTAGGTGGTCGATGCGGTCAGGCCGACGGTGGGGCTGAAGGTGGCGCGCTGGGCCGCCGCGTCGTAGGAGACCGAACCGGCCACCGCCGGGCTGACGGTCATGGAGGTGCCGTTGATGGTCGCGGCGTTCATGGCCTCGTTGAAAACCGCCGAAATATCGGCATCCAGGGTGATGTCCGTTGCGCCGTCGGCAGGCGCCACGGAGCTGACCTGCGGGGCGGTGGTGTCGGCGCCTCCGCCGCCTCCACCGTCTCCGCCGCTGCACCCGAAAGCTGCGGCCATCATGATAACCAGTCCTGAAACGAAACAGATTCGCAGAATACGCGTGCCCGACTGCATGGTGCTCCTCCTTTGCTGGGTGTCCGTTGCCAATTGAATTGATGCATTCAGTGGTTTCGAAATCAGTTGATGCTCAAATAGCCATTCTATCTCATGGACGGCCGGGAAAGCAAATTCTCGCAGTTTTTTTTGGCATGTGGTAAATTTGATTCACGAAACGTTGCATCGGAGGTGCGTATGAAGGCGCAGCAGGTCCAATATGACCGGGAAAACGATGCCGTCGAGAAACTGGACGATCAGACAGAGCAGGATTGGGCGGCGGTATGCGAGCGGTTCGACAACGATGTGCAGCGGGTGCGTGATGTCAATGATCAGGCGCCCTATACCGCCCTTTACGTGTGCTTTGACCCGGACAATCGTCCCGTCCACTTTCTGGTGCAGGAGGATCGTCAGTTGAACAGACTGCGCCATAAAGTGTTTTACCGCAAGCTGGGAAAACAGGGGTGATCGATGCCATGAACGGTGCGCCCGCCATCGTTTTGGCCGCGGTCATGCCGACGATGGCCGGACGCATGACTGCCGGCCATGTCGTGACACCGGCTGCGATAACCTGAAAAGGTCCCCGGGAATTGACTTCCCGCCAAAAGTTTCATATCAATAGGGACGTCGAATACCAACTGACAGGGTTGATTTGGATCACTATGGACTTGCGACTTTAGCCGCTGTGCTCCGAGATGGCGATGGGGTCCGTTGAACGTTCAATTCGGTACTTACCAGCCAAAACAATCCAATAAACAATTGAAACAAGGTCAGGTCGACGCGGCCTTTCATTTACCATGAGTTCGATCCATACAGGAGGTGCAGGTATGTTTACCATCCTCAGGCGAGAGGAGATGGCGGAAGGGACCGTCATTTTAAATGAAATCGAAGCGCCGCTGATCGCGCGCAAAGCCAAACCAGGACAGTTCGTGATTCTCAGGGCCAACGAGGCCGGGGAGCGCATTCCGCTGACCATGGCCGATACCGATCCCGACAAGGGAACCATCACCATCATCTACATGGTGGTGGGCAAGTCCACCGCCCTGTTCCGGGACCTGAAAGTTGGACAGGGCTACCAGGATGTCATCGGGCCTCTGGGCAGGCCCACCCATCTGGAGAAGTTGGGAACGGTGGTATGCGTGGGCGGCGGAACCGGCATTGCCGTGATGCATCCCATCACCAGGGCCCTGAAGCAGATCGGCAATCATGTGATCGGAATCGTGGGGGCGCGTACCAAGGATCTGTTGATCATGGAAGAACAAATGAAGGCGGCGTCCAACGTTCTGCATATCTGCACCGACGACGGTTCTTACGGCGTCAAGGGTTTTGTCACGCAAGTCCTCAAAGAGGTCCTGGAAACGGAAGATGTCCAGCAGGTCGTGGCCATCGGACCCGTGCCCATGATGAAATTTGTCTCGAAGCTGACCAAAGAGTATGACGTGCCCACCCTGGTGAGTCTGAATCCCATCATGGTGGACGGCACCGGCATGTGCGGCGGCTGCCGCGTGACCGTCGGCGGCCGGACCCGGTTTGCCTGCGTCGACGGCCCCGAATTCGACGGCCATCAGGTCGATTACGACGAATTGATGCTGCGGCTGCAGGCCTATTGCGACGATGAAAAAGAGTGTTATGAGGATTATTGTGTACTCCGCGACGCTCAATAGAGCCGCTCGGATCATGTTTCCGGACGGCGTTATCGGTCGTCGCGGTATTCGTAATACAGCTTCCTCCCTCTAGCCTTGCCAAAAACCTTATCTGAACGGCTGGAGTTGTGATGGTGGATATGAAAAGGGGAGAATAAGATGGCGGAAAAGGAAAAAAAGAAACGAGGCGGCCAGCGGGTGGCCATGCCTGAACAGGAACCCGAGGTGCGCAAGCGCAATTTTTTGGAAGTTCCCACCGGCTATACCATGGCCATGGCGCAGGAAGAGGCGGCGCGCTGCATTCAATGCCGCAAGCCCGGCTGTGTGACAGGCTGCCCCGTGGAGGTGGACATCCCCGGCTTTATCAACCTGATCGTCGAAGGCGACATGACTGCCGCCATTCGCCACCTGTGGAGCAAAAATGCCCTGCCCGCGGTCTGCGGGCGCGTCTGTCCGCAGGAGACCCAGTGCGAAGCCAGGTGCGTGGTGGGCAAAAAGGGCGCCCCGGTGGCCATCGGCAACCTGGAGCGTTTTTGTGCCGATTATGAACGCGAAAACGGGACCGGGGAACTGCCCCCCGTCCAGCCGTCAACCGGCAAAAAGGTGGCGGTCATCGGCGCCGGACCGTCCGGATTGACCGTGGCCGGCGACCTGATCGTCAAAGGCCACGACGTCACCATATTCGAAGCCTTTCACAAGGCCGGCGGCGTCCTGGTATACGGCATCCCCGAGTTTCGCCTGCCCAAGACCATCGTGGCCCAGGAGGTCAATTTCCTGGAACGTCTGGGCGTCAAGGTTCAATGCAACGCCGTGGTGGGGCGCACCATTACGCTGGATGAGCTGTTCGAGCAGGGCTTCGATGCCGTCTATGTCGGCGTTGGGGCCGGGCTGCCGCGATTCATGAACGTCCCCGGTGAAAACCTGGTGGGCATTCTGTCGGCCAACGAGTACCTGACCCGGGCCAACCTGATGAAGGCCTACGATTTTCCCAACGTGGACACCCCCATCCCCCTGGGCAAGAACGTGGTGGTGCTGGGGGCGGGAAACGTGGCCATGGATTCGGCCCGCACGGCCATGCGCCTGGGTGCGGACAAGGTCCGGATCGTTTACCGCCGCTCCCGCGATGAAATGCCGGCCAGGGTGGATGAGATCCATCACGCCGAACAGGAGGGGATCGAGTTTTTTCTGCTGACCAACCCCACCCGCTACCTGGGCAACGACAAGGGCCGTTTGACCGGGATGGAGTGCCTCAAAATGGAGCTTGGCGAGCCCGACGATTCCGGCCGGCGGCGGCCCATTCCCATCGAAGGGTCGGAATTCCAGCTGGAGTGCGATCTGTGCATCGTTGCGGTCGGATCCGGGGCAAACCCCCTGTTGACAAGCGATACGCCCGATGTGAAGCTCAATAAATGGGGGTACGTCATCGCCGAGCCCAGAACCGGCAAGACCACCAAAAAAGGGGTCTGGGCCGGCGGCGATATCGTCACCGGCGCCGCCACGGTCATCCTGGCCATGGGCGCCGGCCGCCAGGCCGCCAACTCGATGCACGACTATTTGACCTTGGGATGGTAGGATAAAGAAAGGAGCCCGCATGCCCGCCCCCGCTCCATTGTCGCCGTCGCAGCTGAAAAAGGTCTGCGATCCTGCCATCTTCGATTTCGGCAGCACCGCCGATGTCGAACCGCTCGACAGCGTCATCGGTCAGGAGCGGGCCGTACGATCCATCACCCTGGGATTGAACATGCACCGGCCGGGCTACAACATTTTTATCACCGGTCTGGAGGGCTCCGGCAAACGCACCATCGTTCAGGACATCGTTTCGAAACACGCCCGGACCCAGGCGGCGCCGGACGATTGGTGCATGGTCAACAATTTCGAAGATGAATTCCGGCCGCGCGCCATCTGCGTACCCACCGGCAAGGCCGCGCTGTTTGGCAAGTCCATGGAGCGGCTGGTGCGTTCGCTGCAGATCAAGCTTCCCAGAGAATTCGAATCCGATGCATTCAAAGAGAGCGTCAATCGGCTGCATGCCCAATTCCAGGAGCGCGAGCAGCAGATTATGCAGCGGCTGGGAAAGCTTGCCGAAGAGAAGAACATCCAGATCGCCAAATCGGAAGAAGGGCTCCAGCCGATTCCGACGCTCAACGGCAAACCCATGACCCGCGAGCAGTTTCAGCAGCTGCCGGAGGAGCGGCAGGCAAAGATCAATGAGGCGCTGACCCAGGTCGGGGTGCAGATGGGCAACAGCTTCACCGAGATCGCCAAACTCAAGCAATCTCATCAGAAAGCGGCTGAGCAGTTGATGCGGGACACGGCACTGAGCCTGGTCAAAGAGCGCATCGACCCCATCCGCAGCGACTATGCCGACTGTGAACAGATTCAGTCGTATCTGGATGCCGTTCAAAACGATATTGTGGAGGAAGTGGAGAACTTCATCGCTCCGGACAACCATCAAAAGGAGCCGGAGACGCCTTTCCCGGCTTTCTCCTTCGATAAATACAAAGTCAACGTCCTGGTGGATAACCGCTCCATCCAGGGTGCGCCGGTGGTGTTCGAGCCCAATCCCTCATTTCAGAACCTGTTCGGACACATCGACCGCAAAACCTTCATGGGGGGTGCGGTAACCGATTTTACCATGGTGCAGGCCGGATCGATGCTGCGGGCCAACGGCGGCTACCTGATTGTCGAGGTGGAATCGATCCTGATGGATCCCCATACATGGGAGACGCTCAAACGGTCCCTGCAGAACAAGCAGCTCTATATCCAGGACGTCGCGCGCGGGCCGGTGATGTTCACCGGCAGCCTGCGGCCCGAACCGATCCCGCTGGAAGTAAAAGTCATCCTGGTGGGCAACTACCGGACCTTTGAATTGCTTCAGAACCACGATCCCAAATTCAACAAGATTTTCAAAGTGCGCGCCGATTTTGACTACGAAACCGAAATGACACCGGAAGCGGCTCAGCAATACGCCCGTTTCATTGCCCGGGTGTGCAAAGAGAACGACCTGCTGCCGTTTGCACCGGATGCCGTGGCGTCCATCATCGAAGTCGGTCATCGCATCGTGGCCGACCAGAACCGGCTCTCCCTGCGGTTTGGTGCGCTGGTGGGGACCATTTTGGAGGCCGACTACTGGGCCCGGCAGGAAGAGGCCGAGGTGGTGGCCGGCACCCACGTGGCCCGTGCCATGCAGGAGTACCGTTTCCGCTACAACCTGTACGAAGAGAAGATCCACACCTCATACGCCGAAGATACGATCCTGATGGACGTCGACGGTGCCGTTGTGGGGCAGGTCAATGCCCTGGCGGTCTACCGGATGGGTGAGATCGCCTTTGGCCGGCCGTCGCGCATCACCGCCGAGACCTTCATGGGCAAGCACGGCATTATCAACATCGAACGCGAATCCAATATGAGCGGCAACACCCACGACAAGGGTGTCTTGATCCTTGCCGGATACCTGGGCCGGACTTTTGCGCGCAACTATCCGCTCAGCCTGGCCATCAGCATCACCTTCGAGCAAAGCTATTCCGGCATCGACGGCGACAGCGCGTCATCCACCGAACTCTATGCGATTCTGTCGAGCCTGTCCGGGATTCCCGTTCAACAGGGCATCGCCGTCACCGGGTCGGTCAATCAAAAGGGCCAGATCCAGGCCATCGGCGGGGTCAATGAAAAGATCGAGGGCTTTTTCGACGTTTGCCAAACCAAGGGCTTGACCGGTAAGCAGGGGGTGATGATCCCCCAAGCCAACGCAAAGAATTTAATGCTCAAGCACGAGGTGGTGACAGCCGTTGAAGAGGGGCGGTTCAGCATCTGGCCGGTGGAGACCATCGAACAGGGGATCGAGACCCTGACCGGATCAGCGGCCGGCCAGGCGGACGCCAAAGGCGATTTTCCGCCCGATTCGGTCTTCGGACATGTTCAGGCCCAACTGGTGCGGTATCTCAAACAATCATTGAAGCTCAAACGCCTCGATTCCCGGGACGCTTGATCGAGCTCCAAACATGCCAACCCCCAAAAAAGAAAATGGCGTCATCGTCCCTCATCACCAATTGAGCGAGGAGGCAATGCAGGGATTGCTCGAAGAGTTCGTGTCGCGGGACGGCACCGACTCGGGATACACCAGGCTCTCACTGCAGCAGCGGGTGGATCAGGTGCGCCGTCAATTGGATCGGGGCGAGGCGGTGGTGGTATACAACCCAACCACTCAATCCGCCAATATCATTCCACGCAGCGACCTCGACAGAGAACCATAATTGATGTGAAGTGGCCCCAAAACCTTCTTTCAGGCCCAACCTGTGTGTTGGAGCATGCGATTCAATACTCGAAATACTCAATGGATGGATGTTTATCCCGCCGATTTCCGGCGGGACGTTTGAATCGCATGCTCCGCCTTTTTATCCCGCTTTCCTTGTGCGGGGCCCGTCCCGTCTGGTTTTTAGCGGGAGACCTTGAACCTGAAAGGGGGTTTTGGGCCACTTCGAAAATGAAACCGTGAGCAGCCTCGGCTCTTGATAAGCGGGCAAGGTGTCTTACGTTACGGAATATGACAGCGCAGGGACGGTCCCTGCGCCCCTTATTCCTGATGAAGGTGGGCTTTCTATGGACAAAAAACAAGTGATGGAGATGTTTAATCGGCAGACGCGCATTGGCGCGCTGGCTACCGCCAACAAAAACGGTGAGGTCAACGCAGCGGTATTCGGTTCGCCCCGAATGGTTGATGAAAAGACGATCATCATGGCCATCGGCGACAACCGGAGTTTCAGGAATCTTCAGGAGAATCCAAAGGCAAGCTTTATCGTGATGGAGCCGGGTTCGGCTCCCGCTGACTGGAAAGGTGTCAGGCTCTATCTGGAAGTGGAGAGTTTTGAGCGCTATGGTGAAGTGCTGGACTCCTTTCGTGAGAATATCCGTAAAGTGGCCGGCAATCGATCCGCCGAGGCCGTTGTTGCCGCCATCCGGTTCAAGATAACCGATATCCGTCCCCTGATCGCTCCCGGTCCTTGATGCCCGGGTGAGAGTCCCGGGGCAATGCGGCCGACAATGCAGCGGAGCCACAACTTCATCTGAAAGAGACGACATGACGCACAGGAGCGGAATATGAATAAAATAAAATGTGCAGCCGAAAAATTGACCCTCAGATCATTGGGCTTGATCCTGATTCCCTTTGTTCTGTTTTTCGTCATTGTTTCAAATATCGTACTGCCGGTGTTCGGGCTGTTTTTGAGCCTGCCCCTGATCATTCTCGACATCGTGTTTCTCGCAGCGCCTAAAAGCAAAACATGTGAATTGCTACTGAATTAGCGCTGTATGGAAGTTTGCCCGGATGCCCCGGCGGTCTGATGTTATCGCTCGACCTGTGTCAGATCACTCTGCTTGGGCATGATGTACAGATGCGAAAATTCCGAATCGTCCGTCGCTCCATGCCAGTGTTTTTCGCCCGCCGGGATGCGCACCAGGTCGCCGACGCCGACGGTTCGCGCTTCGGTCTCGGTGGCCACGATGCCGGTACCGGCGGTTACGACCAGGATCTGTTCTGTGCTGTGAAAATGCAGTCTGTTTCGCACACCCTTGCCGAAGTGTACGATATTGATCTGAAAATCCATGCTTTCCGGAACAAGTTCCTGGAACTTGACCTTATCGGCCGTGAAAATCGGGTCGTGCAATTCGGTTTTTTCAACACCCTCGATATGAATGACTTGCATATCTATCTCCTTTTATTTGTTTTCCCGACGGCGGCTTTGACGGCAATCCGGCCTTATCCTACCCAAATGACCCAGTGATATCAAAAACAATCACATCTGACAGAAATAGTTCTTGACCCCTCTGCGCGTGCCCGGATAGTTAGCGATATTTGGTTCGATGCGTCCGGCGGTTGCGACCTGACCTTGGAACCATCGCGTCAGAATTCGTCAACCAATGGAGATGATGCCCCTGAGCGACCATGTGCCGGTGGATATTCATCAAAAGACCAGTGCCGCACCATGATAGACTCCGCATTGCAGCAAACCTGCGAAAAACAGGCCGACATGTTGGCCAATCGAGTTCGAAAACGCTTTCGGCATTTGCGCAAGCGGTTTGCGAGGCACCATGTCGAGGTGTTTCGACTTTACGATTGGGACATACCGGAGATTCGTGCCGTAGTGGACTGGTACGGCGGCCATCTGGTGGTCGGCGAGTATACCCGCACGCAGTCGACCCCCGATTGGTTGCCCAAGATGGCCGCGGCGGTTGCTCGGGCGCTGGATGTCGGTCCGGACAAGATCCACCTGAAAGCAAGGCGATACGGCAAAAACCGCGGAAAGCAATATCAGCGGGTTGCACATACCGACAAGATGATCGTGGTGCGGGAGCGGGATC
The DNA here is from genome assembly GCA_050291625.1 of Desulfobacteraceae bacterium. Taxonomy (GTDB): domain Bacteria; phylum Desulfobacterota; class Desulfobacteria; order Desulfobacterales; family Desulfosarcinaceae; genus JARRKU01. Next base: position 15,909 of record JBNKKC010000063.1, read on the forward strand.
TGAAGTTCTATGTCAATCCGTGGGATTTTGTCGATACGGGACTCTATTCAGATCATCGCAACACACGGCAAATGATTCGTGAAGCCGCCGCCGGCAAAGATTTCCTGAACCTGTTTTGCTATACCGGATCCTTTACCTGCTACGCCGCCCATGGCGGTGCTCGGTCGACTGTTTCTGTGGACCGATCCCGGACGGCCATTTCGTGGGCGCAGCAAAACCTGAAGCTCAACGGCTTTGGAGGGCGGGATCACCGCTTGATTCAGCACCATGTCATCGATTTTCTTCGCCAGCCCCCAACCACCTTGCAGAAGTTCGATCTTGCGATGGTCGACCCGCCGTCTTTCTACACCATTCGAAGCAGAGATAAGCATTTCGATATTGCCGCAGATCACCCCGGCCTGCTCAATTCGGTGGCGGCCCTGATGCGGGATGGGGGCACGATTTACTTCTCTACAAACCATCAGGCGTTCGACTTGCATGAACGGACGCTGAACGTGTCGCAGATAGAAGAGATAACGTCCCGGACCATTCCGGAAGATTATCAGAGCAAACGGAAGAAAATTCATCGTTGCTGGAAGATCAGCGTGTGAACAAAAAAGGAGATGTATTATGTCATTGTGCCCCTGCGGCAGCGGGAAAGCTTATGCGGATTGCTGCGAGCCGCTCATCAGCGGAGAACAGACGGCCCAGAGCGCCGAAGCGCTGATGCGCTCACGTTACAGTGCGTATGTCAACCGTGACATCGATTACGTTTACGACACCCTGCATCCAAAGAAGCGGCATGGATTCAATCGCAAAGAGAGCGAGCAGTGGGCCAGACGATCGGAATGGGTTTCGCTGGAGATACTGCGGACAGAGGACGGAATGCCGCAGGACCGGTCCGGCGTCGTCGAATTTATCGCCAGATACCGTCAAAAGGACAAACCGGTGCAGCACCACGAGGTGGCGGAGTTTGTCAAAGAAGACGATCGCTGGTACTTCTGGGACGGCACGACCCCCAAAATAGAGCAATCCGTGCGTAAAGGGCCAAAATTAGGCCGAAACGATCCCTGCGTGTGCGGAAGCGGCAAAAAATACAAAAAATGCTGCGGTCGGTAGGGCGGATTCCGCCACGACACCGAAATGGACGCCGCCCTTTTGCAATAACGGTCTGCCCGGATAAGAGGATGACCATTGAAAGCAAAAGGGCGGCACTTGGATGGTATCGATCTATCGCGCGCCTGAGCGGGCGATAATCGCTTTTTTCTGCTCCTTGTCTTGATAGGCGCTCATGGCCCATTGGGCTGCCTGGCGAGTCGGGAAATGGCCGAACCGGACCATATACCAGGTTCTGGATTTCTTATCGGTATCCTCCAAAATATACGCTTCATACCCTTTGCGGGACAATTGAGCCATCGCGTCTTCCGCGTATGTCCTGTTGTGGTAGGCGCCGACCTGGATGGTGAACTGCGAGTCCGCCGGCGCTTCAGCCCCGGCCGCCTGCCTGGCTTCAGGTTCCGCTCCAGTCATTGCCGGGGCGGCGGCCTGTTTGGATGTGGCCGGCTGTTTCGCCGACATCGGATCGGGCGTCTCCTGTTGCGCTTGGAGGCTTTCAGGTTCCGGTTCGCTGGTTGATCTCTCAGTCGTTTCACTTTGCATCGGAGGTGGTTCGGGCGACGGCATCGCCATGGAATCCTTTGCATCACTCCGGACTGCGGGCGTTTCGGCCATGTCCTGTCTTACGGGTTCCGGCGCCGGCGGCTCCTTCGGCGCCATCGGCGTCTGTTCGTCTGATTGATCCGTTGCAGCGGGATCGGCGTTCCGGGACGGGGGGGCGGGCGTCACCTGTGCATCCGCCACGGGTGTTTCTTCCTCGGAAGCGGGCATTGCGGCCGGTTCCTGCACTGGTGGCGTCGGAACCTTGGCCCGATGAATGGCGTTGACGGGCGCTTGTTGCGACATTTGGGGGATCTTGCCTCGAACGGGAGGAGGCGGGATTTCGTTCACGGGACGGTTGAAGGTAACGTAGAGAGACCATCCGGCCGCCGAAATCACACCAATCAACACAATCAATCCAATCCAGATGAAGAGACGTTTGCTCATCGCTGACCCTTTTTAGATTCCACACAGTTTCTATCACTGCCCGCAGTATGGCAATCGTTTTATTTCAGTCATTCGCCATGATGGACCGTGCCGCGGGGGATTTCAAACGATAAAAAGCAAATACCCTGCCAGCGAGGCAAATGACAAGTTTTTTATTAATTCTTTTATAGTTATCCTTTCGGAAGCTCTTCGACGGCAGACTCGAGGTGACAAAAAACGGCTCTTTTAGGGTCCAATTTTGTTGCATTTTGCAAGGCAGACCCATGCCCCGATCCTGCTTAAAGGCACATATAATGAACGGCCATTGGAGAATCCGGCCGGACCTCCTTCCCCAGGCTGAAAAATCCCCTGCCTTCCAGCAGGATCTCATCTCTTCGCAGATAAAGCATTTTGTGGCCCACGGGATAGACATAGGTGCCGTTGGTGCTCTGATCGATCAGGATGAATTTATCTTTGCGAAATTCGATGCGGGCGTGCAGGCGCGATACTTCGGGATTGTTGATCACCAATCGATTGGTTTGATTCCGGCCCAGCGTAACGATGGGGTTCTCCAGATCGATGCTGATATGCTGACGTTGAAGTTTTAGGGTCATCAAGGTGTGGGCCCTGGAAACCGGCGTGATCATGTCGCGCGCCACGTCCCTCATGATGGTCAACTCCCCCGGTTGTCCCCAGGTGATTTCGAAGATGTCCATCAGGCGTGTCTTACCTTTGACCCGGGTTTGATCCACCATGCGTGCCGTGGTGCAGAGCTCGGTTTTCAATAACTGGACCGTCTGACGCGATGTGATGATCTGGCCTGCCTTGGCTTGAGCCGTCATGCGGGCGGCAACATTGACGGCATCGCCATACAGATCGTCGTCTTCTTCGATGACCGGTCCGACATGGAACCCGATTCGCAAACGAAGGTTGTTGGACTTGAGACGCCTCTCCCGGGTTATCTCTTCATGCAACTGGACCGCGGCAGCGGCCGCCGTATCCGCATCCTCAAAACGGCTCATGACGCCGTCGCCGATGGTTTTTATCACCGCACCGTCATTGGCGCGCACCACGGCTGTCATAATCTCGATGGAGAGGGCCACAAGACTTCTGGCGACGGTATCCCCGAGGCGATCGTACAATCGCGTGCTGTCCGCGATATCCGCAAACAAAATGGCCTGGGACGTAGGCTGGGCAAAGTCCATCGATTCGATACCTGATTCATGAATCCGCAATGGTGAATTGGCTGTAAAATACCTACATACAACGGATATCTGTCGGATGACAAGCCTCTGGGACAGATTTGGCCACACAAGCACAGGCATGTCGCAGCGCAGATCCCGGGCTTGATAGGGACAGGTCAGGATTCAAAATCAAACGTCGCCTGGGTCATTGGCTCAATATTGGACGGTTCATTGTTCGTTACCGAATTGACCTGTTTTGACACCGGATGGTAAACGAAGTCATGGTGAATGTTTTCCTTTAAAATTGCCTGCAATTGCACCGCATTCCGGTTGACCGGATCCAGCCAGGCCTCATAGATATCCGCATGGAGGACGACCGGCATGCGATGGTGCACCTGACGGATGGATGCACTGGCCCGGGTCGTGATGATGGCGCATGAGTGATACGCTGCGTCGTTGTTCGCTTTGTCGCGCCAGTGTTCCCACAGGCCGGCAAACGCAAACGGTGTCTTATCGGGCAGCGTGATGAACACCGGCTGTTTATTTCCTTTGGCCCCTTGCCACTCATAAAATCCGTCCGCCAGGATCAGGCAGCGGCGATGTTTGAAGGCGCTGCGGAAACTGGGTTTATCCGCAACGGTTTCCGCCCGGGCGTTGATCAGCCGGCTGCCGATACGCGTATCCTTGGCCCAGGCCGGTACAAGCCCCCAGTGGAATTTGTCCAGGATGTTTTCTCTCTGCCGGCGAAAAACAACCAGCACCTCCTGGGAAGGAGCGACATTGAAACTCTCGGTGGCGCTGCACGCCATTCGATCGATGGGAAAATAGGATTGCAGCTCCTCCATCTTTCGAAAACCGACAAATCGACCGCACATGGCAAATCCTCCCAATACCGTACACATCGCGTGTGGTGCCACGGTATTAAGTAATACGTGCCACGACAATTCACAAGCACTGCTGAGATAAATAGACAAAGCGCTTTTCCATAAATCAAGTTGATGGTATTTGTACCCGGAGCGAAAGCTTGATATGAAATTTTGACCCGATCTCTGGCTGGGACGCAAAGGGATGCCAACAATACTGGACTGTTTTTATTTGCAATTTGGCGGTCGCCATGCAAGGATGGATTGACATTGATACAGCTGAGGCATCTTTTTTGCAAAAGGTTATCGGCAACACCCAGAGGGTCGGTATCCAAAACCGGCCATTGTTGACGATATAACAAATAACTATTTTAATATATTAATTATTTTTTCAAGAAGCTGCCCAGGGGGTTGATCGGCGACTGACAATATTTGCATGACGAACAACAATCTGCGGCACCGGCGGCGGCAAAACTGGAAAATAGTGGATATTGTGCCTTGTTCGCCGGTTCAGGATGCTGATAAAGGTATCGCGTTGGATCGGTTTCCAATTGAGATCATGATAGAGAACATTTTTCCAATTGATCCGGCGGCTGTTCGGATACTGACCGACCGGTTAGGGAGGAAGATAATGAGACTAAAGCGACTTGTGGTTTTTTCAGCGATGTTGATCGCAGTGCTGGCCTGCACGGCTCAGGTATCCCAAAGCACCCTCGTCATCCCCTCCTCTTTGGAGTATATGGCGGGCAGGGTGGATACCATCCTTGAAGGCACCGTTCGCGATACGTTCGGCTACTGGGAGCAGAATCGCATCTACACCGGCGTCCGGATCGATGTGCTGGAGTATGTTAAAAGCGCTGATCCGGCCAAACCATCCGTGGTGGAGCTGAAAGTCATGGGCGGTCAGGTGGGGGAGACCCGCCTGGAAATCGACCATGCCCCCAAGTTTACACCGGGTGAGGAGGTGCTGCTCTTTCTCGTGAGACAGCAGGACAAGTACATTGTCTATGGGATCTACTACGGCGTCTGCCGCGTGATCGCCGCGCAGGACGGTGTCGGCAAGCAGGTCGTCGGCCCGGTTTTCAATGAACGCAAGGTGCAGGATGTCGAGACCCGGAAGGTCACATTGAATCCGCTTCCGCCGCAAGGGGAGAAGCTCGACACGTTTGTTCAGCGCATCAGGGATCTGATCGATAAGCAATGAAAGCGAGGCGAATGACAATGAAAAACAGGATTGGCAGGTTGATCTGGATCGCATTGCTGCTGTGCATGATGCCGACGTCACTATGGGCTTGGTGCTGGATTAGAGATACCGGAAACACACAAGACAATTGCAGTGGAGCAAACTATCAACAGGATTGCTGTGACGGCAATTTAAGAAAATGGACAGTCGGATCCATGACCTATCAAATATCAAACCCCATCACAGGAACGTTGGAAGGTTACATCGATGCCGGAATGAATCGATGGAGCAGCATCGTGATGTCCGACTTTGAATTTATCAAGGGGGCCAATACAAATACCGTGCTTTACGGCAACGATGGTGTCAATATAATCAATATCGACAGCGATTTTAGTACAAATACTGGTATCCCGTCAGGTTCGGGAGTACTGGGAGTGTCCGGAACATTCACCACAGTCCCCGGGCCGGGATACGAAGCTGTAGATTCCGATATCATCCTCAATGCAGAAGACTATACATGGGGAGACGGTACGGGCGGCACCGAGAATACCGAGGCCGTGATCGCCCACGAGGGAGGTCACAACGCCGGACTCAGCCATCCGGGATCCGAGTGCCTCTCTGCCGGTTCCAGCGGCTGCGGGCCGGAATTCGAAGAGTCGACCATGTTTTGGAACTACAGCATGGGTCAGCCGACCAATAAGGCCACCCTGGAGTTGGATGAAGTGGCGGCATTGGTCTACGGCTATCCGCGCAGCAGTTTCCGGGTGCGCGTGCTCAATACCCTCGCCAATCCCATCATCGGCGCCGAGGTGCTGCTGCTCGATTCGGCCGCGCCGGTCAACGGCAGTTCCATCGACGAAGGCGGCAGTGTTTACGGCGATGTCACGGATGCGGGCGTTCTGCTCGGCGACGATGTCATCAGCGCGACCTATGTCGATGCCTCGCCCTTCGACGATACCGACAGCAGCGGGTACACCAACTACGTCAATCCGGTGAATCTCAACTTCAGCGTACAGGCCATTGCCGGCGCCGCCTCGGCCACCAACGCCGTGGCCGGTCTTGCTGCCGGCACCAGCGAATTGGCCATTACCCTCAGCACCACTTCGACCGATTTCGCCGGGCCGGTCGTGGCGGTGACCAGTCATACCAACGGGCAGGCCGTGGGTACGGCCAACATCACCCTGGCCGGGACCGCCACCGATTCGGGGCGCGGCGACAGCGGCATTTCAGAAGTCACAGTGAACGGCGTATCCGCCGACAACGGCAGCGCCGCCGGTACCGGCACCGCCAACTGGTCGCTGGATGTGACGCTGAGTCAAGGCTCCAATACGATCACCATCATTGCCTACGACGACTCGACCGAGATAAATCCCAGCACCCAGGTTGTCACCATCACGTATGACACTACCCAACCGACCGTCGTCACCGTATCGCCCGCCGACGGTTCTACCGGAGTCGCCGTCAATGCGAATTTCGGCGTTGCATTCAGCGAGGCCATGAATCCGTCGACCGTCAACACATCCACCTTTCTGGTGGACAACGGCGTGACCGGTACGGTCAGCTATGATACCGCCACCTACACGGCTATGTTGGTGCCGTCGTCGCCGCTGGCCAATAATACGACCTATACCGCCACCCTGACCGCCGACATCCAGGACGCCGTGGGTCTGCCGCTGGCTGGCAATTATACCTGGAGCATCTCGACAGGCACGCCGCCGGGCGGATCGGGAGACGACGGCGGCAGCGGATGCTTTATCGATGCGGCTGCAGCGCGATAGTTGTCGGATCTAAAGCAACCCCGTGTATTTACCGCCGTCGACCAGCACGCTCTGGCCGGTGATGTATCTGGCTTGCTCGCCGGCCAGAAAGGCCGCCGCCGCACCGAAGTCGTCCGGATCGCCCATGGCGCTGCAGGGAATGGCCGCCACCATATTCTGCAGGGCCTGATCGACGGAGATCTTTTCCCGATCGGCGCGGTCTTTGGCCAGTTGATCGATCCGCGAGGTTTTGTGCGTGCCGGGCAGCAGGGCGTTGACCGTAATGCCGAAAGGTGCCAGCTCGGTGGCGATGGTCTTTAAAAAACCGGTCAGTCCGGCCCGCGCCATGTTGGAGAGCAGCAGATTGCCGATGGGCTGTTTGACTGAGATCGAGGTGATGGCGATGATACGGCCCCAATGCTGCCGCTTCATCGCCGGAACCGTTCCATGGATCAGGTGAACGGCGCTCATCAGATTCAATTGCAGCGCCGGCTCGTACGCTTCCAACGGTGTGCTGGCAAACGTTCCCGGAGGCGGCCCACCGGCGTTGGTGACCAGGATTTGCGGATCTCCCAGAGTTTGACGAACCTTGCCGAGCAACCCTCGAACATCTTCCGCACGGCTCACATCCGCGCCGAATCCAACGACTTGGGCTCCGGTCTGAGATGACATCTCCCGGGCGGCGCGTTCGGCGGTGTCGCCATCCCGCCCACAAATCGCTACACGACATTGTTCGGCAGCCAGTTGGCGGGCGCATCCCCTGCCCAGACCCTGGCTTGCCGCAGTGACCAACGCGACTTTTCCTTGAATTCCAAGATCCATAGTTCTTTCCCCTTTAATTCATTCAGTTTGCCGGATGGGGTGTTTCGATGTTATCCACTGAAATCAATTCCATCCGGGAAGCAAGCAGAAGAATTGTTTGTCAACCGATGGACATGTCATATGCATTTGCGATACGATAGCAGCCAAGCCGGGTCTTCGTCTACCGCTATTCATCTTAATTATAAGACAAAAGAACCCCACAAAAGGGAGGATTTGATGATACGGATCTTTATGCAAATGCTGACGAGCGTGTTTGTAACGATCGTGCTATTTTCCGGTTGTGATGAGCTGGGCCGGCATCAAGGCATCAAGGCCGATGCCGTGGCCGTGCTGAGACCAACCGAGGGGCATCGGGTCCGGGGGACGGTGAGTTTTGTGCGTGCAGGCCAGGGGATGCGGGTCATCGCCCGTGTTCAAGGCCTGGCGGTCGGCGATCACGGGTTCCACATCCACCAGTTCGGTGACTGCCGGGCTCCGGACGGTTCCTCAGCCGGCGGACACTTCAACCCCGACAACCAACGCCATGGTGCACCGGCTGATAAGGTTCGCCATATCGGTGATTTGGGAAACCTCACGGCCGATGCAAGTGGTGCCGCCAGGGTCGACACCATCGATGCCTTGCTGACCCTGGACGGTCCCGGGTCCATTATCGGACGAAGCGTGGTGATCCATGCGCAAGCGGACGATGCTAAGACCCAGCCTGCGGGCGGTGCGGGAACGCGTGTGGCCTGCGGTGTGATCGGATATGCCAAAAAGTAGGGGGTGTCCATCCAGACCATAACCAAGGGGGCGAACCATGGCAAAACCGGAAGAGATGTATCAATGCCAGATGGTGAACTGCGGTTGTATCTATGACCCGGACCGGGGCGATCGAAAGGGAAAGATCAAAAAAGGAACCGCCTTTGAAGATATGCCGGATGACTGGTGCTGCCCGGTCTGCGGTGCGAACAAAAAACGCTTTAAACCCCTGGCCGGTCCGGGTTCGGTGAAAGAAGACAATTAGTGCACGATCCATCTTCCGTATTGCGGTGTCGCGGTGGCAAGCCGCCGAACATCCGACGTTGGAACGTCTGCCGAAGTCATCGGCTATAGCCGCCGGAAAGGGATCGAACTGTAACTGATCATTGTTCTTTTTGGAGGTGAAAAATGGCGCAAGACGTCACGATCTACGGAAAATCAGGTTGACCTTACACCGACAGAGCCAGGAAGGCTTTGCAGGGCCACACCTATCATGATGTCAAGAAAGATTCCGGCAAGCTTGACGAAATGTTGCGGCTGTCGAACGGGCGACGCCAGGTGCCGGTCATCGTGGAGGGCGAAAAGGTGACCGTCGGCTATGGCGGCAGCTGAGGCGTTTAAGCACACAAGCCGGCTGGTTCAGCCGGAAGCAATTGAGAATCAGTAAGCGTCTTCATGCGAGGATTTCCCTCTGAACAGGTAGTAACTGAACGCCGTATATGCCAGCACGGCCGGCAGCATGACCGCTGTGCCGACCAGCAGCAGTGATTGAGATGCGCCGGCCGCGGCCGCCTGACGAAAATCGATGGCAAACGGCACCAGCCAGGGCCACAGGCTGATGCCCAATCCCATATATCCCATCAGAAATACACCGACGCTCAGGAAAAAGGGCCGATACTCGCTTTCGGCGTGCAGGTCACGCCAGATGAAGATAAACAGGGCCAGGGTCAGCAGGGGTACGGGCAGCAGGTAGAAAAAGTTGGGCAGGCTGAACCACAGCGCTTTGACGTCGGCATTCATCATGGGCATACTGATGCTGACGATTGCCATAAACAGCGCTACAAACCCCAGGACGTAGCTGGCGCATTTGCGGGCCCACAGCTGCGTTATCTCGTCGGTTTTCATGACCAGCCAGGCGGCGCCCAGCAAGGCATAGCCGAAGGCCACCGCCACGCCGGTCATCAGGCTGTAGGCGTTGAGCCAGTCAAAGGGGCCGCCGGCGAACGTGCGGCCCTGGACCTCGAATCCCTGGACGAACGCACCCAGGATCATCCCCTGCATCAGGGCAGCCGCAAGCGATCCGAAATGGAACGCATAGTCCCAGATGCGGCGGCTTTTTCCGCTGGCCTTGAACCGGAACTCGAACGCCACGCCCCTAAAGATCAGCCCCAGCAGCATCAGGATGACCGGTATGTAGAGCGCCGGCATCAACACGGCGTACGCCAGTGGAAAAGCGGCGAACATGCCGCCCCCGCTCAACACCAGCCAGGTTTCGTTGCCGTCCCAAAACGGTGCGATGGAGTTCATCATGCGATCCCGGCACTGATCCGTCGGAGCAAAGGGGAACAGAATCCCCACTCCAAGATCAAATCCGTCCAGCAGAACATACAGAAAGATCGCCGCAGCAATGATGCCGAACCAGATGAACGGCAGATCCAGGAAACTTTCAAAGCTGAACATGATCGCCTCCTTTTGCCTTGTGCGGCACCATGCTGCTGAGCAAAGCCGGCTTGGTCACGCCATGGGCGCCGTAGGCTTCTTCCTGGGTCTGGGGGCCTTTGCGGATCAATTTGATGATGTAATAGGTCCCCGCACCGAAAACAAACAGGTAGGTTAAGACAAAGGCGGCCAGCGAGATGGCGATGGATTCGCCCGCCACCGGCGATACCGATTCGGAGCTTCGCATGACATTGTGGATGATCCATGGCTGACGGCCGACCTCGGTCACGAACCATCCGGCCAGCACGGCAATGAAGCCCGAGGGGGTCAACGCCATGCACCAGTATTGAAACCAACGGGTGTCGAACAGCCGTTTTTTAAAGTGCAGGACGATGGCAGCGGCGCCTGTCAGGATCATCAGCACGCCGATGCCCACCATGACGCGAAAGCCCCAGAACACCACGGCCGCCGGCGGGCGGTCCTGTCTGGGCCACTCTTTCAGCCCCTTGACTTCGCCCTTCCATTCGTGGGTCAGAATCAAGCTGGAGAGGTTGGGAATCTCGATAGCGTAGCGGGTCGTTTCCCGCTCCTGATCGGGCAGGCCGAACAGGTTCAAGGGCGCCCCTTGTCTGGTTTCCCACAATCCCTCCATGGCAGCCACCTTGGCCGGTTGATGTTCCAGGGTATTGAGCCCGTGCATATCGCCCACCAGCAGTTGCCCCGGAGCCACAAATGCGGCCATGATCATGGCCATGCCCAGCATGACGCGCGCCTGGGCGACATGGCGCCTGCGCCACAGGTAAAAGGCGCCGACACCCGCCACGGAAAACGCAGTGGTCAGATAGGCCGCCGTGACCATGTGCGCGAACCGATAGGGAAACGACGGATTGAAAATGATCCGCCACCAGCTGATGGGGTAAAACAGGCCCCCTGCGCCCTCTTGAAATCCCTGAGGGGTTTGCATCCAGCTGTTGGCCGACAGAATCCAAAACGCTGAAATCAAGGTTCCCGTTGCAACGATGATGGTGGCGGCGAAATGCATTTTGGGGCTTACCCGGTTCCAGCCGAAGAGCATGATACCCAGAAATGAAGCTTCCAGGAAAAAGGCGGTCAGAATTTCAAACGCCAGCAGCGGGCCCAGTACATTACCGGCTCGATCGGAAAAGACGGACCAGTTGGTGCCGAACTGAAAGGACATGACCACCCCGGAGACCACGCCCATGCCGAAAGTGACGGCGAATATCTTGACCCACATCCGGTAGATCTCTGCGTATACCGCTTTGCCCGTCCTGAGCCAGAGCCATTCCAGTACGGCCAGCCAACTGGCAAGACCGATGGTAAACGCCGGGAAAAGGATGTGGAAGGAGATGGTGAATGCGAACTGAATGCGTGCCAATAGAACTGGATCTAATGTATCGATCATTAGCCATTCCTGTTACTTTTTTTGTATTTTGCTTCGCCCGCAAGGAAGCCAAGGGTTCAATTTAATCCTTAGGCGTTCGCTGTCAAGACCTGAAAATGAGGGGCAGCAGGTCCTTGGGGTGGTCGATGATGTGACCCGCTCCGGCCTCGACCAGTTCCGACTTGGGACGAAATCCCCAGGCGGCGCCGACAGACGGTATGCCGGCCCGCCGGGCCGTCTCGATGTCCACGGCGCTGTCGCCCACAAACAGGCAGTCATGCGGCGCCGCCTGCATCTTCAGGGTTGCCGCCAGGGCCTGGGTGGGGTCCGGTTTTTTAGGCACGCCCTCACGTTGCCCGAATATCGGGTCGAAGGATGTATCGGGAAAGAAGTGTGCGATGGTTC
>JBNKKC010000064.1:0-9179 GCA_050291625.1 Desulfobacteraceae bacterium
GCCAGGGTGGATTTGCCGCAGCCGGACTCGCCCACCACGCTGACGGTTTCGCCCTGTAAGATATCGAAGCTGATGCCGTTGACGGCGCGAACGATGGTTCTTTTGCGTTGGAGGCGACCCCCGCTGATAGCGAATTGATCCAGCCAGCCGCCGCTGATGTCGAAATGCTTGACCAGGTTTTGAATGCGCAGCAGCGGTCCGCTCTGCATGGGTTTCTGCTTCTCGGATTGCTTTTCGATACTCATGGCTTAGTCCACCATATGGCAGGCCGCCCGGTTGCCGCCCGTTTTGGTTTCCAGGGCGGGGCGTGATGCGCGGCAGATGTCCGCCGCCAGGTGGCAGCGGTCGTTAAAGGGGCATCCGGGCGGGATCTTGGCCAGGCCCGGCATGACGCCCGGTATCTGGTTCAGACGGCTCTTTTTTTCCGATTGCTGTGGCAGCGCCCCCAGCAGGCCGGCGGTGTATGGATGGGTGGGGTAATGGATAATCCGGTCGGACGGCCCCAACTCCACGATGGTGCCGGCGTACATCACGGCGATGCGCTGGGTGACCTGGGAGACCACGGCCAGGTCGTGGGTGATGAGCAGCAGCCCCATCTGTTCGGTCTGGCAAAGCTCCAGCAGCAGATCCATGATTTCGGCCTGGATGGTCACGTCCAGGGCCGTGGTCGGTTCGTCGGCGATGATCAGATTGGGGTTGGTCAGCAGCGAGATGGCGATGACGATGCGCTGGCGCATGCCGCCGGAAAATTCATGGGGATACTGCTCCAGGCGTCTGGCCGGGGAGGCGATGTAAACTTTTTTCAGCTTTTCAATGCAGATGTCGTTGATCTGCGGACCGCTCAGATCGGTGTGGGCCTGCAGGGTCTCCCGCATCTGCGCGCCAATAGTCAGCACCGGGTTGAGGGTCATCATGGGATCCTGAAAAATCATGCTGATCCTGTTGCCCCGGATTTCGCGCATGCGGTTCGCATCGTAGGAGGAGATCTCCTTGCCGTGAAAGAGGATCCGGCCCGAAGCGATATAGCCCGGTTTTGAAATCAGGTTGATGACGGAAAAGCCCAACACCGATTTGCCGGCGCCCGACTCGCCCACCAGGCCCAGGCGTTCGCCTTGGTCGATGGAGAGGCTGACGTCGTTGACCGCCCGCAGGATTCCTTTGCGCATGGCGAAATCGACGCTGAGGTTTTCTATGGAGAGCAGATGTTCCAATCAAGATCCCTTGTAAAGTTTCGGATTGAGGTAGTCCCGCACCCAGTCCCCCAGCAGGTTGATCACCAGGATCAGCAGCACCAGCAGGATGCCGGGAAAAATGGTAATCCACCACGACCCGGAGAAGATATACTCGAATCCGGCCGTAATCAGCGATCCCAGCGACGGTTTGGTCAGCGGCATGCCCAGCCCGAGAAACGAGAGCGCGGCTTCGCTCATGATGGCGTTGGCCACCTGAACCGTGGAGATGACCAGCACCGGCGACAGGGTGTTGGGCAAAATATGGCGCCACATAATGCGATATCTCGACAAACCGATGACGCGCGCCGCCTCGACATACTCTTTCTTGCGTTCGGCCAGTACCGATGCCCTCACGGTGCGGGCATACTGCGGCCATTCGGCCAGGCCGATGATCAGGATCAACAGCCCGGCGGCGATGCGTTCATAGTTGGCCACCCCGAACACCATCTGGAAGATGGCGCCGATGAAGATGGCGATCATGTAGGTGGAAAACGACAGCTGCACATCGGCCACGCGCATCAGGATGTTGTCCAGACGCTTGATGTAGCCCGAAACCAGACCGATCACGATGCCTATCAGCGCCTGCAGACAGACGGCGCCGATGCCGATGATGATGGAGATGCGCATGCCGTAAAGCATGGTGGAGAGCATGTCGCGGCCCATGTCGTCGGTACCCAGCAGAAAGTTGCGGCTGCCTTGATCTTTCCAGGCCGGCGGCGTTTCGGCATCCAGGATGTCGATGGTGCTCGGATCGTAAGGATTGTGCGGGGCGATCAGCGGTGCGGCGAATGCACAGATTACCAGGAACATGAGGATGGTGAAACTGACATAGGCCACCGGGTCGCGCCTGAAGTGGTAGAGCAGGTCGGAATGTTTCAATCGGTTCCAGGCAGCTCCCATTTATCGTCTCCCCGCGACCCGCACCGTGGGGTTGACCAGCCCGTAGATCAGATCCACGAGGGTATTGACCACCACAAAGATAAATCCCACCACGACGATGTAGGAGACCATCAGCGCCGTATCGGCACGGGATACCGATTCGATGAACATAGCCCCCATGCCCTGCCACTGAAAAACCGTTTCGGTCAGGATGGTAAAGGCCACCATGATGCCCAGCTGCACGCCTCCCACGGTGATGACCGGCAGCAGGGTGTTCTTGAAGGCATGCACGTACCACACCCTGCGGGGCATCAGCCCTTTGGCCCAGGCGAACTTGACGTACTCGGATTCCAGGACCTCCATCATCTCGGCCCGGATCAGGCGGATAAACAGGGGCAGCATGATGGATGAGAGAGCCACGGAGGGCATGATCAGGTGCAGCAGGCCGTCTCTGGTCAACAGGCCGCTCTCCCAGAAACCGAAGATGCGCAGCGTCTCCCCGCGGCCGAAAGAGGGCAGCCAGCCCAGTTCGACCGAAAAGATATAGATCAACAGGATGGCCGTCAGGAACACCGGCATGGAGACCCCCACGATGGAGCCGCCCATGATCAGTCGGCTCAACAGCCGCCGGGGATGGATCGCCGCGTAGATTCCCATGGGGACGGAGAGCAGGATGATGATCAGAGATGCGCACAGGACCAGTTCCAGGGTCGCCGGCGCTTTTTTAAGGATCACCTCCATGACCGGCCGTTTGAAGAAAAACGAACGACCCAGATCTCCCCGGACAGCGTTCCTGAGAAAGCGGCCGTATTGAATCAGGAAGGGATCGTTGAGTCCCAGCCGTTCGCGGATCTGGGCGCGCTCTTCCGGTGTGACCCGCTCGCCCACCAACTCGCGAACCGGATCGCCGAAATTGTGTTTGATGGAGAAGCCGATGAAGCTGATGATCATCATCACCAGCACGGCCTGCAGAATCCTTCGAATGGTAAATGCCAGCATCGGTCCGGTTTCTCAAACAGAAGGGGAATCCCGAAACAGGATCCCCCTTCATCAGTTATCATTCTCTGTCATCGGTCATTGAACGTCAGCCTACTTGACGACCAGGTCGCCAAAGTAGGGGAAATTCATCACGTTGACAATGGCCTCGGTGTTCATGCTGTCCCTGGAGGCCCAGGAGAGATTCTGCCAATGCAGCGGAATATAGGCCGCGTCATCGTACAGGATCTTTTCGATTTTCTGCAAAATAGCCGAGCGCTTGGCCACATCGGTTTCCGCGTTGGATGCCAGCGTCAGCTGATCGACCTCTTTGTTGCAGTAATTGCCCGAGTTGTACTGGCCGCGGCCGGTGGTCTTGTCCGGGCACATATAGAGGTACTCGTAGAAGTTGGCCGAGTCCTCGGTGTCGGAGTGCCATCCGATCATCTGAATGTCGGCCACCTGGGCGTCGAACTGATCCCAATACTGGGCTTTGGGCATGGTTTTCAGGCTGATCCTGATGCCGATCTTGCTCATCATGGAGACAAAGGCCTGCGCGATTTTTTCGTCGTTTACATAGCGGTTGTTGGGGGCGATCATGGTGGCGGAAAAGCCGTTGGGGTAGCCGGCCTCCTTCATCAGGGCCTTGGCTTTGTTCAGATCATAGCGCGGCTTGAGGGCGTCGTTGTAGCCCTGGTAGCCCTGGGGAGAGTTCTGGGCGGCCGCGGTGGCAAAGCCTTTCATGATCTTTTGGACCACACCCTCATTGTTGTAGGCATAGGCCATGGCCTGGCGCACCTTGGGGTTGGCGAACTCCGAGCGCCGCTTCTGGTTCAACTGGAAGGTGATGATGCGCGAGCCGGACATGGTGACCAGCTTGAGCCCCTTTGTCTTTTTCACGCGGTCCAGATCCGCGGGCGGGACCGGCATGATGAAATCCACATCGCCGGAGAGCAGGGCGGCCACGCGGGTCGGGGGCTCGGCAATGGGGGTCAGGATAATCTGGCTGACGTTGCCGCTATTTTTGTCCCAATAGTCCTTAAAGCGCTTAAAAACGGTCTTTACGCCCTGCTCGCGTTCGGTTACCTGGAACGGGCCGGTGCCCGATTCGTTGAAGTTGGCAAAGGTATAGTCCGTCTTCAGCAGCAGGTCCTTGGGCTTGTTGTTCTTGGGATCGATCCCCGAATAAAAAGCCTTGTCCATGGGGAAAATATAGGTGGCCATGGCCATCACCAGACCGTAGGGCTCCTTGGTGATCAGATCCACTGTATGCGGATCCACGGCCTTGGCGCCGGTAAAGTATTCGAAAAGCCCCTTGAAATCGTCGGACGTTTTCAGACGCGCCAGGGTAAAGACCACATCCTCGGCGGTGAACGGATTGCCGGAGTGGAAGGTGACGCCTTTGCGAAGATGGAAGCGGGTGGTGGTGTCGTTGACCAGCTCCCACTTGACCGCCAGTCGGGGCTCGAAGGTGCCTTCGGGCGTCCAGCGGACCAGCGGGTCATAGACCATGTGGGAATATTGCAACATGCCTCCAGAGAGTTGGACGTGGGGGTCCAGCGAAACCGGATCGGCATCCATGGCCAGTTTCAGTGTTTTTGCACCGGCGGTGCCGGTAACGGCGACGCATGCGATGGCCATCAATACAAATAACCGTACGAATGATCGTTTCATTCCTATCCCCTCCTGATTTAAGTTCACAATGACCCGCCCCCAGGGGTTGCATCATCGGGAAACGGGAAATTAAATTTTGCATGAAGCCCGCCCAAAAAAAATGGGTGTATTTAGTTTTTATAGTGAATGACAGGGGGTGGGTCAAGCAATAAGGTCAACCAAATCCGAGAGTAAGGGGTATTTTATGAACGCGGGTTCTTCAGTGATCTGAGGATTCCGGCACCGGAAAAAATGCAATCTTGCATGCGAAAAAAGCCGGTTCAGTGTGAATTTGCCTATCGTATCGGATTGATAAATCGATTTTTCTTCCAGCAACATGCTCTGTGGTCGTTGAGATAGCAGCCGGTTATGGGATCTCAACGGCCGGGTCTTGTTCCTTGTCGACTCGTGCATACCAGGGCCGGGTATCGCCCAAGCGGTGAAGGGCCCAAAAAGATTTCAAGGCGCTGAAATAAGGCTCTGTATTGCTTTCCCCGGCAATGGGATGGGGCTCGGCTCGGCGCACGGTCAATACGGCCTCATCCACGGAAGCGTCAGGATGCAGGGCCAACCATCGGGCGGCCGCTGCAGCCCGTTGAGGGTGGAGGATTCCGCCGCAGCGCACCGGAAAGGGATAGTCCAGATCCGGTACATAGGCGGTTTTCATCAATATTTCCTTGATCTCGTAAACGTTCAAGTCCGGGTTGGCCCGGACCACATTCAGGACCCCGTGGTTGAGGACATAGGGCGCGGCAAAGGAGGTCCCGTCTTGACATGTGGTGCCGCCTCCCATTTGCGCACCGCACATCCGGGTGCCGGGCGCGAGGATATCCACGGATAGCTCACCCACGTTGGTGAAATCGGCCAATTCATAATTCGGATAATCGTCGAGGTCGAGTCGATCCGTGTTCAAAGCGCCGACCACCAGCGTGTTGGACTGGGGCAACATCGCAGGCACCAGATCGCCGCTTTTCCGGAACTTGTCGACATTGAATCCTTTTCCATCGATCAGTGTTCCATTGCCGGCTGCTACGACATGAAGGGTTTCCGGCGTATGCTGAATCAATTGTTGGATTTGATAGATTCTCTCGGCACCCGCACCCGTGGACAGGAGCTGTCTGTCGAAGATGAAGCTCATGTTGGTGTAGCGCACGCCGTGGCTTTTAATGAAGCGTTCGACGTGCGGCAATATCTCCGGGGAGTAAATGGTGGTGATTTCAGATGCAGCCATAATCGCCACATCCTCCCTGCCTTCGACGGCAATGGAGGCCACCAGTGTGCCGTGGGAAAAGGCCGGCATCCCAAAACGCGGCAGAACCAGATCTTGAGAGGGTTGACCCAAACGCGGATTGTCTGAAATGCCGTAGATGTCATCCACCAGGCCGTTTCCGTCATCATCATGGCCATTGGGATATTCAAATGGATTCTTCCATATCTTATAGGCGATGTCCGGGTGGCTGATATCGATGCCGCTGTCCATGATCAGGATGGGGATTCGGCTCCGATCCCGGGCGACGCCGGCACGACGGGCGATTTCAGCTTCTGTCAGGTTCTGATCTTTGTAGAGGGCACGCAGGTCGATGTCGGCGGTTTCACGGTAGTCGAGTACGGTTTCGCCGTTTTCGTCCATCAATCTCATCCGCGTCACCGTGGGGATATTCTGATCGGCATCCGGTTCGCAGCGATCCGTATCAGGATCGTATTCAAAAAGGGCGGTGGCTTTCAACCCGCCGGTCTCGTCAAAGACTTGCCTTTCTTTGACGAGGGCTGTCTTCGGCCAGTAAGTATCGATCTGACGCAGAGCGTTGGCCCGGTCTTTGTCAAAATAATAATACCAGGTTTCCAATCGTTGATCGGGTCCGGGGTCGGTTCCCGAGGATCGAAACAGGTCTTTGCGTACCAGGGAGATTTTTTCTCCGTGGTATATCATGGTTTGAACACTGTAGAGAGACAGTTCGTCGTTATATTCAAAAAGGGTGCGTTCCCAGGGTTGATTGTTCCAGAAGATCAGCTTTCCGGTCATGCGGCCGTTACGGGAAAAGATTTGTTCGGTGGAACACGGTGCCTGGCCCGGATAGACCGGATGCACGGAAGCTTGCAGCCCATGCAGGGGTTTGGGGAAGGTTTTTTCAGATCGTTTCGAAACGATCCGTGCCATGGACAGATGTCCAACCACCAGCGTGCATGAGCAGATGAACGCAACGACGACGTTTTTAAGTTGGCTCATCGGGCAATCCGCCTTTCTCACTGCTATTGATAAAGATATCGGTCAATGACACAGGGACTTGATAAAAAATCCACATGTAACGATTTGCGGGACTGTTTCAGAATTTCCTGCAGCAAATCGGGATAGCGTGCGTCTGCCGGGCATGTATGATTCGTCCGGCAAACCCCTTCCATCGATACGAGCCGCTTGGGAAAATCCGGCTGTCGGCAATGCCGTTGACAAGCCGGATAACCTCGTTTATAGCGTCATCGAGGCCATAGGAACTTAGACCTTCATACGGCGTTCGGCCGTTGTACGGCACCCGATTCGCGCATGACCGGGCACTGCATTTTCGATCGATCCTTCTTATGACTGCATCCCACAACGGCACATCCTGTCCGGCCTCCACCTTTCAACCGCATCGGGAGGGGATATGGATTTTCAGCTGACATCGGAGCAGGAGATGCTCCGGGAGAGCGTGCGCCGGTTCGCCGAACAGGAGATCCGGCCGGTGGCGCGCGAACTTGACGCGCAGGAGAGCTTTTCTTACGACACCATGCGTAAAATGGCCGAACTGGGTTTGTTCGGCATCGTTGTCTCCGAAGACTACGGAGGGCAGGGGATGGATTACATCTCCTATATCATCGCCACCGAAGAGATCGCCAGGGTCGACGGTTCTCATGCCGCCACCGTTGCCGCGGAGAATTCACTGGGCATCGGCCCGCTCTACTACTTTGGCAGCGACCGGCAGAAGCGGAAATATCTTCCTGCGCTTTGCCGGGGAGAGGGGCTCTGGGGATTCGGGTTGACCGAACCCAACGCGGGCTCGGACGCCGCTAGCGCTAAAACCACCGCCCGCCTGGACGGCGACCAATGGGTGATCAACGGCAGTAAGATTTTTATCACCAACGCCTCCACCGATATCTCCATGGGGGTCACGGTGTTGTGTCGGACGGGCACACGCGATGACGGCAAACCGGAACTGTCCTGCATCCTGGTTGAAAACGGCACACCGGGCTATACCGCCAAAGTCATGCATGATAAAATGATGTGGCGGGCATCCAATACAAGTGAGCTGTACTTCGAAGATTGCCGTGTGCCCAAAGAGAATCTGCTGGGACCTCGGGGGGATGGATTCCACCAAATGATGCAGACCCTGGATGGCGGAAGGCTCTCCATTGGCGCTATGGGGCTTGGCGGCGCTCAAGGCTGCTTTGATATGGCCTTGACATACAGTCACCAGCGCGAACAGTTCGGCCGGCCCATCAGCCGTTTCCAGGTCAACGCCTTCAAGCTGGCCGATATGGCCCTGGAGATCGAATCGGCCCGCCTGCTGCTGTACAAAGCCTGCTGGTTGCGCGACCAGCAACTGCCTTTTTCAAAGGAAGCCGCCATGGCCAAGCTGCTCTGTTCAGAGGTGATGCACAATTGCGCCAACCATGCCGTGCAGCTTCACGGCGGCTACGGCTTGATGAAAGAGTATGACGTCGAGCGCTTTTACCGCGATCAGAAATTGCTGGAAATCGGCGAGGGAACATCCGAAGTTCAGCGGCTAGTGATCGCCAGGCATATCGGTGCCCTGTGAATGAATCAAAGGAGACCATCATGGCGACAAAACGCTATATCAACGTCGATTACTTTGAAGATCTGACCGGCGACATTGAACCGTCGGCCCTTCCCTCCGGCGAGGCCATCGGAAAGCGTATCCAATCGTATCGCAGGAAGAAAAAGTTAAGCCTGGACCAGTTGGCCCAGTTGACCGGCTTCAGTGTCGACCTCTTGTCGGGTATCGAAGAAAATCGGGTGCAGCCCCAGCTGGGCACCTTGATCAAACTGTCAAAAGCGTTGGACAGCGCTTTTGGCCGTATTTTGTCGGATGCCGGCGGTAAACCCTACGCCGTTACGCGCAAGGGGCAGCGCATGGAGATATCGCGTTCGACTTCCCGGAAGGGGACGCAGAAGGCATACACTTACATGAGCCTGGCGCCACAGGTGCAGGGACGTCATATGGAAGCCCTGATGGTTCAGCTCGAGGCCGTGCCGGAACAGGAGAAATCCCGGCACGATGGTGAAGAGTTCATTTTTGTGATCAGCGGATCGGTGCAACTCGTCATCGGTACGGACAGCTTTGAACTGGAACCCGGAGACAGCGCCTATTATCTGTCAACCACGCCGCATCTGATTACCGCCAAAAAGGATCATGCCACGATTCTGGCCGTGATCTACGAGGGGTA
>JBNKKC010000065.1:0-63551 GCA_050291625.1 Desulfobacteraceae bacterium
GCGGCATTGCGCATGATTTCAACAATATTTTATCGGTCATATTAGGCTACGCCGAACTGGCGATGATGGAAACCGCCGAGGATTCCGAATTGCACAACGATCTGCAGAATTTGTATGGTGCCGGTATGCGGGCACGCGACCTGGTCATGCAGATTTTAACCTTCAGTCGTCAGACTGAGCAGAAGACGCAGGCGGTGCAAATCAATCTGATCGTCAAGGAGACATTGAAGTTCTTGCGCTCCTCTTTGCCGAGCAGCATCCAGATCCACAGCACTATCAACAGCGACGGCAAGGTGCTGGCCGATCCCACTCAGATCCACCAGGTGTTGATGAACCTTTCTTCCAATGCCATGCATGCCATGCGCAGCAATGGCGGGGTAATGGAGGTCTGCCTGGACGAAGTCCGGCCCGATAAGAACTTTAAGGCGTCGAATCCTGAAGCGGTGGTCGACACTTACTTGAAGCTGGCGGTTACCGACAACGGAGAGGGAATCTCCTCAGAGATGATCGAGAAGATCTTCGATCCCTTTTTCACTACGAAAGGCAAAGAAGAGGGTACGGGTTTGGGGTTGTCCGTTGTGCACAGTATTGTCAAAAGCTGCGACGGATTTATCAACGTTTCGAGCTGGCCGGGACAGGGAAGCGTATTTAATGTCTTTTTACCGCTCATCGAAGCCACGACCAAAACCTCAGGCGAAATTAAAGGCACGCTGCCTACTGGTACCGAACGGTTATTGCTGGTCGATGACGATAAGAGCTTAGCCGACATTGAGAAGCAAAAGCTCAAACACCTGGGATATCATGTGACTGCGAGCACCAGCAGCATTGAGGCGCTTGAATTGTTTAAAGCCAGACCGGATCACTTTGATCTGGTGATCACGGATTTGACCATGCCCAACATGAATGGCGATCGGCTGGTTGAGGAGTTGATCGCCATAAAATCCACTATTCCGGTCATTGTCTGCTCGGGTTTCAACAAGATGATCGATGAGAAACGATTCAGGACCCTGGGGATAAAGGGGCTGTTGCTCAAACCGGTTACCTGGACCGACTTGGCGCTGATGGTTCGAAAAGTGTTGGACAAGGCACGAACCCCTTCCTAAACGATGAAATCGACCCGTGTCAGATAATATCTCTACGGTTATCTAAAAAGCTCAAGTCGCCGTTATCATATTGCGGATATGTGGTCGGCAACCCATTTTCGATTCGACCATTCAACGATTTGACGATACCGTAACGGAAACGCGCGTTTTGTCAAAATGCCGAACTCGAGCTTCCCGGGTATGCGAAAATTCTACTTAAGATGCAAGTCCTTCGGCCGATAGTTGGATAAGTGATCTAACCGGCTTGAAGCTGCCTTGCCGTTCACTTGCCTTATCAGCAGTTTTCTCGACATTGAGCACAGGTCAATTCTCAAACGGATGAGCGATTCAGCCGCTGCTTATCATGCAACAGGGGTCAGGCCAGGCCCGGAACATGGGTCGCAGATGATGACCTGCATGCCAAGAATGAGCCGGCTATCAGAGGCGATGTTCAAAAACTGCCTCATGGTCAATTAATTCAGAAAGGGTATCGATATGACCCAGACCCTTCTTTTCGTTGATGAGGAAAAATTCGTTCTAAATGCGCTCAAACGCAGCTTTCGCAAGATGCGACAGGAGTGGGACATGCGTTTTGCCGCCGGTCCTTCGGAGGCCCTGGAGATTCTGAAAAATGAATCCATCGAGGTGATTGTTACCGAAACGATTTTCGAAGGCCAGAGCGGGCTGGATTTTCTGGAAATGGTCCGTGAAAAGCACCCTCACAGCGTGCGCATCATCCTTTCAGGCTATTCGGATCGCAATGTGGTGTTGAAATCCGTTGATCTGGCCCATCAATACCTGGCCAAGCCGTGTGACGATGATGAGCTCAGGGAGACCATCAACCGTGCCTTTATGATCAAACAATTGATAAACAATCAAGGCCTTAAGGAAATTGTATCCCGCATCGATTCACTGCCCTCCATGCCGGCAACCTATATCGAATTGGTGGAAGAGCTCAAAACCGAAGACGCCTCCATTGAAAAAATCGGTGATATCATCTCAAAAGATATCGGGCTGACTGCCAAGATATTAAAGATGGTGAACTCTTCCTTTTTCGGCCTGCGCCAACAGATTGCGGCGCCGGCCAAGGCCGTGAGCATGCTGGGGCTCGACCTGGTCAAGGCCATGGCCTTATCGTCCGGAACGTTCGACAAATTCAAGCACCTGAAAGTCCCCGGATTTTCACTGGAGCAGCTGTGGGAGCATGCCATGCTCACCAGCACGTTCGCCAAAATCATCGCACGAGAAGGCGGGCTCGACCGCCGGGACGCCGATACGGCCTTCATGGCCGGCCTGCTGCACGACATCGGCAAATTGTTGATCGCCGCATACCTTCCGGACAGCTTTGCCGTTATCAACAAACTGGCCGAAAAAATATCGATCCCGATCTTTGAGGCCGAAGAAAAGGTCATCGGCACAAACCATTCGTGTATCGGCGCCTATCTTCTCGGCCTGTGGGGGCTGCCTCAGGCCATTCTCGATGCGACGGCATGTCATCACAGCCGTCATAGCGGGTCGGTTGAAAAACTGAACCCCGCCGTCATCATCCACATTGCCAATGCATTGGCCGAATGTGGTGAAGATATTCATCAACCCCGGGGTATGGTTAACGGCCTCGACTATGAATACCTTGAAAAAGCCGATCTATCGGCCAGTTTGATCAAATGGAAAGCCGCCTGCGCTGACTATGCAAGTGGCAGCAATTTAACATAATATTTACTGCAAGGGTCCCGGCCACAATTATTATTTTGAGGTGTTCGCTTTTTGTGGCATTTGCGAGATAGCGCTCGAGACTGGCAAAGGCCGATTGCGTATAAAAATCCAATTTCTAATCAGTGTCCATTCAGAAATGGTAGATTGCGGTTCAGATCAAGGCCGCAGCTCCGTTGAAACCGCAGGCGTAGCGGCGCTACGTCGAGGATTTCAACGGAGCGAGAACGCCGAGCTGGACCGCAAGTCGCAGATCCCGATCCCTTTTCGGGAATGCCGTTTCTGAATGGACACTAATCGGCGGCCAGACGGAATCCCAGAGAACTGCTGCGGCGGGTCGGGGCGTAGCGGTTTCGTGCGGCACTGCGGCAGGCGGCGGCACTCTGGCGCCAACTGCCGCCGCGGATGATCTTGTATCGTCCCCTTGCCGGACCCGTTGGATCGGTAACGTCTTGCGGGGGATAGTTGCCCAGCCAATCCTGGCACCACTCGTGGACATTGCCGTGCATATCGAAAAACCCCCAACTATTGGCTGCAAGGGTTCCGGCCGCAATCGTTTCCTTAAGGTAATCGCTTGCTTCGCAACCGGCCAGGGGTGATCGGCCGATATGGTTTGCCTGCTGGCTGGTCAGGCAACTGCCAAAGGCAAAGGCGGTCGATGTGCCGGCTCTGGCGGCGTATTCCCACTCCGCTTCGGTGGGCAGTCGAACGGTGATGTTTGCGCCGTCCTTCTGGTTCAGTTTTTCCATGAACAGCTGCACATCCTGCCACGATACGCTCTCCACGGGCAGATCGATGCCTTTGAAATGGGACGGATTGTCGCCCATCACCAGCACCCATTGCGCCTGTGTCACTTCGGTGGTCTGGAGCCAAAATCCTTTGGAGAGGATGACCGGATGCTGGGTTTCGTTGGGGTTGCGGCCCGGTTCGTTTTCGGGGCTGCCCATCATGAAGCGGCCCGGCCCGACAAAGACGAAGTTCATCCCCAAGGCATTGCTGTATCGGTCGCCGTGTTTCGGACCGGTGACCTGCAGCGATTTATCCTGAACCGCAAGGGCGTTCTGCCTGGCCTGTTGAATTTTCCCGGCTTGTTCACGGCGGGCCTTTTCGACCCGCCCGCGGGCGGCTGCGATCTGATTCGATTGCACATTGAACGATGCCGCACTGTCAAGATAGGCATCGGCTTTGTCAAACGAAAGCGATGATATGGCCTCGTCGCAAAGCATCAGGTATTTGCCGACAAGTTTGTCGATACCTTTCAGGGCGGCCGTGTTGTCCGGGTCCAGGGCCAGTACCCTGCTGTACTTTTCCGCTGCATTGCTTCCTTCAGGGCTGCTGAGACGCAAGGCGGCCAGATCCTGTTCGGCCGCCGCCAGTATCTCCCGAATCTTTTCCTGCGTCTGATCAGCTTCAGGCGCCTCAGCCTTTTGCGGCGGCGGTGTCGGAATCCGCCCTGGCGGAGATGCCGGTGCCTGGTTCATCGGTTTTGCAATGTCGACGGTTTCACTGCTTTTTGTGCCTTGTTCATCCGGAACGGAAAACCGCTGCCGTTCATTTGTCGCCGGCGGGGCGGGCGCCGCCGTTTCCGCCGGTTTTCGGGCAGCAAAGTAGATTCCGGCGCCGATAATCAGAATCAGGGCCAGAGTCACCGCCAGCCATTTCAATCCACCGACTTTGGTTTCAGCCGTCCGGTGCTTGGAAGCGGTAAAGCGGGATAGCTTTTTCCCGGCCTCTATCTGTTCGATATGCTCGATCAATTCTGATCCTGTGGAAAAGCGGTTGGCGGGATTTTTGGCCATGAGGCGGTTGATAAGCGGCTGATATTTTGACAGAGGATCCGGCAATTTGGGAATCGCCGCCTGGACGTGCTTCAAGGCAATTCCCACCGGGGTTTCCGCATCGAAGGGTGCTTTTCCGGTCAATGACTCAAACAGAACAACCCCCAGGCTATAAAGATCGCTGCGGCCGTCGAGTCCTGATTTGCCTTGGGCCTGCTCCGGGCTCATGTATCGCGGTGTGCCGATGCTCACGCCGGTGATGGTCATCTGGGTCGTTGAATCCACTGATTTGGCGATTCCGAAATCGGTCAGCACAGCGGTTCCGTCGTCGCGGAACAGGATATTTTCAGGCTTGATGTCGCGGTGGACAAAGCCTTGCTTGTGGGCATGGTCCAGCGCGGCTGCCACCTGTTTGATAACCTGCAGGGAGAGGTCGGGGGAGATGCCCTCGCGGATGCGCCGCTTAAGGTCTCCACCGGATACAAATTCCATCGCGATATAGCTGTAAGGACCGACAGCACCGATATCGTGGACGGCCAGGATATTGGGGTGTGTGAGGCTGGCAACGGTTTTGGCTTCCTTTTGAAAACGCTCGCCAAATGCCGTGTCCCCTGCCAATGCCGGGGCCATCACTTTTAGTGCGACTGTCCGTTCCAGTGAGGTTTGTACGGCCTGGTAGACGGTAGCCATGCCGCCATGGCCGATTTCGCATTCGATTTGATAGCCCGGAATTTTCATTTTAGTCCGTGTTTGGCATTATCGTACTGCTGTAGACGTTCAGAGAATGTTTCTGCACAGCCATACGACATATCGGTTGTGCACATTTCCAACGACTTGATTTTCAGACCGGGAGCTGTTAATGAAAACTCCTTATCTTCGCAGGCCAGTAGCTCCAATTGGTAGAGCACCGGACTCCAAATCCGGGTGTTGGGGGTTCGAATCCCTCCTGGCCTGCCATATCCGCCTTCCGACTCCCGGACCTGGTGCTGTGCCCGGAACCGGATGACTCACTCATCTTCATTGTAGATCTTTTTCAATACCGTTGACAGGGCCGACATGGTGAAGGGCTTTTGCACAAAGCTTTCGGCACCGGATTCGAGGATTTGCCGTGCCGGTCCATCCAGGGCGAATCCGCTGCAGACAATCACCTTGATGCCGGGTCTGGCCTCGATAAGCCGTGGGTAGATATGGCTGCCGTCCATGTCCGGCAATATCACATCCAGCAAAACGAAATCGATCCGCCCTTCATGGCTTTTGACAAGATTGATCGCCTCTTCGCCGGTTCGGGCTTCCAGGACATGGTAACCCAGCTTTTCGACTATCGCTCGATTGACCTCCATTACCAGGTGCTCGTCCTCGACGATCAGCGCCGTTCCGCTTCGCTGAATTTCGAATGCCTCGACTTTTTCGGCAAATCCGGGTTTGATTTTTGTTCCCTGCAGATAGATCGATACAGTGGTTCCGTCGCCGGATATGGAGTCGACATAGATATAGCCACCGTGTTTTTTGACAATTCCATACACAGCAGCCATTCCGAGACCGCGGCCTTGAAACTTTGTTGTGAAAAAGGGTTCGAAAATCCGCTGACGGGTCTGTTCGTCCATACCCCTGCCATTGTCGGTGATGCTCAGCATCACATAGTTCCCAGGTTTGAGGCCGGGATGATCCACACACGCTTTACGGCTGACGTTTGTATTGTTCAAACGGATCGTGACCAGACCCTCGCCGTCCATGGCCTCTGAAGCATTTGACAGGATGGCTGCCAGGAGCATCTGCATCTGGGTCAGGTCCACGTTGATATGGTCTGTGTTTTTGTCCAGCTCGGTTCGAATCTCGACTTTCGGTGCGATGCTGTGCTTGACCAGGCGCAGGGTTTCTTTCACAAAGGTGTGCGCCGCGATGGTTTGCGTCTGGAATTTGCCGCCTCGGGCGTACGCCAGCAATTGTCCGGTCAACTGCACCATTTTCTGCCCGGCCTGGCCGATGGGATCGATATACAGGCGAATTTTCTCATTCTGCAACTCTTCCATCTGAATCAGCTCGAGATTGCCCATGATGACGGCCAGCGCATTGTTGAACTGGTGCGCCACACCACCGGCCAGTGTCGCAATGGCTTCCATTTTCTGAGCCTGCTGCAATCGAGCGGAGAGACGGTTTTTTTCCAGTTCGGATCGCTCGGAGTCCGTGATATCCAACGCAAACGCCAGTGCGCCGATATTGTGTCCGTTCTTGTTCTTTTCAGTCACGGCGCTGAATTGGATGGTTTTAGGTTCCCCATTTTGGGCCAGAAGGGTAAAGGGCTGACTGTTTAAGCGGCCTGTCTTATAAAGTTCGGGAAATGCGACATCAATGGCTTTCCGTCGGCTTTGTTCCGAAAAAAAATCGAAAATCCGGCGCCCCAGAAGCTCGTCCCGTTCATAGCCCATCGTATGAAGCCACCCCTTGTTGACGCTGGTCAGGCGTGCATCTTTGTCCAGGCTGCACATTAATACAGGCATGTTTTCGTACATATTGCGATAGCGGCGCTGGCTCTCCTCATAGGCCATTTCGGTCTGTTTTTCCTTGGTCACATCACGACCGCAACCCACTGTGCCGATCATTTCACCATCCGCACCCCAAAATGGTGCTTTGTGGACATCCAGAATCAACCGTTGGTTCCGGACAAAGCCCTCCTCAAGGAAGCGGCCGGCCTCGCGTGTCGTTTTGATAATTTCATCTGAATCGACACATATCTCACCGAAAGTATGCTGATAGCCCTCTTGTCGCTGTCGCCGTGCGAAGTCCAGATCGGATTTACCCAATGTGTCATCCGGTTGCCGGCACTTGAGCAGCTTGTCGCACATGGCCTGGTTGGCGAAAAGGTACCGGTTGTCCATGTCCTTGGCCCAGATCGGATCCGGAATATTGTCGGCCAGCAGACGCAGCATCTTATATAGATCCATGTATTTGTTTTGACTTTGCTTGACTTTTTTATCGGCGCGGATGCGATCCTCCTCGAGGGAAATAGCATTGGCCAGCACAGAGATATAGTGGATCTCATTTTCATCGAATTGACGCGTTTTCAAGTCGACAACCGCCAACGATCCAACAACGATGCCGTCGCAACGCACCGGGTATCCCAAGTAAGATTTGATGCCGTAAAGACCTGCCAGTTTATCGCTTTCCTGGTAGGGTGTTTTGGAAATATCGGGAATAACCACCGGCTGGCCACTTCCTTTTATGGTGGCTTCGTAACAAATGTGGCCGTCGGGTGTTTCGTCCATCTGGAAATTTTCAGGCAGATTGTGGCCGGACCGGCATGTCAGGGAGGTGCTTTTATCATCCAGGCGGTTGTAGATTGAACAAGTGCTGCGAAGGACTTCATTTGTATGCCGCACAATGATATGGATATTTTTATGAGGGTCCGGTCCCAGCTTGCAAAACAAGTCGCCGAGCTTTTTCATGGCGTCCATCGGCTTCAAGGCGGCGCATTCGGATATGGGTTGCTCAGTTTGTTTGCCATGACCCTGGGATGATGTCGATTTCATTCACCTTCCTTCCGCCAATTGGATCAAGATGGTTGCTTGTTGCAGAAACCGGTGCAATACAACGGGTACAAGCCTGGCGGTATAGAGAACTCAGTGATCTTAGATTTAGGTGTCCCGGTTGCCGACGGCAACTTCATGACTCTGGCAACGTAAAAAAACGGTCTCGCTGCAGCTACTAAATCAATTTACATAAATCGGATTGCATTTTTTGTAAAGAGGCAATAGGCATGCTTTACACCACCGCGCCTTCATGGCATTTTAAAAATCGATAGAGATCACGGAGGCATGCATGAAACTAATACGATTTGGCCCTCACGGTCATGAGATGCCGGGATTATGGCAAGACGACGGCATTGTGGATTTAAGAGCCGTTTATCCAGAAATCCCGGATATCGGCGGGCGGTTCCTGCAGGAGGGATGGATAGATCGTCTGCGGAGGCGTACGTTTACCGGGAAACGCATGGATGTGCGTCTGGGACCGCCTGTTGCCCGGCCGGCGAAAATTATCTGTATCGGTAAAAACTATGCCGAGCATGCCAAAGAGGGCGGGTTTGATGCGCCAGAATCGCCACTGCTTTTCAGCAAGACGCCCAATACCCTCAACGGTCCCTTTGACCCGGTTCTCATGCCCTCGAGCTCAGGTCAGATCGATTGGGAGGTTGAGTTGGCGGTTGTCATCGCCAAAGAGGGCAAACGCATCCCTGCTGAGCAGGCGTATGACTATATCGCCGGCTACTGCGTCATGAACGATGTGTCCGGCCGGCAGGCGCAGTTTGCTGATTCTCAATGGTTTCGGGGGAAGTCGTTTGATACGTTTGCGCCCATGGGGCCTGCGCTCGTCACCGCCGATGAAATAGAGGACGTGCAGAACTTGAGGTTGACCGCAAAAGTGAACGGACAACTCATGCAGTCGGGTACGACACGGGACATGATATTTGATGTCAATTTCCTGATCGCCGATATCAGTACGGATATAACGCTGACGCCGGGAGACATCATCGCTACCGGTACACCCTCCGGCGTCGGCATATTCCGTGATCCGCCGGTCGTTCTCGAGTCTGGTGACGAAGTGGAGTGTTGGGTGGAGCATATCGGTACGATCCGCAACCGATTTCTCTGAACGTCTAAATCAGCCGAACAGATTCTGAATAAACTCCGCTACCTGGTCGGCGCCGTTGCGTTCGGGAGTTTGACCTCTGGGCAGAGAGAGCAGCCGCGGCAATTGATCGATCCATCGGCCCGAGGTGTAGGCTTCGGCCGATATCGGCCGTGCGGACATATGGTTGTTGATATAATCCACCAGCGAATCGGATTCCGGTGATTCCGGCCGGGGGATATAGCCGAACGGAGTGCCTGCCTGGTGGATTTCAGACAGGGTGCTGTAACCGACTTTGCCGATTACAAGATCTGCGGCCAGCGAGAGGTCGGGGTGATAAAAGGCCGAGTGAGCCGGCAGCAGAATGACGTTCTGCTGCGATGCGATCAGGCCATCCGTGCTGGGGATGACAAAATACAGATTGGGCTGGTAGGGGATGCGATCAAGGAACTCGAAACGATCCCGCACGCCCCCCATCGAAATCAGAACCATCGTTGCGTTATCCGGAATATTGAGGGCTTTTCGGGTCTGATGGCGCCCGGTCCGGATTTTACGGCTGATAGGACCGCATGTCAGATCGCTGTCGGTTGGTTGACATAGCGGCCGGGTCTGGATGTGGTAGTCCACTCCGGCAAAGACCGCCTGCATCATACGACTGTGCCGGAGCAGGCAGGGCGCATCGGCCGCGTATCGCTTGTAAATCCAGTCCCAGGTAAAGTTTTCCACCAAGAGGCTCGGAATGCCGGCTTCTGCGGCTGCTTCGATTCCGAAAGGGGATATGTCGCATACAGCGAGGACACAGCGTCTTCGTTTGAGGAGCTGTGCTGTCCGCTGAATGACATCCTTGTTCAACGGCAGCCAGCGATCGAGGGCCCGGCAAGTGGCCGGCAGATTCTCTTTCAGGGGGGTGTCTTGAACAATGCCGATATCCACATCGACGGTATGGTATCCGAACGATGCGATAAGCGACTGGTCAAAGATTTGCTTTGGACATGTCGTAAACAGTTCGAAACGGACCCGGGGGGCCCGCTCCTGAACGGCTGCCATCACGGCCGCCGCCCGACTTGCATGGCCGAATCCATGGGGAGTGATGAAGTAGGCTATCACTGGTGGATGCGTCATATGTTTAAACTTTCGATGGCCATTGAGATGATGTGCCTCTTTACCAGATTATGGAAAACCTGGAAACGGTTCAGTGACGGGTTGTTTGCGAAATCTTAACGCCTGGAACACGTGTATGGATCGAATGCTCTCGGAAAAACCCGGATTGATCATCACCGGCGCCAGTGGACTCTTGGGGCATGCACTATGCGAAGCGGCCCGGGATTCATGGACGGTGTACGGTGTGTATCGGCGCCACAAACCGCTCATAGCGGGTCTTCATACGATCCGGGCGGATTTGAGGGACGGGCGATGTCACGGCGATCTTATCCGGAAAATTCGTCCCCGGGCGATCATTCACGCCGCCGCAAATGCCGACCCGCTGGCCTGTGAAAAAGATTCGCAAGCCAGTGACATCATCAACCGGCAGGTGCCTGCCCGTTTGGCCCGGATATGCAATCGGTCCGGGATCACTTATCTGTTTACGTCCACCGATCTGGTCTTTGACGGTCGTCAGGCCCCCTATGACGAGTTCGCGCCGACCCGACCGATTTGCGTATACGGGGAGCATAAAGCCCGGGCGGAAGCAGAGGTGTTGGACCATTGCTCCGATGCGCTGGTGTGCCGCCTGCCTTTGATGTTCGGTGCCGGGCCTTATTCCGGCCGTCATTTCGGCGTTCAGATGATGAACGCCATCCGTCGCAATGAAACCCTCAAACTGTTTGAGGATGAGTTTCGCACGCCGGTTGATGTCGACAGTGCCGCACATGGAATATTGGCGCTTCTGGGGCGGGTAAAGGGGGTGTTTCATCTTGGCGGGCACACCCGCATCTCACGTTATGATCTCGGCCTGGCCCTGGCCCGGCAACTTGGAGCCGAGCCCGTGATGATCCGATCCGTTCGTATCCGCCAAATGACATTGGCGGTCGCTCGTGCCGCAGACTGTTCGCTTGTCAGCCAAAAGGCATATCATGCCGGGTATCGGCCGGCCTCGCTCCAAAGCGGGTTGCGGCGCTTCGTGCGTCGGTTCGATCATTTTTCTCAATACCTTGCTTTGGATTAGATACGCCATGGCATGACCGAATTGACACTCGACGGGTTTCGCCCTATAAAGCGATCTGGACTGCGCATGCCGCCCGGTGCGTGGGACGTCTGCCAACTGCCGGGTTTGCATCACCGATTCACCCAACCGATTTCAGGAAGCGTCACACAATGATCCGGGCATCCGGAACGAGCCTGTCGTGGGATCAATATCGTATGCCTGCAACCAGTAGAGGGACATGATGAAATCTGTCGTTCGTACACGCTTGGCCGCAATGGTGCTTGCTTTTACGCTGGTCATTGCCGCGGCTGCGGCTGCCTCCGGGGAGGACATTCCGGAGGAACTCGACCGGTGGCGTTCATGGGTGCTGCACGGTCATGAAGAGAAGCTGTGCCCCGTTAATTTCAACGATCGGAGCGTTGTGCGATGCCAGTGGCCTTCGCGTCTTGAGCTGTCCGTCAGCAGTGAGGGCGGTCAGTTCGAACAACAATGGCAATTGTTTGCGCCCGGTTGGGTGGCCTTGCCCGGTGATACGGATACCTGGCCGCTTAGCGTTGCCGCAGACGGCCGCTCTGTTGCGGTGATGAATCGCAGCGGGGTGGCCAGTATCTATCTGCCGCCGGGGACGCATCGGATCAACGGCCGGTTCGCCTGGAAGCGAATGCCCGATATGGTTCGCGTTCCGCCGACCGTCGGTTTGCTCTCACTGGTCGTTGATGGAAGCAACATTCCCGCACCGCTGCTTGATGATCAGGGACGGCTGTGGCTCAATGAGCGACAATCGGTCGACGTGCAACCCGAGCGGCAGAACGTCCGGATTTTTCGGCTCATCGACGATTCCATACCCATGCGGATGACAACAGCGGTACGCCTGGATGTCTCGGGTCCGTCGCGGGAAATACGTCTGAAATCCATACTGATGGACAACGCCGTACCGATGCATATCCAGAGTCCATTGCCCCTTCTGATCGATTCGGACGGCAGCCTCATTGTTCAAGTCAGACCCGGCCGCTGGGAGCTTCGACTGATTGCCCGGCTGCCGGGAGCCGTTCATAAACTTTCCTCTGGCCAGGCGCCCTATGGCGATGAAATCTGGTCGTTTCAAGCACGGCACCATTTAAGGATGGTTGACATCTCGGGTGCCCAGCGGATGGAACCCGGACAAACCGACATGCCCCCGGAGTGGCGCCGGATGCCCGCTTATCTGATCAAATCGGGCACTGCCCTGATTCTGAAAGAGATCCGGCGGGGCGATCCGCATCCTGCACCGAATCGGCTGGCGATGCAGCGTCGAATGTGGCTCGATTTCGACGGTAAAGGAATGACCGTTCAGGACCGGATCAGCGGCAAATTGAGCCGACAGTGGTGGCTGGCGGTCACACCGCCGATGTCGCTGGGACGCGTTGCCATCGACGGCAAGGATCAGGTCATCAGCGCTCAGGGCGAGAGCCAAACCGCCGGCGTACAGCTGCGCAGCGGGGATCTGGATCTGCTGGCGGAATCCCGCCTGCCGGAGCGCACTATTTCGTTCCCCGCCGTTGGATGGGATCATGATTGTGATAACCTTGCCGCGACTCTCAACCTGCCGCCGGGATGGCGCCTGCTGGCGGCTTTGGGTGTCGATCGTGCTTCGGACACCTGGTTTCAGCGTTGGTCGCTGCTGGACTTTTTTCTGGTGCTGATGATAGCGCTGGCAGTGTCCAAGTTGCGCGGTTGGCGCTGGGGGCTTCTGGCTCTGGCTGTCACGGCTTTGACTTTTCATGAGGCGGGTGCGCCGCGCTTGGTATGGTTGAACGTTCTGGCGGTATTGGCGCTGCAACCCCTGTTGCCAACCGGCTGGATAAAGCGCCTTGTCATATTCTGGGGGGTTTGTGCCATGGCCACCTTGCTGGTTCTGGCCGTGCCGTTCATGGCCAATCAGATTCGCGGGGGTATTTATCCTCAGTTGGCGCCGCACAGTGCATTTTCGACATTCCGCGTTGCCCGGGTTCCGGTCGCTTCAGAAGATGAAGCTGTCAGCCCGATGCCGCAGGAGCCTCCGGTGCCCGCCAGGCAAAAAGCGCTGTCAGAGCCGGCCACCACAGGTTCTGCCCGAATCCAGGATCGTGCTTCGCGGCCGGAGTGGTATGATCCGAATGCCTTGATACCTACGGGTCCGGGGCTGCCGGACTGGAGCTGGCACGTAATTGATCTGGAGTGGAGCGGGCCGGTTGCCAAAGATCAGCAGATGCGCCTTTTCCTGCTGTCTCCATGGGTAAACCTGGTATTGGCTCTGTTTCGCGTGACCCTGATGGCCATGCTGATATGGGGGCTTTTCGACTGGCGGCCCTGGTTGGCCAGGATTCGCCAGCCATTGGTTAATAGCGGCGCCGCAACGGTTATGGTTGCCGTTCTGATTGGCGGGTCGGTTGCCGAGGTCCGAGCGTCGGAGACGGGATTTCCGCCAACCGAGCTGCTCGACGAACTCCGGGAGCGCCTGCTTGCCCCGGTGGACTGTCTTCCCTATTGCGCTGATATATCGCGATTGGAGTTGGCCGTTGCAGATGACGAACTGCAAATCCTGCTCAAGACACATGCCGCGACGACCACCGCCGTGCCGCTTCCGGTCAACCGCAACTCCTGGGCGCCGGAGCAAATTCTTATGGATTACGCGCCGATAAGCGGGCTGGCAAGAGACGGCACAGGCCTGTTATGGGCGGTGGTGCCTCAAGGCTTGCATACCATTGTCATGTTGGGCAGCGTTTCCCAGGCAGAGACAGTGCAAATCCCATTGCCCCTCAAACCCCATGCGGCCGCCTGTTCGGCTGACGGATGGGAGACGACGGGAATTTTACCGGATGGAAGCGTCGGAGCCAGTATTCAATTGACACGGATTCGACCGACGCACGCCCGGGTCGCAAACGCCGTTGACAAAACGGCACTGCCTTCCTTTCTGCAAGTTACGCGGGAGCTGCAGCTCGGGATGAATTGGCAGGTGCATACAACCGTCGAGCGCGTCACTCCCGTCGGAGTTCCGGTGGTGGCCAATATTCCATTACTGGCTCAGGAATCTCCGACCACGGCCGGGCTGCATGTGGAGCATGGTCAGGTTCTGATAAATATGTCTCCGGAGCAGACCATCGTTCGCTTTTCATCGACCCTCAAGATTGGATCGAAGATCGAGTTGACGGCTCCACGGGCCGTTCCGTGGACCGAATCCTGGATATTGAACGCCAGCCCGATATGGCATTGCGAATACTCGGGACTGAATGCCGTCCACCAGCAGGATGAGACGGCCCACTGGCGGCCGCAATGGAAGCCCTGGCCGGGCGAAAAACTCGACATCCACATCTCGCGTCCGGGGGCCTTGGCGGGACAAACGGTGACGATCCACCAGGCCCGCCTGGTGCAGACGCCCGGACGGCGGCACAGTTTAAGTGAATTGGCGTTGAGGATCCGGGCCAGCCACGGCGGGCAGCATACCATCGAATTGCCGTCCAGGGCCAATCTGCAGTCGGTCCGGATCGGCAAACAGAGCCTGCCGGTCCAGCAGGATGGGCAATGGGTCACCTTTCCACTGCAACCCGGCGATCAGAATGTCGTGGTTCAATGGAACAGTCTGACCCCCTTCAAAATATGGCATCGTGTGCCGGAGATAAAAATTGGTGAAGAGGCCGTCAACGCCAAAGTCCGGATAGACATGCCTGCCAAGCGTTGGATTCTGCTGACCGGCGGGCCGCGCTGGGGGCCGGGAGTGCTGTTCTGGAGCTATCTGGTCGTGGTCGCGCTGGCTGCATTCGGTCTGAGCAAAGTTTCCATCACGCCGCTTAAAGGGTGGCAGTGGCTATTGCTGGGACTGGGGCTTACTCAGGTGCCGGTCGTGATGTGCCTGCTCGTGGTCGGGTGGCTGCTGGCCATGGGATTCAAGGAACGGCAGTCAGCGCCCGAGAAGCGGCTGGTATATAATGCCATGCAGTTCGGAATGATCTTGTTGACGCTCGGTGCGCTGGCATGCTTGTTTGCTGCGGTTCATGCCGGTTTGATCGGACAGCCTGAGATGCAGATTGCCGGGAATCGATCAACGGAAGCCGCCCTGAACTGGACACAGGATCGAATCGTTTCCTTGATGCCGCAGCCATGGGTGGTCAGTGTGCCGGTATGGGTTTACCGCTGCCTGATGTTGGCATGGTCCTTGTGGCTCGCCCTTTCCCTGCTGACATGGCTCAAATGGGGTTGGCGGTGTTATGCGAAAGATGGCCTCTGGCGCAAAAAACCGCCCAAGCCGAATAAAAAGGGATGACGGCCATAGGCCGATTATTGGTTATTTTGAATACTCGAGGAATATGCTAAAAATGATTTTCTGTCATGCGATTAATGGAAAGACATTACCCTGATATAGCGGACCGTCCGGCATATGCTTGAAGAGCTCACCATTCGGAATTTTGCGATTATTGAAGATCTGACCATCCGCTTTGATAGTGGATTGACCATTCTCAGCGGAGAGACCGGTGCCGGAAAGTCGATCATTATCAACGCGGTCAACCTGCTGCTGGGCAGCAGGGCGTCGGCCGCGCTGATTCGGACCGGTGCGGACAGCGCCGAGTTGGAAGCGCTGTTCAACATTCCCGGCGGCAGCCGGGTTGCAGCAGCCATGGCCGAGTCCGGTTACGACGCTGACGAAGGCCTTTTGGTGCGTCGGATTATCTCCCGCAGCAATCGCCACCGCATCTACATCAATAATCGCCTGGCCACCATGCAGGCTTTAATCGCCATCACCACTCATCTGGCCAGTATTTCCGGTCAGCATGCCCACCAGGGATTGCTCAAAGAGGACGAGCATCTGTATATTCTCGACCAGTTCGGCGCGCTGCTCGCTCTGCGGGATCGCTTTGGCGAGTGCTTTCGTGAAACAGTGCCGTTGATTGCCCTGGAGAAGGAATTGCTTCAAAAGCAGGCCCGTCAGGGTGAAGAGCTGGAGCTGCTTCGGTTCCAGGTCGAGGAGATCGAGACAGCCCGTATCTTTCCGGGAGAGGATCGTTCTTTGGAAGAGGACCGGCTGAGGTTGAAAAACACGGAATTCTTGAGGCAAACGGTTCAGCAGTGCGTGGATGTGCTTTACAGTGATCAGGGCGCCGTGGCGGAGCAGTTGGGCGTCCTGGGGCAGTCGCTGGCCAAGGCGGGAAAGATCGATGCTCATTTGAAGCCGATCGGGCAGGGGGTGGAGACGCTGGCCTATGGCGCCGAGGATCTGGCGGATCAACTGAGGAGCTATCTCAACCGCATCGACCTCGATCCCGGGCGGATCGAAACCATTGAAGAACGCCTGGACGCGATCACAAAGCTCAAGCGTAAATATGGCGGCTCCATCGAGGCGGTGCTCGACTACGCCGGGCAGGCCGGGCGCCAATTATCTCAAATTGAAAACATCGACAACGAGATTGAGAAGGTACGGACAGCGCTGGCCGCGAAGCATGACACCCTCTGCCGTCTGGCCCTGGAATTATCCCGGAAGCGCAACCAGGCGGCAAGAGACCTGGCCGCACAGGTGGAGGATGAACTGGCGTCGCTTAAGATGAGCGGTACCCGCTTTGCGGTCGACCTTGAGCGGATTCCGGCTGAAAAAGGGGGGCATCCGCAAATGATCTGCGAAGGCAAACAGATAACCGAATCCGGGTTGGATCGTGCCGTCTTCATGATCGCCCCCAATGTTGGAGAATCCATCAAGCCTCTGGCCGCCATCGCATCCGGCGGAGAATTGTCGCGGGTGGTGCTGGCCTTGAAGGCGATATTGGCGCAGTCCGACTCGGTTGAAACGGTGGTGTTCGACGAGGTGGATGCCGGTATCGGCGGCAATGCGGCGGAGAAAGTCGGCCGCAAACTGGCGGCCCTGGCGCAGCACCACCAGATATTGTGTATTACGCACCTGCCTCAGATAGCCAAATTCGGCAATCATCACTTTCGCATCACAAAGGCTGTGACTGACGGCCGCACCACAACGCGAATCGCCCGCTTGGAGTCAAAGCAGCGCGTGGAGGAGCTCGCACGCATGCTGGGCGGTGAGCAGATCACCCGGACCACCATGGCTCATGCCCAGGAGCTGTTGGAAGACAGTGACGTCGCCTTTTAGGGTAATGCCTTGAGTCTCTTGACATTGTCGGGGATATGGTAATACAAAGAGACGCTAAACATGAGCAGTCTAAGGAGTCAGTTATGCCGATTTACGAATTCAAGTGCCTTAAGTGCGAAGAATATATCGAAATCTTAGTTATGGGCAGCAATGACGACAAGGTGGAGATGAAATGCACCAAATGCGGCTGTGAAGATCTGGAGCGTATTTTGAGTAAGAGCAGTCATTGCATCTCCAATGGTCAGGGTGCCTCTCAAGCTTCCGCACAGACGCGGACCTGTTCGAGCGGTTCGTGCACTACCTGGGATCTGCCCGGACACTCCCGCTGATAATCACCCGATATCGGAGCGGGACACACCATGGCTTCGCAGTCCATCCATAAGCAGGAAAAAGCTCAGTTTGTAAAGCTGTTCAAACAGGACCGGATCGATCGCTTTCATGATCGCCTGGCCGTTCTTGAGGTCTTTCTCAGAACTGAGCACCATGTGACTGCCGGCGATCTGACCGATCTGGTCAATCAGGGCGGTCATCGATTGTCGACCGAATTTGTGACGGAAACCATCGAACTGATGTGCCGATATGGTTTTGCGCAGAAAAATCGATTCAATAACGGCGAGCCCAGATACGAGCATCTGCACCTGGGCCAGCATCACGATCATATGATATGCACCAAGTGCCGGAAGATCATCGAGTTCGAAGATTCCCATATGGAGCAATTGCAGCTGAGGATCGCCGCTGCAAAGGGATTTCACCTGCTTCAGCATAAAATGGAATTGTACGGACTTTGCCGACAATGCCTGAGCAGAAGGGAACTTCTTTACACGTTGGATGCTGCTAAACGGGGTGAGCGGCTGGTCGTAAAAGGATTCGTCGGGGGGGCTAAAGCACGGCTGCGGCTGCTGACCATGGGGCTGCGTATCGACGATGAGATTGAAGTCATCACCAATTTGCTGCCGGGCCAACTCGTGATCGGCCTTGATTATAAGCGCCTGGTCATCGGACACGGACTGGCGCAGAAAATACAGGTGTCCCCCGCCATCAAGGGCGAGGACGCATAATGCCGTATTCCGGTGACACCGGTATACGGGTTCGCGGATAAATTCAAATGCAATTGCCCATCGGGACGTTGCCGGGTGGCGAAATGGAATTGAAAGGATGGACGATCATGCGGGTAATCCGACTGATGCTATTGTTTTTAGTTCTGTTTTTCGCGACCGACGCAGCTGCTCAAACGCAACGCATGGCGGTGTCCTCCGAGGTGGCGAACATCCGATCCGGTCCAAGTGAGCAAAGCGAGGTGCTTTGGCAGGTTGAGCGATATTATCCCCTGCTGGTCATCGAAAAGAAGGACCCCTGGTACCGCTTTAAAGATCTTGATGGTCACCAGGGCTGGATCCATAAATCACTGCTCGATAAAGCAGACACCGTGGTCGTGCGTGTGCGGCGCGCCAACCTGCGTTCCGGTCCGGGCACCGAGAACCCGATCGTTTTCGATGCCGAAAAGGGAACGCCTTTTAAAATTCTCGAACGGAAAAAGGATTGGTTGAAAGTTCAACATGTTGATGGCGACAGCGGCTGGATATTCCGATCCCTGGTTTGGTAGCTCAATGACAATATATAAAGGTATTGATTCGCAAAAACGGTTGGTGGTGGGCGTCGGTTCGGCGCTGATGGATATCCTGGCGCGTGAAAATGATGACTTCGTTGAAGCGTCGGGAGCGATCAAGGGCGGCATGACCTATGTCGACCAATCGTATATCGATTCGACAGTGGCCAAAGCAACCGATTCACCCCGGGTTGTTCCGGGAGGTTCGGCGTGCAATACGGTTGTAGGCATTGGTCAACTGGGAGGCGCGGCACGCTTTGTCGGAAAGTGCGGCAACGACGACATGGGGCAAATGTTCAGTGAATCGTTGAAACACCAGCAGGTCGAACCCCATCTTCTCATGTCGGACGCCCCTACGGGGCGGGTATTGTCGATTATTACGCCGGATGCGCAGCGATCGATGCTGACCTATCTGGGCGCCGCTTCTGAAATTCAGCCGGAGGAAATCAACCCATCCTGTTTTGAGGGCGCTGCAGTGGTCCACATCGAAGGGTACTTGTTGTTCAACCGTGATCTGATGACGGCCGTTCTTCAGGAGGCCAAAAGATCCGGCGCCCGCATCTCCCTCGATTTGGCAAGCTTCAATGTCGTTGAAGAGGCTTCTGATATTCTACCCGATCTGATCCGGCGCTATGTCGATATCCTTATAGCAAATGAAGATGAAATTCAGGCTTTTACGGGAATGGACGATGAGAGACGTGCGTTGGATGCTTTAGCGTCGCAGGTGGATATCGGTGTGTTGAAACTGGGTGCCCGCGGCAGCGTGATTGCACTCGACGGCCATCAGATTCCGATCGATCCGGTTGGGGGCGATCAGGTTGTCGATACGACCGGCGCCGGTGATCTCTGGGCTGCGGGTTTTCTCCATGGACTGGTTCGTCAAATGCCCATCGCCCGATGCGGAATGCTGGGATCTCATTGCGGCTATGCCGTTTGCAAAGATGTGGGGGCAACAATAGCAGCGTCTGACTGGAACAAAATTCGCAAGCTGATGGAGGCGTAATGGCCAAAAAACGGGTCACCCGAAAGCAACTTTTAAAGGAACCGGACGAGTTTATCACTACAACCGGAAAACTGCTCAGCTGGGCGCGGGAGAACACCAGGCAACTGCTGGTTGCCTGCGGTTTGTTTCTGGGGGTGCTGATTTTGATTGCATCCTATGGCTATTATCAACAGAAACGATCAAATACAGCAGAGCAATTATACAATCAGGCCATGGCGAAATATCAGACCGCCGGTGGAGAAAAGGATCCTGCCGCCGCACTGGCGGCCGTCCAGCCCGATCTGGAGCGCCTGACCGGCGAATATGGCGGGCAACCTGCAGGGAAACTGGGACGCCTCATGTACGGTAATTTCAGCCTGGCTGCACAGGCACGGGATGAGGCCGTGAAGATCTATTTGGCGGCATTGGAAGATTTCGGTTCGGATGCCTCGCTGGCCAACTTTATCCGAAACGGGTTGGGGGCGGCCTATTCCCAGAAAGGCGAATTTCAAGCCGCGATCGAACATTACGAGAAAATTGTGAGCGGTTCAAGCCAGGTGCTCAAAGATTCGGCCCTTTTTCATCTGGGGCGTCTCTACGAGGCGATGGGCCAGTCAGACAAGAGCCGGGAAGCCTATCGGCAACTCAGTACCGAGTTCCCGGATTCGATGTTCACCGAATTGGTTAAAACCAAGATTCGAAAATAGCGACATCTTTTCCATGCAGCATTAGTAGTGGTTTCAAAATATTTATTCAA
Source organism: Desulfobacteraceae bacterium (assembly GCA_050291625.1). Lineage (GTDB taxonomy): Bacteria > Desulfobacterota > Desulfobacteria > Desulfobacterales > Desulfosarcinaceae > JARRKU01. The sequence goes on from JBNKKC010000065.1 coordinate 20,788, forward strand.
TTCCAATGGCTTTTTCCTTTATGTCATTCCGGCGTAAGAGACTGTGTCGCAATTGATCCAAACGACGATATCAGGAGCAGACGTCATTCCGGTGAAAGCCGGAATCCAGGTATTCCAATTACTTACATTTCTGGATGCCGGATCGAGTCCGGCATGACAAAGTAAAAAAGTGCATTTTCTCAATTATGACACCGTCTCGCAAGCCGGAATCCAGAGGGTTTTCAACTGGACTCCGGCTTACGCCGGAGTGACATTAATTCTTGAACTCGTTTTGAAATGACTTCTAGGGTTTATTCGGTATATCTATCCCATACTTTTTAATCTTCTGGTTGAGACCGCTTTTGCCGATTCCTAGCAGCGAAGCGGCATGGGACTGCACATAATCGGCCTCCCGCAAGGCTCTCAATATCATCTCCTTTTCAACATGCGCCAGTGTTTCATACAGCGTTGCCTTGGTCGGCAGACCCCGCAGGTGCAGCCGATTGTCTTTGTAAACGCTTTTTTTGAAATCGTGAGGCAGGTCCTCTACTTTAATGACCTGACCTGAGCACATCACCATGGCCCGTTCGATAACGTTTTCCAGCTCCCTGACGTTTCCCGGCCAGCTGTAATCGAAAAAGAGCCGTTCGACTTCCTGGTCCACGTGGGATGCCGGAATGTCTCCGTGGTGTTGCTGGGCATATTTTTTGATGAAATGCGCAACCAGGGGCCGGATATCTTCAATACGATTGCGCAGGTGAGGCAGCACGATGTGAACCACGTTGAGCCGGTAGAAAAGATCTTCACGGAATCGCCCCTGAGTAATCTCCTCTTTTAACGACTTATTGGTGGCGGCGATCAAACGAATGTTGACCGAAATCGGGCGTATTCCTCCAACGCGTTCAAATACCTTCTCCTGAAGCACCCGAAGCAGTTTTACCTGCAAGGATGGAGAGAGCTCGCCGATCTCATCCAGAAACAGAGTGCCGCCGTCGGCCAGTTCAAATCTGCCCTTTTTCATGGCAACGGCACCGGTAAAAGCGCCTCGTTCATGGCCGAACAATTCGCTTTCCAGAAGTGTTTCCGCCAGGGCCGAGCAGTTCACGGCGACAAAGGGCTGATTTCGCCTGGGGCTGTTGAAGTGTATCGATTTTGCCACCAGCTCCTTTCCCGTGCCGCTGGCCCCTTCGATCAATACCGTGGCCGTGGCTGGAGCGACCTTTCGGATGGTTTCAAAAATGGTTTGCATGGCCTTGCTTTTGCCGATCAGGTTGCCGAAAGCGTATTGCGATTCAACGGCCCTTCGCAGCTGGCGGTTTTCTTTGACCACCCGATACATGGCCATGGCTTTGTTGACATAGATAATCAACTGTTCGTTGTCGAACGGTTTGAGGATATAATTATAGGCCCCTTTCTGCATGGCCTCGACCGCCTTTTCAACCGTTCCATGGGCGGTCATCATCATCACCGGCAGCTCGTGATCTTTATTCTTGATTTTTTCCATCAATTCAATGCCGTCCATCTGGGGCATTTTCATGTCGGTGAGAACCAGGTCCACGTCTGAGTGGTCGATGATTTCCAGTGCCTCTTCACCGCTGTTGGCCGTAAGCGCTTCGTAGCCTTCATCCTGCAGCACAGCACTCAGGATCAGCGGGTAATTTTTTTCGTCATCGACGATCAGTATGGTGTCCATGATCAGGCGCCCCCTTCAGCGGGCAATCGGATGGTGACGCGGGTGCCGCCTTCCTGCCGGTTGTCGATTCGAATATGCCCCTGGTGGGCTTCGATGATGTTTTTCACGATACCCAATCCCAGGCCGGTGCCTTTGTCTTTGGTGGTGAAAAAGGGATCCCAGATTTTTTCCATGGCCTTTTCAGAGACGCCGCAGCCTTCATCTTCAAATGCGATCCAGACGCTTTTTTCCCCCGACCTGATCGTAATGTCAATACCACCGCCATCGGGCATCGCCTGCATGGAATTGATCAGAATATTGAGAAAGGCCTGGTAGAGCATGTCCGCATCGGCGCGGATAACGGGTGTTTGTCCGTTGGAGTGGGTGCGGATAGAGTAGTTCTGATCTCTCGCCTGAGAGTATAACAGCCTGATATTTTTGGCGATGACATCTTCGACCCGGCAGGCGAACAGATTGGGTGCTTTCGGTTTCGCAAAATTGAGAAAATCGGTAATGATGTTGTTCAGACGACTGGACTCCTCGATGATGATATCCGGTATATTGCTCGAAGCTGCCCCGGTTTCCATTTTTTTCTTCAACAGCTCGGCCGATGAGCTGATAATTCCCAATGGATTCCGGATTTCATGGGATACGCCGGCGACCATTTCCCCCAGGGATGACAGATGCTTGGCGCGACTGAGCTGTTCCTTGAGTCTGAGCCGTTCCTGAGCCCGCTTCTGAATGATGCTCTCTCCACGCTTGACGACGACGATCATGATTAAAAACAGGATCAGCATCACCCCGCTGCCGGTGATCAGCGTCATCACCTGAAAGCGAAAGATGCTTTTGTAGTCGTTGGACAGATCCTGAACGATTTCAACCACACCCAGGACAGGCCCGGTAACCGGTGAAAGGGGTTTTTCCAGTCGCAGGGGGGCAAAGGTGACAATCTTGATTTCTTTGGGCACGCCTAAAACCAGCTCCCAGAAGCTGCCTTTCTGCACGAGTTTGGAGGTGGCCTTGCCCTCGATGGCGTTTTGGTAGCTCGTGCCTCCCAGGTTCTCAAGTCCGATCAAATCTTTTTTGAAGCTGTAGGCGATCAGGTCTTTCATTCCATAGATGTTGACCAGATCGACATTGAAGCTGTGCAGCGTGGAGCGCACCACCCGATCCATTCGCTCCTGTTGGTCCGGGTCGCGCAGCTCGATTTTGCCGTGTTCCAGCCCAACCGGCAGCAGGAACTGCATGAATACCTGATGATTGAGATTTTCGATTAACAGCAGGGCATAGTCTTCGCTCTTGGTGAATTGCATTGAACGGATCCAATGCGTATTCAGAACGGATAAGATAATCGTGCCGCTGAAAATGAGAATCAGGCTCGAATATGAAAAATATTTGACCAGCCGAAAAGGCTTGGCTCGTTCTGGAATGGATCGTGACAGCATGGCGCGTACCGAAAAAGTTAAACAGTATCCGAAGGCTGTTTGGTTAGTAACTGTGGTCTTAGGCCTAAAGTTTGCATGGCGTTGGACCGATGACGGTAATCAGCAATTCGAGCGCACCGGCATTTCCGGTGACGGCTCGTTTGAACCATTAACATAACAGTTGAGGCGTAAGGCTCCATATATGGTAACCCGGTCAATAAAGTCAAGGAGGACGGCATTACAGTCAGGGTTCGCTACCGATCCAACATCTGGAAAATGGTGCGGTTCTGTCCAAATGCATCCCGACGGCACACTGAGGTACTCAAATCGGCGATCCAGACGGCCGGCAAATTATTGACGGAAATCAACGATTCGTTAAAACACAAGATATTGGCGTGTTAAAAAATAATACACAATATGATCTAAATAAACAAAACTGTGCATAAATTATATATAATTTTACTTGACAGTCTAACTTTTCTTAACAAGGATGGATAAAAGACGAGCATTTTGGTCAAAGGAGCACGCCTTGACCGGGCCTGTAGGTATAATTTTTAACACACGGGTGGGCAGAAAATTGAACATGGCGAAGAATTCTTTAAAGAAAATTCGTGAATCTCTATTGATGAGCAAATCCGAGCTCGCCAGAGAGGCAAATGTGTCGCCAATCACCATCTCGCGAATCGAGCAGGGAAAGCCTTGTCGAATGGAGACCAAACGAAAAATCCTGTTGGCACTTGGTTATAGTCTGTCGGATGCAAAAAAAATTTTCAGTGAGTGAGACAGCATATGTTAGGTAGAACGCGAAACAGGCTGGTGGGCCTCGATATTGGTTCGAAGACCATCAAGGCCGCCGAAATCGTAGAGAGTAAAAAAGGCTTTGTCTTGTCGAAATTCGGCATGAGCGATATCGCGCCGGGGCTTATCGAAGACGGAGCCATCAAAGATCCCGAGGCTGTAGCCGATACGATTCGCAGTTTGTTCAAATCATACGGCATCAAAAACAGCAACGTCGCAGTGTCCATTGGCGGGTATTCGGTCATCGTCAAAAAGATCAGCGTCCAGACGGCCACCGAAGAGCAACTCCAGGACACCATTCATTTTGAAGCTGAGCAGTATATTCCTTTTGATATTAACGATGTCAATCTTGACTTTCAAATACTGGGCGAAAACGAGAACAATCCGAACCAGATGAACGTTTTGCTGGTGGCGGCCAAAAAGGAGATGGTCAACGACTATGCCAATTTGTCCGAGCTGGCCGGGTTGGAACCGAGGGTGATAGACGTGGATGCCTTCGCCCTGCAGAATGTTTACGAACTCAACTATGAACCGGCGCCGGACGAAAATATCGCACTGATCGATATCGGGGCAAGCAAAACATCCTTGAATATTCTCAAGGGCGACACATCGGTTTTCATGCGCGATGTCTCTCTGGGCTGCGGGCAGATCAACCAGAAAATTATCAGTCTTGTAGATTGCTCCACTGATGAGGCGGAAGCCATCAAATTCGGCGAGGGCAGCGACAATATTTCGGCGGAGGATCTTTCCGATATTATCTCGTCGGTTGTGGCCGACTGGTGCACGGAGATCCGTCGGGCTCTGGACTTTTTCTATTCAACTTACCCGGACGATCAGATCAAACGCATCATTCTCAGCGGCGGTGGCGGCAATATTCAGGAGTTGCGCCAATTGTTGGCCGTTGAAACATCGGCGGAAGTGGACACAATTAACCCGTTTCAGCGGTTTTATATCGACAGTGACAAGTTTGACACCGAGTATCTGGAGAAAATAGCTCCGCAGGCCTCGATCTGCATGGGGCTGGCGACTCGAAAAATGGATGACAAATGATACGAATTAATTTACTTCCATATCGTGCGGCAAAGAAGAAAGAGAACATCCGCAGGCAGGTGAGTATCTTTCTGCTTTCGATTGTGGGCGTGGCGTTGCTTGTCTACTTGTATAATTCCAGCCTGAATAAAAAGATAGACAGACTTACCGCCACCATCGCCAGTACACGGGCCCAGGTTGAAAAGTACCAGAAGATCAATAAAGAGATCGCTGAGATCAAAAAAAAGCTCGAGGTGTTGAACCGCAAGATCGATGTTATCGAACAGCTCGAAAGAGACCGCAAAGTCCCTGTACAGACCCTGGATGACCTGTACCAGCTGCTGGTGCAAAAGCGCATGTGGTACACGAGAATAGAAGATTTGGGGGACATAAAGGTGAACGGCATCGCCCTCGACAACCAGACCGTGGCCGATTATATGACGCGCGTTGAAAAATCGGAGAAATATACAAATGTTCGGTTGGCTGCCATCAAGCAGCAGCAAATAAAGGGACAGGAAATGAGCTTGAAACAGTTCGAGGTTCAATTTTCCAGGTTGAAAAAAGATGACAAGACCCAGGCAAAAGGCGCGAAGAATGAAAAAAAATAACAAATCCGTCAGCGCACTTGCGCCGCTGTTCGAAAATATTGAGAAACTTTCAAAGCCCCAGCGGATTGGGATCTATGCGGGCACCCTGGTGGTGCTCCTCGCGCTTTCGATCTGGCTGATGTTCTGGCCCAAGTATGGCCAGATCGATCGGCTGAATGGTGAACTTGCCAGTGTCGAAGCCGAACTGGCCAAAGCCAAAAAGAATGCCCGCGAATTGAACGAATGGCGCAACAAAATGAAACAAAAGGAGTCCCAATACAAGTCTGTCATGCGCGCCCTTCCGGAAAAAGAGGAGATACCCACTCTGCTGGCCGGCATCTCCCAGGCGGGCAAGGATGCCGGGCTGGAGTTTGTGCTGTTTCAGCCCAAGAAAGAAGCCGCCAAGGGTTTCTATGCAGAAATCCCGGTGGAGATGAGCATCAAAGGCGGATACCACCAAATTGCGGTCTTCTTCGACAGGGTGGCCAATTTGCCCCGGATCGTCAATTTGCGCCGGGTCAAGATGGCACCGGATACCAAGAAGGAAACCAGTTTTCTGAACATGACGTGCCAGGCGGTAACATATAAATTTATCGAATCGGCGGCTCAATCAAAGAAGAAGGGGCCGCGGAAGAAATGATACGCGTGGAACAGGTGACGGTAAAAATGAACAAGCAGATAAGGGTTTGCATTAAAGCTGTTTTGATCGTCATTGTTTGCAGCTTGTTTGCCTGTGGCAATGATCAGCCGCCGGCATCACAGCCTCAAGCGGTCAGTCAAAAGATAACCCCCGCCGCCAAGCCAAAGCCAGTGCCGACACCGGCGAAGCCGACGGGTGTTTCAGCCGGGCCTGCGGAGACCGCCGGGCCTGCTGCGAAGCCCGGGCAGGCGGCGCCGGAAAGCCCGGCCGGTGCCAAACCGGAATCTTCCGAACTGATCAAGGCCTCGATGGAAATCGCCAGTGTCTATAACCCGAAAGGGAGAATCGATCCGTTCGAGCCGCTGTTTAAAGCACAGCCGCAGGCCTTGGAGGATGAGAACGAGGCCGGCAGGCGCAAACGCCGGACGCCTCAAACGCCGCTGGAGCGTGTGGCGCTCAGCCAGATTAAGCTGTCGGCCATCATGCGCTCATCGACCGGTAATCGCGCTTTGGTGGAGGATGCCTCCGGCAAGGGGTATGTGATCAAAGAGGGAACCTTTATCGGTCTCAATGCCGGTCAGGTGATACAGATCGAAAAGGACCGCGTCATCATCGAAGAAGAGGTTGAAAACCTCATGGGAGAGCTAGTTGTTCAAAATACCGAGCTTAAACTTCAGAAACCCGCTGGAGAATTGTAATATGACAACGAAAAGAGTTTATCTTTCGGCTCTGATGCTTATGCTGTTCTGTTCCATGCAAATGCTCTACGGCTGTGCATCGGGTCCCGGCTCAAAGGCAGACACGGATCAGGCGCAATCGGGTCAGCTGATTGCCATTGATTCGGTTACGGCGTCGGAGACAGCGGAGGCGGCCAACGTTATTATCTCTGCAGACAGAGATCTGACCTTCTCGTCTCTTAAGCCGGATCCCACGTCGGTTGTACTGATCTTTCCCGAAACCTCAGTGGAATCGTTGCCGCAACCATTGACCGTTGACAGCGAGTTCATTACCGGCATCAATGCCAGCCAGGTCAACGGAAGCCGGACGGCGAGGATCGAATTCAAACTGGCCGCCGCTGCACCGTATACGGCAACCAAGGATGGGAAAAATGTGTGGCTCTCCATTAACAAATCCGCCAGTGAGCCTGAAGCGGAACCCATGTCGGACCGCACCGAAGAGATTGAAGCCTCTTCCCTTTCCGGACAAAACCGCGCGGAAGCCGCCGGCCAGCAGGCGCAGACCGAAACCATCGAGTCCTCCATCGAGACTTCCGGAAAGACGGCCTGGGTCAATAAAATCGACTTTCTCAGTGAGTCGGAAGGCAAATCCACGTTGATTCTTGGAACGACTCATGCAATCAACTACCGCATCCAGAAAGTGGCTCCCAGAAAAATCGAGATCCAACTGCTGAACACCCGCATCCCCTCCTATCGTCAACGGGCGTTGATCACCACGCGGTTTTCCAGTGCCGTGGACCGTATCGTTCCGTATCAGCAATCCAAAACCAAGAACGAATCCGTTGTCTCGGTAGAGCTGCGCGAGTCGGTGCCTTACATTGCAGAACAGGCGGACAATCTGCTGCTGGTTCATTTCGACGCCTCCAGCGTGCCGCCCAAACCATTGGAGCAGGCTCAGCTGCCGCCCTGGAAACAGGAAATTGTCAGCGGCCAGATGGCACCGATGACGACCGTTGATCAGACCGCACCCGAAGATCAAGCGGCGATGGCCGCTCCCATGCAGCCTGCGGCCGAGCCCCTTACGGCTGCCGATGCCGCCGAGGCCGATCTGGAACGGCTGTATCAGGAGGATCGTGAACTGCAGACCCTTCTGGCGCCGGGCCGGAAAAAATATACCGGCGAAAAAATCGCCCTCGATTTTTATGACACCGACATTAAAAATGTTTTTCGGATTCTCAGGGAAGTCAGTGGCAAGAACTTTGCGATCGACAAAGATGTGACCGGCAAGGTCACCATGTCACTGGACAAACCGGTGCCATGGGACCAGGTGCTCGATCTGGTGCTGCGCATGAATCAACTGGGTCAGGTTTACGAAGGCGACATTGTTCGGATCGCCACCCTCGAGACGCTGAAAAAGGAGGACGATCTGCGCAAGGCCAAACTCGAGTCCATGCGCAAGGCCAGAGAAGAAGCCGTGGCGCTCGAGCCCATGACCACCCGTTATATCCCGGTCAGCTACTCCAGCGCCAAAGATGAGATCAAGCCTCATATCGAGAAGATCCTGACTGAAAAGCGCGGAAGCGTTTCGGTGGATGAAAAGAACAACCAGATTATTATCACCGATACGGCCGCCAAGATCCGGCAGGCCCAGGAGATCATCCGACGCATCGACAAGGTGACGTCGCAGGTGATCATCGAAGCGCGTGTGGTCGAGGTAAGCAACGACTTCTCAAGGCAGTTGGGCATCACCTGGGGCAGCACGCACGGTCCGGGGGTCATCCCCGGTTCCGGGGCCGAGACCACCACCGATGTGGCCATGAATTTTCCCAGCCTGAGCACCTCCACTATCGGCATCAACTTTTCGCGTCTGTCAGGCGTACCGTTCGTCTTGAATGCGCAGCTCAGCGCACTGGAAACCACCGGGGAAGGGCGCATTCTGTCGGCACCCAAGATTCTGACCCTGGACAACAAAAAGGCCAAAATCAAACAAGGCCTTGAATATCCCTACCTGGAACGCGATTCGTCAGGCGGATCGTCGGTGAAATTCAAGAACATCGATTTGCTGCTGGAGGTCACGCCGCACGTGACGCCGGACAACCGGATTTCCCTGGTCATCTTTATCACCAAAAACGATGTGGACACCATTACCGACGGCATTCCGTCAGTGGCCACCAACGAGGCCGAAACCGAGCTGTTGATAAACGACGGCGACACCATTGTCATCGGGGGAATTATCAAGAAAACAGAAAACAGGACGGATAACGGGTTTCCGGGCTTGTCCAAGATTCCGATCCTGGGGTGGCTCTTCAAGAATACGAGCAAGGACATCGCCCACAACGAACTGTTGATATTCATTACGCCGCGTATTGTTCAACTGGAACAGGCCGCGGCCCAATAATAAAAACGATTCGATCGAAATATATGGAGGACGCTGATGCAACGAGCGGCAATAAAGGTTAAAACGGCAATTATCATTCTGTTTATGGTATTGTTGTTCTGCGGCTGTGGGTCCGAGGACGTTCTGGATGAGACCAATCAACGCTATAAAACCGATGTCTCTTTTTCCGATGCCGAAAACGAAGACATTCTCGGCGTTGATGTTGTTTACACAAACGACTGCAACGGTGACTTGGTACCGGATGATCCGGAGACCTGGACAGATTTATATGCAAACATCACGATTACCATTGATTCGGCAACCACGCCGGGGCTGGATATGGAAAGCTACGAGGTGTCGTTTCGACCGTTGCGGTCTTATGATACGAACGGAAATGCGATCACACCTCCAAGCGTGGGAACGTATTATGGTGAATATGATGTCAACATTCCTACACTTTTCGAGGTATCGTTTTGGATTACCTGCATGGAAATGAGTCTGAAAGATTATATCGGGTCTTTTATCACCAATCTCGATTGGGAGTTCCGTTATGAAGTCACCATAGACATGCATTTCGTTGACGATTATGGTGAGAACCGGGACATTACCGTCATGCGAACACTCTACTTCGGCTGGTACGATAACTGTTAGTAAACACCTGTTTGAAGTTATTATAAGACCCTGCTTTCGCGGATTTTCATGAGACTGCGAAAGCAGGGTTTTTTGTTGCTGACCAGCGGAAGCCAGGACGGACGGAGGACCCAGGCTGAAAAAATAGTCTCACGCAAAGACGCCAAGGCGCAAAGAAGGGCTTAAAGGGAAGAGCGGTCTTCTTGGAAGAGCGGAAGTTCGCAGGGCATGGCAACCATTGGGCAAAAATGAATCTCACGCAAAGACGCAAAGTCGCAAAGATATTCAGATGTAGTCGTTCAGATTGAATCTGAACGACTACATAGTGTTGTGTCCCGGCAGTTGGGTTAAAAATAGTTGTTCAATTCGAATGGCTTTTTCCTTTGAGTCATTCCGGCGAAAGAGACTGTGTCATAATTTAGAAAAGCGGTTCTCTATAAAGCTTAAGTCACGACATTCCTCTCCCCCCCAGGGGGAGAGGTCAGGTGAGGGGGTGGTCTTGTGCGCCGTTCACCCTCACCCTAACCCTTGTATGTTGAGTTGTGGATTTAGTAAACGTAAAACCTGGTGAATAGAAAATCGATTTGGTGTGACAGACCGTCCTGACCCTGGGTTATCCAAGCTCGCGGGAGAGCATGGGTCGTCACACCGTAAACCACCGTAAACCCGAACAGTTGCCTGGGCCACAAAAGCCCGCATTTGCAAGGATGGGGCAAGGAGGTTGTCAATGAATCCTAAATACTTCATCGGTATCGATATTTCTAAAGACCAGTTAGATGTTGCTGTTATCCCTGATGGTCCATGCACCAGCTACGCTAACAATGACCAAGGCGTCAGCCAATTAATCGGCGCGCTTACGTCCTACCAGCCGTGCCTGGTGGCGACCGAACCGACCGGCGGCATGGAGTACCCGCTTACCAGCGCGCTGTGCGAAGCGGATCTGCCGGTGGTAGTGATCAATCCAAGGCAGGTGCGCGATTTTGCCAAGGCGGCCGGTATCCTGGCCAAAACAGATCGGATCGATGCCAAGGTCATTGCGCGCTATGCACAATCGGTTCGTCCGCAAATCAGGCCGTTGAAAAGTGATCAGCTGCGCCAGCTCTCGGAGCTGAACACGCGCCGACGCCAGCTGGTAAAGATGATCACCGCCGAAAAAAACCGGCTGGCATCGGCTTCCAAGGCCACTCGGGGCAATATCGTAGCCCACATCGGTTGGCTTGAAAAAAGCCTCAAAGATGTTGACGACGATATGCGAACCACCATTCGTAAAAGCCCAGTATGGCGCGCCAAAGATAAAATCTTAAAGAGCATGCCCGGCGTTGGTCCGGTGTTGTCGACGTCTTTGATTGCCGGTGTGCCCGAATTGGGCCAGCTAAACCGCAAACAAATCGCCGCACTGGTTGGGCTGGCCCCATTTAACCAGGATAGCGGCAAGTTTACTGGTCGACGAAAAATCTGGGGCGGTCGTGCCTTTGTGCGTCATACGCTGTATATGGCCACCTTATCGGCAATACAGTATAACCCGGCGATCAAGCCGTTCTATGAGCGGTTGTGTGCTGCCGGTAAAAAACCCAAAGTCGCCATTGTCGCCTGCATGAGAAAGCTGTTGGTAACTCTTAATGCTATGCTTAAAAACAACGCGCATTGGAGTTATTAATCTTCATCAGGCCTTGACATTGACCACAGTTGCTCTCCCTCAAGGGAGAGGGGACCCGTACGAACAAACCGTCAACTTGAGCTTTCTGGATAAGCGCGTTTAGAAAATGCACATTTTTGCTCTGTCATGCCGGACTCGATCCGGCATCCAGAAATGTAAGTAATTGAAATAACTGGACTCCGGCTTTCGCCGGAGTGACACTGGTTTTTTTAACTTATTTATAGGACGCTCCAATAGAATCCCTTCTTTGCGTGAGCCAATCAGCTCTTCAGCGCGTCCGCCCATCGGCTCCACCCCAAAGCCCTTCTTTGCGACTTTGCGTCTTTGCGTGAGATTAAAAGGTCAACGGCCGTCATCCAACGTGAGGACTCCGGATAACCGCACAAATCGGGTTGACAAAAACCGCCGCCGGTCCCTACTGCTTTATCGCACCCAGACGCTGCTTGGCCTTTTCGCTCATCTCGCTTTCGGGCGGGGCCAGATCGACAACATTCAAGTATGCGTTTCGGGCTTCGCGATATTGTCCCACCAGCAGGTACGCCTCACCCAGGTCAAAATAAATTTCCGGCGCTTTTGGCGCGACGCTGACGGCGCGTTGAAGGTATTTGAGCGCCAGCCTTCCCTGGTTGGTGGCCAGGTAGGTGCGCCCCACACCGCGCAGGGCGTTGGCAAAATCGGGCTGAATCTCGAGCGCTTTCTTGTAGTAGCGCATGGCGGTGCGATACTGGCCTTTGTGATAGTAGGCAAGGCCCAGGTTCGCCAGGGGGTAGTGCGGCGTGGCGTAGAGCAGATCCTTGGTGATCTCCTTGAAGACCTTGATGGCGGCATCCCACTCTTTCATCTCCAGGTAAGCGGTGCCCAGGTTGTTGCGGGCCGGTGCGTAGCCGGGTCTGAGTTCAATGGCTTTCTTGAATTCGGCTATGGCGTCCGGCATGCGCTGTTTGAGCATGTAGCACAAGCCCAGGTTGTTGTGCACGATGGGGTCGTCAGGGTTGAGCCGTTCGGCCTTGAGCAGTTCGCGCAGGGCGGCCGTCAAATCGCCCTGGTTCATATAGGCCTCGCCGATGGTTCGGGTGGCCTGGGCCAGTTCGGGGTCCTTGCCGCCCTGCTGCCCGGCGCATGCGCAGAGGGTGGCAATGGCAATGATCAGTGGAATCCAACAGCATTGAAAGGTGCCCTTCAGTCTCATCGTGCTCCTGCCTTTGTGATTAAGTTCATTTTCCACCAGATAGGCGTTAAGAGAATGTTTTTGGCAAGGCCAGAGGGAGGAAGCTGTATGTCGATACCGCGACGACCGATAACGCCGTGCAAAACCATTCTCCACCAGATAGGCGTTAAGAGAATGTTTTTGGCAAGGCCAGAGGGAGGAAGCTGTATGTCGATACCGCGACGACCGATAACGCAGTCCAAAAACATTCTCTTAACGTCTATCATTACCATACGACGACACCTACTCCCTGTGCACTCAGCAGATCGGTAATGGCCGGATTCATGCTGACGCCCGACAGGAAAAGACGCTTTTCCTCGCTCTGGTTGTACAGCACGCCGGCGATGGTGACCGCGATATTGTATTGGGCTGGACGCTTGGCAGCCAGAAAGGTGGGGTTCTCGACATAGTCGCCGTCAAGTGCCGCCAGGATTTTAGTGGCTACGTCGCGGAAGCTGTCCTCGGCGGTCACCTGAACGACCCGCAATCCTGTCTGTTGAATGGCATCGATGGCGTCGCCGTATAAATCGCCGAAGTCCACCAGGAACTCTCTGCCGTCACCGGTTGATAACAGGTTGGAGGCGGCTTTAACCTGAATCCCGGCATAGGGAAAGGTGATATGGATGTTGGGCTTGTACTTCAGCTCCAAAACCGGTGCCAGCGATTTGACAAAATCCTTCTGATCGCCGGCGGCGATGGCCAGGACGTCTTTGATAGCGTATTTGCCTGCCGGATCGGCAGTACCGTTTTGAACGTCGTCACCGTCGGGCAGCACCTCCTTGAGCACGATGCCGTTCTGTTCCAGATAGCGGCGCATCGATTCAGGCGTGCTTTCGTCGGGGCCGGTGATGGGAGAAATGCAGATATTGCGCCGGTCCGTGGTAGGACGGATCCATTTGGCTGTGACAACCACGTAGACGCCCTGATCGTCGAAATTCACTTCATCGCTGCTTTGGTCCGATTTCTCCATGGCCTCAAACATGGACGAAATGATGTCGGTAACCGGAGCCTGCTCGTCATAGGCGATCACATGGATATCCGGCTGTTCTGACTCAAACGATTCTTTTGATATTCCCATGATGCTGTCGCTCTGCGTGAACAGCATCTTTTTTTGGCCTTGAATGTCGATCATGGGGTGCCTCGACAGGTCCAGTTCGAAATCTTCCTGCGACTGCCGTGGCAGGTAGAAGGTCCCCTTGTTGAGCAGTTTGCCGCCGACGATGGCGGCGGCAGCCGCCAACGGTTTCTGCGGCAGCGGTTGTTGCGGTTCGACTTCGACCTCGCGATTTCGACCCGTTGCAGGGGGGGCCGGTTCGGACGATTGAGCGAGCTTCTTCCGCAGTTCGCCCTTTTCATCGTACATCTTCGCGTACCACTGTTTTTCCCGAATGCTTGGATCGGGCAGGTACAACGTTTGGCCTGTATAGATGCGGTCCAGGCTTTCGACCTGCGGATTGGCGGCCTGAAACAACTTGACGCCTTCTTGATATCCTTTGGAACCGTAACGTCCGTAGTGCCTGGCAATCAACTCAGATACGGTATCGCCGCGTTTGACCTGATAGCTGTGAGAGTTCTGCAGCACCACATCCATGACCTTGGTGAGCGTGACAAAAGGGATGGTCACCACGCCTGTGGCCTGACCCTGGAGCGTGCCCTGTTCGAGTTTGCGGATCGGAATGTCGATGGCCTGCCCCGGGCGGATCATGTTGATATTTTTGATGTGGGGATTCAACCGTTCGAAAATCCCCAAAAAGTCGCGGAAATTCTGGTGGGCGATTTCGCCTTTCTGGCGAAATATCTTCAGGACCCAATCATCTTTTTTGACGACATAAGGTTCGCACAGAATATCCCAACCCCGGTCGTAGCGCACCACATAATTCTTATACAGCAAACCGGCGGCCCATGCGGATTCAATGCCTGCCGTACCTGCATACCAGCCCAGGATGATCAGAGCCACAACGGTTAGAGCCGCAATCCTGCTATGGCGCAAGCTACTGTTTTTTTTCATCATGATTGTGCGGGGCTGCATTGTCATCCCTCGTGTCCATTTGTGCGGATCCTTCAGCCGGAGGTGGATTTCAGGCCGAGATCATCGGCGATCGCTTTGCTGACACTACTTACGAATCGATCGAAATCTTCAGCGTTGAGGGGTTTTCCCGGGGCCGGCACCCTTTGCAATTCCTGCGGATGAACAAAGAGCGGGGCATTGATCAGCTCCGGATCGGACTCCACCTCAAATTCTTCAGGGAGTTGTTTCTGGAAATAGAGATCCTGAAATCCTGAGAACTTCAGCGCATGGGCCGTTGAATCGACGATGGCGATTTCGCCGGATGCAACAATGCCCTGTTCGATTGCGCTTTTCAGGCCGGCCAGGCATTCGCCGCCGTGGGTACAGGCGATGTGGCCGTTGTGGTTGGCGCGCAGATGCCAATCCATGATCTGTTGTTCGGTAACCTGAACGAAAAAGACGTTTTGGCGCCCTGCCAGCTCATTGTAGGTGTCAACCAATTGAATGACGCGGGGCATGGAGACCGGGTTGCCGATCATGGCGGCCTGGGCCACCGATGGTCTTACTGTTTGGGGGACAAAACGGCGTTTGGCCGGATCGGGCTGCTGGTAGTATCGGTAAACCGGGTCGGCATGGGCCGATTGGACGCCGATGATTTTTGGCAGCGCGTCGATGATGCCGGCATCCAGGAACTTGATGAAACCGTTCATGACGGCTGTGATGTTGCCGGCGTTTCCGATTGGAACGAGCACTACCTTGTCCTGCATGTGATATTCAAAAGCCTGGGCGATTTCATACGAGTAGGATTCCTGCCCCAGAATCCGCCAGGCATTTTTCGAGTTCAACAGGGCCACATCATATTGTTCGGAGAGGGCTTCGACGACCTTCATGCAATCGTCAAATACACCGGGGATCTCATAGACTCTGGCACCGCTGCCCAGAGGCTGTGACAGCTGCTGGGGAGTGACCTTTTGATGCGGCAGCAGCACGGCGGAGCGGACCTTGGGCTGCAGATAGGCGGCATACAGTGCCGCGGCGGCCGAGGTGTCTCCCGTAGAGGCGCAAACCGCCAGTATCTCCGAGACCTTTCCGCTGGAAACCAGGTAGTTGATATAGCTCAACGCGCTGGCCATCCCGCGGTCTTTGAAAGAGGCGCTGGGATTCTGGCCGTCATTTTTATAAAAAAAACGCGTTCCCACCAGCGCCTGCAAATGCGCGTTGGCCTCCACGACAGGGGTATGGCCTTCGCCGAGATAGACGACCGCTTCAAGGGGTATCACCGGTCCGATGAATTCGTGGAATCGATATATCCCCTGCAATGCCGGGTGGGTGACCATGCGCCGGTAGTCGAATATCTGATGCCATACCTTTCCCGGTATGCGTTTCAAACGGTCGAAGTCTTCGTCCTGGATCAGCAGAACCTTGCCGCAACCCGGGCAGGTATACAATAGCGTGTCGATCGAATGCTTTTCGCCGCATCCCAGGCATCGGTAGTTCAGACTGCCGGAGGGCTTTGGCATAAGATGGGGTTGTATGGTTTCGGGGAAATTCTCGAACCTCATCCTGAAATAACTTCCTTTCCACCCATGTAGGGGCGCAGCGCTTCAGGGATAATCACCGATCCATCGGCCTGCTGATTGTTTTCCAGCAGAGCCGCCAGGGTTCGTCCCACGGCCAGCCCGGATCCGTTCAGGGTGTGGACCAGCTGCGTTCCTTTCACGCCTTTGCGTTTGAAGCGAATATCGGCACGGCGCGCTTGAAAATCTTCAAAATTGCTGCAGGAGGAGATTTCCCTGTAAACGCCCTGCGCCGGCATCCATACTTCGATATCGTAAGTCTTTGCTGCCGAAAATCCCAGATCACCGGTACATAGGGTGACGACGCGGTAGGGCAGCTCGAGCTTCTGCAAAACCACCTCGGCATTTGTCAGCAATCGTTCCAACTCGTCGTAGGAGGTTTCCGGCGTGGCAAATTTGACCAATTCGACTTTGTTGAATTGGTGTTGGCGGATCAGGCCGCGAGTGTCCTTGCCGTACGATCCGGCTTCGGATCGGAAGCACGGCGTATATGCCGTGTAGTATAGCGGCAGTTTTTCTTCAGGAATCTTTTCACCCTGGTGAATGTTCGTGACCGGCACTTCGGCCGTGGGAATGAGAAAGTAGTCCCAGTTTTCAAGCTTGAACAGATCTTCCTCGAATTTGGGCAATTGCCCGGTATTGGTCATGGTTTGGCGATTGACCATAAACGGCGGCAGAACTTCGGTGTAGCCGTGCTCTGTGGTATGCAGATTCAGCATGAAGTTGATCAGGGCACGCTCCATCAAGGCGCCTTGTCCCAACAGCAGAGGGAAACGGGCGCCTGTGATCTGTGCGGCTCGACCAAGATCCAGGATGCCGAGATTTTCGCCGATGTCCCAGTGAGGTTTGGGGTCGAAGGGGAACTGCGGAGGGTCTCCATGGGTTTTGAGCAGCGTGTTGTCCTGTTCATCCCTGCCCACCGGCACGGAAGCATGCGGGATGTTGGGAATCTCCATCAGGATTTTCCGGACTTGTGATTCATGCTCGCTGAGATCTTTATCCAGATCCTTGATGCGTTCACCCACGCGTCGCATCTGTTCCACCATTTCGCTTGCTTGCCGGCCCTCTTTTTTCAGAGCCGCTATTTTTTCACTTGTCACGTTGCGCTGATGCCGCAGCTGTTCAATGGCACTCAAGACGTGTTTCCGCTGCTGATCCGCCTCGGCCAGGGCATTCAGGTCGACATTGGCCCCCCTGTTTTGAAGAGCCTGCTCGACTTTATCTAAATTTTGCGTGACGAACTTGATTTCTAGCATTTAAATTCCTATATTTACCAAGTTTTGTGTTCTAAATCTGGAAGCTGCGATATGATCATTGCTTTCGCATGACGGATAAACCGCCGCGAACCATTTGAAATACTTTCGCAACTGTACTGAAAACGTCCGATTTGGTCAATGATTATTGTTAGTTGACTTCTTCACCCTTTGGCTGAAAGGTCGAAAAAAGTTGAGCCCGCTGGAGAATATAATGGAGGAAATTCGAGAAAAGAAACAAGAAATCCGTGATGAAATAGCAATGAAAATTTCAACCCTCACACCGGATACCGTAGCCCAGAAAACCAAGGCGATTGAAGATCGCCTTTTCGAGTTTGCCAATTTCCTGGAGTCCCGCATCGCGATGCTGTATACGCCCGCTGCAAATGAGGTTGCCACACTGGACATTATTAAACGCAGTTTCGTCTACAGCAAGATAATCGTTCTGCCTGCATTCGATCCTGAGACGCTTCAAATGACCTTGATGAAGATCGACGATCCGGAAAGGGATCTGGTTGAAGGGCCGCGCGGTAATCTGGAACCCAACCCGGAGCGATGCAAAGTCGTTCCCATTGATTGCCTGGATATTGCCATCATCCCCGGCATCGCTTTGGACGAAAAAGGCGGCCGCATTGGTTCAGGCCTGGGGTATTATGATCGTTTGATTCCCGATTTACCCATCACCACCCGCAAGGTTGGACTGGTGTTCGAAGATCAAATCGTCCCCCTTGTTCCGCAAGAATCTCATGATAAACATGTCGATATCATTGTTACCGAGGCGCGCATCATCTATAAAATCTAAGACACTAGGGATTAAGCTCGGCCTGCAGCTTGCCGAGGTTGGCAGGATCGCCGACAGCGATGACGGTGTCTCCAGGGTATATGATTGCTTCGTGCGATGGATTGAACAACATCCGGTCATCCGCCTTTTTCATAGCGACGATAATCAGGTTGTATTTCTGTCGGATACCTGAATCTTTCAGCATGACCCCGTTCAGACCGGACTTTTCCGAAACCGGGATCTCTTCCATGTGTATATCCGCATTCTGGTTTCCGGTGGCCAGGTCCAGGAAGTTGGTGACCGTGGGGCGGATAATCCTCTGGGCCATCACGGCGGCGCCGGTCTCATAGGGTGCCTCGACCGTATTGGCGCCGGCTGCCTTTAATTTGGCCTTGGCGACTTCGCTGCCGGCCCGGGCAATAATGTTCAGGTTGGGTGCCAGCTGGCGGGCCGTCAGGACGAGAAAGACATTATCCGTGTCTGTCGCCAGGGCGGCGATCAGGGCCCGCGCGCTAAGCAGTTTGGCTTTCAGCAGCACAGTCTCGTCCGTGGCATCGCCAAAAACATAGGTATAACCGCGGGCATCCAATGTTTCGGCCAGCTCCGGATTTTTATCGATGATCAGCAGATCGATATTTTCACTCTTGAGCTTGCTGCAAATGACTTTCCCAATGCGGCCGTAACCGCAGACGATGTAGTGGTTTTTCAACCGTGATATTTTGCGATCCAATCGTCGCCTCCCTAATAATCTGCGTACGCGACCTTCCACCATGAACTGGATCACGGCGCCGGCAACATAAAGAAAAAAGCCGACGCCGATGAAGATCAGGATAATGGTATAAATCTGTCCGGCATGGCTGACCTGGTGAACTTCACCATAGCCGACAGTCGCCAGCGTAATGACAGTCATGTAAAGGGCATCCAACGGCTCCCACTGCTCGATGACAATGTATCCCAGCGTGCCGCAAAGAACGAGCAGGATGGCCAGCAGGATGGATATGACAAAATGTTTTGTGGTTTCCATGCGTGCATCATCGGTGTCGATTGATATGGTATTCAGCGTCAGCGATACCTGGCATGTTTCAATTATGAATTAATCGTTCAAAAAGCAAGGGATTTAGGCAACTTTCCGCAATTGTGATTTCAGAATGAACGTCATCATTGACTTAATACTTGACGCTTTATGCTTGATACTTGATCTGTTCAAGCCTTAAGAGTTGAGCAAAATAGGCAAAACTACGACTGCTGCGGTTCACAGTATCCGCTTGACCGGCTCTTTGCGCTCTGGTAGAGGGTCAACGGGAGTCTATGCATAATGAAGTATGATCGTTTACGCCATGAAATGGTAGAAAAACAGATAGCTGCACGCAGCATTTCAGATATACGGGTGTTGGATGCCATGCGTACGGTGCCGCGCCATCTGTTTGTCAGTGAAGCCCTTATGGATCAGGCTTACAGCGATTTCCCACTGCCCATCGGCGAACAACAGACCATCTCGCAACCGTTTATCGTCGCCGAGATGACCCAGGCCTTGCAACTCACGCCCGAAGATCGCGTGCTGGAGATCGGCACCGGGTCGGGGTATCAAGCGGCCGTTCTGGCTCATATCACCTACCGGGTGTATACCATCGAACGGATCCACTCGCTGTATGTGAAAACACGCCGCTTGTTTGACAAGCTTGGCTATCATAATATCGTTACGCGCTATTCCGATGGAACCACCGGCTGGAAAGACGAAAGTCCGTTCGATGCCATTATCGTGACGGCCGGAGCACCGGAAATTCCGGCAGCACTCGTAAACCAGCTGGCCATGGGAGGTCGCATGGTTATCCCGGTTGGCAATCAGCATTCGCAGGATTTGATCCGTCTGGTCCGTGAAAAAAGCGGGCTGCATCAGACCAATTTGGGGGGGTGTCGGTTTGTTAAACTGGTAGGTGAGCACGGCTGGCGTCCCAATTGATTTAGAGCGCCTGAGGGGCCCAGACCCGGCGTTGCCGGAAGCTTGCGGTATTAGCAATACAGCTTCGCTCCCGGCGCCTTTTTATCCCGCCGGGATATTGCGGGAGGTTCTGAGCCCCCCAGGCGCTATAAATCGATTGGCATATATGCTTTTATAGTTAAAATTGATGATGAAATAGCAAAAAGTCTAAAATTTGCATTTTACGTCATTCCGGCGAAACAGACTGTGTCATAATTTAGAAAACGCACGTTTTTACTCTGTCATGCCGGACTCGATCCGGCATCCAGAAATGTAAGTCATTGGAATATCAGGATTCCGGCTTTCGCCGGAATGACGTCAACTCCAAATGTCGTCGTTTGGGTCAATTACGACACAGTCTCGAAAGCCGGAATCCAGTCATTTGCGATAGAATTAAACCAGCAGGTGGAGTGTTGCCTTGATCGACTACTTGATACCGTTTCTGGAACGAATGGCGATGTTCGGCGTAACCTGGGGACCGGTTCTGGTCCTTTTTTTTATGACTGTCGAAAGTTCATTTATCCCGTTTCCCAGCGAGATTGTGATGATTCCTGCCGGGTTTATGGCGGCTCGGGGTGAGTTCTTCCCCGCAGATCATGTGCTGGGCGCGTTGGCGTTGGCTGTGGCTTGCGGCATTACCGGCTCTGTTTTGGGGGCTTGGCTCAACTATGTTTTGTCCCTTAAACTGGGTCGTCCCTTCCTGCACCGCTGGGGCAGATATTTCTTTTTGGCGCCCGACAAACTGGAGCGGGCCGAAAGCCTTTTCCGGGAGTATGGCGAGATCACGACTTTTGTCTGCCGCCTGATTCCGGTTGTACGCCAGCTCATCTCAATTCCTGCCGGTGTTTCGCGGATGCATTTTATCCGTTTCTCAATCTTTACCGCCACCGGTGCCGGGCTTTGGGTGATCCTCTTAGCCTTGCTCGGTTACTGGTTCGGTACCACAACCGAGGGCATGAGCTATGGACAGCTTGTCCATACGGCAAAGGCTCAACTGCAACAGCACCTTTTTTGGATCCTGTTGGGATGTGCGGTTCTGATGGCCGTGTATGTCTATGTTCATCGGCTTGCTTCAGGAAAAAAGACCGCCTGAGCAATCATATTTTTATGTCTTTGACAAGCACGTTTGCGGGTGAGCCGTCGATCTCTTTTTGTATGGTCTCGACGGCATGCGTAATGGCGTCGAATTCCGGCTGTCGGTGCGGTGTCATGGACGGCCGGCCGACCCTGTCGAGAGCCTCGAGCACCGCTGCGATCCGAATAGTATGGATGTCCTTTGCCGGTTGGTATGCCGCATCGGTGGACTGTTCAAGGACGACGGCCGAAATCAACCCGCACTGACGCAGATGATCCACCATCTGCTCCACCAACGGGTAGGGCAGCGTCAGGTGCCCTGATATCTGACCGGCAGTAGGGGGTGGGGCGCCCTCACTGAACTGCCGAATAATCCAGTGCAGAATAAACAGGGCGCATCGTTTTTTATATTCCTGAGGACTGTCGCAAACATCATGCCCTGTGGATAGATTTCCCAGAAACTGATGAGAATACGCGATCTGTGCGCCAAGCAGAACCACCATCCAGCTCAACTGCAGCCAGATCAAAAAGAGCGGCAGGGCTGCAAAGCTTCCGTAAATGGCATTGTAACGGGCCACCACGACCTGCGCACTGATGTACATGCCCTGGGCCAGCTGAAACAGGCTGCCGGCGATAATACCCGCGATTAAGGCTGAGCGCAGCCGCACCTGGGTGTTGGGCAAAACCAGGTAAATCATGATGAACAGCAGCCAGATCAGACCAAACGGCAGCAGTTTCAGCGCCATCGTAATGATCGACCCCGCAGCCTGGAGCATTGCCCATCGTTCGGTTGCGGCGAGCACCTGCGTCTTGATAAAGACGGTTACACTGCTGGACATGATGACCAGCAGGGGGCTGATGATCAAAATGGTCAGATAATTTGCAAATTTGCGGATAAACGGACGCCCTCTGACCCTCCAGATCGTGTTGAGCGTACTTTCGATATGGTTCAGAACCTTGATGCTCGACCAGAACAGGACCACAACGCCGATTCCGGCGATCAGTCCCCCCTTGGTATTGTCCAGCAGGGTCCTGGCGAAATCGATGATTTTTGACAGCACTTCCTCCTGTCCGGCAAAACGGAGGAGAAGCTGCTTTTCCAATCGGTCCTCCAGGCCGAAGCCTTTGGCGATGCCGAACGCCATGGCGGCTATCGGTACGACGGACAGCAGGCTGTAAAAGGTTAAGGCCGAGGCATGCAAGACACATTTGTTGCGGATATAACCTCTCGCGGCTTCTGTGCAGATTTGCAGATACCTTAACATCAGGGCGGTCGATTTTGGCAGCGCGTCTCGATCCTGCCGCCAGATTCGGTTTTGAAGTCGATCGCTGATCCTGTCCATCATAACGCGAAATGTTGACATGGGATGCCCCCCAAGCCTCTATCATCTGAATGATTGAGTAAAAGGATCGATTCAAGTGGGATTCATTTTAAAATAGGGCACCTGCGATGGCAAGAGCAATACCTGCATCGGGGTCTGCATGATGAGGGGTTGCAATTCTGACAAGAGGCTCAAACCGGAGCGTTCGAGCTGTTTTTCATCCGATCAGGTAACTGTACGGCGACCACCTGACCGCGCACGCACTCCTTGCCCTTTGATCTGACGGACACATCAACCACGACTTTGCGGCCTTTGATCTCTCTGACCCTGCCGCGAAGCTGCATGGGCGCATCGATGGGGGTCGGGCGCAAATAGTCCACATGCAGCGATGCCGTTACAAACCGAAAGTCGGTGTCGCCGTCCATAGGGACACCGGCGGCGCGATAGGCCGCTGCTGCCGCGGTGCCGGTGCCGTGGCAATCAATCACCGAGGCGATCAGTCCGCCGTAAACATACCCTTGAACGGCCGTATGGTGTGCTTGCGGCATGAATGTGCAAACCGACTCCTCGCCGTCCCAAAAACTTTTGATCTGAAGCCCGTTGTCGTTCAGCCGGCCGCATCCGTAGCACACACTGTATTCGTCTTTGTAGTAGTCCTGAAACGCTTTTTCAGTCATTCCGCCTCCGCTTTATAAAATTAAAACTGACTCTCCTCGGTCGAACCCTCAAGTGCTTGAACAGAAGATTCTCCTTGCGTCACAGCAGTCATGACGCGGTCGAAGTACCCTGCACCGACAAATTTCTGGTGCGTGATGGCCATGTAGCCATCCTCTTTGCCATGAGCGAATTCCAACTCTTGAAATTTGGCATAAGCAGCCATTCCGTCCTTGTGGTAGCTCTGAGCGAGGTCGAACATTCCCAGGTTGAGCGAGTGAAAGCCGGCCAGCGTGACAAATTGGAACTTGTATCCCATGGCACCCAGTTCACGCTGGAATGCGGCAATATCGGCGTCGTTCAGATTGGCACGCCAGTTAAACGACGGCGAACAATTGTATGCCAGCAATTTGTCGGGGAAATCGGCTTTGATTGCTTCGGCAAAGCGTTTGGCCTGTTCCAGATCCGGTCGCTGCGTCTCACACCATACCATGTCGGCGAACGGCGCATAGGCCAATCCGCGTTGAATGGCCAGGTCGATACCGCTGTTGATGTAATGAAAGCCTTCCGAGGATCGAGCCTGATCCTTGATGAAGGGCTGGTCGCGAGGATCGACATCGCTGGTTATAAGGCGAGCGGCCTCGGCGTCGGTGCGCGCCACCAGCAAGGTCGGTACACCGCAGACATCGGCCGCCAGGCGGGCGGCATGCAGTTTGGTGATAAATTCCTGTGTCGGCACCAGGACCTTGCCGCCCATGTGGCCGCACTTTTTGGCTGAGGCCAGCTGGTCCTCAAAGTGGACGCCGGCCGCACCGGCATCGATCATCTCCCGCATCAATTCAAAGGCATTCAGCGGACCACCGAAACCGGCCTCGGCATCGGCGACGATGGGCGCAAACCAGAAGGGGCCGTTTTTGCGGCCATCCAGAACCTGAATCTGATCCGCCCGGCGCAGCGCATTGTTGATTCGCCGGACAACACTAGGCACGCTGTTGGCCGGGTACAGACTCTGGTCCGGGTACATCTGGCCGGCCAGGTTGTTGTCTGCAGCGACCTGCCAGCCGCTTAAATAGATGGCCTTGAGTCCGGCTTCGACCTGCTGGACGGCCTGGTTGCCTGTCAGGGCGCCCAGAGCCGGCACGTAATCCTCTGTTTGCAGGAGGTGCCAGAGGCGCCTGGCACCGGCGGCGGCAAACGAATATTCGATCTTGAGGGTGCCGCGCAATTTCAAAACTTCCTCGGCGCTGTAAGGCCTTTGAATGCCTTTCCAGCGCGGATCGGTTTGCCACTCGCATTCAAGGGCGGATACGTCATCGGGATATATTTCATGGCAGGAGAGTCGATCACATAGGGCCTGGGCCTCTTCGGCGATGGTTTGCATAGGCTGATCTCCTTTTTTGTTTTCAATCAAGATAGTCATACGCTCGTAAGGTCAGAAACTCCTCGAACTCCGGGTTTTCAATGATCTGGTCAAACAATCGGGCGGCAAGCCGATAAGGGATCTGTTCGAACAGATCGCTGCCCACCGAAGTTTCGATGGCATTCATCTCTTCTTTGATGATCCGGCGCACGAGATCCATGGTGACTTGGCGGCCGTCATTCAGAACGCCCTGATCATGGTGAACCCATTGCCATACCTGGGCTCTGGAGATTTCCGCAGTGGCGGCGTCTTCCATCAGGTGGTACAACGGCACACAGCCGTTGCCGCCGAGCCAGTGGGCCATATATTGGATGCCGACACTGATATTGGTTCGCAGACCGGTCTCCGTTATCTCCCCCTCCGGCAGTTTCAGAAGGTCTTGAGCCGTGATAGTGACATCATCTCTTTGACGATCGACCTGGTTGGCTGCCGGCATGGCTTTGTCGAATTCCCGGCGCGCAATGGCCACCAGGCCTGGGTGGGCCACCCATGTGCCGTCGTGACCGTCGTCGGCTTCCCGGATTTTGTCGTCGCGGACTTTTGCCAGGGCGGATTCATTGGCTGCCGGATCGTTTTTGATGGGAATTTGCGCGGCCATCCCCCCCATGGCGTGGGCACCGCGGCGATGGCAGCTTTGAATGACGCGCAGCGCATATGATCGCATGCAGTGTCGGGTCATGGTGATCAGTGAACGGTCGGGGAAGATATAGCCTGGTACGTTTTTGAAGCGTTTGATAAAACTGAAGATATAATCCCAGCGGCCGCAATTAAGGCCCGCGGCATGCTCGCGCAGTTCATAGAGGATTTCGTCGGTTTCAAAGGCCGCCAGAATGGTTTCAATCAACACAGTGGCTTTGATGCTGCCATGAGGGATCTGAAGCTCGTCCTGAGCCTGAACAAAGATATCATTCCATAGCCTGGCTTCAAGATGACTTTCCAGCTTGGGCAGATAGAAGTAAGGCCCGCTGCCTCGCGAGAGCAGTTTTTTCGCATTGTGATAAAAGAAGATGCCGAAATCGAACATACTGGCAGACATGGGAATGCCGTCCACTTCGACGTGTTTTTCTTCGAGGTGCCAGCCCCTGGGACGCACGATCAGCACGGCTGTTTTATCGTTCAGCTGATAGTGTTTCCCCTGCGGATTGGTGAAAGAGATCGTCCCGTCCACCGTTTCCATCAGGTTGATTTGGCCCTCGATAGTGCCGCTCCAGGCAGGTGCATGCGAATCTTCAAAATCAGCCATATATGTGGAAGCACCGGAGTTCATGGCATTGATGATCATTTTCCGGTCCACCGGTCCGGTGATTTCCACGCGCCGATCCTGAAGGTCGGCCGGAACAGGGGCAACCGTCCAGTCACCGTCTCGAATATGTTGCGTCTCCGGAAGAAAGTCAGGCATTTGGCCTTTGTCGATGGCCTGCTGACGGAGGCTGCGCCGGCGCAGCAGATCGAGGCGCCGTTGGTTGAATTTTCGGTTCAGACCGGCCACAAACGCTAAAGCATCCGGTGTCAAGACACTGTCAAAACCGGATGGCATCGGTCCGAGTATACGGATATCATCGCCAAGATTGGAATGGTCCATAGTGGCCTCCAGTTTCGGTTGCGGTTTTTCACAGCCCCAACGGTCGCGGCAAGGCCAGTCGGAGGGAATGCAGCGTCAGAGGGAGCACCGCACCGGCGGCGAATTTGACCCGGCGACCACCTGTAATATGGTAAGCGGTTGCAGGCCAATGTCAACCACGAAGATTCGCAGGACGTAACCCAGATACTGCAAGAGCCTGAGGCGTTCAGGGTCCCCTGCCAAAGATCGGCGGGGCAGGAAGGCATCAAGGGTAAAGCCGTACTCCGAGTACTGCGAGCCCTTGATAACGCAGGTCGAAGATCCCGCAACCAGCGGGGCGCTGGGCGCCTCAGACGTTTGACGCATCAGGGTTGAGGCGTTGAGCCCGGGTGTAAGGCCGTATATGGAACCAACGGCCGGAACGGATCTGGTCCTGGGTCTGCCACCAGAAGGTGGGATCCAGCAGATCGCCATGGTAATCAAGAAAAATGGTTCGCAGATCGGGTGAAAGTCCCAGGAAGGAGGCAAATTCTTCCGGAAATACGTCGTTTTTGCCAACCATGAACCACGGTTCAGAAGACAGCTCATCTTCATACCGCCTGGCTTGAGGAAGGCGTCGGAAACGGCACTCTGTCAGCGGGCACAATTCGTCATAGTCGTAGAATACCACTCGCCCCAGATTTGTGACCCCGAAATTTTTTACCAGCATGTCGCCGGGAAAAACATTGACACTCGCCAGATCCTTGATGGCCTGGCCGTAGTCGATCACCACCTCTTTGGCCTTGGCTGCATCCGCAGTCTGCAGAAAAAGATCCAGCGGCGTAACACGGCGTTCGACGTAGGCATGGTGGAAAACAATCCGGCCGTTTTCGATGCAGACGGTATTTTTTGCTTCCCTGTCGAGCTCGGTTAAAAGCTCCGGTGTGAAGCAGCAGTCTTCCAGAGTCAAATTTTCGAATGTCTGCACATCCACCAGGCGTCCGGCGCGATCGTGCTTGAATACATAGTCATACTTGTCCATGACCCGTTTGGCCGTCGTTTGCTTCGGAGAGTCGAAACGATCCCGGATGATTTTGTAAATCAGATCGTCACCCGGCATATTGAAGGCGATCATCACCATGCCCCGCTGGCCGGGGGCAAAATCGAACAGGTCCTGACTGCATACCCGTTGATGTTCGAGCAGATCACGGTACAGTTCGGTTTTGCCGTGCTTGTGATATCCCAGACCGATGTAGAGCTCCGCAGGGCGTTTGTTGGGCATCAGCCGTTTCAAAAAGTCGACCAGTGCGCTTGGGCAACCGGTTTCGACGTGGAAATAGGCCCTGGAAAAACTGAACAGAACCCGGATCTGGTTCTCGGTCAGTAGAACAGCGTCCAGGTGCATGCCTCCCGGGCTGTTGTCGATCGCAAACACCAGCGGATGCGAATGGCCGGCCGATTGAAGGCGCCCGATTAAATAGGCGCTCATGCCCCTGAAAAATGGCGTCGCCAGCATGTCCAGTTGAACCGTTGTGTGACAGCCCGGGTGGCTGATGCCCAGATGGTTCGCGATAATGACCGCGCTTTTTCTGGCTTCATGTTTCAGGTCCGCGAATTCAGAATTAAACCGATAGTGTTTCAACAGCGATTCGATGGTATCGGCGCTGATCTGATGCGTTGTGGTTTGGAAGGATTGGGGCATGGTTTTATCAGATGGCGGCTCCGGCTTGCAGGGATTGACAAACGTCATCCGGGTTTCGATACCCAGCGAACCAAAGATCTTGCGATAGACCGAATTGAAAAAGGTATATGCCAATTCAGCGTCGCACCGATGCCGGATGGTTTCGTCGAAGCACTTTTTGAGCGTTTCCCAGGCATCGTTCTGATGGAACTGATCTTCCAGGCACCCTGCCAATTGGACCCGGGTCTCATCCACCGACTTTGGATAAAGATCGAGCCGCTCCACCGTATCCAGGCGCATCCCTTGCCAGTCGCACCGCTCGAAGCGGTGTCGGGCCCGCTTCGTAATCGCGGCGAACGCATGGAGGTAGTCATCGAAACCGGTCAGCAGCACGCGCAGCGCATGGTCGATCTTACTGTCTTTTGTTGGCTGCCTGTTCATGCGTTTCGCGGCTTTCTACGATGTTGTCTGGTTCCATAAACCGCCAGGTTAAAGTTTCCGGAGCGGCAGGACCATAGTGAACTTTGTTCCCTTGTCCAATTCACTTTCGACGCTGATTTTTCCGGCATGGAATTCCACGATACGCTTGGTGATGGCAAGACCCAGCCCACTGCCCTGCGGCCGCCCCCGGCCGGGTGTTGAAATTTGCTGGAACTGCTGAAAGATGATCTTCTGGTTTTCTTTACTGATTCCAATCCCGTTGTCTTCCACGCTCAGCAGCAGGCGGCTGTTCCGATGCGCCAGCTTGATGTGGATATGGCCCTGTTCGGGTTTGCAGAACTTAACCGCATTTGAGATGAGATTGATCATAACCTGAATCAATTGATCCTGATCGCCGGTGATGGTGGGGACTGCATCGGGAAGGTCGACAGTCATGAGCAACTGTTTGTCATTGACCAACTGCCGGGTGGCGTCAACCGCTCTCTGGACGATCTGGATGAGATCCAGGGGCCTGATCTGCCAATCCATACGTCCCGATTCTATCTTTTGAAAATCGAGGACCTGATTGATCAGCCTGGAAAGTCTCTTGATTTCGTTGATCATTATTTCAAGGAAGTTTCCCTGCTCCTTCTTGTCTGTATCCGGGTAGTCCCGCAAAATTTCGGCAATGGATTGAATCGATGTCAGCGGCGTCCTCAGCTCATGCGTTACCGTCGAGATGAACTCGTCTTTGAGCCGATCGAGCTCCTTCAGCTGCTCATTGGCTGCCTTTAGTTCGGCCGTCGCTTTTTCCAGTTCCCGGCTGTAGATGATCACCTGGCGGGTCTCATCGACGATATCCATTACTTCTTCGATACCCAGGGATTCTTCTTTGACCACCGAGGCCACCATCACTCTGGCGGAGGCGGAACCGATGGCACCGGCCAATAATTTTTCAACGTGGGTGACAAAACCCGGATCGGCATTCAGGGATTTGTCCCAATTGATGTCCCGGCTCTGAGCGTAAGCCTCCATGGCTTCCACGGTGCGATCCTTTCCCAGAAAACGTTCCAGCAACAATCTCAGATCCGGTATCAGGGCGGTGCCGCGCCAGAGCACCGATTCCTCGGCCTCCTGTGAAAAATGGAAGACATCTACAAACATGGCGGCCTGGGAGTGCTCCAGGGCCGACTGCTTGCTGAACAGCGATACGCCGACGTAGATGCCGGCATTGGCGAGCAGGCTCCAGAAGACACCATGGGATATATTTCCCAGGCCGGTCATGCCGAACAGCCGGAAGGGTTGCAGCCAGGTGATGCCGAAAGGCCCCTCCTGGATAAAGCTCAGCGGCATCAGGCCGGCGTCCGTCATCGTGGGAAGGACCAAGGTGTAGACCCAGACCAGAAAACCGGCGACAAGGCCGCAAATCGCCCCGGCCTTCGTGCCGCCTTTCCAGAAAATCCCGCCCAGCAGCGCCGGTGCAAATTGCGCCACGGCGGCAAACGCGACCAGCCCGATGGCAACCAGCGAATAGTATTCCGCGGTTTGGCGAAAATAGATATAGCCGAGCAAAATGGTGCTGACGATGGCTGCGTGTCGGATGGCAACCAGAAAGACACTCAGATCGCCGCGTTTGTCCAGCCTCAATGCCGGGATTTGCAGCAGAATCGGCATGATCAGATTGTTGCTGATCATGGTGGACAAGGCGATGGTCTCCACGATCACCATGCCCGTGGCAGCCGACATGCCACCGATAAAGACCAGCAGCGCGAGTTTGCTCTGGCCATAGGCCAGGGGCAATCGCAGAACATAGGTATCCGCATCCAACGGTTGGCCGGAAAACTGCAGCATTCCGGCAAAAGCGACCGGCAGTACAAACAGATTGATTGCCAGCAGGTATAATGGAAAAAGCCACATGGCTTTCTTCAGATGATCTTCGTTGACATTTTCAACCACGGCGATCTGAAATTGGCGCGGCAGCAGAATAATGGCAAGCATGCTCAGGCCGATATAAACCGTCCAGTCCGAAAACGTGTGTGAACTTTTCTCAAGAGTGAACAATCCGATGATATCGGATCCGGCGTCTACCTGGGAGAACAGATCGCCGAGACCGTTGTAAAGTCCGTACGTGACGGACAGGCCGATGGCCAGAAAGGCCAGCAGCTTGACCACGGATTCCAGGGCGATGGCGGCGACCAGGCCCTCATGGCGTTCGGTGACCTCCGGCTTGCGTGTGCCGAAAAGCACGGCGAACGCAGCCAGGATGAACGCCACGTAAAAGGCCGTGTCCTTGAAAATCGACAAGCTTCCGAAATGGACCGATATCGGGCCTTGCGGGTAGTGGTTCAGCAGCAGAAAGCTTGTTGAAATGGCCTTCAGCTGCAAAGAGATATAGGGGACGATTCCCAGGACGGCGATGATAGTCACCAGACCGCCCAGAAGCATGCTCTTGCCGTATCGCGATGCCATAAAATCGGCGATGGAGGTAATTCGGTGAATGCGGCTGATCCTGAGTATTTTGCGAAGCACGAGCCATCCCAGCGTTGCCGTCAGAGTAGGGCCGATATAGATGGCCAAAAATTCGGGACCGGAGCGCACGGCACGGCCGACACTGCCATAGAAGGTCCAGGCGGTGCAATACACGGCCATGGAGAGGGCATACACGTAGGGATTGTTAATGTAGCTGTGGCCGGCATCCGCCCGCTTGTCGCAAAAATAGGCCACGGCAAACAAGATGCCGATATAACACAGTGAGACGGACAGGATGGTTTCGGTGGCCAGCATAATGATTCCCTGCCTGGAGTCCGGGACCGTCAGAGTTGCAGCCCCCCGGACCGAAAGACCTTATGATGCACTGGATTTGGAACTTACGATCAACACCACCAGAATGATCAACAGGATCCAGACGCCAAATATGTAAAAAAACAGGAGCGGAATCCCAAAGATCAAGCGCGGCAGATTGAACAAAGACAATATCGGGTTGTTGAGTAAAATATAACCCAACAAAAACAATGCGATAAGTCTCTTATTGCGAACAGTGTTGCTGTTCACGGCATCGATCTCCCATTGTCGATTCAAACTGCGCTGGCGCTGCAGTCAGAAGTCGAGTGAAAATTAGTAATTGTACCAAAATTAATTTTCTGATACTTTTCAAAATAATATCATGATATCATTTGTTTGAAAAAAGCATAGTGCAAATGACCTGCTGAGTCAATGTGGCTTATCCCGCTACGTCGGTATGACCAAAGACAACCCCAGGGGATGCGCCACCCCACCTTTGGAGAGAGTCCAATGGGGCATAAAAACATCTTAATTGTGGACGACGAGTTGAGCATTCTGGTGCCCATCAAATTCCTGCTGGAAAAAAATGACTATCACGTGGATCTGGCCCAAAGCGGAAGAGACGCGTTGGACAAAATCGCCCAGTCCAAGCCGGATTTGATACTGCTTGATATCATGTTGCCGGATCTGGACGGATATGAAATCTTCCAGATGATCCGGGAAAATCCGCAGTGGGATGATATTAAAGTGATTTATCTGACCGCAAAAAACCGGGATGTGGATATTGCCAAAGGTTTGAATCTCGGTGTCGATGCCTACGTGACCAAACCCTTCTCCAATGCCGAACTGATTGAGCAAGTGCGGGCTTTGCTCAATCAAGGCCTGTAAGTTCCATGCCGATCAATGAGTCGTCCCCTGCGGATGACCACCTGGTTGATCCGGATCTCGTTCGGGATATTCTGCCGTTTGCCCAAAAAGAGCAGTGCCGAAAAGGCCAGAATCTGATCCTGACCGGTGAAAAGGCCGATTGTTTCTATTATGTTGAAGAGGGAACGTTTGAGGTGTCGTACACCGCACAGGACACCCCCATCGTTGTGGCCATGATCGGCGCGGGCAGTTTTTTTGGTGAGATCGGATTTTTTGATCAATTGACCCGCACGCGAAATATAAAGGCGGTGGAAACCGCCTCCCTGCGGGTGTTCAACAAGCAGAGCATGGCCGAGATCCGCCACAGCGATGCCGGCCTTTATGCCCGGTTCATGGAATTTTTGCTTCGCACGGTGTGTTCGCGTTTTCGCCAGATTCTGGCCGATCGTGGCCCGCTGGCATCGTATGCCGCCTTTTTATCGACTGGTAAAGAGCACTTCCAGGGATTGCAGCCTCTGCCGGCGGATCTGCTGGGATCGTCCGGCTGGCAGCAGGTCAACCAGCGCGTCGAAGATCTCAAGGCCGCCCTGTTTGACATCGCTTACCGGCTGCAGGAAGACAGCGGGCCTGACATCGATCCGGAACTGTTGACCAGAGGAGAGGCCGTACTGGATACCTTCAACTCGGAGCTGGCCCGACTTATTCAAAACAACCTCGCCCCCCGGCATGCTTCACTGATGTGGGGGTATGTGTTTAAAGAGGTTTTCCCCTATTTCATGCGCAGCCGATATGCCGAGCGGGCATACTACAAGCCCAAAGGTTATGCCGGGGACTTTATGATGATGGAATGGATCTACAAACAGCAACCCGATGGTGACGGCAAGCTGGGCAAACTCATCGATGGCTGGATTCTGCGCCAGGCATCCTGCCAGGCGGTCCGCAATCGACGGAAGCTGTTGAGCGATCTGTTGGATTCAATGTGCCGGCAGCGGCTGCACCTGGGTCGGCGTATACGCATCATGAACCTGGCCTGCGGTCCGGCCCGTGAGCTGTTTGACCTGCTCGACAAATGCGATTACAGCCGGCAGATCGATGCCCTCTGCATCGATATCGATCCGGAGGCGCTGCAATACGCCAATCAGCATGTCAATACCTCCTCCCATCAAGCCTCGGTGCGGTTCATGCGGGAAAATGTGGTCAAATGGGCCATCGGGCGCGCCAAGCACGACATTCAACCCCAGGACATCATCTATTCATCCGGGCTGTGTGACTATCTGGATCAGCGTTTGCTGACGAAACTGGTTTGCCGTTGCTACGATCAGCTGGCACCCGGTGGACAGCTGATTATTGGCAATTTCGCACATACCAACCCGGATCGCCTTCTGATGGACCATATCGTCTACTGGCGGCTGATTCATCGGGATAAGCAGGATTTGATCGATGCATTCGTCGAATCGCCGTTCGGAGACAGGGTCGAAGTGATCACTGAAGAGCAGGGTGTCAACTTGTTTGCCGTAGGGACAAAATAGACGTCCAGAGAATGTTTTTGGACTGCGTTATCGGTCGTCGCGGTATTCGCAATACAGCTTCCTCCCTCTAGCCTTGCCAAAAACATTCTCTGAACGTCTAATTCGGTCGGCTATTATTCCTGGGTCAATAACTTGCCTTCCAGCGCCTGGCGGATGACCTGGCCGAGCTTGTGTATGGTGATGGGCTTTCGCAGGATACCCCGAATACCCACTTTAGCCAGTTGATCGGCGTCCACCGAATCGCTGAAACCCGTACAAACGATGATCGGAATGTCCGGCCGGTGTTTCGTCACTTCACGGGCAAGCGCATCACCGGTCAGGCCGGGCATGATCATGTCGGTTATGACCAGATCAAACCGGTTTGGGCTCTCTCGAAACACATCCAGGGCCTTGCGCGGATCGGACCTCGTGACAACCTGATATCCCAGGGTCGAAAGCAGCTTGCCGCCCAGATCGGCCAACGTAACGTCATCATCGACGAACAGGACCTTTTCATTACCGCTGGGGATGGCTTTCAATGTCTTGATTTTCGATTTGATTTCGATGGTCGCCCTCGGCAGATAGACATCAAAGCGCGTTCCTTCACCGGCCGAGCTTTCGACGGTAATAGCCCCGCCATGGTTTTGGACGATTCCCTGCACCACCGCCAGTCCGAGGCCCGTGCCGACGCCTTTTTCCTTGGTGGTAAAGTAGGGATCGAATATGCGATCCTTCAGGTGTCCGGCAATGCCGTAGCCTGTGTCGATGACGCTCATCTGCACATACTGGCCGGGACCCAGACTCGGCGGATAAAATGTTGGTTGCCCTACGGAATTGATTTGAATATCGATGGCTTGGAGTTCGACCGTCAGGGTCCCGCCTTTCCCTTTCATGGCATGTGCCGCATTGGCGCACAAGTTCATCAATATCTGGTGAATTTGGGTGGCATTTCCCACCACGATGCTTTGCTGGTCCTTGATGCTCTTTTGTATCGTAATAGTGGTCGGCAGGGTGGAGCGAATGAGCCGCAGCGCCTCCTTGATCACCAGACTGATTTGCAGCGGCTTCAATTCACTGTCGGTTTGGCGGCTGAATGAGAGGATCTGGGCCACCAGATCCTTGGCGCGGTCGCTGGCGCTGAGAACCTCGGACAGGTATTGCTGCGCCTTGTCTTTCTGATCCAGCTGCATCAACGCCAGTTCGGTGTGACCCAGGATGGCCGCCAGAATGTTGTTGAAGTCATGGGCGATACCACCCGCCAGGGTTCCGATGGCCTCCATTTTCTGGGCTTGCCGGAGCTGGCTTTCCAATTGTTTCTTTTCTTTGTCCAGCTGTTTATGTGCCTTGATTTTCTGGCGCAGGTCATCGTTGGCCAGCGCGAGCATGGCGGTTCGCTTTTGAACGGTCTGCTCCAACTGCTGGTTGACCGACGCTGCTTTTTGGCGTTCCTTTTCAAGCAGATGGGAAATGAAGTAATCGCGACGAGCGTAGTATTCCAGGCTGTAGCTGACCAGCATGCCCATCAAATTTGCCGTCATACAAAAAAAGTTGTTGTTGAAGACCAGGGTCGACGGAAGGTCCTGGCTGAACAGTGTCGTCACCAGGTAGGTGCCGGTGATGGTGCAACCGGTTGCAGAAGCCCAGATAAAGCGGGCCCGCAGGAAGGCATAATAGAGCATCAGGGTCAGCATCAAACCCGAATAGTAAGTGCGGTTGACCAGCGGCGGTCCGATGACGGTCATGTAAACAATGCCCGCCGCACCCGCCAGAACCGCAATCGCGATGGCGGGTTGCATGACCCGTTTGAAAAGGCCCGTATAGGTGAGTACGACCAGGGCAAGGCCCGTGGGGCCCACGATGCCGTATCGTATCAGCCAGAATTGATTTTTCAGCTCCGGAACGATGACATAATCGAGCACGCCGAAGCTGGCGTAAAAGATAACTCCCAGCAGAACCGCAAATCTCACCTGGCGCAGCGAATTTTCGGCAAAGTGGTCCAGAAAGGGCTGTTCAAGCGCGGTCGCTTCGCCCTTGAACGCCAAGGTGATCGGATTCAAGGTCATTCGGCCGAGTCCGCCACTTATATTCTCACTTTTTGAGGCTGCAATGATATCCGGCATGACATCTTTTTCGGGCAATCTATTTTGCTGCAATCGCAAGCTCGCCTTACAGGAATTGCCGAGTTCCCTTGTCAGCTCTGCATATTCGATGCCAACTGTTTTTCTGCGCAATATTTAACAGTTGAGTCGACAGTTATTCGCCTCATCATGGTTCGTTCCAGCGGCCGGGCAGGTTTCGTGAGGTTCCCTGGTGTGATGATCGATTGCAGAGTCAGGAGCTATTACGAAATTTGCACTTCAAGCGGGTGCTTTTGCAATCAAAAAGATGTCATTGCGTCACTATTCTGGCGGTCCGCGTTACCGTTATTCCAAATTTAATAATAGGCATGCTGCTAGCAGGAGTCGACATTGAACTGTTGATGTGGTATTATTTTAAGATAGTGCCGACATCCACGCCCCGTCGCATGTTGCCATATTTTCAAGGCATGCGAGTCATGGGGGGCATCGAACGCCCATTGACTGGCAACGATGGCGGCACGACAACGACCACGGCCGACAGCTGACCCCGCAGATTGATAGTTTAAACGGCCGTGAAGGGCTGAAAGCAGTCCAGTGCATTTTTATCACGACTGCCCGCATCCGCCCTGCCGGCGAAAAGGAAGATATCGGCGATGACTGCAAACGCTGAGCTGATTCAGCTGCCTGCAATTCCACCCCTCAGGCTGCCCGTAAGACAGCAGCAAACGTATTATCATTATCCGGATAAGCGTTTTGCCCAGCACCGGATCTTTCGCGAGCCCCACAGGCGACAGCAGACTATCCTTTCCTACAGCTCCGGCGCTCTTGTCTCAATAGATCCCCAAAAGGGATGCAACGTTGATCTATATGCTTAAAACCAAATGAAATAAACAGACCCATGTGCTTTTTCGACGCTCAATCTGAAAGGATCCAGTTGTAGGCTTCTTCGATGGTGCGGAAAGATTGGGTTTCAAACGCCAGATCGGTAAGGTTCTTGTTCAGCTCATACATTCTTGCCAGTCCGAAGGTCAGGTCGTCGGAACCGACGACCGCCGTTTTCCCGGAAGGCCTTTTGTCAGCGTAATCGACCGACATATAAGCAATTTGCTCCACATCCTTGGTGCTGGCCTGACTCAGATCACACTGGGTGAGATCCCAGATCACATTCAACGTGATGGAGCTTTCGTAAAAGTCACGGATGGTCTTGGCCAGTTCATCTTTCGTCAATCTTCCGACCACAACGAACAGCGTCAGATCATTCTCGGGGTCAACGCGTTTGGTGATTGTTTTCATAGGAACATGGATCCTTATTTCAGCGGTACCTTGGATAGAACGATATCATCAATCCATACTATACCAATGCCGTCGATCACAAGATTCAGCGTTATTTTTTTCGGATTCTGTCCTTTCTGGAAGATGAACGGCGTCCGGATGCGTTTCCAGTCGGATGTTCCTTCTATGGGATCATTCATCCCTTTTGAGAAATACCGGCCACGGCCGACGTACGCCCACATTTCTAAAAAAGC
The DNA here is from genome assembly GCA_050291625.1 of Desulfobacteraceae bacterium. Lineage (GTDB taxonomy): Bacteria > Desulfobacterota > Desulfobacteria > Desulfobacterales > Desulfosarcinaceae > JARRKU01. Next base: position 57,933 of record JBNKKC010000065.1, read on the forward strand.
CTGACCTTCGAGGTCGCTTTTGACGCTGGCTTTATAGACCAGCTTCGCGTTCTCAACGTCCAATCCCGTAATTTCCCCAATACATATTGTTGTGGGATGCTTGGTCGTTATTCGAACTGAGCCCTCGCCTTCGGTTTTTATTCTCATATCGGTTTCAATTGTCGTACCGAGCTTGGCGGCATCGTCGAGATCGATTCGCTTCAAATCATCGGCGAAGGCCAAACTGCAAATTAAAGCCAAAACGGTTGCCGTAAAAAGCATGCATCTCATGTCGCTTCCTTTTCCGTGTCTGACGAATCGCCCGGCCGAGGGCATGGGCAAATCCTTGCTGTCACATAGGGGGCGTTTCGTATTTGACCATAATATTTTCACAAATACCCGGCTTAAACAAATCGGGAATTTCCCCGACCTTTTTATAGCCTAATTTCTTGTAGAACGTTTGCGCCTTTTTGTTGAAGTCACTGACCAAAAGAAAGACTCTATTTGCCTTTTCAAAGCCGATCTCCTCGAATTTTCTGATTAACGCCGTTCCGATCCCTTTGCCTCTATCGTCTCTTTTTACCGCAATCACAGACAAGTATGTAAATTTACGAAAACACCCATTGTTGACAACCCCCATAAAGCCGGTGCATTGCTTGGCTTTATCCAGGGCGATATAGATCTGTTTGCTGACAATCATCTTCCGTATCTCATTTTCGATCGCGGGATTCGATTGAAAATAGGTTTCCCACAGCTCGGAATGCTCTACACAAGAGAGGCAATCACCGACGTGATCTTTTTCAGCTCGTTGAATTCGTATTTCCATGATTCATTCGTCTCACTGATATTGGCTGATAATGTTGCTCAACGCGGCGTTGAATTCGCCGGGTTTGACCTGCGGCACGAAATGACCGACACCCGGTATCAGGGTGACGCTTTTATGCAGTGCTTTCTCATTTCCGGTTGGAGCAGCGTTGATGTTTTTAAGTTTGTTGGAAAAGCGTTCCAAGTCGGAAGGAACATGATGTGCGCCCCATCTAAAAATTTCGGACATCGCACTCATTGCCATCTCCGGGCTTGCACCGGAAAACCGTTTGGCAATGGAGGCTTTCAGTTCAGGGTCTACGTTGGGTGTAAACATAGACTGAAACATTTGTTCGCAGGTGCCGTCGAAATCTTTTTTAAACGGCTCCAGAAAGCCCTCAATTTCCGCCTCGGATGTGGGATACGTGAACGGCGTGTAAAACGTATCGACCCCAACCACGGCAACGACTTTATCGCCGAGTATTTTGGCGGCTTCGATAGAGACAGGACCACCCATCGAGTGCCCGACCAAAACAACTCGATTCCCACCGGCTCGATGAACCACCGCCGCCACATCCTCGCCAAAAGACGCCATCGTATAATCGGACCGAGTACTGCCGGACTGGCCGTGGCCTGCTAAATCCAACCACACCACCCTATATTTCTTTGAAAAATAATCAATCTGGTGCTTCCAGAATTGATGATCACATGTCCAACAATGAACGAAAACGATCGTTGGCTCTCCTTTCCCTTGAACCCCAAAAGATATGGGGCTGCCATCTTCAGATAACACCGTAGACAGGACATCTTGCTTTTGAACTTGTTGGGAAGCGCATGCGCACATCGTTGCAACGACCAGCAGCGAGGCAGCTTTGTAAAAAAAGCGATGGGTTAGCTTCATTTATTCCCTCCCGTTTATCGAAACAAATTCCTCAAAGGTTACCACCAACGCGTCAGTGCCCGACTTCCTGATTCCATATTGATTTATTTTTCCATTTTCTTTTATTATCCGACTGCACTTCTCTCTTTTATTATCCCATCGGATGCATAAACAGTCCTGATTGGTTCGCCAATACCCTATATGCTCTCCTCGTTGCGGGCTTTGTTCGATCAGAAAGCCGTCCTGCCTGAAATGTCTTTTAAAAGAAAATCCCCTGCGCAGATGGGTCCCTTTGACTATTTTATGTAAAAAAAGGTTGGTGATCTGGCTGTCGGTCAGCCGTCCGGAAGGTAAGTTCTCAATTGAAACCTTCTTCCCCGAAGGTGGAAAATGATAAGGTGTTTTGTCGGTGGTCTGCCGGAGGCTGAAGGACTTGAAACTTTCTTCTTGCCGGGTGGTATTTCTCCGATTTTTCTTGATGTTCGTGGTCGGCTGCATTCTTCGAAAGGAGCTATTCCTTTTCATTTTCGTGCCGTCAGGAAATTGATCCTTTTGCTGCGCAGGCTCGCTTGCAAGTGCAACATTGGCGATACAGATGTAGCACATTATCAACGCTGATATGACTCTCATTGGATTTTTCCTTTATAAACCGTCCGTTGCCGACAGGCCTGGTTTTCCGGTAGTTTTTGCTCTTTCTCTCCATTCATTCCTTATATCTTCCATATATAATCTGGACGTAATTAATCCCTGTCTGCCGATAAGATACTCGCCTTTTTCGTCGCTTCTAACCTTATAATACTCAATACCTTCGGCCGAAAGATCGGTTCTGCTTAGCTTATAAAGCCAGCTGGCCACCTTCGGCATATTTTCCGATCCCCTTTTTATGGCTGTTATTTTGCAATGCGCTCCTCCTAAAAAAGAGTCGTATAGCCCGCAAAAAACATAGTAGGTCTTGCCGGCTTCAAGATCTGCTTCCAAAAAATCTGTTGTGTGGAAATACAAAGCGCCAAATGTGTGCTTGCCGGGTTGTGCATTGTATGTAAAATAGCTTAATGTCGGCAGTATGCCTATCAATTCGTTTCCGTCATATATGCCGATGTGATACGCGGAAAGAAGCCCTTCCGTAGGCCGGAGAAAAACGATTCTTGCAGTCTCGGTATTCGTATTCTGGATGGCGTATGAGTCGTTTTGCACAACAATAAACAAAGGTTTGGCGCAGGAATAGGAAAAAGCCGCTATCATCAACAAGAGCAGAATCGAGCCTCTTTTCATAACAACCTCCCAACTTTTTTCACTCCGATCGTGGTTTTTTAAAAAAATCACGCATGGGAGAGATGGATCTTTAATTTTTCGAAAAAGATATCTGCGAAATCGGTTGTGAAACGACACTCGACCGTGCCCTTCCAGCCCTCATGAAAGTCTCCCGCATTGAACGTCATACAGAACTTGTTTTTCTTTGGAACGGATAGCTTGAGCAGGTCCAATTTGTCCTTTTTCAACGGCAAATTAACCAGTGGCTTCGAAAAGGCAAAGGCCGCAAATCTCAAATTGGTTATGACTAACGATCCAACGAAGCCCGATTTCCTGTAACTGTATCTCCTTCCGGGAGCTCTGAATTTCCGAAAAATCACTGAGCCAGATAAACCCTGGTCTTCGAAGACGATACCCTCTTTTTGAAGAGTCGGCACCATTGTCTTTGGGAACTTCCCAATACCGAAAAGTCTATAGAGAATGCTCTTCGCCATTTCCTGTCATTTTCTTTGTCCGGTTATTTGGTATTCAGTAAAAATGGCCGTGCGATTAAAGCTGGTTCGATTTGGGCCTATATCGTATCTTGTTGCTTGTCTGGAACTGGTGGTCTCTTATTGCGTCAAGCAAAAACCTACCGCTTGAAAGCAATTATGTCAAAAAAATAGTGAGAGGCTTATGGGATCGCTGTTTGCCGTGAAAATCAAAGACAATTTTGCCGATCGCGCCGATGGCGGGACCAACACGCCCAGCCGACCGACAGACCCAATTGCCTAATCCATGCACCTGTGATAAATATCTGGCTTCGTATCAACGGTTGTTGCGTTTTGGAGGGCCTTTTGTCCGGTATTCAGGAAATTTTGTTGATTGTGCTGTTGATTCTGGCGCTGCTGATTTTGCCGCGGATCGTCTCCTCCAGGCGGGCGCCGGTTGCGTCCAAGCCAAGTCGGGCCGTCCGGCTGCCTCTGTCGGGTAAATTCCGGCTCGCCATACTGGTCTCTTTTCTGTGGTTGTTTGTCCTTTCGGCGGTCTATGTCCCCTGGCGCGGGCAGTGGCTTGTCTTTCTTTACGCGGGGGTCGGTCCATTGATGGCGGCCTGGGGCCTGTATTGGGTGGTGAGCGGTTTTCGCGGTCGCAGCAGGCATTGATTGTTTTCAGGGGATAACGATATGCAACGACCCGTATATCTGGATTATAACGGCACGACACCGCACGACCCTGAAGTCATCCGGGCCATGCGGCCGTTTCTGGAGCAGGAGTTTGGCAACCCCTCCAGCACGCATTATTACGGCCACAGGCCCAAAGCTGCCGTAGAAACAGCCCGACGGCAGGTGGCCGGGCTGCTGGGGTGCAGACCCGGAGAGATTGTCTTTACTTCAGGAGGGACCGAGTCCAACAACCATGCGATTCGCGGGATCGCCGGGGCCATGAAATCCATCGGGCGACATATCATCACCAGTACCATAGAGCATCCGGCGGTTTCAGAAGTCTGTCGTTTTTTGGAAAGAGACGGTTTTGAAACCACCTTCGTGCCGGTGGACGGCCGGGGAGTCGTGGATATCGAAACGCTCCGCCGGGCCGTTCGGCCCGATACGATTCTGATCACCATCATGCATGCCAACAACGAAGTCGGAACCATTCAGCCCGTTGCCGAGATTGCCGGGATCGCCGCTGCCGGCGGCATAGCAATGCACACCGACGCGGCCCAGAGCGTCGGCAAGATTGCCTGCAATGTGCAACAACTGGGGGTGGATCTATTGTCACTGGCCGGACATAAATTGTATGCACCCAAAGGTGTGGGGGCGCTGTTCGTGAGGCAGGGCGTGTTGCCCGATAAGTTCTGCTTTGGCGCCGGCCAGGAGAGCGGCTGGCGTGCGGGCACTGAAAATGTTCTGGAGATTGTGGGATTGGGCATGGCCTGTGAAATTGCAGCCCGCGATCTCGAAGCCGGCAGGGAGCATATGCAGTCCCTGCGGGAGCGCCTGCATGAAGGGATCGTGTCGTCGCTGGAACATGTCCGGCTCAACGGTCATGACCATCAGCGCCTGCCCAATACGCTGAGTCTCGCCTTCAAGGCCCTTGAAGCCGACCGGATTCTGGCCGCGATCGGTGACCGTGTGGCCGCATCCGCCGGTGCCGCCTGCCATTCCGGCGGCATGCAGCTGTCGCACGTCCTGGAAGCCATGCAGGTGCCCGAAGATTGGGCCAAAGGCACGATCCGCTTCTCGGTGGGGCGCATGACCACGCCCGAAGAGATCGATCAGGCCGTCGCCGTCGTGGTGGATGCGGTCAAGCAATTGAGAGGGCGATAATGTGGCTTAGACGCTTGTTACCCTCTCCCTTGAAGGAGAGGCACCACTTCAGTTCCCTCTCCCTTGAGTGAGAGGTACCACGCCAGTCCCCTCTCCCTTGAGTGAGAGGCACTACTCCAGTCCCCCCTCCCTTGAGTGAGAGGCACTACTCCAGTCCCCTCTCCCTTGAGGGAGAGGGTTAGGGTGAGGGTGGACCATGCAAAAGACCACCCCCTCACCTGACCTCTCCCCCTGAGGGGGAGAGGAAATATGAGCGAATCGGAGCCTTTCCCCAGAGGGGGAGAGGAAATATGAGCGAATCGGAGCCTTTCCCCAGAGGGGGAGAGGAAATATGAGCGAATCGGAGCCTTTCCCCAGAGGGGGAGAGGAAATATGAGCGAATCGGAGCCTTTCCCC
>JBNKKC010000066.1:0-45794 GCA_050291625.1 Desulfobacteraceae bacterium
AGGCCAGAGGGAGGAAGCTGTATCGTGAATACCGCGACGACCGCCAATGCCGCCCAAAACATAACCCTGCTATAGACGTTCAGAGAATGTTTTTGGCAAGGCCAGAGGGAGGAAGCTGTATCGTGAATACCGCGACGACCGATAACGCAGTCCAAAAACATTCTCTGAACGTCTATAGCTATGCTTGATATCTGCTGTCAAATACCATTGCCCAAATCATGGATTCGCCCAAACCAAATCTTGATTTCATGGTCAATCATGTTATGATAAATCAACGTTCATCCTGCTCCGGCTGACAGCAGATGCACGGGTCCATCTCTTGGAGCGCTGCTTTGCACCTACGCTTCTTATCATCTTCTAGGCAATTGGTATTTTAGTTCCTCTTTTGCTCCAGCATTTGTTGTCCGTTTTTGCTCCAGTATTTGTAATCCGTCGATTCTGATCGGAAATACCTCATCTGAACCATATACATGCGCCAATATATAATTTGCTCACACCAACGAAAGGAGCCCATTATGGAAAAACCCATCGTCAACTACGAGTCTTTGATTCGAATTACGAGAGCGATCTCGACCATACGGGAACCGGAGGAGATCGTGTTGATTGCGGTGGAAGGCATCACCCATGCTCTGAATGTCAAAGGCTGTACGCTGTTTCTGTTCAGTGCGCAATCCAACGAGCTTAAAGTCGCTGGAAGCTATGGTTTGAGCAATGACTATATCGACAAAGGGCCGGTCAGCGCCCTTGAATCCATCGCCTCATCACTGCAGGACGGCCAACCCGTGGCCATCTATGATGTGAGAGACGATCCTCGAATCCAATACCCGGAAGCGGCCGTAAAAGAGGGCATCTGCTCCATTCTTTCCACGCCGATTATCATCGGTGAAAAGCTGTTCGGCTGTCTGCGTATTTACACGGCGGAACCATGGGAGTTTACACTGAATGACGTCAATTTTGTGCAGGCGGTGGCTCAGATCGTGGGTATGGCCATGGAGTTATGCCGAGTCAACAAGGGGCTGAAAGACAGCATCGATATCTTGAAGACCATGCGGGATCCAAAAATCCTGAGAAGCAAAAAGCGGACGCCGTTCGAGGGTGTGCCTAAAAGCTTTCCCAAAGGAAAGATACCGGAGCCCGCGGCCTAAGGGCTCAGGCAAAAATAGCGTTCCATTTTTGCGCTGAACCGGAAACCTCAAGTTGAGCCGTCATGATACCAACCGCTTGGTTTTCATCGATAGCCGGTTGCTTGTTTATGCGCAAACCCTGAACCGGGAGGTGAGCATGGCTATAAAAGTCTTTATCCGTCGCAATTGCCCCAAAGAGCGGCAAAAGGAATTAAACCAGTATATTCGCAAAATTCGAAGTTTGGTCCCGATGCAGCCGGGATATATTTCGAGTGAGTACCTCAAAACCATCGACGACTCCAACGAAATTGTAACCATAAGCTCCTGGTTCTCACTCGAAGACTGGCAGGCATGGGTCAATTCCGGCGAGCGGAAGGAAATTCAGGAAAAAATCGACGCAATCGAAGGGGTGACGTCAGAATACAGAATCTATCGCTATGTAAAAACACGATAATTATCTCCGGACACATGTCATTATCATTTCAACGATTCGACTATTTGACAATACCGCAACGGTAGTGCGAACTAGCCACAATCCTCACAGCGTGTAGCTTCATCCGGCAATGCAAATAAGTTGCATTCTCCTTGGACAATACATATGATAAAGGCCGGACGCGCCGGCATTCATTTATGCCCGCTCCAATGGATTCCAACGTGACGAAGGGCCTGACGACATGCTGGTACGCAAAGCCGTCAAAACAATTATGAGCTGCTGGGCAGGGCTCCTGCTTTTGGCGATGCACGCCGATGCGGCTCGCATATCGGTATTTGTCAGCATTCCTCCCCAGCGCTATTTCGTGAGGCAAATTGCCAAGGACCGGGTATCGGTTCAGGTGATGGTTCCCCCTGGAGCGAGTCCCGCCACGTATGAGCCCAAACCGATTCAGATGGCCGCTATCGCCAATGCTGACGTCTATTTTTCTATTGGAGTACCGTTTGAGAATGTTTGGCTGGAAAAGATAGCCGCTGCGAATCCCGCGATGCAGATCGTTGCCACAGATCGCGGCATCGAGAAACTGACCATGACAGCCCATCATCATGACCATGATCGGGATATGGAGGGGCATGGCCACGGTTCAGGCAGCGAGCAAAGCCATTTTCCGGACCCGCATATCTGGACATCACCCATGTTGGTCGTGCAACAGGCCCGGATCATTGCCGAGGCTTTGAAACAGGTCGATCCGGTTCATCAAAACAGCTATGAAGCGAATTATGCGACCTTTGCAGAGGCATTATCGCAGCTGGATCGCGAGTTGCGCGAGATTTTGAACAGATTCGGGAATCGTAAATTTCTGGTCTTCCATCCCTCATGGGGATATTTTGCGCGGGCCTACGGCTTGATCCAGGTGCCGGTGGAGGTTGAGGGAAAGAGCCCCAAGCCGGCCCATCTGCAGGAGATCATCGAACATGCGCGACAGGACGACATTCGGGTGATATTTGTCCAGCCCCAGTTTTCAACGAAGAGCGCCCGGATCATCGCCGCCGCCATCGGCGGGAAGGTCGTGGTTGCCGACCCGTTGGCCGAGGATTGGGCGGAAAATCTGCGCAGGCAGACGATAACATTCAAGGACGCGTTGAGGTAGCCCATGTCGGAAGGTGTCATCGAATTGGAGAACGTGTCGTTCGCCATTAATGGTCAGGAAATTTTAAGCAAAGTGAATTTATCCATCAGGGCCGGGGATTTTATGGCCATGATCGGTCCCAACGGCGGTGGCAAAACAACGCTGCTCAAGCTCATTCTCGGATTGTTGAAACCTTGCGACGGCTCGATTCGTGTCCTGGATCAGCCGGCTGGGAATCTGAGCCACCGTATCGGATATGTTCCGCAGAATACCCATATCAATCCGGAATTTCCGATTTCCGCTCTTGACGTGGTGTTGATGGGGCAATTGCAGCCCGGCAACAGGCGTCTTCGACATTCCAGCAAGGACCGCGTGGCCGCTCATGAAGCGCTCAACCAGATGGGAATGGGGGCCTATTGCCACCGTCGCATCGGACAATTGTCAGGCGGGCAGCGCCAGCGGGTCTTCATCGCCCGAGCCCTTGTCTGCGAGCCTGAGATTCTTCTTCTGGATGAGCCCACGGCTCATATCGATACGAAAGGACAGACCGAGCTGTACGGATTGCTCAGCGGATTGAACCGTCGGATGACCATCGTCGTCGTCAGTCATGACTTGTTGGTGCTCTCGTCCCATATCAAGTCGGTAGCATGCGTCAACCGGCGTCTGCACTACCATCCCCAAACGGATATGATCGGGGAACCATTCGATAATCTTTGCCCGTGCACTGCCGAAGAGGTATGTCCGGTCGAATTGGTGGCCCACGGTATGCCACATGGCCTGCTGAGAAAACAATAGGTGCACTATGATGACTGACGCTTTGCAATACGAGTTTATGCGCCATGCCTTGATTGCCGGTCTCATGGCCGGTGTGATTTGCGGCATCATGGGCACAATGGTAGTGGTCAACCGCATCGTGTTCCTGTCCGGCGGAATCGCCCATGCCGCCTATGGCGGTATTGGCCTGTCCTTCTATATGGGGTGGCCGTTTCTGGTGGGCACCATGGGCTTTTCCGTGGTGGCCGCCATGACCATGGCGGCCGTAACGCAAAAATCCAGACATCGGGCCGACACCATCATCGGGGTGATCTGGGCGGTCGGAATGGCATTGGGGATCGTACTGTTGGATCTGACGCCCGGGTATCATGTCGACCTGATGAGTTATTTGTTCGGCAGTATTCTGACGGTGCCGGCATCCGATCTTTGGATGATGCTGGTGTGCCAGGCGGCCGTCATCTTCATCGTTGGCTATTTTTATCAGGATCTGCTGACCATGGCCTATGATGAGGAGTTTGCGCAGGTTCGCGGCGTGCCGGTGCGATTTCTTTACATGCTGATGATTGTTCTGCTGGCCGTATCCATTGTGATGATCATCCAGATCGTCGGTCTGATTCTTGTGATCGCCTTGCTGACGATCGGGCCCTTTATCGTGGAAAAATACACGAGATCACTTGCAGCCATGATGCTGTCGTCAAGTTTGCTCAACATGGTGTTTGTTGTTCTCGGGCTTTGGTTGAGCTATGCATTGAACTTAACCTCCGGTGCGGCGATTATCCTGGTGGCCGCGGGCGGATTTTTTCTGGACCAGATTTATTATCGCCTGCGCAGCCACATGCCGGCTGGCCGAAAGACCGATTCGCACCAGGTCTGACAGGAAGACAAAACCATGTGTTATCATTGCAACTACGCAGAGATGTTGTCAACTATCGGCCTGACTCCGACGCCTCACCGGAGGCGGGTGTTGGAAGTCATTGGCGGACACGACAATCCGTTGAACGCTCAAGAGATTTATGAAGCACTTCGTCGTACTCAAGCGATCAATCGTGTGACGGTCTATCGGATTTTAGATACACTTGTCGATAATGGAATTGTGCAACGTTTGAGAGGAGGCGGACGGGCGGCCTATTACGGTCTGGCGCCCAATGAGCATCATCAGCCTCACCCGCACTTTTATTGCAAACATTGCGGTCAGATGGATTGCCTCAATCCCGGCAGTATTGAAATGGACCTCAAGGCGTTTCAGCAGATGTTCCCCGGGCGTATCGACGGCGTGGAGGTTCTAGTGGACGGAGTTTGCAAGAAATGTTTGCGTTAGTGAAAAAAGCGGATCGCCGGTCGGTCGAACTAAAGGCTCGAAAACCCTATTGACTTGAACCTTTTGCGCGTTATTATGAAATAATATTTGGCGCTTATCCAGTTAATAACTATAGAAAACCGGTTAAAATCTAAATTGAGGAGAGGATTCGATATGGATTTCAGCAATCTTACCGAGATCATCGACTTTGCCATCGCCAAAGAGATCGAGGCAGCGGAATTTTATCGCAGTGTGAGTGAGCAGGAATCATTCAGCGGTAAAAAACAAATGTTTCTGGAATTTGCGGCAGAGGAGCAAAAACATCAGGCAATTCTCGAAGACCTCAAAGCCGGCAAAGCGGGAGCGCAGGTGGAGGATTACAAATTCAAATGGATTACCGACATAAAACGCAGCGATTATGTCGATGATATCGAGTATAAGCCGGGTATGGCTTATAACGAAATTCTCTTGCTTGCGAGTAAACGGGAAGAAAAAGCCCTGAAACTCTATAATGAACTGCTGGTGCAAGCTGACACGGATGAAGCCAGAAAGGTATTCAAGATACTTTGCCAGGAGGAAGCCAAACATAAGCTGGCATTGGAGACCATGCTGGATGATTTCATGGCTGAGGCCGGTGATTGATCGTTCTTTATCTCCAAAAATAGTCGTTGTCTGCGGGCCAACCGGTGTCGGAAAGACCGGATTCGCCATCGCTCTGGCCGGGCGTTTCAATGCACATGTCGTTGGTGCCGATTCCATGCAGATCTATCGTCATATGGACATCGGAACCGCCAAGCCCACGGCGCAGGAAAAAGCCTCCGTTCCACATCACATGGTCGACATCATCGATCCCGATCAGGATTTTGATGCAGCGGCGTATGCGCAGCAGGCGCAAGCGTGTATCCACAAGCTGGTTTCAAACAATACATTGCCGCTGGTAGTGGGGGGAACAGGGCTTTATATCAAGTCGCTGATCTATGGTTTATCCAAAGGGGCTCCGGCCGATGCCGCCATTCGTCACCGGCTGCAACTGGAGCTGGAAAGATCCGGTTTGGCGGCGATGCATGGGCAGTTGAAACAAAAAGATCCTGAAGCCGCCCGCCGCATCCATCCCAACGACAGATATCGTATCATCCGTGCCCTGGAAGTCTTTATTCTGACGGGACGGTCGATTTTCGATCACCACGAATCCCATGGATTTCGTTCGCCGCGGTATAACGTGTTGACCCTCGGTCTTAGCATGCCAAGGAAGCAGTTATATGAGCGCATCAACCGGCGTGTGGATGTGATGATAGCACAAGGGTTGAAAGATGAGGTTATGGGGCTGATCGACCGAGGATACAGTGTGCAGCTCAAATCGATGCAGTCCCTGGGCTACCGTCATATGATCGCCCATCTTCGGGACGGAGTATCCTGGTCACGAACGGTTGAGACGTTAAAGCGTGACCATCGGCGCTATGCAAAGCGTCAACTGACATGGTTCAGGGCCGATGAAGGCGTCCACTGGCTTGCTCCGCATCAAACCGGGGCGGCCATTGAGTTGATTGACGGGTTTTTACAGGCCCCTTGCTGAAAACAACCAACCGGGTTTGGTCAACTGGAAAACAAACGCTTTTGTCGGTAGCGGAACTTGTCCCGGCTCAGGTTGAGCAGCTTAGCGGCCTTTGATGTGTTTCCCTCAGACAATGCCAGGGCTTGTTCGAAATAGGATTTTTCGATGGTGTGAATGATGCCTTCGATGTCAATACCATCAGCTGACAAGGTGGATAACAGCGGGTGGCGATCATGGCCCGCCGGAGCGCTGATCGGAGTGGCGACATCGTCAAGGCCCAGCATATCCAAGGTCAGCAAAGTGCCGCTTCCCAGCAGCACGGCACGTTCAATAAGATTGCTCAACTCGCGGACATTGCCTTTCCAGTTATTGCGCTCGAGAGCCTGCGCCGCATCCGGTGCCAGACCGGTAAATTCTTTTCGAAATTTGCGACTGAATTTATCCAGAAAATATCGTGTAATGGGTAATATGTCTTCCCTGCGTTCGTTGAGTGACGGAACCTCGATTTGCACAACGGCAAGGCGGTAGAACAGATCCAGCCGGTATTCTCCCTTCTGGGACATGGCCAGCAAGTCCTTGTTGGTGGCTGAGATGACCCGGGTCTGGACCTGGTATTTTCGGGTTCCGCCGACGCGGAAGTATTCCCCGGATTCCAGAAAACGCAGCAATTTGGCCTGGGCTTCGGCACTCAGGTCGCCGACCTCGTCCAGAAACAGTGTTCCGTTGGCGGCTTCTTCCACCAGTCCTGCCTTACCGTTTTTATCCGCACCGCTGAAGGCGCCTTTTTCGTAGCCAAAGAGCTCGCTCTCGATGAGGTCTTTGGGTATGGCCGCGCAATTGACGCTTATCAGCGGCCCCTTGAAAGCAGGGCTGCGATAGTGAATGGTCTGTGCAATCAGCTCCTTGCCCGTTCCTGTTTCTCCGAGTATCAGGACAGGCGTATCAATGCTTTGAGCCACCTGGCCGACCAGGGACATGATATCCTGTATGGCCTTGCTGTCTCCGACAATAAACGGCAGGTTTTTTTCAATATACTTTTCCTGCAGCAGCTCGATCTCTTTTTTCAGCCCGATTTTTTCCAGGGCATTGCGCACGGTAATGATCAAGCCATTCATGTCCAATGGTTTGACGATGTAGTCGTATGCACCCAGCTTCATGGCCGATACGACGGTCTGGACATCTTCATAAGCGGTTATCATGATGACCAGCGTTTCGGGGTACGTTTTTTTGATATGGTCCAACGCTTCGATTCCACTCATTCCCGGCAGACCGATATCCAGCAAAACAAGGTCCGGTCGGTGTTTTGGAAGGGCTTCGATCGCATCTTCCGCTGATGCAAAATCATGAACCGTATACTGCTTTTTCAATGCGAGGCTGATGCCTTTTCGGGCAATTTCTTCATCATCGACCACGAATAAACAAAAGGACATCATCTTTCAAATTTCCTTTTTTCAATTGGGAGTGTCACTAAAAAAAAGGCGCCTTCCAAAGGGCCGTCCTGCAAGGCGATCGACCCGTTGTGGTCGGCTACAATGCGCTGTGCAATGCTCAGGCCGATGCCCGATCCGTCGGAACTGGTGGTAAAGAAGGGGTCGAAGATTTTCTCTTTCAGCTCGTCGGGAACCCCGGGCCCGGTATCCGAAACAGTGATGCAAATTTGATTGTCCTGCGAATAGGAGGTGACGGCCACCTGTTTTTCGTCTTTGGCATGCCTCACCGCCCGCCCTGCATTCTGAATCAAGTTGAGGATGACCTGTTCGATCAATGCCATATCTCCATAGCAGCGGGGAAGGTTCTCTTCCAATTCCGCCGATACCGATATTCCTGCTTTACGCATGGTTACTGCGGTTAAACCCAGAACGTTGTTCAGCGCCTGGTTGATATCGATGGATACCATGTGGGGGGCTGTCGGCTTGGCAAAGTCGAGGACACGCTTGATCACGGCATCCACCTTATGAGACGCCAGTTTCAACTGGCCGATGATCTCTTTCATCAGATCGATATCTTTGGGCAACAACGTTTTCTGTTCACACAGCTGTTCCAACGTATAAAGATAGGAGGTGATGCCGGTCAGCGGGTTGCGGATTTCATGGGCCATCCCGGAAGCGACACGTCCCAGCGAGGCCATCTTGTTACGGACCAGAAGGAGTTGTTCCAATTCTTTGGTGTGGGTGATATCCACCAGATTGATCAGCAGAGCATCCTGTCCTTGATATCGAAAAAGGCTGGCTCGGCATTTGACCCATTTGATGTCGGTGCTGATCACTGTTTTATCGGTCGGAACGATTCGGATGTCGATCTCGACGTTGGCCGACTTTTGCGCCAGTAATTCGCGGTAGGCCTGCAGCATCTGCTGTTGATCGTCCTGATGGATAAAGGAAAAATTCTTCTGGATGATTTTATCCGACAGATCTTCCACGTGTCGGGCCCATTCCGGATTCTGATAAACGACCTGGTCGTCCTGAACGATGGCAATGCCCACAAGTGATTTTTCAACCAGATCCTGAAATTGCTGCTGGCTTTTATCCCGTTCGGCCGTGCGTTTTTGCACCAGCAGCTGCAGTGCATCCCGGTGCTGCTTCAAATCCAGTTGATTGCGGATTCTGGCATTTACGATAATGGGATTGTACGGTTTTGTAATATAGTCTACCGCGCCCAGCTTGAATACCTTGGACTCGGTCTCTTGATTCTTATGTGCGGTGAGAATGATGATGGGAATATCACGCGTATTGTCGTCGGCCTTGAGCCTTTTGCACAATTCGAAACCGTCAATATGGGGCATGACAAGATCGAGTAGAATCAGATCCGGGGCCAAATCGCCGACATCTCTGAGCGCATCGCTGCTGCTGGTGTATCCGATAACATCGTACTGAGCCTTTGTCAGAATACGCTTGATCAGGTCAATTTGAAATTTGTCGTCATCCACCACAAGAATCTTGGGTGTCGCCATTTGCTGACTTGATTCAACCAGATTCGATTTGCTTTCCATGATCGAGTCCCCAGCAGTTTTTTTGTCAGGCAATTACAAACCTTATCCGGTAAACGGGTCATCCGGTTCAATCAAATACCGTGCGGCAAGTCCCGAATCAAATCCAGCCGGCCGATAGTCCATTGACATTAGGGTTGGGCCATCTATTTGCCACACTCTTTATAAACCATAACACTGCACGTGTAAAATGCTAACATTGCAAAACGCAAATCGAAAACAGTTTAATGTTTCAATTTGGAGAAGATCCGGAAAATCTAGTCATAGCTAAATCGCTTGAATGAAATCTTAAAAAGCAACGAGTAGAGAACCGGCACGACGCCCAGGGTCAAAGCCGTGGCGAACATCAGACCGAAAATGATGGCGACGGCCATGGATTCCCACAGCGGGCCGCCAAAAAACCACAGCGGCAGCAAACCACCGATGGTGGTCCCGGTGGTCAATAGGATCGGCCTCAGGCGTTGTTGAGATGCATGCACAATGGCGTTGGCAGGCTGTAAACCGTATTCGTTTATCTCGATACCGATCCGGTCAATCAAAACGATGGCATTGTTGATAATGATACCTGCCAGGGAGATGACGCCGAGCATCGTGAAAAACTCGAACTGCGCACCGGTAAAGAGTAGACCGGCGGCCACCCCGATAAGCCCCAGCGGAATCGTGAAAAGGATGATAACCGTGCGACGGATTGAGTTAAACTGAGATACCAGCAACAAAAGAATGATAAATCCGGCAATGGGCAGTTTGTCCATCAGGGACTGATTGGCCTCGGCCGACTCCTCGAAATCGCCACCGACTTCATATGAATAACCGGCGGGCCAGGATGCCATTTGCTCTGCCAACCATGATTCGATGTCAGCCCCGATAGCCATGGCGTTGGCTCCTGGTTCAAGATCGCATTGGACGGTAACGGTGCGATTGCGGTCGCGGCGCAAAATTTTGGAAGGCTCCCAAACCACCTGCACATCGGCGATTTGCTGAAGGGGAACCGATTCGCCGCTGGATTGCACATAGACGTTGAGTCCGGCAAGTTTCCCGATGTCCTGCCGGTCGGCCGCAACCGAACGCAAAACGATGGGAATAATCTTGTCGCCTTCGCGGTACTCGGTCGTTACGAACCCGCTGAATCCCGATTCCAGGGAGATGGCAACATCCTGACTTGTGACGCCGGCACGTCTGGCGCGCGGTTGGTGAATGTTCACAACGATTTTCTTGGTGCGCGGCCCCCAGTCGTCTTCAATAGTCTTAGTGCCGACTGTCGCCGTTAACCGGGATTCAACCTTGTCGGCGATGGAAAAAAGCGTCGGTATATCATCTCCTGACAATCGCACCTGCACCGGCTTGCCGCCCACGCCACCCAAGGATTCCGCCTCCCAGGTAGTCGTCAAACTGGGAAACTGTTGCGTGCAGTATCGCTCTAATATCGGTATAGTGTCGATGATGAACTGCCGAGACGTCGCGGACAGAATCATGGAAACATGTTCGGCTCCTTTTGTTTTTGGTTCGTAGGCCAGCCGGTAACGCGGTCCTCCTTTGCTGCCGATATAGGTTGTCCAGCCGACAAAGCCCTGCTCGCCCTCGGCGCTGCTCATATAATTTTCTTTAAGGTGTTGTTCGAATCGGGCAACGATGGATTCGGTGACTTCGATGGCGGTGCCAAGCGGCATGTCGAGATCGACAAGCAGCCGCGCCGAATCGTTTTTCGGGATAAAGCCCTTGTCCACAAACCCGAATCCTAAGATGGCTATCGCGAATATGGCGATAATCAGGGCAAGAAAAACAAGTCGGTTTTGAAGCGCTTTTACCAGCACACCCCGATAGAATTGATAGAAAGCGGACTGAAACTTGTCGCCATCGGCGGTTGTTTTGATTTTTATGAACAGCATGCACAACAAGGGCATCATGGTGATAGAGAGCCCCCAGGAGATGAGCAAGGCAATCGTTACGACCTTGAACAGCGACGCACAATACTCTCCAAGACCCGATTCAGCCAGGATGATCGGCAGAAAGGCCGCTGCCGTTGTCAACGAGGAGGTAAGCAAAGGAATACGCAGCTCATTGGCCGAATCCACCGCAGCGCGCAGCCGCTCTTTTCCGGCGGCCATCTGAACCATAATGGATTCGGACATCACAATGGCATTGTCCACCAGCATGCCCAGTGCGATGATCAAGGACGCAATCGAAATCTGATCCAGACCGATCTCGAAACTATCCATGAGCAGCAGTGTGATCAGCATGGTCGATGGAATTAAAGTGGCCACTACCAGGCCGGTGCGCACTCCCAATGATGCGATCATCACCAGCATGACGATAATGATCGCCTGCAGAAGATTTTCCACGAACTCATTGACTTTTTGATTCACCAGGTCCGGCTGAAAGATATCTAAGTGGAAATCAACGCCAACCGGGTAGATTTCCGGCAGATGTTGCAACAGGGATCGAACCTTGTCGCCCAGCAGAATGACATTGCCGCCCTCGATCATGGAGATGGACAGGCCGAGACACGATACGCCGGTGGTGTTCATCTTGTTGGTCGCAGGATCTACGTACCCCCGGTAGACGTTGGCGAGATCACCCAGATAGACGACTTCTTGCTGGTGAGGCAGTTGAATCAGTGTCTGTTCAAGATCCTTCACCGACTCGAAATTGCCGGTGGGTTCAAGGACTATGTCTTCGCCGCCGCTGGTAATGGTGCCTCCGGCCTGGATGATGTTGCGGGCTTCAAGGATGCTTTTCAACTGCAGGGGCGACAGGCCGGCCTCGGCCAGGCGGGCATTGTTGTATTCGACAAAGATCCGTTCTTCCTGGGCGCCGTAAATATCCACTTTAGCTACTTCGTCAATGTGCAACAACGCATCACGCACTTCATCCGCCACGGTTTTTAATTCCGCATAAGTATAGCCGTCACCGGTAATCGAAAGCATGATGGGATAGACGTCTCCGAAATCGGTGTTCACAACAGGCCCGATGACTCCACCCGGCAGATCGCCCTTGATGCCGTTAATTTTGCGGCGCAGTTCATCCCAGATGGGATCGAGGTCTTTGTACTTCTCCTGAATATTGACATTCACTGTTGAGAGCCCTGTGCGGGAAGTGCTGACGACCGAATCGAGTTCGGGCAGTTCCTGCACCACTTTTTCGATTCGATCGGTGACCAGTTCTTCCATGCGCTGCGGGCTGGCTCCGGGGAACTGGGTTGTCACTACTGCCGTGCGGATGATAAAGCCCGGATCCTCCGCTCGCGGTAATCGGGTAAATGACTGAAGGCCGCTGATCAGCAACACCGCGAGCACCAGGATGGTGACACGATTGTTTTTAATTGCGATTTCGGTAATACTCATATGATAAGCTTTCATTATTGCTGTCGGTCCGACTGACTGAATTTTACTTTCTGTCCATCCTGCAGCTTGTGCACACCAGCGGTCACCAGATAGTCACCATCGCTCAAACCTTCGAAGATTTCCAGGCCGTCCGCCGTCAGGGTCCCGGTAGTGACGGCAATTCGCTTGGCGATCCCCAATACATCATCCAGCGGTTTGACAATGAAGGCATATTTGCCGTGAATATCCTCGCCCACAGCCTTGGCCGGGACTAAAAAGCGCATGCGGTTGTCTTGATCTTCGAAAATGAAATCGACTTCTGCAGCCATTCCCGGCCGAATGCCTTCATCGGTTTGGTCGAGTCGCACGGTGACGGGATAGGTCGCACCACCGGCGGTGGATGCGACGCCCACCTCCCTGACCGTCGCATCAAATGTCTTTCCCGGCAAGGCATCAAACGAAACGTTTACCGGGGCGCCCTCTTTCACCTGGGCGATCAGCACTTCCGGAATGGAAACCTGAACTTCCGGGTGCGAGCCGGAACTGAGCACCAACACAACCTGGCCGGCCTGGACATTCTCATTTTCGGAAACCGATTTTTGAGCCACGGCCCCATCTACCGGTGCCAGCAGTCGGGTATATCGGGCTTTGCGTTTGGCCAGTTCGAGCGCTTTCTCGGCCGAGCGAACAGCGGCCTGGGCCGTTTCCGTTTGGGCGCGGGCCGCATCCAGCTCGCTCAGCGACGTGTTGTTGCTTTCATACAATGCTTCAATACGCTGATAGTTGGCCGCCGCGTTACGGGCATCGGCCTTTTGACGCAGCAGGCTGGCCTCAGCCTCTTCCATCTCGAGGATCGTATCTTTGGGATCCAGCTGCCCCAGCATGTCGCCGGCTTTGACGGTATCTCCCATTTTTACGGCAATGTGCTGCACCGTTCCACCGATTTTGAAGCTCAGATCGATCTGTTGTCCGGCCTGGGCCACACCGGAAAAGGTGCGGGTGCGCTTGCCGCCGGAAATAAAGACCTGTTCGAATCGCACCGGACGGATCACTTCTTTCGGGACGGGGGGCTCATCCTTGCATGCCACAATGGATAGGAGGCACGCCATCACTCCTAAAGGCCGTTTTAAAAAACGCCGGTAATCCTTCATTCGTTCTCCTTAATTTCAGTAAAGTAAGCTTGCAGATCACTGATCCAGGCGTCACGCTCGGCTTTGTCGGCAAAAAAGGTAAAACCGCCCAATGAGCGTTCCAACTCCATCAGATCAAGCAGAAACTGGTAGTTGGCATTCGCGGCGTTCTGTTCCGCCTGGAGATACGTCGTCTGGGCGTCCAGCAGATCGATGAGCGGAACGGTACCTCGCGCGTAGGCGTCCGATACCAATTCAAAGCTTTTTTTGGAGGATTGGGTCGCTTCCTTCAGCAGTTCGATGGATGTGTATGAAGCGACCGCCTGGTGAACAGCATTCCGGATTCGCTGCTCAAGACGCTGGATAGTGGCTCTGCGCTGAAGTCGCAATGATTTAAGAATCTCACGGGAGCCTCTGGTATCCGCAAAGCGGCCGCCGCCTTCCCACAGAGGAAGGTTTAGGTTGAGGCTCAAGCTCCAGTCCGTGTCGTCCGGAGTTCCGGCAGATTCCATATCGGCGCCGGCGCCCCGTTCTTCGAAAAGATGGGATGCGTTCCCGTTCAGGGTGACGTCAGGCGCGTAGAACGAGCGCCTGGCGGAGAGCAATTGCCTTTTTTCGGCAGCAATATCGGCATCGAGCTGCATTAATTCGGGTGAGGCGCGCAGCCCCTTGATCACAAGGAACTGCTTCAATTTCTTTAAGGTCGATTCATTGGCGGCGTAGGGTCGAACCTCGGGGCTGAGCAGAAGCGATACCTGGTCGTCGAGACTGACATCGGCCAGCTGAAAGGGCTGCTCCAGTGAATAGGCCAGCTGGCGGTTCAGTTCCATTTCAGCCATTTTGCGCTGGGTGGCCGCCTGCATCACGTCCGAGCGTTCTTTTGCAATCTGGCTTTTCAGGCGATAGACCTCCGAAGGGCCGGTAACCCCCAGCGCCTGGCGCATTTTGGCCCGTTCCAGATTGGATCGGCTCAGCCGCAAATTGGCAAGCAGAATATTCTGCTGGGTTTTGGCCAGGAGCACGTTCAAATAGGCATTGGCCGCATTCAGGGCCACATCCAAGCGTGTTTTCTCCCAATCCAGCGTGCGGCGCAATTGCCGCATCTTCTCAATACTAAGATTGGCCCAGGTCTGATCCGACCAAATGACCTGGGTCAGGTTCACCGAACCGGTCAATGTTTGCTGTGCCGGGGTCGCCGGGCTTTCCGCCCTGTCCTTGTCTATGAGAACGCCGCTGGCCTGGGCGCTCAGGTGGGGAAGCAATTGCGATCTGGCCCGGCTGACGTGCGCTTCACCAGCGGCATTGGACCGTCCGGTGGCGGCCAGGTCCAGACTTACCAGCACGGCCTCGTCCATCACTCCCATAAGGGTCAGTTCACGCGTATGGTCATCCGGTTCCACGTTTATCAGCGTGGCGTCGGTAAGGACATTGAAGCCGGGGTAGATGCCGATGATCCGGGCTGTCTGCATGTTCACCATCAAATGGGCCTGCCGCGAAATGGCCACCGGCAGATTACCGGCCTCCTGACCCGCCAGAATTTTACGGGCGTTGAGTGCCGTCCGCCTCGCAACGCGATCGGCCCAGTCCGCTTTATTCAGTCCGGCCAGCGCGCCTTCCCTGACCAATGCGTGGCCCAGCAGACTGAACACGGGCAGCCGTTTGAGGGCCAGGCCTTTGAGCAGCCGGGTGTGATCCTTCATCGACATCTCAGGAATGGGAAGCAAATAGACGGCATCTGCGTTTGAAGGAATGGTAGCCAGGGTCTGCTCCACCGACCCGGCCGTTTTCAAAAGGCTTATTCTGACATCGGGATCAGCCACCAGATCCGGCCGGGTGTACTCGGCTTTCGGAATGGCGTCGAAGAGAGAAGGCCCTCCCAGCAAGACAAGCTGCCTGAATGGTGTGATCTGTGAAAAGGTCCGAAGGTCCTCGCTGAAAGTATCGGGCATCTCGATGTAGGTAAGATTATGCTTGCCGCTTGTGCCTTTGACAAAAGGGATTTTCTGATGCTCATGGTCCAATATCATGGCGGCGATGACCGGTTTGGGCAGGTCCTTTCGCAGGCAGGCTTCCCTGCTGGCCAAAAGCCCCAGGGCAACGATCAGATCGGCCCGGGATTCGTTCAGAACGGCATTCAAGGCTTGTCTGACGCCGGCCCTGGAAAAGTCACCCTGTCGCACTAGATCCTTTGGAAATTGTACGGAGTAGTCACCGCTGAGCAGTTGGCGAAGTTCTTCCATGAACAATTGGGTGTAGCCTTTGGCGCTCATTTCCGGTCCATCGAGCACAATGGCGATGCGCTTGACAGGTTTGCCGGATGCCGCTTCACTACAGAGCCAGCTGCCCATGATCATCAGCGCTACCACACAGAATCCAACGGTTGATTTCAACAGCTTTGTTGTTCGGATGTGTAAGCTAATTTTCAACCCGGCACCTCATGCTTTAGAAAGTTGTCATTGAGTCAGGCTACTGTTCGGCAAGCACCTCCTCGGCGGCCTCTTTGGCGGTATCGCCATACGCGCCGGAAGCGATCTTCATCAAGCGGGCCTGGTTCGCATCGGATGGTGTCTCACCCAGGACATGGACAATATCCCCGCGCACCTGGTCTGTCAGGTCTGGAAAACGCTGCCAGAGCATGTCGCACAGGGTGAGCGAAAGCGGCTTTGATCCGGCCGCAAGATATTCCGCTGTCACCATGGCTCCGAGCCTTACCGACCAGCGCTCGTGACTCAGCAAATCGATCAGGGCGGGAAAGATCCGCCCGCTGTCCAGCATCATGACCGCAACACGCTCGGCCTGGCCGTCTTCGATCAGCTGCCGCAGCGAACCGGGCGAGAGTCCGGTTGGATCGCGCTGAATAATGATGGTTAACACTTCGTCGATATCGAACTGCCCGCTCCATCGGAAGCGATCATCGAGCAGCAGTGTCGGAACGGATTTGACCTGGGATTTGTCAGACTTTTCCGAAAATAACTGGGCATCGATGATGCACAATCGTATGAGCCGGTTTTCACATGCCAGTGGTATGAGCTGCTTCAAGGTGTTGGGGCAATGCGGACACTGGGGTGCGATATAGAGCGTGAGCCCGACCGGCAGGTCGATCTCCTGGAGACGTTTGACGGTCTGACTGTCTACCGACCGGGCTGTCAGCGGTCGGGCCGGCAAGGCTGTCAGAAAGGACGAGAGTATTTTACCGGTGGGGACGGCCTGAAATCCGATGTTCTGGTGCGGACCGATCACAATTGCCGGCGGTTCGAAGGCGACTTCATCGGAAACCGATTGCACGCTGATATCGGGGACCAGGCGTTTCAACTGCTCGCCAAACCGGGTAATGGCATCGGCTTCAACGCCACTGGCAGATGCAAGGACGACTTTTCCCGGTGCAGCCGCGTGTGCCGCCCATCGCTTTATGGTTTGCTTGTCTTGCGGGGTCATGACGGTTTCTATTCCTGTGACGTTTCGGGCATGCGGATCGCTGGCGGCGAAACTGAGATCAATGTTCGCATGACGGATGTCGCTCGCTTTGTTGTTTTGACATGACAAGACAAGATTATTATGCTGATAGGCATGATGGCGTCAAGCTCAAATCAAAATGGAACGATAACTGACATTAAGGCGGACCAGTGATGGGTTTTTTTTCTGAAGCGGGATGTTCGCTGCGCCAGTTTAAAGTATAAAGTTTAAACTTTGCACTTTGAACTATACTTTCGACATAGCCATAAAAAGAAACGCCAAGCCTTTTTTCGATTTATCGTTACGAGGTTTAATACTCAGCGGAGGTCTATCATGCATCGATCCAGGTGGATCATTTTCTGCGCACTCGCGCTTATACTGGTTGCCGGGGCCAAGCTATCTGCCGCCTCAGATACGAGATTCAAGGTCAAGCTTCTGACCAATACTGTTCAGATGCCGCCCGGATTTCAGATCCAAGTCTATGCTGACGGCGTAGCCGGGGCCCGGTCGATGGCGTTGAGTCCGTCGGGTGTCCTTTTTGTGGGAACGCGTCAAGGGGGCCGGGTCTATGCCGTTTTAGACGAAGACAACGACCGGACGGCGGACTCGATCGTTACGGTTGCCGAAGGCTTGAATATGCCGAACGGTGTCGCCCTGTGGAACGGGGACCTCTATGTGGCGGAAGTCCATCGCATTTTGCGATTTGCGCAAATCGAGTCACGATTGACAAAACCCGTCAAGCCGGAGGTGGTATATGACCAATTGCCCGGCGATCGGCATCATGGCTGGAAATTTATCCGATTCGGCCCCGACGGCCGGCTCTATGTGCCGATAGGCGCACCCTGCAACATATGCCGCAAAACCGACCCGGTCTATGCCACAATCGCCCGCATCAACCGTGACGGCAGCGGCTTTGAACTTTTTGCCCATGGGGTGCGCAACAGTGTCGGTTTTGATTGGCATCCGGAAACCGGCGAGCTGTGGTTTTCGGACAATGGCCGCGATTGGATGGGGGACGATCTGCCGCCGGATGAAATCAATCGCGCCGCCATCAAGGGGCTGCATTTCGGTTTTCCCTTCTGTCATGGCGGGGTTGTCGCCGATCCTGAATTCGGCAGTGAAAAGGCCTGCGGCCAGTTCACACCGCCGGAGGTACGGCTGCCGGCGCACGTGGCGCCTCTGGGAGTGCGGTTCTACACGGGACGAATGTTCCCCGCAGATTACTATCAGCAGTTTTTCATTGCCGAGCACGGATCGTGGAATCGAAGCCGGAAGGTAGGCTACCGGATCACGCTGGTTCGAATGGAAAGGGGACGGGTCACGGGGTATGAGCCGTTTGCGCGAGGGTGGCTTGCAGGCGGCAATGTATGGGGCCGACCGGTGGACATCGAAGTGATGAGCGACGGCAGCATGCTGGTTTCCGATGACAAGAACGGTGTGATCTATCGGATCTATTACCGGTCGCCGACCAGCTAGTGCCCGTCCAGATCAACGAGCTGAACATCGGTGACGACGAACTGATCGCCATCAACGCTGAACTTTACATCCAGATCCCACAGGCGCATGCCGTAATCCCGTTTGCGGGATGCTTCGGCATACGCGGGACGGGGATCGAGAGCCAACAGCTCAGTGATCAGACCAAGCAGATTCGGGCGGGTGTCATTTTTAAATTTATGGCAGGCATCGACGGCGGCCGGAGAAAAAACGACCTGCTTGCCCGGTTGAGGCCGGTCCTCGGCATAGCCGGCGCTCGCCTGGGGGAGGCAGTCGGCATACGGCAGGTACGGTTTGATATCCAGCACGGGTGTGCCATCCATCAGATCGGCGCCTTTGACATGCAGCCGCACAGCTTTCCGGCCGGCTTCGATAGAGACCAATTCGACTGCGGATTGACCGATGGGGTTGGGGCGAAAGCCCGATCGCGAGGCAAATACTCCGACCCGTCGATTCCCTCCCAAACGAGGCGGCCGAACCGTTGGCGTCCAGTTGCCGCCCAGGCAACGATGAAAAACAAAAACAATCCAGATATGTGAAAAACCTTCGAGGCACTGGAAGGCCTCACTCCGCTGAAACGCCGATGCGATGTCGATGACGGACGGGACATCACGCACCAGACCGGGCTGACGAGGGATGCCGAATTTTTCGGTAAAGCATGAGCGAATATGGCCGATGGGTTCGAACGTGAATTTCATACCGGGTTCCTATTTGGCAATTGTCATTTTTATAGGTTTATCTTATCTTAAAACGTTTGCTAGATGCCATGCCAAAAGATGATGCTGATGATGTCGGCGGCTTCGATGTTCGATCGGAGCTTCGTCCGTTTCCAAGGAGGTATTCATGAGCCAATGGTATTTAAGTTATGAAGGTAATCCGCTCGGGCCGTTTGACCATGCCCAGGCCATGGCCCAAGTTCGCAAGAATCCGGATGGTTATGCCTGGAAAGAAGGATTTGCCGAATGGTTGCCCATTGGTCAGATCAGTGAACTTGCAGGGCAGGAAAGGACGCTGCCTGAGCCGCCTCCGGTGACGCAGCGCCGCAAATCCGATGAGATCGATTTCCGGATCATGGGATCGGAAATGCAATTCGTCGAGGTGGAGCTCGATCCGGGCGAGAGTGCCGTAGCCGAGGCCGGCGCCATGATGTACAAGGATGCCGACGTGGTCATGCATACGGTATTCGGAGACGGCTCCGCTGCCGGCGCAGGGAGCTTTATGGACAAGCTTCTCGGCGCAGGCAAACGTTTGCTGACAGGTGAAAGCCTGTTCATGACCGTTTTCAGTCACACCGGCAGCGGCAAAGCACGCGTGGCATTTGGTGCGCCTTATCCGGGCAATATCATCCCGGTTCATCTGGACAAGTTCGGTGGCATGCTGATTTGCCAGAAAGACAGTTTTCTATGCGCGGCCAAAGGTGTCTCCATGGGAATTTACTTTCAACGTAAAATCCTCACCGGGCTGTTTGGCGGTGAAGGATTCATCATGCAGAAACTCGAGGGTGACGGATTGGTGTTTCTGCATGCCGGAGGAACGGTGGATAGCCGTACGCTGGCCTCCGGTGAAGTGCTGCATGTTGACACGGGGTGCATCGTTGCCATGGAACCCAGTGTGCAATTTGAGATAGAAAAGGCCGGCGGTATCAAATCGGCGTTGTTCGGTGGAGAAGGACTGTTTTTTGCCAAACTGCAGGGGCCGGGAAAGGTGTGGCTCCAATCCCTGCCGTTTTCGCGGCTGGCTGGAAGAATGCTTCAGGCCGCTCCGCAACACGGCGGCAGCAAGGGTGAAGGATCTGTCCTTGGCGCCCTGGGCGGCCTGCTGAACGGGGACAACCGATGACCGAGCTCGATATTCCCGGGTTGGGTTCGTTGCCTTTGGCGCATCCGGTCGTGGATGAGACCTGACAGCCGCACTGCAGGTGTCGGCTTGCGCCTCAGGATTGATCCTGACGGTCATATATGGTAGACACTGAAAATTTATCAATTGTTCGATATCTTGGCCGGTTGCATATGAAGGAATACTTGGATTATTTAATGGAAAATGACGAAGAAATTTTTCGTCTCGAAATTAAGACTGACATCAAGGATGTGCACAAACAAGCCCGCTGGGCCGGGATTGAACCCGGTATGCGCGTCCTCGATCTCGGATGCGGACCTGGAAAAACCACGCGGGCTCTCTTCGATATCATTCAGCCCGGCGGTGAAGCGATCGGCGTCGACATCGCCGCAGATCGCATCGCTTATGCAAATGAGAACTACTGCAAGCCGGGCATGCGATTCGAACAGCGAGACGCCAGGATGCCCATTGACGACCTTGGCGAATTCGACTTTATCTGGGTGCGTTTCCTGTTGGAGTATCATGGCAGCAAAGCCTTTCAGATTGTTCAACATCTCAGCCACATAACAAAACCCGGCGGGATTATCTGCCTGATCGATCTGGATTATAATTGCTTGAGCCACCACGGCATGCCGGAGCGTCTGGTCAAGGTTATGCGGGGGGCCATGTTTCATTTTATGAAGCATGCTGATTTTGATCCGTATGTGGGTATCAAGCTATACTCTTTTCTTTACGATCTGAATTTTGAACAGATCGATGTCACGCTTTCCGCGCACCACTTGATTTTCGGTGAGCTGGGTCATGTGGATTCGTTCAATTGGACCAAAAAAGCAGAGGTGGCGGCGAAGAAATCGGGGGTTAATCTCGATGAGGATTTCCCGGGGGGATACCAGGAGTTTTTAAGGGAGTTCCGGCGCTTTTTTTCGGATCCGCGGCGATTTACTTACACACCTTTGATTGCCTGCCGGGGAGTAAGGCCCGCCGACTGACGTTATTGATTGGAAGGAATATGAACGATGAAGCGGGTACCCTTTCTGTGTTTCTCTTCCGGGAAGACAGGGCTCTCTACTGAAATATACCCTCCGTGCTGCTTGGCGCTGTCTTGACAGAAGGACAGCCCCAACCCGCAGCCGCATTCGACATTGTCGACCTGAAAAAATTTCATAAATATTTTTTCTTGAAATTCCTGCGGGATGCCGATGCCGTTATCGGTAACGGCAATCGTCAACTCAGCCGCTCCCGATTGGCACAACACATCGATGCGGCCGCCTTTCGGCGTATATTTGGCTGAATTTTCAATCATGTTGCTGATCATTTGAATGAAGGCGTTTTTATGGCACCGGATGGTATCAATTGCGTCGTTTATTTCAAAATTGACAGTATGATTGTAAGTTGAGGGGATGTAGCGTGTTTTTCTTTTTATTTCTTCGATTAAAATGTCGAACTTGATCGGTGAGAGTTCCAATTCGCTTTCCAGCTTATCAAAATTCAATACATTTGCGCTGACCGAGTTTAATTTTTTCACAGCCTCGTCCAGGATCGATAGGCTTTCCGACAACTCCGGATTCACGAGCCTGTATTTTGAAAGGGCCATATCGATATCCTGATAGGCAAGATTGATAATTTGAATGGGCGTCAGCATCTCATGCGATGCCGCCGTGACAAAATCTCGTTTTAAAGACTCGCTTTTCAGCAGGGAATTGTAAAATGAGATGTTGGTTATGGACAGGGCGGTCTGCGATGCGACGGTGTTTAACAAGTGAAGGTCGATTGCCTGAAGTGTTCTGAGATTGTCCTTTTCAAGAAAGATAAGGCCGATCAACGATTTTTCAAATATTACGGGCAAATAGACATGAAATCCACCGCCGTTTCCGGATAGTGCCGCCAATACTTCTTCTGGAATCATCCGGCTGATTTTTGCTGAATCCGTTATGACGGGTTTTCTGTGCTTGCTATGCAAAACCGAAGCGGAGACCTTTTTCGCGTTCAGACCGCTGAGAAACCGGCTCGCATGGCTGTCAAAGCAATACGCCTTTTCGTATGTTGGATGATTTCCATCATAGTCAAACAGGACGATAAGCCCCGACGGGTAGCCCAGGCCCATTAGAATGTTGCCCACAGTGAGCATCACCTCCTTCACCGTCGTATTGCGGGAAAGCGCGCTTGACACTTCGGCGATCAGGTTGGTTGAGTGGTAAAACCGATGACGATCGTCCAGGACGGTGTGCGGGCTGAAATTTTGTTTTTTAAGTATCTTCAGCAGATCCGATTTCTCAAAATACACGGAAATCAGGTACGCCAGAAGTGACAGGATCAACGTCGTCAGCGGGAAATAATACTGAAGGCTGGACGCGAGCGATAAGCAAAGAAGTGCAGCGGTGGTCAGAAGCAATACGTTTCGGACGGTTTTCAGCATTTGAGAAACGGTCGGATCCCAAGACATGATGTATCGGCATGTTTTACCGTCGTCAAAAAAACATTCAACATGTTCGATTTTGGGGATGCGCGAATAGAACACGAAATAGATGGCTTCCAGATACCCTTGCATGCTCAGGCATTGATAATGTTTGGGTTCCACACCGGGTTTGTATTCGACGGTAATTTCGTGCTTGTTTTTAGAAATTCTTCTGGATGTAATTTTCGATGCTCTGGTGACCTTTGCGGTGATTTTACCGATGATGTCAATCAGATTTGAAGGCGACAGGAGTGATAACGCCGCCTGCCTGATAAGGTTGCCCGAGCGGTCAGCCACCGAATACTGGCCCGCTTCTCTCGCGATATTGGGGTTTTGGGTTTTTTCGACGATGACCTTCTGGAATTTGTCGACCTGCTCTTGCGTAAACCAGTTGCCGGGATCCAAATCCCAGGGGTCAATGCCGGCCTCCTGCAGGATGTCATCCGGATTCAGATGCGGGTACTTGTATTTCGTCAGCTGGATATAGTTATCGATAATGATTGAATTGTATAACTTTTCTCCGCTCATGATACTTGAGAAATTCCCATTGAATAAGGGGAATGGCTCT
This sequence comes from Desulfobacteraceae bacterium, assembly GCA_050291625.1. GTDB lineage: Bacteria > Desulfobacterota > Desulfobacteria > Desulfobacterales > Desulfosarcinaceae > JARRKU01. The sequence goes on from JBNKKC010000066.1 coordinate 23,552, forward strand.
CTGAGATCTGCTTCCGAAAATACATTTGGTAGAAAATATTTTGTATGGCGCTTTTCAGAGGGTTTTTTGAGTTGCGATAGATATCGAGCACGCGCTGCAGCATGACCGGTACGGTATAAAAGGATTGATAGATTCTCCAGAAATTGGCATACAAATCGTCCGGTGCTATCTGGCTGGGTTTGAAAACAACGTTGCTGCAATCATACTTCGACCAGTCGCGGTTGACAATTCTCTTGCTGGACGCCATTTCGTCGTAAAGGTCTGTTCCCGGCAGCGGTGTCAGGATCCAAAAGAGGACATTCCATATTCTATTTTTTTTCAAGTAATCTGCCGTCTCCGCCATGGTTTCCAGCGTATCGTGATCCATGCCGAAGATCATGCTGAACCAGGGCTTGATACCGGCACCTGTGCATCGCTGGTACAGTTCGATATATTGTTCCGGCTGGTTGAACCGTTTTTTCATATCCGCCAGGTTTTTCTGATTGATGGACTCGATACCGAAAATCATGGATTTGCAGCCGGAGGCGGCGGCCGATTCGATCAACTGGGGCTGCTTTAGAATCTTGGTGTCGGCCTGGCCCATCCAGCGTATCTTTTGTTTTCTTTCTTTCAAGGTGGTGAATAGTTCTCGCGAATGATCTTCGTTGCAGATGATGTTGTCGTCGGCAAAAAAGATACTCTCCGCTCCTGTGGCGTCTATCTCTTTCAGTACGTTTTCGACCGGCTTGTGGCGGTACTTGCGCCCGAAGAATTTCGATACAGAACAGTATTTGCAGTTGTGCAGGCAGCCGCGCGTGGTAAACAGCGGCATTCTCGGCATGCGGTAGCCCATGGCCCGTCTATAGATGGATAGATTGAAATTGTCCCATTTCGGTATCACCAGATCGTTTAGGTCCGGACGAACATCGCTGGTATAAAGCGTTTTCAACCGGCCGGCCTCTGCATCGGAAAGAATCTCCGGCCAAAGATTCTCCGCCTCTCCCACAATAACGGCATCGGCATGGTTCATGGCTTCCTGCGGAAGCAGCGACGGATGAACGCCGCCAAGCACGACGGCGGTGCCTTTCGATCTGAAACGATCCGCAATCTGATACGCGCGCATGGCCTGCGACGTTATGGCGGTGATGCCGACCAGATCACATGCCATATTAAAATCAATCGCTTCAACACAGTCATTGATGATTTTAACGTCGTGTCTTGGATTGGCCTGTTCAGTCAAGCGATCCAGGATGGCAAGATTGAGCGGCGGCAAAAAAGCTTTGCGGTATTTTACGGCTTTTCCGGCGGACAATGTCGAGGGATATACAAGCAGTATTTTCATGAAGTCAGATGCCTCGTTATCGCATTCAGGATTTGGTCAAACATGACTGGTTTGCACATGTAGGTGTCGGCGCCGGCCTCCATTCCGGCATTGATTTCATGCAACTGGCCTTTTGCACTTAATACAATAATCGGTGTTTCGGCGAAACGCGGAGTGCTTCTCAACGTCTTTAACACCTGGATGCCGTCCATATCGGGCATCTTCATGTCAAGAAGGATCACGTCCGGGCCGAATTGATTTGCCTGTTCCAGTGCATGCCGGCCATTGGTGGCGACGGCGACATCATAATCCAAATTTTTCAGCAGCCGTTGCAGCATATTGACGAGATTGATTTCATCATCCACGATCAGGATTTTGGCTCCTGCCATATTTCGGCCTGCAGATTCGATTGTTATCGATTAAATTCGCCCGCTATTCGGGCGCTCTTATTGGCTCGGGTGGAAATTTGGTGTTGTTAAAATGTCGATATTTATATAATAAAAACAATAAATATAAAAGTTTTTTTCATGGATGATCCAATTTTTGAAAGATATGCCATGCCTAAGCGGAGCTCATACGACGAGGATGGTTTTTTCAAGCGCTTAGCGGAAGTGCTCAAGACAGAAAAACAAAAGTGGTGGGCCAAAAAGACCGGTACGTCACAGAGTATGGTCAGCAACTACTGGTTCAGAGGAAAATACCCCAGGGGTGACAAGATAGCTAAGATTCTGGAATTAAAAAATATATCGGCAAACTGGCTCTATTTTGGGATAGGGCCGAAGCACCTGGAGGAACTGTCGGACGACAAACTCCAAAATAAACAGAATATGGATCGTCAGACCCAGATCGAGATCATCAAACTGACCGATGAAAATATGCGGCTCAAAGATGACATCCAGCGAATTCGGTTGCATCTGAAACAGGATCGGCTGGTGTCTGACGTGCAGAGTGCCTACACGGGGTCAAAAGCAACCGGCGTGGAGGACGGCATTCTGGATACAATTGCCCTGACAAAGATGGTCCTGGATGTCATTCTTAAGATGGCCCAACGATATGCCGAGGATCACTTGGACAATGAAAAAATAGACGCCATCATCGAGTGGCTGAATCAAAACAAGGAGGCTAAAAAATTCAGCGCCGCTGCCATGCTCAGAGAACTGGAACACATCATTGAATAGTGACCATCCAGAAATAACCCCACCTCATTGGCATCTTTGATCAGAAAGTATATTTTAACCAAAATACATAGCAGTGCCCCAGGTTTTCATTTCGATAAAAATTATGTGATAGACACAGTGAACCTGCCAGTGTTAATTGAAAATCGTGCTTGTTCGGTTTTTCATAATACGTGTCATAATTATGAGCTCATTAGGCGCTATAAGTGAGTGCTAATGCAGTGGATAAATTGTATCTTGTTATAACTAACTGAAATTGTATGGAATCGAATTTTGTTGATTATTCGTACTACTTGGGGCTTAATAGTGTTGACCTGCAATTTTAGCCTTTCAGTGATGTAGTTAGGCGTGCCGCATAATAAACTAGTTGTGCTAGGAAATTGAATGACCAATGACCAGAGAAAATATCGGTTCATCTTTCAATTGATTTTTACACCGGCAATAGCCTTTATGAGCTACTTTATGGTGGCAATTATTGTTGGTCCACTGCTAATTGATGTTGTAGGTGAAATCCTGTTTCTTATTTAAAAGACAGAAAATAAAATTAAAATGCCCCGTTAGTGGCAAATGATTATAGTGCACAATCTCGGTTTTCAGCGGGTCGCGAGGACCATGCGCCCGCTGAAACCGGGCGTTGAGCGTCGTCCAAACATCATCTTGTTCACATTGGAATCGCACTACAGGAGTGACTCTGATGCCGAAATTTAAAACTATTGACGAATACATCAGCTATCAGCCGAAGGAACACGCGGCACTGTTGCAAGATCTGAGAGAAGCCATTCTTGAAGCTGTACCTGATGCTGTAGAAACATTCAATTATGGCGTACCCGCATTTGCTCTTATTGAAGATGGAAAAAGAGACCAGCAAATCATGATTGCAGGTTTTAAGAACCACGTTGGGATGTATCCCCATCCCACGGTGATTGAAAAGTTCGAGAAGGAGCTTTCTGGTTTTAAGAAGGGTAAGGGATCGATTCAGTTTCCATTGAGCAAACCAATTCCGAAGGCATTGGTAGTAAAAATGGTAAAATACAGAAAGAAACTCATTTTTGGGAAAAATATGGGGAATGGCATCGCATAACTATTATCATTTTTCTTCAGCCGACTCGATTCTCTCGCATCTGAGAAAAACGTTCGGCGAAATGAGACAAGCAATGAATAACATTGTACGGACTGTATATTGCTTAATGAACGCCACAAGCATTGTGTTTCTATCTGGTCAAGGGGATAACCACGCGCTGCCAGGTTCCGGAGACACCAAGACCGACGCAGGTGATTTAAGTCGCCACGGAGAACTGTCTCCTGACAAGAACAGATTCACGTCTCAGCCATTTATGGAAGCCGTGAGAGATATGGTGTTTATTCATCGTTTCTCACCTGAAGGCGATCATGGACCATTTCTCGAAGTAAGCCATTCCGCGTGTCGCATACTGGAGTATTCGCAAGAAGAACTCCGGGCACTCACTCCGTGGGATATCATTGATAGAGAGGAGCCTGTGGCGGCGGATGAGCGTAGAGCACGCCTCGCAAAGGAATCGAACCTTTTACATGAGAAGCAGTTGGTAACCAAGTCGGGCAGACTGGTTCCCGTCGAAATCAATACCCACTTGTTCGAGACGAACAATCAGATGTTTGCCTTGTCGATCGCCAGAGACATCTCAAATCAGAAGAGGGTGGAAGAGGAACTCCGTACGTTGAGAGGAATTTTGCCTATCTGCTCTTTCTGTAAAAAGATTAGAAATGATAAAGGTTATTGGGAACAAGTTGAAGTGCACATCAAAAAATACTCTGAAGCAGATATTAGCCATGGTATTTGCCCTGAGTGTATGAAACAATATTATCCGGAAGAATATGAATCACTTGTTCATAAATGGATTATAAAAGAATAGCCGAACCTCAAATTAATGCAGCGGACGGAAAACCAGGCCGCTGATGCATACGTTCAAGATAGCCACCCGACACTACGCAGATTTGCCAACCTGTGACATTTTACCACCAATAAAGTTGAATGGCATACGCTCCGGCGTCAAAGGCCTTTTTGGAGGCCTCAGCGAATGAGGTGATCACCTCTCGTCATAAATACCTGTCTGCCCGATAAAACGTTTTTCCACTGGAATGAACATACATATATCCAGGGATGACAAAGCCCACCTCTCCTTTTGCCAGGTTCGCGCAGCGTTAGACCAGATGGTCGGTCGCCGTGCCGTTTTCAGCGGCTATGCATTCGAAATTGGCGGAATGAACGAGCCGGGTTCTCAGCCCAATAAAAATATCTATATATCGAATTTTCCTGTTGACAAAAATTCTAAATACAGATATTTTGCGATCTAAATCCTGAATCTGTATGAGGCATGATGCGAAAATTCAAACTTGAGTCTTTTTTTGAACCCGCACCGCCAAAGTTAAGCCGGTTGTTTGGATACAGGGGCGCCTGGCGTTGGGTTGCTTTTTACTGGAATGGGGGAGGAAAGGGACCTTGCTTTCCATGGCACCACGACGGCCATGCGACCGGACCGGTAAATCGATTCGCCTGGGAGGCTTTCATTAACCACAGACTGGTCCTGGCCCATAACTATCACCGCCAAGATGGCTTCGCGATCAAGCGTTTTGAATTCGGAAGCGATCGGTTTGCCGCAAGACATTGGTTGCTGCTGGATCGCCAGCAGCGCTGCCTGTTTGCCGGGCCGGAATCCGGAGCAGCGAAGTTCATCACCACGGTTATGGATCAACAGCCGGGCAGAATGGAAAATAAAGGGCCTGAATCCGTTGCGCAGGCTGAAACCCGCGACCAGATTGCGTTCGATAAGGATGGGGCCATGAAAGGTATCTCGGACATGGTCGTCTGGATGGATCGGCGCGTGGCCGTTCTGGAAAAAGACGGCAGGTGGCCTATGTATTAAGATACTTTCTGCAGGCCCCCCTGCGCCGACCCCTCATCCTGAAAGTTTTTGAAGTAATATGCCTTAAACGCATCGACGATGTGATTTTCAAAGTGAACGCCCCGTTCTTTGTCGAGCAACAGGAAGGCGACATCGCTGGGCATGGGATCCCGGTAGTGGCGCTTTGCCGTGATGGCCTCGAAAACATCGGCAACCGCTATAATGCGGGCACCTAATGGAATCTCATCACCTCTTAGCCCCAGAGGATAGCCGGACCCGTCAACTTTCTCATGGTGCGCTCCGACTATTTCGGGAACTTTGGTCAAGCTGTCGCTGAAATGAATCTGCTCGAGAATTTGACGGGACTTCATGGCATGTGTTTTGACAATTTCGTACTCTTCTCGTGTCAACCGTCCCGGTTTTTTGAGTATGGCGTCGGGGACGCCGATCTTTCCATAGTCATGAAGCAAGGCGGCCACCCGTATCACTTCGCAATACTCCTGGGACAAATTCAGTTCCTTGGCGATTCCCAGGGCGTATTCGGTGACCTTAGCCGAGTGGCCTGCTGTCAGAGGGTCTCTGGCGTCGATGCTTGCTGCCAGTGTTAGCAAAATTGACTGCATCTGGCGATCTCGGTCGTCGATCAGTTCGACATTTCGCAGGCTGATGCCGATTACATGCGCAACGCCCTGCAACAGGCTCAAATCCGACTCTACCAACGGTTTTTTAGACCGGAGATTGTCTACTGCGAGAACCCCCAGGGATTTTGATTCGCAGATGATCGGACAACAGATAAACGATTGGGAGCCCATCTCTTTGGCGAACGCCTGGCTTCGGGGGGACAGGCTGTGGCCAATGTCGGACAGGTCGTTGATCAAATAAGGCTTCTGTTCCTTGAAACAGGCCACGAAGACGCCCCTGGCATCAGGCCGCTCCAAATGGAAAGCCGAACGTTTTAAAATCTGCAGCTTGTCTTGTGAATAACCGAACCCGCCCCTGAAGATCAATCGACTGCGTTCAGGATTGGTCAGCATGATCAGTCCTCGATCGTAATTCAACCGCTTTTGAAACAGCTTGATGACTTCGGACAGCACGCCTTCGACGGTGGTTTGTGTCGCCAGGCTTTCTCCGATTTCATTGGTCAGTCGCGAATTGTTATAATTGACCTCGATTTGTTCCAGAAGTTCGTTGGAGCTTCCCTGAAGATTTCCCAGAATCGATTTGATCTCCTGCTTTTCGATGCGTTCGGCGATAAGGGTCAAGACGATGAAGATGATAACCGAAATTGGTACAAAAGTCGTCAGGGCCATGCGAGGGTCGATAAACCCGAAGGCCAGGCATCCGGCAACCAGCAGGATCAGAGCGATATTGCGTGCCGACTTCCAAATGGCTGACCTTTGGGTTTCCCAGGAAATGATGTAGCGACAGATGGGGTCGCCTTTGAACATGCATTGCGGATGCTCGATATGAACCAGACGCGAATGGAAAAGCTCAGCAATGGCTTCCCAAAAGCCGATGCGGTTTTCACATTGAAACGGCTTTTCCCTGGTGCCTTCCCGCGGTGTGACTCGAATCTCTATGGTATTTCGCCCCAGTCGCTTGCTTTCATAAATGGAAGATTTAGTGACCCGTGCGGTTTGCTGTCCGATGTGCTCGTAGACTTTGGCCGGATCGATCAAACCGAGGACATACTGGTGCAAGGTGCCGGCCGCTTCGGGTGAAGCGGCATAGCGTCCGGCTTCCCTGGAAATGTTCTCATTGTTGGTCTTTTGAGACACGATGGCATGGAAACGGTCAATCTGGTCCTGGGAAAACCAATGCCCCTGGTCCGCAATTTCATGAGCCTTCATGCCGGAATACTCGAGTACTTCGTCGATATCGACATAACTGTACTTGCTCTTGAGCAGGCGAATGTAAAAATCGACGATGCGGCTGTTGTAGAGCGGAGTGCTCGAATTGATGGGGTGTTCATGATCGTTCATGGCAGATCTCGCAGTAACGGTTCCACTAAGGCTGTATGAATTTCAATAAGCGTTTTAAAAAACGATAGTAGTGGTCGATATTGCGATGCGTATCATACACCCACAGGCAGTAAGATTTCTCGTAGTCGATTCCGGTATGTTCGGTGGCCTCTCGCGGATACAGCAGTACCGGAATTTCATTGAGTTCCAAATGACCTGATACCGCATCAATGGTCATATGAATGACTTCGTGGGTTAAATGTTTGCCATGAACGATAAATAGTTTAATCGAGTTGGTCAGATCGGACATATTCAAGCCCAGATCTGCCACGTTGACAACCACGAGCGCACAGAGCCTCTCTCGATGGCGCAGGGCATATATGTGGCGATCTCTCTTTAGACCGATCCGGTTGTAGCTTTGGGCCAAATTACTGGTGTCGATCTGATCGGGCAGCAAATGAAGCCCGCGAAGCATTAACCCGCCGGAGCGGTTCTCATAGTCAGTTTTCAGATCGAGCAAATCCTCTTCGTTTGCCGGAGCCAGCTGCCAGGCGGGGGGCAGTTCAGGAGGGATATCCTTGGCCGGCGTGTAGTGGAAATAGGCAAACATGTCCGTCGAACAAATTTTGGGATTATTGATATTGCGGGCTGTACCTCCGAAGACATGGCTTGGAAACTTGTTCTCGGGGCGGAAATAACAAAAGACGTAGTCCATATTCATGGAATTGAGTCGGTAGGAATCGTTGATGAACCGCCCGACTTGATTTAATACCATCAATCCGCCGCGATTGTAAGCGCTGCGCACAGCTGCATGATGGTGAATCAACCACGATTTTTCATAAAAGCGCACGATGGCCATGTGAGCCAAAATGCGGCCGTTTTCCTGATAGATAAAATGTCCGGCAATACTGGGATTTAAATGGTAGAGCTTTTCGTAGGTCGCCTTGATTTTATCTTTATTGGCTTGAATGAATTGATATTTTTTGGGGTAGATAAATCCGGTGTCGAAAAAGAAATCCCACAAGCTGTCCATATCGACTTTGTGACACAGATATGAATTGGCGTCGCTGGCCTGGTGCAGCAGTGCCAGCAACTTGATGTGGTCTTCCACTGCCATGTCGAGGATCGCTAATCCGCATCGCAGCTTGTCGCCCTCATGATCGGCACCCAGCGGTCTTGCATAAACGACTTGAACCATGCATCGAATTGTGGAACCGTCGCTGAAGCAAAGCTCAAGATCGGGGATAATCATGCCGGGCAGCAGGACCGCCAAATGGTCATACTCTTCGACGGAGAATCCGGATCCCGAGATGTTGTGAATTTTTAAATTGATGGTTTTTGGAAACAGAGGATGCGTAAATACGGCATCCGGAGACGGCGACAGCTTCTGTCGCGAGCTGCGAAATTCTCTTGAAGGAAATCTCCGGATCTGGCGATGAACCGGCTCGAGCGTTATATGCCGAAGGTCTGTGCTCTGGTCCTGTTTTACGATGCGGCATTCTCCGGAGTACAATGTGTGCCGCTGTTTCGTAAATACGATGTTGACCGAAGAACCGGGATCAATCCAGCGATAGGTCTGAGGCGGCGTTTTCCGGACAGCGATGCGGAATTGGCATGCGCCGTAATCGATCAGGTCACCATAAAAAAGGGCGCCGTTTTGAAACATGAACACCGAGACGCCTTCGCATTGATACCGGTGGATGCGGCGTTCGCTGATTTCCCTGCAGGAGTCGGGCAGAATGAACACGACCTGCTTTTCACTGATACTCTTGAGTTCCGCTTCAACCTCAATTAGCTGCTGGTCTTTTGGTAGAAAGAATGCCTGAAAATTGTAAGACTCCATCAGCTGTTCGATATTGACGGCCTCCGCCCAGTTGCACGTCAGCCGGCGGTCGTGGCACGGAAGCGGCTGAGCAGGGATGACCAGCGTGCGATCGTATTTATTGTGCTTGAAAACGACGGTAATGGTGCGATCCAGGAAATTGATATGATTCAGCTTGTTGATAAGCTGTTTGCGGCCGAGTGTTCGATGTCCGGCTGCTTCATCATGATGGAAAGCGGCTGAGGCCTGATCGGCGATCAAGTCCTTTTCTTTGCGGCCCACTTCCGTTGCGGGGGGAAGTGCGGCTTTGCGTGGCGCCTGCTTCATTTTCGACCTCATCCACTCAGTTCAGGTCTGCCGAAGGCAAAAACGAGAACAAGATCTCAAGCTATCGGAACATCGACTTTTCAATGACATTTATGTCGTACGAAAGCGTTATGATCCACTGAAAATAGCATAAACGATGCGGCGAGGCAAGACGTTTATTCGGATCCGATTTGTCCAACTTACTGAAAGTTTTCAATTTCAGCGGATTTTAAACTTGTCGCGGTATTGCTCGACTTCGATCATCGGCGGGCGTTCATCACCTCGTATTTCCAGGGTGTCGGGTTTGATTTGATTATCAATGATTTGATACTGGATCATTTCGTCGAACATGGCCTCGTTGAGCTCAATCAACCCGAGGGCGGCTTTGCGATGAATAAATGTTTTCAGTATGGCGAACGCCATTTTCCCCAGAGCTTTGGTGTCCTGGTTGCGATGCACTCGTTTTTCAAGATCCACTTGCGCCATCACTTCCAATCCCCAGCGATGGTAGATATCCAAAATCATGCTGGTTTCGATGCCGTAGCCGATGGGAAACGGTATCTGTTCGAAGATCTCACGGTAACCGGCATATTCGCCCGACAAAGGTTGCAATATCTGGGTCAGTTCAGGGAAAAACAAAGAAAAGAGCGGACGGATGACCAACTCGGTGACGCGGCCGCCGCCGGTTGGGCGGACTTTGTTATCGCTCGCTGCAATAGGCCGGTCGTAAAATGCTTTGGCAAATTTTATCTGCTCATAGAGAAGCAGCGGGGCAATCAGCCCGTAAGCGAAACGGTGATGGATATTCTTGATGTCGGCATCCAGGTACACGATGATATCGCCGCGGGTAATATACAATGCCTTCCATAAGTTTTCCCCCTTGCCTTTAAATGGCTCCAGGTGTGGCAGTATATCTGTAGCCTCATAAACATCGGCGCCAAAATCCCGGGCGATTTCCCTGGTGTGATCCGTGGATCCCGAATCGATGACGATGATTTCGTCCAGCAAAGGGTAGCGGGTCATCAGCTCGGATCTAAATATAACGATCTCTTTTGCGATGGTCTTCTCTTCATTCAACGTCGGCAGGCACAGCGAAATTTTCAGCTGTTTCTGTTCTTTGATATCCACCAGCTGGTTCAGATTGTTGAATGTTGCGTAGTGGAATGTATTTTGTTTTATCCAAGTGTCATTCATCGCATACTCCAGCATCTATGGCACGCATGATGCCGATGACTTGTGCAATCCCATCGAACATGGGGCTGATTTGCATGGTGGCCTCTTCTTGCTGATACCCTTGGCCGTATGTGATTCCCAGCGTCAGTGCAGGCACGTTGCGCGACAGGAATATGGAAAGTTCCGACTCGCTTGGCCCGCTGATCGGATGGAGCCCAAGCGCTGTCATGACAGCCACTGCGCTTTTGACCAGCGGATGGTTGTATTTCAGCCGTGATGCCCGAACGTTGCTGATGGTTTTGGTTCTGAGCTCTACTTCAAATTCGTGGCCGAGACCACGAACGATATCACGAATATCGTTGTAGAGGCTTCCCACCATTTCATCGGAGTCGCTCCGGATTTCAATACCCAGAGTCGCCGTTAAGGCGATCTGGCCGTGCTTCAGGCCACCGTTGATTTTTCCGAAAATAACCTTCGAGCGAGGCTTCAATGGCAAACGCAATTCCAGGATTTGATTGATGACTTCGTTCACAACGAGAATCGCATTGGGCATAAGGCGCTGTGACCGTTGGATAGAGGGATCGACTATGCATCTGATCTCGCAGCGGATCATCCCATCCGAGGAGTAGTTCAGGCGCCCCAATTCTCCGCTTTCCAGACAAATGGCACCCCGTATCGGCGTTGACCAGGTTTTTAAAAGGTGTCGGATCCCGCGCAGGTTTCCTTTGCCGATGGATTGAAAGGCCCCGCACAATACGATGTCCGATTCAAACCTCAGGTCGAGTTTGTGAAGGATTGCCGGCAGCGAGGCCAGCACTCCGACGCCCAGCGAGTTGTCCAGAAGGCCGGCTCCTGTGATCGTGTCCGACTTGATGGTGAAGTTATGGTCGACATCTTTGCCAAAGGGGGTATCCATACGGGCGACGACGAAAATCGGTGGCTTGCTGCGAGATGTTCCACGGATGATTCCGATAGGATTGTTGTAGTCATCGGTCGTGCATTCGTCGATCTGGAATTCGGTCAGGCGCTCCATAAAAAGAGTGGCTCTTTGGTATTCCTGAAAGGTCGGTGCGGGAATCTGGCCGGTCAGCACGATGTTTGTGATGATGATCTCTTTCATCGAGCGGATCACTTCAGCCCATTTATGCAGCTTTTGAATATAGTCGGGCATTGCATCTCCTTGTGGGCCTGAATGGACCAGATTGTGCCTGGCCGTTGGGTTATTCCTTGCCGGCAATCTCACAAGTGAAATGTTCGGGAATCATTCCAAAGGCAGAAGATCACTTATCAAATACTATTAATCTGGCCTTTTGGTCAATATCGGCGGGTTTTGCAGCGGGCTAGCCGTTCGTGTAATGGTCTATTATGGCGTTGCACAAACCGTCTATCGTGTATTCATCAGCCACGATTTGCGATGCGAGACCGTGTTTTGCAGCCGTTTCAGCCGTTATGGGACCAATGCTGGCCACTGTCACCGATGACATCAGCGCATCGATTTTTTCTTCCGGGAAAAGGGCCTTGAAATTTTGAACCGTTGATGAACTGGTAAAGGTCACCATGTCGATACGGCCATTGCGCAATTGCTCGATAAGATCCTGGCTCCCCTCTGTGCTTTGGATGGTCTGATAGGCGGTCACCTCATCGACTTGAGCGCCCATCCGTTCAAGTTCGAGCGGCAGAATCGGGCGTGCTTCCTTGGCGCGTGGCAAAAGCACCTTTATGCCATCGATCGGCTGTTTTGAAAATGCTTCAATGATGGACTCCGCTCGATAGCTTTCAGGCATGATGTCGGTGTTCAATCCGAATCGATGCATGCGCTGGGCCGTAACAGGTCCGATGGCGGCTGTCTTCAAATGCCCCAGCGCCCGGGTGTCCAAACCCTTGCTGAAAAGGCGGTCGAAAAAGAATTGAACGCCGTTGACACTGGTAAAGACAAGCCACTGGTAGGTATCGAGCGCTTTCAGAGCCCGGTCGAACGCTTGCCAGCTATCCGGCGCCACGACTTTGATGGTTGGGCACTCGATGCATTCGGCGCCAAGCCGGCTCAAGCGTTGGACCAAGTCACTGGCCTGGGCGCGGGCCCTTGTGATGACGATGCGTTTGCCGAGCAAGGGGCGCCTTTCAAACCACTGCAGAGTTTTGCGCAGGTTGACGACTTCACCGACGATGATGATGGCCGGGGCCTTGATGCCGGCTTTTGACGAACGGTCGACAATGTCATCCAATGTTCCGGTGACGGTTTTCTGTCGGGTTGTTGTACCCCAGCGGACAAGGGCCGCCGGTGTTTCTGCAGCCCGGCCATGCTTGCGCAGCTGTTCAACTATTTTGGGCAGGTTTTTAACACCCATTAAAAAAACCAGTGTGCCGAATCCGGCGGCCAATGCGGACCAGTTGATATTTGATTCATCTTTAGAGGGATCCTCGTGACCTGTGACAAATGTTACGCTGCTGGTGTATTGTCTGTGAGTCAAAGGAATCCCGGCATAGGCCGGCGCAGCGATGGCCGATGTTACGCCCGGCACGATTTCAAATGCGATTCCGGCTTGAACGAGGATTTCCGCCTCTTCGCCACCGCGTCCAAATATAAACGGATCACCGCCTTTGAGCCGCGTCACAATATTTCCACCCTGCGCTTTTTCGATAATCAACGCATTGATCCCGTCCTGCGAAAGGGTATGATCGCCGCCTTTTTTGCCGACATAGATCAGCTCGCAATCATTGCGGGCGTGGCCCAGCAGTGCCTTTGCCGCAAGATAGTCATAGATCAGGACATCAGCCTCGGCGATGCAGCGCAAGCCCTTGGCCGTAATCAGTTCCGGATCTCCGGGGCCGGCGCCCACCAAATATACTTTTCCGTGTCCGTCATTGGGCATCTTGCATCAACCTCTCTAATATGGAGCCGGCCCCTTGAGCCAGTAAATGTTCGGCCAGTTTCAATCCGATGGCGTCTGCTTGCTCGATCGGCCCTTCCATGGTCGCTTTCAGCACCTGTCGGCCGTCCAATTCCGCAACCAGCCCGGTGACCTTCACCTGCTTGCTGTCGACGGTGGCGTATGCGGCAATCGGTACCTGGCAGCCGCCTTCAAGACGCTGTGAGAAAGCCCGTTCGGCCTGCACCGCGATCTGCGACTGGTCGTGATTCAGGGCCGAAACGATCGCACCGATATCCTCGTCATCGGTACGGCTTTCAATGCAAAGGGCGCCTTGACCGACAGCGGGCAACATGATCTCAGGTTCGATATACGCGGTAATCCGGTCAGCCATTCCCAGCCGCTTAAGTCCTGCCGAGGCTAAAACAATGGCATCCAGCTCCGTATTGGCCAGTTTTTTGAGCCTGGTATCGAGATTGCCTCGCAGTGGTTCAATGCTCAAATCGGGTCGACGATGCAGCAGCTGCGCTGCACGCCGCAGGCTGCTGGTGCCCAGACGGGCGCCCCTTGGAAGCCCATCGATCGAGGCGTGCCGCTCTGAAACAAGGGCGTCCAAAGGATTTTCTCGTAGGGGAACGGCGCCGATGCACAGGCCTGGCGGAAGTTCCGATGGCATATCTTTCATACTATGGACGGCGATATCGATGCGGCCACTCAACAAGGCCTCTTCGATCTCTTTGACGAACAGGCCTTTGCCTCCCACTTTTGCCAGTGGGACATCCGTAATTTTATCGCCCGTGGTTTTGATGATATCCAGATCAGTGGTTATATTCGGCCAATTCTGATCGATCTGGTCCTGTACCCACCTGGCCTGCCACAGTGCCAACTGGCTGCCGCGAGTGCCGATTCGAATTGTTTTGTCCATTAGTGACCGCAACCGGAGCAGCTTGTGGCTTTGCAGCCGCCGCAGGAGGAGGATGACGAGCTGACGGTTTGGCCCCCGGGTCCTTTGGAGAAATGGCCGCAGGCCGACATCAGTTTGTGAACATCGGGACTATCGCAATTCGGACAGGTCGGTCTCTCATCACCGAACACCAGGCGCTCAAAATCGACACCGCATCCGTTGCATTGGTACTCGAATATGGGCATTTACGTCGCTCCTTTGGGACCCGATCGATAGCCGCATCCGCGGCACCGAACTCCGGCCTCACCATGTTTTGAACATTTGACTATAACGATTGGGGCAAAAAAATCAAGACCGCCATCTCTTTTATGCCATGTTGGGGCTCATTTCCAATAATCGTTTAAATGTATCTACGATCAGTTCCGACTCGCCTTCTAAAACAGTTCGAGGATCGATAATGAACAGATCGTTTTCGATTCGGCCGATAACAGGGGGATCAAACGCCCGAAACGCATTGTCGATGGCATTGGCCGACAATCCCCGGATGGTCGCTCCCACACAACAGCTGGGCAATTCCATTGTCGGAAGGGCGCCTCCGCCGACACGTGACGGAAGTTCGCATAAGGTTGTGTCAAGGCGTTCGTCTCCTAGATCGGCAAGCGCTTCGACAAGATGCCGGGCGCGCTGTTCGATTTCGGGCAGTTGGACGCATAGCATGCGCAGGGTTGGTATTTGTGCTTGTGCCAGCGGAATATCCCGGTACAATTGCAGCGT
Source organism: Desulfobacteraceae bacterium (assembly GCA_050291625.1). Taxonomy (GTDB): domain Bacteria; phylum Desulfobacterota; class Desulfobacteria; order Desulfobacterales; family Desulfosarcinaceae; genus JARRKU01. The sequence continues at coordinate 38,716 of JBNKKC010000066.1, forward strand.
GGACTCCAACGCGGCGAGCGTCAGTTTGTCGATCCGCAGAGCGCGAGTCAGTGGATTGGATTTGATTTGGTCCACAATGGTTTTTTTGCCCACGATCAAGCCTGCCTGAGGACCGCCCAGCAACTTGTCTCCGCTGAAGGTGACGACATCCACACCGGCCTTCACAGATGCCTGGACCGTTGGCTCGGATGATAGTTGGGGCACGTCGAATTCGACGAAGTTGCCGCTGCCCAGATCTTCCATGACCGGAAGTCCGAATTTTTTTGCCAGGGAGACAAGTTCGGGCAGCTCGACCGATGCAGTAAAGCCCATGATACGATAATTGCTTGTATGGACCTTGAGCAGCAATCCGGTTTCGCTGCTGATAGCATTTTCATAATCCCGCAGGTGGGTGCGATTGGTCGTGCCGACTTCCTTGAGGATTGCGCCGCTTTTGGCCATTACGTCCGGGATGCGGAATGAGCCGCCGATTTCCACCATTTCACCTCGTGAAAGAACAACGCTTTTGCCACGCGCCAGCGTATCCAGACACAACATTACGGCAGCAGCATTATTGTTGACCGCAATGGCGGCTTCGGCACCGCTGAGTTCACACAGCAACGCTTCCACGGCTCGGTAGCGGGAGCCTCGTTTTCCGGCCTCCAGATCGAATTCCAGATTTGAATAGCTTCCGGCAATGCGAATCAGATTGTCGACGGCCGCCTGTGCCAGACAGGAACGGCCCAGGTTGGTGTGCACGACAACGCCGGTTGCATTGATGGCTCTGATCAGATTGTTCTTCTGAAGTTTGGAAGCGCGTGACACGATCTGGGCCAATAGGGTCGCTTCATCGGTTTCAGGCAACGCTGCGGCGTCGGCGCTTGACAGGATTGTATGACGCAGTTGCTCCAGCGTGTCACGTATGGCAATAAGGAGCACCCGCTTCGGGATGTCCTGAACGGTATGATCCTTTCTCAATTGGATCAGCAGTCGATCGACTCCCGGAAGTTGGCGTAACAGTGTCTGCTGTTGGTCGCTTAATTTCATTTTTCAGGCGAACTCCTTTGTCATTCGTTTGCCATACAGGCATCGCTGGCGCTTTCAAATACGGCTGACGGAATGGCGTCCACCAGACCGGAAAAATCACCGATTTTCAGGCCAAGGGCATCCAAATTCGCCGATAGAGTGTCAGTGTCCATTCGTTCAATCTCCAGTCCCGTTAAAAATCGCGACATCAGCAAATCGGCCAGATAGACGATTTTTACCAGTTCGGGGTGTTTGCCGGCATCGCCGGGCCGGTGGTGGTGACAAATGGCATGCGTCAGCTGATCCGGGAGCAACCACTGGTCGGCGAGCATATACCCCACCCTGGTATGGTCGATATTCAACAAGCGCTTCTCAATATGAATCACATCTTCGATCTGTTCCATCACCTGACGGTAAAACAGCGGATAGGCAGCGGTAATGTATTGATCCAGCACCACCTTGCCGATATCATGCACCAAACCGGCCGTATAGGCGATGTTTGCCTCTACCAACTGGGTCTTTTTCGCTATGATCTCGGCGACATGTGCGCATCCTAAAGCGTGATGGTACATACCGCCCTTGCACAATGCGTACCCCTGGCTGGATTGATCGTAATAACCCTGGATGGCGGCGGTTACCACGAGCTTGATCAAATGCTCCTGGCCTAGAAAAACAATGGCATGGTCGAGCGATGCGATCGTCTGCTTGGCGGCGAACAAGGGGGAATTCGCCAGCTGAAGCGTACGGGCTGTGATGACCTGATCTTTGCGGATCTCATCTGCGATCGCATCAATATGGTCATCCTGATCGTCTACCAGACGCAAGACTTTGAGAGCCACCTGTGGAATCGGCTTGACCTGTTCCATCGCCTGTTCGATTTCGGACGTACTGGGAGCGCGGACGCTGACATCGTCCGTCAACCTGGTCATTCCTGCCGGTTCGATGGTTGTCTGTCCGGTTGACATGTCCAGGCTGAGCCGGCATGTAAAAAAACCGCCGGTTTCCGACTTTTGAAGATCGATGCCCGCTCGTGCCAGGAGATGCCTGACAACATCCACGGTGCGTCCGCCGATGTCCAGATCAAGATCTTGTCTGCTGACCGGGCCTACCAACGCACCGCCTGCCAGGCAGGCAGTCAATGCGTCGCGTTCAGCCCCATTGTCGAGCATGGCCCGCAAAAAAAGCGGTATCCCTGTTGTCGCATATTTTTCAGGCTGATGGGCAGCCGAAATGGAGGTGGGTTCGGGAAGCAGCAGGTGCAATACGCCACCGATGCCTGTTGCTCTGCAGTAGAGCGATAATCCGACACAGGTGCCCAGGTATGCCTCTATTTTCAGAGCGCGGGATTCGCTGATATAGTAGCTGCCTGACGGCACATAGTATTTGGTTATCACGGCCGATATGTTCCTGCTTCAAATCTGTTCGATGCATGGATTGTTTCGGGATGTCGCAGTTAAGGCCTTCCATCATCTCTGTGCGCATGCGGCGATTCCCTCGTAAAGTAGAAAGGCCGGTTGATCCTGCACCGCAATGACATCTTTGTCAGGGCCTGTCACTGCCGTTCAGACACTATCATAAATTTGGAAAGGAATTCAATTACATTAATTGTGATACCCCTTTTAACCTGGTCGGTTATGCGCTATAAGGATCGTGGATTTGATGCGATATGGATCGCACCGAATCAACGGAGAGGGCGTGTCGACCATCGAATATGTTTTTGCCGCGTGCAAAGCGATCGGTTTCATCAATAGCCATGGACGAGACGGTATATGAAGCAGGGCAGGGATGTCATCATATTCGCTCTGGATGTTCCTTCAACTGAGCAGGCACTGCAACTGGCGCTTCAGCTGAAAGGGGCTGTGGGGCTGTTTAAAATCGGATTGGAGCTGTTTGTTAAAAGCGGGCCCCATCTGGTGCGCAACATACGGCAAAAGACAGGTGCCGGAATCTTTTTGGATCTGAAATTGCACGATATCCCCGCCACCGTCGAGCGCGCCATGCGGGTAATTGCCGGTCTCGATGTCGACTTGGCGACCGTTCATTGCGGCGAAAACCAATCGATGATCGAGGCGGCTGTTGCGGGAAGTTCGGGCAAAGTCGGCGTCTTGGGTGTGACGGTGCTGACCAGCGTAGGTGCATCGGATTTGCAGGCATCAGGTTATCGTGAAGATATATATGAAGATGTCGGTAAATTGGTGCTTCACAGGGCCGCTATGGCTCGAAAGGCCGGTTGCACGGGAGTTGTCTGTTCAGGTCTTGAGGTCCGGCAAATAAAAGCGCATTGCGGTGATGGATTCCTTGCCGTAACCCCGGGTATTCGTATGGCTGGCGGCGGTGATCGCAAGGACGATCAGCGTCGGGTGGTGACGCCGGCGATGGCGGTTGCCGGGGGGGCCGATTATATTGTCGTCGGTCGACCGATCCGCGATGCAGCGGATCCGGTGGCGACGGCCAGGCAAATCGCGGCTGAAATTGACGAAGTATTGGATAAATAATCGTGTTAAGTGTTAAGTTGATGAATTCTGTCGATTGTAAAAGCTTACGTTTGAACTTACTGCATGTCGTAAATTCATAAGAAACCTGTAGTTTGTCATTCAGCAGTTTAGGGAGAGTTGGATTATGGCCAAGCGTGGGGACAATGTGACGTCCATCGAAAAAAGGATTCAAAAAGAGACGAATCGTCAAAGCCTGTTAAGCTATATCGGCAACACACCGATGGTGGAACTGAATCGGATAAAGCCGTATAAAGGGGCTCGCATACTTGCAAAACTCGAAGGCTCCAACCCGGGGGGATCGGTCAAGGATCGTCCGGCCCTGTGGATGATCGAGCGGGCGGAGAAAGAGGGCTTGCTGACGCCGGGCAAGGTGATTCTGGAGCCCACATCGGGCAATACCGGTATCGGACTGGCAATGGTCGGCGCCTTTAAAGGCTATCGTGTGAAACTGACCTTGCCGGCATGTGTCAGCACCGAGCGCCGTCAGACCCTGCTGGCCTACGGGGCGGAACTGGTACTGACACCCCATAACGAAAAAACGGATGGCGCTATCCGTGAGGCTTACCGCATCATGGAGCAAAGCCCGGATCGATATTTTATGCCGAATCAGTTTGCCAATCAGGCGAACTGGCAGGCTCACTACGAGACGACGGCAAAAGAGATTCTGGAGCAGACCGGGGGCGAGATAACCGCTTTTGTTGCCGGGATCGGCACGTCCGGAACCCTGATGGGGACCTCAAGGCGTCTCAAGCAGCACGATCCGGGAATAAAGATCGTAGCCGCAGAGCCGCTCGAAGGGCACGCCATTCAGGGCCTGAAGAGCCTTAAAGAGTCAATCGTACCGGAAATCTATGATGCCGCCCATCTTGATGAGACCGTGTTTGTGGAAGATCGAGCCGCTTTTGCAACCACGCAGCGGCTTGCCATGGAAGAGGGGCTGTTTTGCGGCATGAGCAGTGGCGCCGCCGTATGGGCTGCGCTGCAAATCGCCTCCGATCTGTCACCGTCCGACACGGTTGTCACGCTCTTGCCGGACAGGGGGGATCGCTACCTTTCAACCAACCTGTTCCGGTCCGTATGTGCCGATTGCCCGCCTTAGTCAGAGTGCCCATCCAGAAACGGCATCCCCGAAAAGGGCTCGGGATCTGCGACTTGCGGCCCAGCTCGGCGTTCTCGCTCGGTTGACATCCTCGACGTAGCGCCGCTACGCCTGTGGAACATCCCGTGCATTTTACGGGGCGGTGTCAACCTCCCTGCGGCCTTCTTGTCCCGTCTGATCCTCAAGCGGGGTTTATCCCGTCTGGTCTTTAGCGGGAGATCTGGACCACAACCTACCATTTCTGAATGGGCACTCACTGTGTTTTGTTCCTTTCAGGAGAAAGAAATAAACCGCCACACGGTAACCACCATCATGACCAGGACTGCCAGCAGGACGAAGACCAGTTGATCCGGACTGAACCTGGGCACCTTCATTTGATTTCTTTCCTTAAATGGCATCAGCACGATGGATGTCTGATCAATGAGCTATTCATCTAGGCCGAAGGCCGTATGCAGCACGCGTACTGCCAACTCGGCATATTTTTCTTCAATAACGCAGGATATTCGAATTTCGGATGTGCTGATCAGAATGATATTGATGTTTTCCCGGGCCAGCGTGTTGAACATCACCGACGCGACGCCTGAATTGTTTTTCATGCCGACGCCAATGACCGAGACTTTTGCGATATTATCGTCTCCGCGAACCTCTTTGGCCCCGATCTCCTTGGCGACACGATTGGTAAACTCAAGGGTCTGTTTGTAATCGGACTTGGGGACCGTGAAAGTCATATCGGTTTTGCCGCCCTGGTCCGTATTCTGGATAATCATATCCACGATAATTCCGGCCTCGGCAATGGGAGAGAATATCTTTGCCGCCACACCCGGCTGGTCGGGGACATCTGTAAGGGTTATGCGGGCCTGATTTTTATCATGGGTAACACCGGAAACGACGAGTTGCTCCATTGCGGATTCTTCACTTACGACCATGGTGCCTTCCTCCTCACTAAAACTTGACCGCACATGTACCGGGATATCGTATTTTTTGGCAAATCCCACCGATCGGATCTGCAGTACTTTAGCCCCCAGGCTGGCCATGTTGAGCATTTCGTCATAGGTGATGGTTTTCAGTTTGCGCGCCTTGGGGCAGATATTGGGATCGGCCGTGTAGATGCCGTCAACATCGGTATAGATTTCACATACATCGGCCTTCAGCGCCGCAGCGATGGCAACTGCAGATGTATCGGAACCGCCGCGGCCCAGTGTCGTAATATTGCCCTTGATGTCATATCCCTGGAATCCAGCCACAACCACTATCTTATGCTGATCAACCAATTGCCTCAGCCGTTCGGCACCTATTTCGATAATTCGGGCGTTGCCGTAAACACAATCGGTAACCACTTCCGCCTGATGGCCCAGCATGGATTGTGCCTCGTATCCCATCTGGCGCAGCATCATGGCCAACAACGCGGCAGTTGTCTGTTCGCCGGTGGCCAACAGCACATCCATCTCTCGTTTGTCGGGGATGTCGGCCGCCTGGTGCGCCAAACCGATCAGTCGATCGGTAACACCGGCCATGGCGGAAAGAATGACAACCAGGTCATTTCCCTGGTCGTAGGTCTTAATGACCCGATGAGCGACGTTTCTGATCCGTTCAATGTCAGCGACTGACGTTCCACCGTATTTTTGAACCACTAATGCCATAAGAGCTCCTAAGGTGATACCACTTCCGAGGCGCATCCGATTTTGGCGGCGTCTTCACCGGACTTATTGTTCCGTGAGACGTTAATCGCGGCTTGGCCACACCGAGCCGATCCTCTTTACCAGATTGGCTGTGTTAAGTCCACTGCCAATTAGGGTAATCTCTCGGTTGTCGTTTTCGCGAGTGACAATCCGGACGGTCAGCGTATCGGGCGGCCATAGCAGATCGGGGAGTCGATCGGCCCATTCAACCGCCACCACCGAATCCGGATCGAGCATGTCCCACAATCCGATTGCTTCAGCGTCCATATCATCATGAATTCGATACAGATCAATGTGTAAAAATGGGATGCGCCCAGGATACTCATGGATCAGGGTATAGGTGGGGCTGGTGATGTCAAATTGCTCAGGCACCTCCAAACCGGCGGCCAGACCCTGTGCAAAACATGTCTTTCCGCAGCCCAGATCTCCAATGAGTTTAATGAGCAATCCGGATCGCAGCAGGCGGCCGATCAATCGGCCCAGATGTCGGGTCTGCTCCTGATTTTCGGAGGTGATGGTTTGGCTGCAGTGATCGCGCATGGCCTTATCCTGGATTCGCTATAGGCTTTAAGATAATTCATTTGGCAGGGCCAGCGGGAGGAAGCTGTATTGCCATACCGCGACGACCGATAACGCAGTCCAAATGAATTACACAAGCTTATAGGCTTTAAGATAATTCATTAGGCAGGGCCAGCGGGAGGAAGCTGTATTGCCATACCGCGACGACCGATAACGCAGTCCAAAATGAATTACACAAGTTTATAGGCTTTAAGATAATTCATTAGGCAGGGCCAGCGGGAG
>JBNKKC010000067.1:0-2526 GCA_050291625.1 Desulfobacteraceae bacterium
CCCCGTCGGATGCGGACCGTTTCAATTCAAGGAATGGAAGGCCGATCAGCACATCCGTCTCGAGCGCTATGACGGCTATTGGGACGGACCGCCGAACTACGGGCAATATGTCATGCGCATCATCCCGGACGTGCTCACCCAGGAGATGGAGTTCTATGCCGGAACCGTTGATAACTATGGCGTTCAGCCGCATCAGGTGGAGCGTTTGAGCAGTGATCAACGTTTCCAGCATTTCAGCGGCGCCTCATTTGGATACTCCTATATCGGCTACAATTTGCGTCGCCCGCCGTTTGACGATCCACGGGTACGCAGAGCCCTGGGAATGGCCATCGATACACGGAAAATTATCGACTTTGTGCTGTATGGCCAGGGTGAGCCGATTACGGGTCCGTTCGTGAAACAGACCGACTTCTACAACCACGCCATCAAGCCCCTGCCGTACGATCCAGTCGCTGCCGTCAAACTGCTCAATCAGGCCGGGTGGCATCGCGGCGCCGACGGCTATCTGCAAAAAGAGGGCAAACGCCTGGCATTTACCTTGATCACCAACAACGGCAATCCGCTGCGCAAGGCCATCCTGGCCATCGCCCAGGATGCCTGGAAAAAAATCGGCATTCAGGTGGAAACCGACCTGCTGGAGTGGTCGGTGTTCATCCAGAAGCGCGTCAACCAGCTCGATTTCGATGCGTTGATACTGGGGTGGTCCATGGGCATCGACCCGGACCTGTATCAGATCTGGCACTCCAGCCAGAGCCATAAATTCCAGCTCAATTTCGTGGGATTTTCAAACCCTGAGGCTGATGATTTGATTCTGAAAATCAGACAGGAGTATGATCATGAACGACAGGTGGCCTATTGCCACCGTCTGCATGAGATCATCGCCGAAGCTCAGCCGTACACGTTTTTATATGTCGGCCGCTGGACCGCGGTACTGGACAAACGCATCGTGCGGATGGTTCCCGGCACTGACGGCGTCAAGGCGCCCAGACCCATTGTACCGACCAAGACCGGAAGCTACATGTTTCACTTCAACCAATGGATCAAATTGCCGCAGCCGCCAACCTTTGCCGCGGATGGATAAGGAGCGCTGATGCTGTCATTCTTTGGAAGAAGCATCGTTCAAAAAACAGTGACGCTGTTCTTCGTTTCGGTGATTTCGTTTCTGATTATCCATCTGGCACCGGGCGAGCCCAGCCAGATCGACCCGCTCAACCCAAAGTTCACTCCCGAAATCGTGGAGCGCATGCGCAAAGAGTTCCATCTGGACAAGCCGCTGCATGAGCAGTACCTGCTCTTTTACCGAGACCTGTTCAGCGGCCGGATCGTGTCATGGCGGGACAGCCAGCCGGTGCTTGGAAAAATCTGGGAGCGCTTTCTCAACAGCCTGCCCCTGTTCATCGTGGGCACGATTCTGACGTGGACCTTTTCATTCCCGGTAGGCATCCGGTCGGCCATCCAGCGTGAGGGGGTCTATGATCGAACCACCACCTTTTTCGCCTACCTGCTGATCTCCATACCGGGCTTTTTTTTCGCCTATGTGCTGATCATCATCGTGGTGACCCAACTCCAGGTGCCGGTGATCGGCATGGAGAGTTTCGGGGTGACCGCCGCATCGCCGCTCATCAGGATCATGGACCGCACCTGGCACCTGGTGCTGCCCTCGATCCTCGGCGCCACCGGCGGCGTCGCCGTCCTGTCGCGCTACGTACGCAGCCAAATGCTGGAAATCATCGGACAGGATTATGTCCGCACGGCCAAGGCCAAAGGGTTGTCGCCGGACACGGTTTACTATCGGCATGCCCTGCGAAACGCCCTGCTGCCGTTTGTGACCATGTTCGGTCTGATCCTGCCCGGTCTGATCGGCGGGTCGGTGATCATCGAGTCGATCTTTTCCTGGCCTGGAATGGGCCGCATGGCCTATGAAGCCATCCTGGCCCGTGATTATCCCGTTATTTTGACCGTCAATTTCCTCACTGCCGTACTAGTGCTGGCGGGGACGCTGGTCTCTGACCTGCTTTACATGGTAGTTGACCCGAGGATAAAGCTCTGATGACCGCAGACCACCGCCATACCCAGCTTGCCGCGGAAGACGCCGCGCTGCCGCCCTCCCTCTCACCGTGGCAGGAGACCTGGCATCTGCTGCGCAAGAATCGGATGGCCTTCAGCGGCCTGGTAATATTTATTGCCTTTTTCGCGATAGCCGTCACGGGTCTCGGTCTGACTTCAGGCAAGCAGCCGCTGATGGATCCGGCACAGGTACGCCTGCAGGAAAAACTGCGCCCGCCCTTGTCCGCCCCCAAATTGGACACCCTGCAGCCTGAGGAAATCCCCATGCTGGGCATCTATGTTCTGGGTACGGATGAACTTGGCCGCGACGTATTCGCGCGTATGCTGCAGGGCGCGTGGGTATCGCTGACGGTTGGATTTGTCGCCGTCGGCATCGCCGTCGCCATCGGAATCCTGTTGGGCGGCCTGGCAGGTTATTATGGACAGCAATACCTGCTGACCGGGCATGTCACACTGGTG
>JBNKKC010000068.1:0-16120 GCA_050291625.1 Desulfobacteraceae bacterium
TCTTGGTGATGATCATGGCGCCGCCGGCGCCGATCCCGTCGAGACGATAGATATAATCGTTTTCGATCAGGCTGGCGGCCATCAGGGCCACATCGCTCTGACCGAACGTTTTTTTCCAACGGCCGCCAAATTCATAATTCCGCGCGTCGGAACTCTCCTCCCGGTAACGTACCGGATCGTCAAATTCATCATAATAGTAGGCGGTGTTGTCTTCGGGATAGTTGTTGAATTCGGGATCGGGGATGAAAAACGTGCTGACGTCGCCAAAAGGAGTGAACTGATCGACCAGTATCATGGGCTGCCCGATGCGCGATTCTTCAAGAGAGATAAAAAAGGCTTCGGAATAGTCCCGGGGGCTGATCACATCGGTGATGGCGCCGCCTTCCGATTCCCCCCAAATCAGGATTTGAACGCCGGCCTTGATGCTGGTGTCGGCGAAACTGGCCTGGCAAAAGGCTTCCCGGGTGAAATTCTCGGTGGCCATCTCCTTGTCTTCGGCCTGCGCCCTGTGATCGTCTCCCCAGAACAAGGTTTGCTTGGTGTCCAGCTGTACGAAAAAATGAGGTCCGATCGATCGGGAAAACTCCAGCCTCAGGGACGTTCGGTTGCTCTTGATGCCGTCCGGACGCGTGGTCTTGTAAAAGGTCTCATGCTTGAGCGTCAAGCGGGCGGTGGACAACAGCGAAGCAAGCAGCGAGGGCTGCTGCTCTTCCGGTTGCTGCTCCGCATCCTGATCAAAGGCATCATCCTCGACATCTTCTTTAAAGATGACGTTCTCTTCGCCGGATGCTTCCGGGCCCGTTGCCGGGTCGAAGTCAAACGCCGCGTCGCCGGCGTCCGATTCCGCATCGAAACGATCCTGCACTGGGGTGTCGCCATCGGATGCCGTTTCCGGTGGAGCGGCATACAACGGCGGGTTGCAGCTGAACAGCAGAAGCATGAGCAACAGCACGGCTATTTTCTTTTTTTCTCTCATTTGCCCTGCAGATGCTCCCGCAAGCCGGCCAGTTCCCGTTCGCGATAGGCGAAATCGATCAGTGCGCGCTGGGTTAGAAATTGGGGGGACACCGTTACATTGAAGCACACGGAGGTCGTCATCATGACGGACATTCTTCTGGAAACCAGGTTTTTCACAACGATCCTTCTGGGGGTCCACACCCCGTCGATCTGTTCAATCCGGCTCATGGTGATCTGCTTGTACGGTTTGAGCCGTTTATTATACAACTGCTGCATCAACAGGATGTGGCGCTCCCGGTCGATCCACAGCTTGGATTTGCCGTATCTTGTTTTGCGAAGATGGGCCGGCACCGGAACCGCCTCGACGATCCAGACGGGCCGTCCCTGGAATTGGCCCTCCTCGACATGGGGGTAGGTGTAGTCGTCCACATCGATGTTTTCAAGATCCTCGAGGAAGAATTCACTGCCGAAAAAGCTGCTTCCCGAGTCATCGTCCGGATCGCTGGAGATGATTTTCCTGACCTTGCCCATGGCCGGCAGATAGAGCCAGCTGATGTTGTCCTTGTCCTGGGCATCGAATTCGAAGCTGAGCATGGCCATGCCCTTTTCTCCGATGGGCTCCAGGATGAAGGAAACGGTTTTGCTGTCCTCTTGACGGTCGCCCGTGTCGCGCTGAACGCTTTCGATCCGTTTGGTTCTCGGTTTTTCGGTGCAGACGGTTTTCCCGTCCTTTTTACCGTATTTACAGGAGATCAGCTTGACTTCCTGGAGTACGGAGGATGAGGACTCCCGGGCGACCCGGTCCACTTCGGTCATGATCTCATGGGCGGTCAGCGCCCGGGCTTCCGGGGCCCATGCCGGTGTTGCGAGGATGAGTGAAAGGATCAAAGCGATTTTTGAAAACATGGTTCTTCTCCTTCTTGCCATGTAAGGCGTTTTTGGATCAAGACGGTGTTTCAGTCGTTGTAAGCACATGCTTTTGCGCCTTGGCGGCAAACGTCGGTTTGAAGGTCAGGATCAGGGCCGGCAGCAGTAACAGGTCGCACAGCAGGGCGGCGAAAATAGCCAGGGATCCGAAAATGCCGACCTTGATGAAACTGGTGTTGCTGGAAAAGGCGAGCATCAGAAATCCCAGCCCCAGGACCAGGCTGGTGAAGGCAATGGCCTGCCCCACCTCGCGGATGGTGTTGCGGATGCTTCGCACGATGTCGCCGTCCTTGAGGACCTCGTCCCGGTAGTGGGTGATGAAATGGATGGTGTCATCCACCGCGATGCCGATGATGACCGGCGCGATGATCATGGTGTCCGCATCCAGGGCGACATCCAGAATACCCAGAAGTCCGAAAATCAGGGTGGCCGGAATCAAATTGGGAACGATGGACAGGCTCCCCATCCGGGTGGAGCCGAAAATGAACACCAGGATCAGACTGATGATCCCGATGACCGTGCCCAGGCTTTTGATCTGGGACCATCCGATATAGTCGGCCAGTTTCATCATCAGGGCCAGGCTTCCGGTGATATCCGCCGCAAACCGCGGGTGCTCCCGGCGCAGGCCGGCAAAGGCGGCGTCGATCTCCTTTTGGACCTCATCGAAAAAGGCCGTATAGCGGTAGGAGCCCGCGTTATAGAGCTGCACGCTGATATGGGTCTTGCGGTAATTGTCCGAAACCAGCCGGCGGCGGTCTTCCGGGTTGGCATTGTTGAACAGGAACAGGGTCTGGGTCATCAGTTCCGGAGTGCCGGGAACCCTGTAAAAGGCTGCGTCCCCGTCGTTGAGCACCTGGTAGGCTTCTTTGACGATGTCCGCCAGGGAAAAGGTCCTGGCCACTAGGTGCGCGTACTTGGTTTCGATGGTGCGCTGCAGGGAATCCATGCGCCTGATGACACCTGGATCGAGCAGTGAATCGATCTCACCGCCGTCGATGAAAATCTCCATGGTGTTGGTGCCGGCCATGTGGGTATCCACAATGTCGTAGTGGGTCCTGATCTCGCTGCCTTTCTTGAAGGCCGCCACCATGTTGGAATCGACTTTCACCCGGGTGGCGCCCGCCACGCAGGCCAGAAAGATCACCGCGAAGATGCCGATGACCAACAGCGGCGATGTCTGGACCATGGGCAGCACCCGATTCAGCAGTTTCTGGGCCAGATCGGGAGAGTTCAGTGAAAAGCGCCGCGGTTTTGGCTTGCGGCCGGCGGCGGCTCCCTTTTTCAGCGGCGCCCAGAGATCGAGCATCAGGGGCAGCCCAACCATGGTGATCACAAAGGCGATACCCACGCCCAGGGCCGACATATAGCCGAAGGTTTGGATGTGGCCGATGCTGCTCAGCGTCAGGGAGAGCAGACCCACCATGGTGGTGACGGTGGTCAGCAGGCAGGGCAGGCTTGCCTTGCCAAACGTTGCCCGCAGGGCCTTTTCGTGGGACAGGTCCTCCCGACGAAACAGCAGGTATCCTGAAATGATATGCACTGCATCGGCAATCCCCACCGCCAGAATCAGCATGACGGTCAGGCTGACCATGGTGGTCACCGTGGTGCCGAACCAGCCGCTGATGCCAAAGGTCCAGATACAGGTGATCACCACGATCAGGGTGGCCCATATCACGGCGCTGAAGGAGTGAAACAAACGCCACAGCAGGATGACGATCACCGCCAGCATGACCAGGAACAACGGGCCTGTTTCGGCCACCTGACGGGTGAAATGGGTCATCAGGGGAGGGTTCCCCACGGGATGGTACTGAAGGTGGTCCGCGTATTTGGGCTGCCCGATGATGGCGTTGATATCGGCCATCATGCCCGTGTATGCGGTCATTTCAACCGACTTGTAGGCCGGCGGCGCCTCATCGGCGGCGGCGTCCGTGGCGATCTCGATCTCCGTGTCGAAATCGACGGAGGCTTCTTTCGCATCGAAACCGGTATCCGCTGTATCGGCATCCAGCGGCTCGGTGCCCAGATCGGTCTGGATCACAATGGCGCCGTACTCGAAACCCTTTGAGAAGTAATAGAGGGGAAAGGTTTTCTGCTCAAGGGCCTGCTGGCGAAGTTTCATCCGATCTATTGCGGTTTCGGGAAGATCGCCCTGGATAAACCGCCTCGCCACCAGGGCGCCCGCTTCGGCCTTTAGGATCTTGGCGCTGGCGAGGCTGTCGACCCGCGTGACGTGTGAGAGCATGGAAGCTTCTCCTTCGGGAAGGTTTTCCCGGAAGTTCAGGATCTCTTCCCGTATCCCCATCACGGCGGCAAGGGAGCTTTTGGAAAACAGGTCCCCGTCTTTGGGCCGGTACACCAGGTAGATCACGTCATCACTGCCGAATTGATGCTTGAAATGGTTCAAGGCCTGCTTGGCGGGATCGTCATCGGAGAACCAGCTGTCCATGGTCATGTCGAAGGTGTTTCCGGAAATTCCCAAAAACATACCAATCGTCACGGCAATAAACAGGCCCCAGACAGTCCATTTTTTCCGGCGCAGGGCGTCCGGCAGGGTTTCAAAAAACGCTCCCAGGTTTTTTAGCAGTCGTTTCATTTTGGGTTCCTCTCTTTTCATTTTCCATGGCTCTTTTGTCCGGCCGGTGCCAGCAAATCACCCCAATCCGTTCTTGCGCGCATGTCATCCTTGATCCGTTCAAGTTCTCATGGTCATGTCTCCGTCTTTACAGCGCCGGAATCGGCCTCGTAAGGAATGCGAAAAAGGATGACGTAGAGCACCGGCACCACGATCAGGGTCAAAAGAGTGGCAAACCCCAATCCAAACATGATGGAAACCGCCATGGAGACGAAAAAGTCGTCCTGCAGCAGCGGCGCCATCCCCATGATGGTGGTGACGGCCGCCATGCACACCGGCATCATGCGGCTGACCCCCGAATCCACCACGGCCTGAAAGCGCGGCTTTCCGGCCCCGATCTCCATGTCGATCTGGTCCACCAGCACGATGGCGTTCTTGATCAGCATGCCGGCCAGGCTCATGACGCCCAGCAGGGCCATAAACCCGAACGGCTGCCGGAAGAGAAGCAAGCCCACGGTGACGCCGATGATGGAGAGCGGCACGGTGAGCCAGATGATCAGCGGCTGCCGAAAGGCGTTGAACAGAAAAATGACCGCCAGGATCATCAAGCCGAAGAAGACGGGGATCGACGCCCCAAGCTGGGCGGTTGACTCGGCCGAGTCCTCGGCCTCGCCCGACCAGGCGATGAAGTAGCCGGGTTTGCCCTTGAGCGGGATGATGTCGTCCGCCCGGATCGGTATGGTGCCGGCGGTATAGCGGGCCGGTGCGACGTCCCGGCCCGAATAGGCCCGGGTGTCGATCCCCAGGGCCTGCTCGATCTTGGGCTTGACCCGCGCCAGCAGATCCGAGGGAAGCCCCTTTCGGGCGTCGGCGTGGACCTTGATCATGCCGCGGCGATTGTACCGGGAGAGGCGGGCGTCTTCGAATCCGGTGCGCAGCTCGTCGATGATCTGCAGGGCCGGAATTTTATCCCCCGATACCGGACTGATGAGAGGGATGCTGCCCAGCTCCTCCACCGTGCGCCGTTCGCCGGCCGGGGCGCGCACGTAAATGGGAATCAGCTCGCTGCCCTCCCGGTAAACGCCCACCGGCAGCCCGGCGTAATTGGTCTGAAAGGCCATGGCCGCCATGCGGCGGTCGATGCCCGCCCGGCGCGCCCGGTCCTCGGCCAGGATCGGCTGGATGATCTTCACTTTGGCCCCCCACTCGTGGCGGACGGCCTTGGCATCGGGATCCGCGGCGGTGATGGCCTTGACCCGGTCCGCCATACGGCGCAGCTCAACCGGATCCGGACCGTTGATGCGCAGCTGGATCTTGCCGCCGTTGCCCGGGCCGACATTGAACTTTTTCACGTTGACGGTCCCGTCGGGGAACAGGGTCTCCAGCTCTTGCTGCAAGGGCTGATAAATGCGGTCGATGACCTTGTAATCGGAAACCGAAACCAAAATGGCGCTGTAGTGGGGTCCCGTGTCGATGGGAACGTCATAGGTCAACAGAAAACGAGGATGCCCGTCGCCGATGGCCGAGGCCACGGTGGTGACCCCGTCGGTGTTTTTGAGCAGCGCCTCTATTTTAGCTACCTTGCGCTCGGTTTCCAGGATGTGAATCCCCTCGCGAAACTGGATCTCGATGAGAAACTGCGGGCGGGTGGAGGGCGGGAAAAACAGGTTCTTGACAAGACCGAACCCCGTCAGTGAGGCCACAAAGAGCACCACCACGCCGCCGACGGTCATCCAGCGACGGCGAAGGACCGCGGTCAGCAACCGGCGATACGTTTGATAGATCTTACCGCCATACGGATCCGCCGGGGGATTGGGATCCGCTGCGGCCCTGCTTTTCCCTGGTGCTAAGAAGGTCGTCACCAGCAACGGCGTCGACGTGACCGCCGTCAACCAGCTCAGGGAGAGGGAAATCAAAATGACATAGTACAGGGCCCGGCAATATTCTCCCGTGTCGTTGTCCATGCCGCCGATGGCGGCAAAGGCCAGGATGGCGACGGCCGTAGCGCCCAGCAGGGGGACGGCGTTCTGGCCAACCACTTCCCTGGCGGCCTGCAGGCCGTCCAGACCCTGTTGCATGCGGACCTTCATCCCGTCCACCACCACGATGGCGTTGTCCACCAGCATTCCCAGGGCGATGATCAGGGCGCCCAGAGAGATGCGCTCCAGGGTAATGTCAAAATAGCCCATCACCAGAAAAGTGGTGGCGATGGTCAGCACGAGAACAAAGCCGATGATCAGCCCGCTGCGCAGCCCCATGAAAAACAGGAGCACCAGGATCACGATGGCCACCGCTTCAACCAGGTTGATGATAAACCCGTCGATGGCTTTGACCACGGAGGCCGCCTGGTCGGAAATCGTCACCAGTTCCATTCCCAGGGGAATCTGCGGCAACAGTTCCTGCACCCGTTGGGTGACGGCGCGCCCCATCTCGACCACATTGCCCCCCTGGACCGTGGAGATGGCAATGCCCACGGCCGGCCGGCCGTCGACCCGCAACATGGCCTGGGGCGGATTTTCATACCCCCGCTGAACGGCGGCCACATCCTTCAGGTAGATGAGCCTGCCGCCCCGGCTGCCCACCAGCAGGTCGGCAAAATCGTTGGCCGACCGAAAGACACCGCTGGGGGCGATGGGCACGAATTCACTGCCGATTTTAATGCGGCCGGCATCGGCAGGCAGGTTTTTCACGGCCAGGGCCTCCACGATTTCGGGCAGGGTGATGCCCAGGGCCTTGATCTTGGCCTTGGCCATCTCCACCTGGATGGTCTCGCCCCGGACACCGAAGAGGACCACCTTTTTGACGTCCGTGACCGTGGTCAACTCCCGCTTGAGCAGCTCGGCCACGCGCTTGAACTCGGCCATGGTGAACCCTCGGCCGGTCAACGCGAAGTAGACGCCGTAGGTATCACCGAAGTCATCCAACACCAGGGAGGGGCCGGCGCCGGGCGGCAGCAGCAGCTGGTGGTCCCCCACCTTGCGGCGCAATTCATCCCACACCTGGGGCAGGCGCTCGAGGTCGTAATTGTCCTTGATCACCACCTTGACCCGCGACAGCCCGCGCTCCGAATACGACTCCACCCGCTTGAGCTGCCCCAGCTGCTGCACGGCCTTTTCGATCTTTTCCGTGACCTCCGCCTCCACTTCCCGCGCCGAAGCACCGGGATAGGGCGTGAGGACCACGGCCTGCTTGATGGCGAATTCCGGGTCTTCCAGCCGCGGCAAGCCCCGGTAGGCCCAATACCCCATCACCGGCAACAGGAGCGTCAAGGTCCAGGTGATCACGCGTTTTTTGATTGCCATTTCTGCGATATTCATCTTGCCATCCAATCGTCTGCGAAAATCCTGTCGGGTTCGATCTACTTCTCTTCCCATAGCCTGACCGGCATACCTTCTTGCAATTTCAGAAGACCGGCCACCACTACCACTTCACCGCCCTGGAGCCCTTCCAGGATGTCGACCGCTTCCGATCCCACCACGGCACCGATTTTGACCGGTCGCTTGTGAACCGTCATTGCGGCCGTATCCACCACCCAGACATAGCCGTTGTCGTCAGGATCGGCCGTCACCGCAATGGCCGGCACCCGCACGCCTTGACGGGATGCCGTTTGTCCGTCAAACGCCGCCGTGACGCTGGCCGTCATACCGGTAATGACATTGAACTCTTCGGGTTGGGCCATCTTGAGAACGACCTGATAGGTCTGGGTGGCGGGGTCGGCGCGGGTGGCGAACTCTTCCAGCGCCAGTGGAAAATACCTTCCCGTTGCCGCCGGAAATTGGGCGCTGAACGACACCCCATGCGCACCATCTTCCTTGTCGGCGGTGGCCATGACATTTTCCGGGACATCGATCAGCAGTTCGACCTGCGACAGGTCCTCCAGGGCCAGAACCGGCTGGGTGGGTTGGATCTCCTGGAAGTTGTCCACCCATCGCCTGGCCACCCGCCCGGCAAACGGGGCCCTCAATTGGGTGTGGCGCAGTTTGTTGCGGGCATCCTCCACCGCGGCTTCCAGCGAACGAATGCGGCCCTCGGCGGCGTTGAACCCCTCCCGCTTACGGTCGACGTCCGCCGCGCTGACCGCTCCGGAATCTCTGCGCTGTAACTCCAGCACCCGCTCGTACTCCCGCCTGGCCAGGGTCAACACCGCACCGGCCTCCTTAAGAGCCCCCTGGGCATTGCGAAGCTGTATGTCGTAGGGTGCCGGGTCGATACGGGCCAGCAGCTCCCCCTTTTCCACCTGCTTCCCCTCCCGGCCTTCGATGGGAAGTTCGACCAGCGGCCCGCTCACCTCCTTGAAGGCCAGCTCCACCCTGCGGCTCGCCCGGACCCTGGCGGGCAGGGTCAACTGCGGATTCCCGGCGGTCGCCCGCACGCGAATGGTCTTGACGGGCCGTACCGCTACGGAATCCGCTTTTTCAGATTTGCCACAGGATACAAGAAAGAGAGCCGACAGCAAGCCGGTGAGGAACAGTGGCGCCGGGCAAAGCCTGCCCAAACGAGATGGTTTTGTTACTGCTATGCGTTTCATCACGAACTCCTTAAATCTCTTTGAAGGATTAAAATTTCCACCCATGCCCACCGCCAAAATCGACAAAAGCCGCCCTTCACGGATGGGCGCGCTCCATCCCGAGCCTCCTTTTATAGCCATTCAGGTATCCCGGCAGCGTTGTCAATTTAAACTCCGGAAAGGTATCCACCAGTTTGCCGGGATCGCCCCGGAAGCCGTATTGGTTAAAGAATCTGATCAGCGGGATAATGGTGGACAGCCGGTTTTTGCGCAGATAAAGGATTGGCCAGGCCAAGTGAAGCAGGAAATAAAAGGGATACTTCCCACTTGCTTTTATTTTCCATCCCAAGGCTTGTGTGGCCAGTCTGGCAACTTGATCCGGCGTATAGTGATTCGGTTCGATAAAATCGACCGGGCTGTTAAGGGGTTTATGCTTTGTTAAAAGCATCTTCACAAATCGGGGAACATCTTCTTGAGAAGTAAAATTGAATTTCTTCTCTTTACCCACCGGGAAAAGATATCGTCCTTTTTTCAGATGCCGAAACCGGTGTTCGATCACATCCTCCATGTAGGTGCCGCATCGGATGGAGGTCCAGGGGATACCGGCCTTTGCCATCATCTGCTCAATTTCCGGCTTGGCGTCCAGCAGCGCGACACCGCTGGGATA
This sequence comes from Desulfobacteraceae bacterium, assembly GCA_050291625.1. Taxonomy (GTDB): domain Bacteria; phylum Desulfobacterota; class Desulfobacteria; order Desulfobacterales; family Desulfosarcinaceae; genus JARRKU01. The sequence continues at coordinate 9,631 of JBNKKC010000068.1, forward strand.
TTTCGGAATGATCACGGAGACGAAGACGAGGTGCGGCAGACGGATCTCTTTGGCCGAATCGATGGTAATCTTGGCGGCATTCAATTCAATTTGCTTGTCATTCCTCGGCCCGATGGGCGTGATCAAAAAAGCGGCATCCGAATACTGCATGGCCGCCATTACGTCATGTTTGTTCAGCATGCTGCCTTTGATTACCCGAGCTTCCGGAAATTTGGACGATACGGCCTCCGGTCTGCGCGCTAAAACGTTTACATCGATTCCCAGTTTGATGAATTCACCAATATAGGGCGCGCCGATGTAACCGGAACATCCGATCATGGCCAGGGTCAATGATGATTTTTCAGAGCTGCTCATTGTTTACCTCATTTGCTTTGTGGCCATCCAGAACGCCCATTCTCCTCTTCCCCAAACGGAGAGTGAATTAATGGATGGACACCTGCTGTTGACCGTGGATGGTTAAGCCAAATGATACCGGACTTTAAATTGATGCTTTTCTTCTTCGCCGGTGTCCGCGATTCGCCAGTTCCGGTTCTCCTTGGAATTGGGCAGCACCTTGAATGACACGGACCCGGGGATTGAGCGTTTGGTCATATTTTTGACCGCAATGGATCTGGAATAGCGTTCGGCATCGTTGAGCGTGTCCCACTCATAAACACCCTGGCACATGCCGGTCTCTTCGTCGACACACCAGTACTTGGAGCGGAATCCCTTGAATCCCATGAAAATCAGCAACATGATTTTGGATAGTTTGATGTTGCGTTTGATCTCCATTCTGGGTGTGAATCGGACGATAAATAATGCTTCAGGTTTTTTATCGGTGTTTAAATAGCGCTTGATGACGACCCTTCTGAAGATCTTGAAGTTTTGTCCATCATCCATCGTGATGGTCACGCCAATTTCCGACCGGCTGAATTGAACCCTGCCGGTAATAAACAGAAACAGTGTTCTGATAATGCCGTAAAGTGGATTCGTGTAAACCATGCCTGCTCTCCTTTTTCATCCGTTAAGTGGTTGACGTACCCAATCATCAGGGGAGGTCATCGCCCATGGGGATCTGAAAACTCGCCGATTCAGTCCAGATTTTATGGCGGACGAGTCCCGACGCCTGCAACATCTCCTTCAACCAAAGCCCCGCTTCACTTCCCTGCCGGCGCGCGGTGTCCGTATCGAACATGAGATGAATGCACAGATCGCTTTCCACGGTGGCGTGTATAAAAAAAACCACCTGATACGGTTTGCACCCTTCCGGCAGGCCGTTTACCAGGGACTGAAAATCAATGCGTTCGAGAAAATCACTTCCGGCTGCCGACCGAAGCTCCAGGATTTCTATCCATTTCATCGTCTATTAACTTTCTCCGGCGCGGGTCTCCGCCGCCTGTGTTTATTGGTTTCGCACGCAGCGCAAACCGATTGGTTTGCCTCTTCCAGACACTGTGGCAAATGGTGCGATGGATCTTTCAAAGACATCCATTGATATTGCCGGTTTTGTGCCATATTTGATTTATAATATGAATACAGCATGTTAGAAATTTGAAGCCGGAAAATATGCCATATATGGCAATTTGCGATTGCCATATATGACCATTCACCCTATATTCGCCCAATACGGCAATTCTGGAAAAACATCATTTTGAAGAGGTACATGATCATGGAGCGGAGCACGTTTTTCCGAGAAGCGACCTTGGCCATTTGCGGACATCTGGATATCGAAACATCCCTTTATGCAACGTTTCGGGTCCTGCAGCAATGGATGCCGCTGGATCGAATGTACGTCGAGCTGTACGAACCTGAAACCAACTGCATGCGAATCATCGCCAAGGCGTCCTCATCCGGCGGAGAAAGCCAGGATATCCTTCTGCCGCTGCCGAAAGCGGCTAAAAGCCAGACCGAATCGGCGAAAACCGCCACGGCGGACAATCCGGAACACTTCCTTATAATGGAAGACGAGCCGGATCCCGTTTCGCGGTTCCTGCTCGAAAAACTGAATCTTCCCCTCTCTTCTTCGGTGCTGGGACTGCCGCTGATCATCGAGGCAGAGCCCTTCGGCGCTTTCATTTTAACAGTGGAAGGAACCGGCAAATACACCCGGGAGCATGGGCAGTTGCTGACGATGCTGCGGGAGCCTTTCAATATCGCATTGTCCAACGCCCTAAAGCACCGGAGCATTATGCAGCTTAAAAATCTTCTGGCCGACGACAACCGGTATCTTCACTCGGAACTGAGCCGAAAACTGGGAGACGACATTGTCGGCGCCGATTTTGGACTGCAGGGCGTCATGACGCTCGTGCGACGGGTGGCGGCCATCAACAGCCCGGTGTTGCTGCTGGGAGAAACCGGGGTGGGAAAGGATGTCATCGCCAATGCCATCCATCAGCTGTCGCCGCGCCGGGACAAGCCGTTCATTGCGGTCAACTGCGGCAGCATTCCGGAAAACCTGATCGACAGCGAACTGTTCGGCCATGAAAAAGGCGCCTTTACCGGAGCGCTCTCCCAAAAGCGGGGCCGCTTTGAACGGGCCGACCAGGGAACGATCTTTCTGGACGAAATCGGCGAACTGCCGCCGCAGGCCCAGGTCCGGCTGCTGCGGGTGCTGCAGGACAAGGTGATCGAGAGGGTCGGCGCCGCCTCCTCTGTTCAGCTTGACATTCGAATCATCGCCGCCACCAATCGAGACCTGGAAAAAATGGTCCGGCAAGGAGCGTTCAGGGAAGATCTCTGGTTTCGCCTGAACGTGTTTCCCATCACGATTCCCCCGCTGCGCCAGCGACTCTACGATATTCCCGCCCTGGTGGACTATTTCATTCGACAAAAGTCAAAGGATCTGAACCTGCCGCAGATACCGAAGCTTGCCGACGGGGCCCTGGAGGGGCTGACGGATTACCGCTGGCCCGGCAATGTCCGCGAGCTGCAGAACATCGTCGAGCGCGCCCTCATTCTCAATCCCCGGGGGCCTGTTTCGTTCGACCATCTGGACTCCAGACCGTCCTGCAAAAGACCGGCCGAAGCACAAACCGGACGGGGACCGCACCGGCTGGACGATGTCGTCACGGCCCACATCAACAAGATGCTGGTCAAGACCGGCGGCAAAGTGCACGGCCCGGACGGCGCGGCACGCCTGCTCGGCGTCAATGCCAGCACCTTGAGAAACAAGATGAATAAACTGGGCATCCGGTACGGACGGAAGCAAAAGTGAAGAGATCCTTGGGATGTGATTGGCTTTTTTTGGTCTGAAGCTATTCTATTTTGTTTTTTTAAGAAACTGTTGGGTTTCTAAGAAACAAGGAAAGAATAATGCAACGACATGATGAGCATTACGGTAGATTGTTTGACTAATCAGACATTTATGATATTAATGACGTGTATGTAATAGATATTCACTGGAGAGAAGAAATGAATAAATCTGACATGGATAAAATAATCAATATATGTCGCAAAAACGATGTTTCCATGATCGGAGTTTTTGGATCAACGGCACGGGGGGAAGCCACAGAATCAAGTGACATCGATCTATTGGTAAAACTTTCCAAACCCAAGAGCCTTCTTTCGATAGTAAAACTCGAGCGAAATCTCTCAGAAGCAGTAGGACAAAAGGTTGATTTGCTGACAGAAGGCGCCATCAGTCCATACTTGAAAGAACCTATTCTTAGGGAACTTAAGGTGATTTATGAAGCGGGATGATACCGTTTATCTTAACCACATCCGCGATGCATGTGATCGCATTGATCAATATCTACAAGGGATTAGCAAAAACAAATTCAACAACACCTCCCTTCTTCAAGATGGCGTTATTCGCCAGATTGAAATCATTGGCGAGGCAATAAAACGTGTTTCCAAAGAGATGCATTCAAGATATCCTGAGATTCCTTGGAATGACATTGCTGGAATGAGAGACAAATTGATCCATGATTATTTTGGTGTCGACATCGATACTGTATGGCTGACGGCAAAAGATGATATCCCTATCTTAAAGGAGCAGGTAGTTAAAATCCTTCAAGATCTTGGAGCGTAGCATTCGCTATCCACAGTTATCAGATGAATAGTGAATATAATAGCTGACAAAGGCTATCTTACATCGCGATCAGGATCATTCATTATTTTAATGACTATCGGCGAAATGTTCGCACGCACCTTTTCCGGCATAAAACGACTTGACCAGACGCTACCAATTATGTAGCATGCTATTAAATCAGTAGCATACTCTGACTGACGTGTGCTGCTCTTTCCATTTTTAATCATATGCAAACAAGGAGGATCATTATGCCGGTCATTACCATGACATTGGGTCGCGAACAAATCACAAGTGAACAGAAAAGAGCAATGATTCAGTCGTTTACAGAGGAAGCCGTACGCATTACGAGACTGCCGGAACAGGCTTTTACCATTCTCATTCACGAGCTTTCCCCCGATGCAATTGGCGTAGCGGGAAAAACCATTGCTGAATTGCATGGTGTAAGCAGCCAGTAAACGGAAATATTTCGCTTCCCTTTTTTTGCCCGGAACGCTACTATTATCGTAGCGTTTTGGGCTTTCTATTTTTGACTGTCGAAAGGAAATGTCATGGCCATTCCCAGACCCGGCAAGCCGGTACGCGGTTCACAGACCGGTGCTCCCATCATGGCTGCATTTGATCTGCTCGGCAGACGATGGGCCATGGGAATCATCTGGAATCTCAGCATGGGGCCGGCAACATTCAGGGGGTTGCAAGGCGCCTGTGAATCCATATCTCCATCAATTCTCAACAGCAGGCTGAAGGATCTAAAAGAGGCCGGTCTCGTTGAACGTTCTCTGGAAGGCTACGTGCTCACCCCCATGGGTGAGGAGTTGTTTGCGCTATTAACACCGTTGGGTGAATGGGCTGTCCGGTGGGCGAAGGTGGTTTCAAATGATGCCGGCATCAACTGGGATGAGTATGTGGAAAAGAGGCGAAGTCGAAGTTAACATATGGGGCCGCTTGGATTGAAAGACGAGGGTCAGGGGGTCCTGCGGTCCAGAATTTCCTCCAGTGTTTTGCGATACACGGCCTCATGCCTCCCACCCAAGGCCACCGCCCGACGGGCCATCGACTCGGCCTTCTCCAGATCCCCAAGTTCGGCAAGCACATGCGCCAGGTTGTTCAGGGCAGCCCCATGCCGCGAATCGATGGCCACAGTCCGTTGAAACGCATCGGCGGCCGCCGGCAAATTGCCGCTGGCATACCATGCGTTGCCCAGTCCCATCCTGGCGGCCGTGTTGTCCGGCCACTTTTGCACGGCGGAATTGAAGGCTTTCACTGCTGAGGCAGGGAATCCGGCTTTCTGGAGTCCCAGGGCCGATTTAAGATACACCGGCGCCTGCACGGTGGCCGGCAGCCGGCCGGGGGGCAGCACCAGCAGGCCCCAGAGCTTTGCGCGCTGCCAGGTATGGAGGAAGGTTTTCAGCGCCACCTGCCGGGCCGGATGCTTGCCGCTGTGTAGCGTGACGGATCGAGCCGTCAGGTCGAAACCGATCACGACCGCATAGTGCCAGCGCGGAATCCATTGCAGCCCCAGGTTTTGCAGCACAACCACCGGGTTGCCGGCGGCCACCTCGCTCAACAGGCCGTCGAGCCCCTGAATGGGATAGGCCAGCCGGTCGTGCCGCCGGGCTGCGGTGACAATGCCGCTTTGAAGGCTTCCTTTACGCTCCGGCGTATAGACAGCCGCTTGGAGCTCCTCTGCTGTTGTTGGCACACCGCTGTATTGCAGTACCATGGCCAGCGCAGCCGGTCCGCACTGATCGCCTGTCTGGGCGCAGAATGGAACCCCGGCGATACGGTGCCGTGACGGGAATCCGTCCGGCAAGGACACATGCAACACTGCCGCCGGGACTGCACAGCCGGCAAGGCACAGCAAAATGAGCATCAGGAGACCGATCGGTCGGCAGGCCGGGCGCGTCATGCCATGGTTTGATTTATCGCTTGTGGATGAATGGAAACACATCGGTAACGCCGAGCAGATCCGTCACGATAAGCGTTCCGAATGAAATGACGGAAACGATAAAGATCACGGTCAGGGCATCGACGCCACCGGCGGGCATCGACTCGATGCGCTGCTCCAGATCCAGAATCTCTTCGTCGGTCATGGCGTCAACGCGCGCCCTGGCCTGTCGGACCGGTACCGACCACTCTTCAAGTTGCGCAGCCACCGCATCGCGTTGCAGGCAAGCCCGTACCATCTGGCGTGCCGATGCCGCGTCCCGGGCCTGCAGCAGCGCCTCGGTCTCCACCATGGCCGCATGACCCGGTACAATAAAAGTAAACGAAAAGCCGACGGTCAAGACCAGCACACCCGCAACCGAGCGCAACATACAGGAAAAACGCCTCATCATTCATGCCTCCCTTCTGGTTATACAGGCTTTAAGATGATCCATTTGGCAAGGATAGAGGGAGGAAGCTGTATCCCGATACCGCGACGACCCATAACCCCGCAAAATGAACTATCTTTTAATATAGGCTTTAAGATAATCCATTTGG
>JBNKKC010000069.1:0-7988 GCA_050291625.1 Desulfobacteraceae bacterium
ACCCAGTGCGCACTGGTGGCTTATTTTTGCTATGCGGCCTTAGGCCGTTATCGTGCATCCGATAAGTTAATCCCTTCTCAAACAGGCTGAGGGGGACACGGATCGGATATCAAATATTCTGAAAGTGGGGGGTCAAGTCTAAGTGGGGGGTCAAGTCTATGGTTGACCTTAGAACAAAATTCAATTCAAATGAATCGGATCAGGCATGCCGAGCGCATCCATTTCCGGGACGTTTCGGCCGGGAACATTGACCGGGCCAGAAGATATCTGACCGAGATGAGCGGCGGCCCAAGCCCACCGGCCCCTCCCGCAAACCTGAGAATAGTGCCCAATTGAATTCGAGGCGCCGGATGGGCGAATTTCGCACATCCGGCGCAATGCCGCCGCCGAAGCCATGGGCATCCTATTTTATGACAAAGCTGAGACTCTTTGAGTTATTGGTTTCGTCCTCTTCCGGAATCGAGGTGGTCAGGTTGTTCTTTATCTCGAACTTCATCTCTATGGTGTCGCCGCTTCGGACGATGGTATAGTCCAGATTGCTGTTGGTCGAAGTCAGCTTCTTGGAAAATTTATAGGTTTGAATTTCGCCGGGAATGAGTATGTGAGGCGTGCTGAGCAGGTTATTGCCGTTTACGGAATGCTGCACGCCGTCGCTGCCGGTGCGATAAAAATGATAGGATGTCACCACCGGACCGGACTTGGCTTTTCCGATATTCCGGAACGTCAGCGTGATGCCGATGGTATCGCCCACCGCCGGGCTCGGGGGCGTTATCTTCACATTCTGGATGATCAGGTCGGGCTTTGGCGCGGCGGTTACCACCGCCGGATCAGCGGCGGGCGGCGGGTTTGCCGACGAGTCCGGGATGTCTTTGCGTCTGACCAGAAATTGAACATTTTTCGTATTGTTCAACTCATTGGTCTCCAGCACCATTTTGGTCGCATCCAGTTCGATGCGCAGCCTGTATCTGCCCTCCTTCCAGGTTTCCGTGCTGTACGCCGGCCATGCCAGCTGAGACGTTCTTCCGGGAAGCAATTGCGGGCAGTTCAGCGTGCCGCTCGCTTTCAGGGGCGCGGGCGCGCCGCCGACGGGGGTGCAGGTCAGGCGGATGATGGTGGGATTGGCGATGCCTTTGCCGTTGTTGCTCACCGTGATCCGGTACACGCCCTCCACGCCGACCTTGTTTCCGGGCAGCGGCGCATGGTCGATCCATCCCACCGACTGGATGACAAGGTCCGCCGCGTTGGTCGGAGCGATATGCATTTTGGGTTTGATCGATGGCTGCACCAGGGTTTTGTTCGGCGGCGTTGCCGGTTGTGTGGCGCGGATATCTTTGGCCACGGCCAAATCCACCGAGATCAGCAGGCTGAAGATCAAAACGGGAATCAGGGGGGTGCGCTTGGACAGGACAATTCTCATGTTTTCTCCTCCACGGGGTCGATTCAATGTGAGCCCGTCCCCGAGCGTGTGCTCAGGGGACGGGCGATTCTATGAATTTCGGCGGCTACAGGCCGCTGAACGTGAGTGTCGTTATATTATCATTATTGTTCGTTCTGCTTTCGGTTACGGTATCCGTGGCGTCGATGACTATTTTCAGCGGCGCCAGCTGATTGTAGTTCGGATTGGGGATTTCCCATACCACCGTCTTGTTGCGAACCTGGTTGGCGCCCAACGACGATACGACTTCTTCGTTCACCAACTGGTTGTTGAAATAGACTCTGTTTTTGAAGGGTGTGTTCACCGATTTGCCATTGTATTCCCTGTACTCGTAGTTTAATTGAATCTGCACTTTGCCGTAATCCATGACGTAAACATCTTTGGCGGTCAACGTTACAGCAGAGGTGTTCAGCTTCTGCCATGTTTTTCCGCCGATCCTTGTGCCGCCCATGAGGCCCAGATCGTGATCTCTTGGTTCTCTTTTGGGCTACAGGGCGAAAAGATGATTTTAGAAACCACAAGATCCGGCCGGGCCGATTTGGTGGTCTTATTTGCCGGGATCGCAGTGGTTGGAGATTTCTTGTCGACTCTTTTTTGGATGGTCGTCGAATTCGTTCTTGCCTTCACACCTTGATCATCAGCATGGGCGGCCGGCTGGCCAAGGGGCAGGGCAATTGCCAGATCAAGAGCAAAAATCGCACAGAGTTTCATTCTGATCTCCTTGTTAAATGTGAAGGGCAAAGATTTGCTTTGCTCCATGGCGCGGGAGCCATTTTTACTTTGCAGAAAATCTTCGTCACAAATAACAAATTTATAAGATGTTGAGCGAAGTATGCCACTGACCCGGGTGGTGTGTCAATACAGTATGTTATGCAACAAAGTCCTTGGCCCGGCGGACCTTTTTGGGGTGGCTTGCAAGTAGAATTAGATAGAAGAAATAAAGAAAAAGACAACACGCTTCAAATCGAAAAAAAAGATTTTTGTAGGCCAACCGGCAGAACAAAAAAATGGGATCAAAATCGTTTATAAAATAGGCGATGATTTTTTCTCGCCGCTTGACAATCCGCCTATTCCGGCAGGGCCTCCGCGACGCAGTGAGGTTAAACCTATTCGGCATCGAGTGCTGATTGAATATCCGAGTATTTTACAAAAGGCTTTTACTAAATACTCGGTAAAAGTCATCAAAAAATATCTTAATGCGGTCTATTTTACAGGAGAGATTGACGCGGATGGGGATAAAGCCGGTGGAACGTATGATCCATTCAGGCGAATTATTTATGTTGCAGATATCGGATACCAACAAGAAAATCTATCTATTTACATTTTGCACCATGAATTCAGTTTTTTATTGATGAAAAGTCATTTAACAATCAGCCAAGATCATTTTAAGCAAATTGCTATTTAAGCGTCTGTTGGCCAAAATACTTCCCTATTGACATAAACGAGAATTCCATTGAATACTGCCTAAATTACGGACTTGCCACAACACGGCGCCAAGGAGCTTGAATCAGATGGCAAAGCCCCAAGTACTGGTGATTGGCCGCAATTGTGTCGATTATATTTCTGTTGTCGACCAATTTCCTGATGAGGATAAAAAAATCCCGCTAAGCCGGCGGATGTCCGAAGGAGGCGGGCAGGGCGGTACATCTGCTTGCTGCATTGCTAGATTGGGCGGCAAGCCTGTGTTGGCGGGTGTTCTGGGCGATGATGCCGAAGGTCGGTTTTGCCTGGATCGCCTGTTGGCGTTCGGTGTCGATATCGCCCATGTTCGGATTGTCAAGGATGGCAGGACTCCCGTGGCATATATTTTCATCACCCAATCAAGCGGCAAGCGAACCATTATCTATGAAAACAGCACGCTGCCAAATCTTGAGTTTGATGCGAAAATGCAGACCCTGGCCCTGGACAGCGGTGCCGTGCTGTTGTCTCCGGACGTCACTTTTCTTTCAAGATCTTTAGTGGCGTTGCGGCCTCAACTGCCGCCCATTATCTATGATGCGGAAAGGTGGCGGCAAGGCATTGAGAGGATGATGGCCGTCGCCGATTATTTCATTCCTTCCAGTGATTTTATGGATGTTGCGGAATTGCAGTTCGAGGGTTTGTCTTTTCGGGAAAGGCTATTCCATCTCCAAAAACAGATCCAAGGGCGCCTGGTGGTTACCGCCGGAGAAATGGGAGCCTTTTTTGTTGATGGCGACAATCTTTGCCGGGTGCCGGCGTTGGAGGTTTCCGTTGGGGATACCATCGGTGCGGGAGACAATTTTCATGGCGCATTTGCCCTGGCTGTGGCACGGGGGGATAAGTTTGTCGATGCGGTCAAATTCAGTGTGACGGTGGCATCACTGTCGTGCCGGGATTATGGCGGACGAAAAGGGCTGCCCTTCCAATCCGAGGCTGAGGCCCAGGCCACGGCCCTTTCATGCCGAATGGAGGATGAATGCAAGTCGATTGGCCTTTGACAGTCCCTTATTGTGTCCAATAATCGATAATAGAGGAAATAAACTTCATTGGCCCAGATGGTGGGACCACAATAGACTGGAGTGACCCCCCAAATCTGGACAATTAAAAAGCAATTTTAAGCGTGGTCCGGTTGGGATCCTCGTTTAACATTAACATTTTATATTCACAAAGAGGCCGATAGCCAACCTTCGGGATCAGCCCGCCGGCAGGCTGACGGTAAAAGTTGTCCCGGCTTCATTGCGGGAATCGACCTCTATGCGGCCGTGGTTGGCCTCGATGATTGTTTTTACCAGAAAAAGGCCGAGACCCGTGCCTTCCGTTTGCCCTGCGCCGCTGCCGCGATAGAAGCGTTTGAAAACCTGATCGATCTCACCCGGACCGATGCCGCAGCCGCTATCTTCGATGCGGATCCGGATTTGATCAGCCTGCTTATCGGCGAAAATGGTCACTGTCCCACCCTGCTGATTGTACTTGACGGCGTTTTCCAGCAAATTTGAGAATGCTTCCACGAGCCGTTCTGCATGGCCGACGATCTTCAGCCCGGGGGCGATTTGCGCACTGATTTTAACCCCATGCTCACGGGCCAGGGGTTCAATGGTCACCCGCGCTTTTCGCAGACATTCATCCAGGGCCAGCGATCGAACCCCGGACCCGTGCATCAGATCGGCCTCGGTTTGGGCCATGGCCAGCAGGCGCTTTATTTTCTGCCCCATGGCGTCCGCGGTCTCGCGGATGGTTCCCAGCGCTTCAACGTATTCCGCGGAGGGTCGTTCCTGCTGCAGGTAAACATCGCAGTGGGTGCGGATAACCGTCACAGGTGTTTTGAGTTCGTGGGAGACGTCGGAGAGCAGCTCTTCTCTTGCCGATAGCGATTTATGCAGACGCTCGAGCATCCTGTTAAAGGCGTCGGCCAGGTTGCCGAGTTCCCGAGGCTGCCGTTCGACGTCAATGCGCCGGTCCAGAGTCTGTTCACTGATCTGGTTGATTCTATCAGAAAAAATCCGCAAAGGGATCACGGCGCGACGACTGATGGCCCAGCCGACGCAGGCCATGAGCAGGGTGCCGATGGCGCCGAAAGCCAGGAGGATATTCCGGAATCGGTGCAGCGTCGAAATACTGTCTTCCATGCTGTGGGCGACAATGATTCGGGTGGCATGACCAGCCATGATGGGCGATCCGGCCATGACCCGCAGGGGTTCTCCGGCAGGACCGACGGTGGTATAGACTTCAAAATGCCTTTCCGTATCCTGTTTGTCCAGTTGATCGGGGGACAATTCGATCCATTTTCCGGCCAGGGAAACAGAGTCGACATGGCGTTGGCCGTCGATCCGGACCTGATAGTAATGACCCGAAAGCGGGATGGAGAAATTACCGGTGGTGACTTCGGCCAATTCGAATTCCAGTTCACCGTTTTCGATATGCAGCAAACCGGTAAAAATCTCAAGATCCGACATCAGCTTGTGATCAAGGGCGGAAAAGATGATGTTGCGGGCTTCGAGGTATAGCCCGCTGCCGCCGATGACCAAGGCCGCCAGGCCTGAATAGAACAGCCAGAGAAATAACCGGGTAGCGATGGAATTTTGCGCCTTCATTTTATGGGTCCAGGTCCGCGGTCAGGCGGTAGCCCACGCCTCGGACCGTGTGCAGCAGTTTGGTCGGATAATCGCGGTCGATCTTGCGCCTCAGATTACTGATATAGACATCGATGATGTTGCTGTCGAAATCGTATTCTGTGCTGTAAATATGATCGAGCAACTCGCTGCGGCGAACCACCCTTTCACGGTTCAGGGCCAGATATTCGAGGTATTCGTATTCCTTGGCGCTTAATGAGATTTCCTGATCGGCACGACGGACCTGCCGCGTATTCATGTCGATAAACAGGTCGCCGATCCGGACCTGGGGGGCGGGTTTTCCTCTGCTGCGCCGAATAACCGAACGCACCCGGGCGAGCAATTCCGGAAAATCAAAGGGCTTGGTGATATAATCGTCCGCGCCGGTTTCCAGGCCGGCAACCTTGTCGCTCATTTCCCGCTTGGCCGTGAGCATCAGGACCGGCGTGGTGTTATCCCGCCTGCGCAAGGCCGTCAGCAACGAGATCCCGTTGCGCTTGGGCAGCATGATATCGAGAAGGATGGCATCAAAGGCATAGTATTTGGCGAGAAACAGGCCGTCTTCTCCGTCGAAGGAAAGCTGGACGGAATATCCCTGCTCCTCGAAGCCTTTCTTGAGGACCTGGGCCAGCGGTTTTTCATCCTCGATGATCAGCAGCCTCATCCTGTGCTTCCTCGCTCTTGCGGGGTTATGGCGCGTCGGTAGTATGGCGCCGCAAATCGTCTCCGTCATGTCTGGCATCATACGCCCGGCGTCTGATTTCGACTTTGTTGGCTATAAATATACGGCCATCGGAGCGCCCCTCGATTTCAACATAAGCACCGACGGCTATCCCGTCATGTTCCTGTTCGATCACGGTTTGGGGCGACACTTCCACCGACCGTCCGTTGACGATCCAGGTGCCGCTGAACCCTGCGGGCAATACTTCGACGGTGCCGAAAAACTTGCTGCGGTATCCATGGTCATCGCCGGCGAAAACCGCAGTTTGAAGGGCGGCCAGCGTCAGTGCCGCCAGGAGGGTGGATATTATTTTTTTCATGGCGATCCCCTTATTCTATGCGTTGTCGTTGCCTCCAGTCAACCTGGCATCAGGATAAATCATCCAGGATTAAAGAAAGATTAAAGATTTAAAAAAAACAAGGGATGTGTGGCCGGCTTAAAAGCATACATCGGTATATAGGGACAGGCTGTTTTTCTATTGAACGCCTGCCGTTTTTATTCAGGGCCGTCAGCCGTTAATGGGTTATCATCTGTAAACCCCAAATGATAACCTTGTTAATGGTCGAGCTGCAACACCTTGGATTTTTTTCCAGGTATGTTTTTGTTAATTTATATCGATATCAAATAGTTATGATAGTATACCCACAAATCTGAAATTGGCATGTCGATTGCAATCTCAACGTCAAGGTATCTGCCGGAGGTTTTCCGGGAAGGATGAAAAGGAAAGGCCATTATGCTTCGGCAATACGTGAATAGCAGATCGAGGGCAACGCGGATCGGGTGGTGATTGACGCCCGTTCCAGGCGCAAAAACAGGTTAAGCAGGCATCGGGAAGCAATGGATTTTAAATTTGCGTTTGATTTTCATGCTGCCTGATTTCGAAGATGCGTTGTCCGGTTCTGTAAAAAGCCGGGAGGTTCTGAAATGTCGGGTTCCATTCGATCACAAATAGGCAGCCGGTTGCGGACAATCGGAGTTTTATCTGCGTTGTTGATATTGCTGTTTTTCGGCTGCGGCGGCGTCAATTCAGGTGACGACGGCGGAAACGATGGTGGCGACGGCGGTGGCGACGGTGGTGGGGTGGTCAGCGGCGACCTCGTCGTGTTGGCCTGGAACGACCTGGGCATGCATTGCCTTAATCCGACCTATGATCAATTGATCATTCTGCCTCCCTACAACACTTTGTGGGCCCAGGTGATCGAGCGCGGCAATCCGCCCCGCATCGTCACCAGCAACGTGCAGGTCTCCTATGAGGTCCTGAACAACACCACTTCACTGAACAAGCTCTCCTACGACCAGTTCTGGAATGCGGATGTGCTGGCCCTTTTCGGCGCTCCCGGGCTGGCCCCCGACTCGGGTTTGAATCTTTCCGATCCCGATGTTCACAACAGCCTGGCGGGCGTGATGCAGCGAGTCAACGATCATTTCCAGGCGGACGGCATTCCCCTGACACCGGTGAAAGACGGCACTACTGCCAAGGATCCCTATCAGGTGGCGCAGGTCACGGTGAAAGATCTGGCCGGCACGACCCTGGTTCAGACACGGGCCATGATTCCCACCTCGGACGAAATCAATTGCGGCCGATGTCATGCGCCGGGCGGTTCGCAGCGTGAGGTCTTTGACGATATCCTGGATGCACATGACACGGCGCATGGTACGACTCTCAAGGCCGATGCCCCCATCCTGTGCGCTTCCTGCCATGGCAGCCCGGCGTTGGGCGCTGCGGCCAACGACCGGGGAAGTTCCGGTCTCTACCTGTCCG
>JBNKKC010000070.1:0-64401 GCA_050291625.1 Desulfobacteraceae bacterium
CAGTTGAAAACCCTCTGGATTCCGGCTTGCGCTGGAATGACTTAAAGGAAAAAGGCTTTCAAATGGACTAAATATGTTGAACCCAACTTACGGGACACGACACTATCTCCGATCACATATCCTTCAAACAGGCCGTACCACCCAACTGTTCCATCTGCGCTTCGATTTCCCGGGCGCGTTGACGGACATAGTCCGAAGGATCGGCGGCCTTGAGTTTGCGCGGGTTGGGCAGGACCGCCGCCAGAAGAGAGGCTTCGCTTTTTGACAGCTGGCTTGCCGATTTGTAAAAATACGACCGGCTGGCGGCTTCGACGCCATAGATGCCGGGGCCGAACTGTGCAATGTTGAGATAGACCTCGATGATTCTGCGCTTAGGCCATATCAGTTCGAGTACCACTGTCAAATAGGCCTCGAGGCCTTTGCGAAGATAACTTCTTCCGGACCAAAGAAAAAGATTTTTGGACACCTGCTGCGTGATGGTGCTGGCACCCCGCGGACGCCTGCGCCATTTGTTTTCGTCCACGGCTTTGCTGATAGCGTCAAAGTCGAATCCCCAGTGGCGGGGAAATTTCTGATCTTCGGAGGCCATGACGGCAACGGGCAGGTGGGGCGAGATATGAGCCCACGGCACCCACTGGTAATGCATGGCGGAGCCGGTCACCTCGGATTGCAGCATAAAGGCGCTGGTGGGAGGCGGCAGCCAGCGCAAACTCAGCAGGATGGCGTGGAAGAAAACCATCAGACTCAGCGCGGAAATCAGCACCCATTTGAATATCTGCCGCTGCCGGTCGGACGGCCTGAAAAAGGGCTGCTCGGGCCTGTCATCATTGGGTAGATAAATTGATCGATACATGTCCATGATATGACCTGTATCTGTCTACCATCCAACCGGAAAAGTCAACGGGCAATGCACGGAGTCCCGGACGCACAACGGTGTATGAATCGTCCGGAGACCGGCATGCAGGGATCCGGGTTCTACCGCTAAAGGTTAATATAGTAGTTCTGGCACTCCTCGCAAATGGCGGATATCTGATACTCGAATTCCGATCTGGCGTCAGGAAAATGACTGACCGGCCGACAGCATATTTTGCACAATCGGTTGGTTCTGGCATCGACAGTTCGCTGTTGGATGTTTTTGTCGGATAAAACCGCGATGAACTCTGAAATTTTGTCCATTATCATCTTCCTTTTGCATACTGTGCGGGTGATCTTGGCATCCGAGAAGAACAGGACGACGCTTTTTCATTATTTTCCAGGAGGCATAACGGTATTACCTAAACAAATTCGATGGAAAAACCAGTATCGTTCAACCAGACAATGCGTCCTTTACGCTTGATATTCCGGTCAGTAGAAGCAAACGGGATGCTGACCGTAACGATCTCGCCTTTTCCGAACTGATTGACACTGCCGGTTTCAATGCGGGCGCCTCCCAGACTGATATCTTTTACGATGCCTCTGTAAATCGTTTCGATATGAGAAAAGATGACTTCTTTTCCATACCGCTTTCTAACATTGGTTCGTCTGAAATCATAACCATTGAGTGCTAATTCTTCTTTCATTTCTGGCCTTGCTTTCTGTTATGGTGTTACAGCTCCTCGTTTCAGCTATTCAGTGAAAAGCATTTATTATGCCAGTCGTGCCATTCTTTTAAATAATGTAATATCAGTCAGTTGCGCTATTGGCGGTTTTGTTGAAAATGATGAGGCCAAAGATTTGGGGCATTTAACCCAGCGGGTCAGGGGCATAATCCCCATATGCCCGAAGCGGTTTAGAGTGCAGGAGATATCCCAACCCTGCATTTATCGCCCTTATTTTTTTGGGCGCAATTTTTTCTTTTTGGACCTGATTTTGGGTTTATCCGCAAAACGAATGTCGATCGTGCGGTCATCTATCCTGGCGCCTTTGAGGCACTTGAAAACCTTCTGCGACACGCGCTTGTCGACGTCGAAAAAGGAGAACTCTCTTTTCAGGGTGATCTGGCCGATCTTGTCCGACCGGATTCCGGACCTGTCGCAGATCAGCCTGACGATGGCGCCTTCGCGGATGTTGTCTTTACGGCCTACATTGATAAAAAAACTCTGGCTGTTGCGGCCGGTCGGCCGTTTGTCCCGGTTTGGCCGTGATGACGCTTTCCGGGTTTTGACGTTCAAATCGCCGGCGTCCCGATAGGCATCCAGGAAGCGGTTGAACTCTACGGAGACGAAGCGTTGGATCAGCTCGTTTCGGCTCATGTCGCCGAGGGCTTCATACACCGACGGCAGATAGGGGGCGATCTGCTTGTCGTTCACCCGGACGCGGCCCATTTTGGCCACCATAGCGAGAAGTTGCTTTTCACATATATCGCGTCCCGAAGGCACCTGCCCCCTGCTGAATGTGACGCCGGAACGGGATTCCAATTCCGGGATGCGTCGCACTTCGCGGGTGTTGACTAGCAGCAGTGAGGCCCCCGATTTTCCGGCCCGGGCCGTGCGCCCGCTGCGATGCGTATAGCGTTCCGCATCGTCGGGCAGGTTGTATTGGATAACATGGCTGATATCGTCTACATCCAGTCCCCGTGCGGCGACATCCGTAGCCACTAATACCTGCAAGGCCCTCTCTCTGAATTTGCGCATGACATGGTTGCGCTGCTCCTGGGAAAGATCGCCGTGCAGGGCATCGGTATTGTAGCCCTCTTTCATCAGTTTCTCAGCCACCGCTCGGGTGTCCTGGCGGGTGCGGCAGAAGATCAGACCGTAGATGCCGGGCGCGTGGTCGATGAGTCGCTTCAATGCGGCATAGCGCTCTTTTTCTCTGATAACGTAGTAGGTATGTGCAATGTTTTCCGCACCGACATTTTTACGTCCGATGGAAATCTCCACTGGCGTGTGCATATAGGTTTTGGCGATTCTGGCGGCCGCTGAGGGCATGGTGGCCGAAAAAAGCCAGATGCATCTGTTGGTGGGAATCTGTTGGATGATATCGCCGATCTCTTCCTGAAAGCCCATGCTCAGCATCTCGTCGGCTTCATCCAGGACACAGTAGCGGATTTGATCGGGGCGGACCACCTTGCGCTGCATCAGATCGAGCAGACGGCCCGGTGTGGCAACGATGATGTGCGCGCCTTTTTTGATCTGTTTGATTTGAGGAACGATGCCCGCTCCGCCATATACGGCCGTAATATGTGTTTGCAGGGCATAGCGCGCCAGTGCCTTCAGGTCGCCGGAGATTTGTACACACAATTCGCGCGTGGGGCAGATGACGAGCGCCTGGGTGACAGGCCGCTTGAGGTCGATGAGCTGCACCAGCGGCAGGCCGTAGGCCGCTGTCTTGCCGGTTCCGGTCTGGGCCAGCCCGACAAGGTCGCA
This sequence comes from Desulfobacteraceae bacterium, assembly GCA_050291625.1. Classification (GTDB taxonomy): domain Bacteria; phylum Desulfobacterota; class Desulfobacteria; order Desulfobacterales; family Desulfosarcinaceae; genus JARRKU01. Next base: position 3,345 of record JBNKKC010000070.1, read on the forward strand.
CTGGCCGTTCAGAACGGTGGTGATGACCTTTTGCTGGATAGGTGTGGGGCGCTCGAATCCCAGGGACTCGACGGCTTTAAGTAGTTCAGGGTTCAATCCCAGTGTGTCAAACATCATTGATGCGATACCTCTGTTCAACATGCCGCCGCAAATTTGCAGGCTTCCATGCCGCTTTGTGCCGCACAGTGTCATTTATTCCCAAAAAAAGCCGTCCGGTAAAACTTCCGGACGGCTCCAGATTGTGTCGCGCGGCTGTCTGAATAGGCCATCTTATGTCACGCCTGCCGATGAATTACAACAACCTTTGACACCTACTCCGCCGCCGGGCCGTTCGCTTCTGTGTTTATGCTTGATCCGCTGCTGCAAGCCCGTTATATTTCAGCCCAACAGGATGTAATTGGTCGCTTGTTTGAGTTGACACGCTTGTTGACCTTCTTTCCGGAAACTATCACTCATATGGAGATGCCATGCACCACTCGTTCATGCTCAAATACGTCCTTTGTTGTTATTTCACCGCGATGATCGTCGGCTGTACTTCTGTTCAATACACCCATCAAGAGAGGGAGGCCAAATTCGACAAGCCGGTGATCGACGGCCTGTTGGTAGTGACCGAACTTGAGAACCATACCGACAAATCGTATACGCATAACGCCATGTTTCGCCCGGTGAATCCTGTGGGCTCCCTTTCCAAGGCGGTATATGACACTATCAAAGATTACAACGTCTTTAAAAAAGCTTACTACTACAGCACCCCAATATCCGAGAATGATGTGGATGTGGTCACCAATAAATTCGATCGCGTGACCGCAGTCCTGCAGGGGGAGTGCGAACTTTACAAGTGGAATGCGGAGGCCCGGCTGCTGACGCGGGGGTCGCCCCAATATGCGCTGGCCCTTGTCGGTGTGCCCACCTTGGGTGATACCTATGTGCTCGGATTGAATTATACCCTGAGACTCATCAACCCATGCAACGGCAAGATCATCTGGATGAATACCTTTGACAGACAATTTAAGCGGAATTTTAATAAAAATTTCTGGATGAGCGACCGAAAAAACATGAGCCATATCGCCAGCCAGTTTATCGATGAGGCCATGGAGGAAGTCTTCCAGGACTTGATTGAAAACATCGGCCCCATTGCGGCCGCCTTTCAGGCCCCCCAGAAGGCAGAAGAGACGCAGGGGGCGCCTGACTCCGTCGAAGGATCAGGCTCGAAGGATTAAAGTCCTGAGGCGTCCAGCTCCGATTTGCCTTTATCCTCATCCACAAAATAGAGCAGCACTACACCGACGCTAAACAGGATCAGAACGGAGATGATGCTGACGCGCGTGGCCAGCATGCCCGTGGTGTGGATTTGTTCGGGGGTGGGGGTCTGCGGCAATGCTATGCGTTTGACCAGCAACCCGGTGATGCCCATCAGCGCCGGTCCGATGATGGCGGCGAATTTGCCCAGCATGTTGTAGAATCCATAGAATTCGGCGCTGCTGGCCAGCGGTATGAAACGGGCGAAATAGGATCGGCTCAGCGCCTGAACACCACCCTGTACCAGGCCGATCACGGCCGCCAGCACATAGAATTCCGTTGCGCGGGACATAAAGGCTCCCCAGAAGGTGACTCCCATATAGACGGCCAGCGCCAGGTAGATCGAGCGCCGTACGCCCCAATGCTTGCCCAGGCGGCCGAAAACCAGCGCCGATGGGAATCCGATAAACTGCGTGATCAGTATCGCTACGATCAGGTCGTTGGTCTTGAATCCCAGCGAGATGCCGTAGTCGACCGCCATCTTGATGATGGTGTGGACGCCGTCGATATAGCACCAGTAGGCCAGCAGAAACGTGAAAAGCGTTTTAAGCTGCCGGACCTTTTTCAGGGTGGAGATGAACTGGTGCCAGCCGGCCAGGATCTGGCGGGAGAGCGGTGGACGCTCGGTCTCCGGATCCGGCGGGACCAGGAAAAAGGTCACCAGAGCGAACAGCCCCCACCAAAGCGCCACAGTGGCGAATGCCGCGCGGACCGCCTGGGTGGCATCGGTCAGTCCGAACAGCTGCGGCTTCAGGGTCATGAGAACATTGAGCGACAACAGCAGCCCACCGCCCAGATATCCCAGCGCGTAGCCCAGGGCGGAGATCTGATCGATGCGCCCGGCGGGTGCGAGCTGAGGCAGCAGGGCATCGTAAAAAATTTCCGCGCCCTGAAAGCCGATAATGCCCACTGCGAAGATAGCCAGCGGCCAGAACCACTGACCCTGGGGCATCAACGAGAGCGCGGCGGTCATCAGGACACCCAGGTAGGTAAAGCAGACGAGCAGTCGCTTGCGTCTTCCGCTGCGGTCGGAGATGGCCCCCATGATCGGCGCCATCAGCGCCACCAGCAGGCTGGCCGCGGCATTGCCCATTCCCAGGCGGAACGTGCTCAGATTCACGTCGATGCCTGCGCTCCAGTACTGTTTATACAAAATGGGGAAAAAGACCGTCATCACCGTCGTGGCAAAGGCGGAGTTGGCCCAATCATAAAGCGCCCATCCCCAGATGGCGCGTTGTTGACGGCGGTTCGCTGAAGGTTTCGTCTTTGACATCGGGATCTCCTGCAGAGGCCGTTTATCCGTGTTTGTCCTTGCAAAAGGGCATCAGCCTAATTAATCTTAACGTCTAGAGAAATGGTTTCAATCACCTTGGCGTCTGCAGCGGGCATAGCCAAATGGATGAAACCGCTTCCCAGGGTATCCAATCTTGCCGATGATTACAATACGGCGGTTGCGCGGATAAGCGGGCACGATTGGGACACTGTTGGATACAGGGGATTGCTATCCCGCAGGTGCTCGAGATCGTAAGATCATGAACATGACAAAGATACCGCTTCATCCCAAACTGGGTTACATGGCATCCGAGTTCGATACGCACTTTAAGGTGTTTCATGAATTGATGGCCTCAAAAGTGCTTGAAATCCTTCTGGTGGCCAGCCCATACGACGCCTACATCCTCGAAGAGGATGGTTCGTTGGCCTCAAAAATCATCAATGAATACAACGGATTGAATCTGAGCCGCCCTCCGAGGCTCACACGGGTCGAGGGCGCCCGGACGGCACTGCAAAAACTGCATGACGGAGCGTATGACCTGGTCATCACCATGCCTCATCTGGACGACATGGATCCGTTCGATCTGGGGCGGGCCATCAAGACGATACGTGCCGACTTGCCGGTGATTCTGCTGGCCCACAGCATCCAGGGTCTCCATCCCCTGCCGACCGGCAAGGATTACTCGGGCATCGATGAGATTTTCATCTGGTCCGGTGATGCGGATTTGCTTCTGGCTATCGTCAAAAGTGTCGAAGATCGTCTCAACGTTGAGAACGATACCGCTATCGCACAGGTGCGTGTCATCATCCTGGTGGAGGACTCCCCCCTTTACCGCTCCTATTTTTTACCCCTGATTTACAAAGAGGTCGTGCACCAAACCCAGGAGGTGCTGGACGAAAGCCTGAACGAAGAGCACCGGCTGCTCAAAATGCGTGCGCGGCCCAAAATTCTGGTTGCGGAAAATTATGAGACGGCTTTCGGATTGTACGAACGCTATAAGCAATACTTATTCGGTGTCATTGCCGATACGCGTTTTCCGAAACAGGGGCGGCTTTGCGCCGATGCGGGTGTCCGGTTGCTGAAAACCATCAGAAGCGACATACCGGATTTGCCGCTGCTGCTGCTGAGCAACGAACCGCACAACAAAGCCAAGGCCGAGACGATCCCGGCCCAGTTCCTGGATAAAAACTCTACCCATTTGTTTAAGTCCCTGCATCAATATTGCCTCGAGCATTTCGGATTCGGTGATTTTGTTTTTCGATACGCCGACGGCAGCGAAGTGGGCCGGGCTTCCAATCTTCGCGAATTGGAGAGCCTGCTGCCGGATATACCGGATGAGCCGCTGTGTTATCACGCCGTGCGCAACCGCTTCTCGAACTGGATCATGGCGAGATCGGAGATTGCTCTGGCATCCCATTTACGGCAGGTGCAGACGACCGATTTCCCGGATGTGGCCTCCATGCGCAATTATATCATCTCCAGCATTCACAACTTGCGCAAATGGCGCCAGAAAGGCGTTGTGGCGCAATTTAACGCCTCGGTTTTCGATTCCCAAGTAATCGATTTTGTCAAGATCGGCGGCGGTTCTTTGGGCGGCAAGGCCAGGGGCATGGCCTTTGCCGCCAACCTGCTGCGCCAGTCACCGCAATTGTTTAAAACATATACGGGGATCGACATCCGCATCCCGTCTACTCTGGTGATTACCAGCGACGGGTTTGACGCTTTTGTTGCCGCCAACGATCTGAAGAATCCTCGCCAGGAATCCATTGCCGATGAAACGATCAAACATTTATTTGCCGAGGCACGGATGCCGGACGACATCGCAAAGGATCTTGCGGCATACATCAAAACCGTGCGGTATCCGCTTTCGATTCGTTCGTCCAGTCTTCTGGAAGATGCACATTATCAGCCATTGGCCGGCTTGTATGAGACCATCATGATTCCCAACAGTCATGCGGATGAGCGCGTGCGGCTGGAGCAGCTTGTCGCAGCCATCAAGCAGGTCTACGCCTCGACCTGGTTCGAGCTGCCGAGGCGTTTTGCCCAAAGCACCGCCTTTCGCCACCGCAAGGAACAAATGGCCGTGATGATACAGCAGATCGCCGGCCGGGCCTACGGCACATGGTTCTATCCTGCGATTTCCGGCGTGGCGCGGTCTCAGAACTACTATCCGATCGGACAGATCAGGCCGGATGACGGCATGGCTAAAATTGGGGTCGGTTTCGGCAAAATCATTAATCGCGGCGAGGGGGGCCTGCGGTTCTGCCCCAAATATCCACATCAGATACCGGACTTTTCAAAGGTTGAGGATATATTGGCCAACGCCCAGACCCATTTTTACGCCCTTCGATTGACCGCCGATACCGAACCGATCGATCCTGATCTGGATCTGCAGCCGCGCAAAGTGGTCGATGCGCTAAGTGAGGATCCTTTTCGCAATCTGGTCAGCTCGTACCTGCCCGAGGACGGCCGCTTGCGGGATACCGCAGTGGGCCCCGGCCAAAAGGTGGTGACCTTTGCCGCTGTTTTGAAGCACAAAACCTTTCCCCTGGCGGAGATTGTCACCGAACTGCTGGAAATCGGCCGAAATGGCATGGGATGCCATGTCGAGATCGAGTTTGCCGTTGATTTTCAATCGGAAAAGGATGGGCCGCCGGTCTTTGATCTTCTGCAGATGCGGCCCATGTCGGTCGGCGGCGATCCCTTTGATGTGGAGGTGTCGCAGGACGATTTGGGCAACGCTCTGTGTTTTTCCACCCAGTCCCTGGGCCACGGCAAATTCGATCGGATTTCCGATATCGTCTATATCAAGCCCGATGCATTCGATCCGGCCCGCACCCGGGAAATGGCCCGGGAGATCAGCACCGCCAATGCGGCGCTCAAGGCGCAGCCCGGCGACCCGCGGTTTTTGTTGATCGGTCCGGGCCGCTGGGGATCGTTCGATCCCTGGCTCGGCATTCCGGTTAAGTGGGAAGATATCGACAGGGTCGGCGCCATCATCGAACTCCGCGATGCCGGCTTGAAAGTCGAGGCATCCCAAGGATCTCATTTTTTTCAACAGATTACGACTCATGCCATCCCTTACCTGACTATCAGTCAGGACACCCGGGATATTATCCGCTGGCAGCGTGTCCGCAAGTTGCCCATCTTGACGGATGCGACCTACATCTCACATGTGCGCCTGGTGCAGCCGCTCCTGATCAAGTGCGACGGGCGCACGTCCCAGTGTGTTATTCTCGAGCGGGACATATCAAAATGAGAGTCGTTTAAGCAAGAATATCTTATGTTTACGCTAAAGTATGACCACCTTGGCGCCGATAATGAAAATGAAGCGCAGTTGTGAGGCGGCTCCCGGCAGAACACAGCGCGGGAAAATCTTGATCAGTACGTTGGCGCAAGGAGGAAGTAAGAATGCATCGGAAAGAGATCATTTTTTTCGACGAATTGGGTTTCGGATGGATTGTTGACAAGGCTGTCATTAAAAAAATTCATTCAAACACAGTCAACGATGAATTGATTGTGGAAAAGACGCTTGCCGAACTCCTTCGACGTCCTTAAACAATGCTTCGACAATAAAAACGGTCGCACCCGGCCGTTTCAATCACAATTTCACTTGCAAAAAAATCGTGCTCGTTAGTAAAAAACCCAGTAATGGGAAAGATATCGACATTCGGCTTTGTGGTTGCGAGTTGCCTCTGTCTGATTGTTGGAACCGCGCACGCGCAAAACAGCAAATCAACGGCCTCTGACCAGGGGATGAAACTGGTGCGTGCCCTCATGTGTGAATACATCGAGGCGTATGAACCCCGACATCCCGCCGTGGCATTCTCCATCAATACGGGTAAGATTTCGTGCTATACGACTTTTGATGGAATAAAAAATTCAACGCATGTGTTCCACAAGTGGTATCGTCGCGACGCCCTGGTCACCACGAAACGACTGACACTGAAACCACCCAGCTGGTCCACCTACAGCAGTATTCAGCTGCGCGAGGCGGACAAAGGGCCCTGGCGCGTTGAAATACGAAATGCTCGCAACCGATTGCTTCAAACCTTGCGGTTCAGCGTAACCGAGTAACCCACCATGGATGCACTTTTCAGATTCGTTCTATCCATTCGCTGGCAAGACATCGTGGACATTGTCCTGAACAGCTACATTCTGTTTCGCCTCTATGTTCTGTTCAGAGGCACCAATGTTCTGCGTGTGATCGCGGGATTGGCACTGCTGTGGGTGTTTCAGCGAACCGCCGCCAGTCTGGGACTGATCGTAACCAGCTGGGCCATGCAGGGGATCATTGCCGGTGGAGCGTTGATCATTATCATCGTGTTTCGCAATGAGATTCGAAACGTGCTTCAGGCAAAGAATCTGCGCGCCATTCTCTGGGGGTTTCCTCATAAAAGCGCACGTACGCCTATCGACAGTATCGTGGAGGGAGTCTATGACCTCGCACGAAGTCACATCGGTGCCCTCATCGTTTTGCCGGGGAAAGAAGATATTACGGAAGATCTGCAGGGCGGGCTGCAATGGCAGGGGGTGATATCCCGGGAAATGCTGGTGTCGATTTTTTGGAACGGAAATCCCGTGCATGATGGGGCCGCCATTATTGCGGGCAATCGCATTACCAGGGTTGGATCGATTCTGCCATTGAGTCAACGGGATGATTTGCCCCAGCATTTAGGTACCCGGCACCGTGCGGCGATGGGACTGACCGAACAATTCGATGCCATGGTCATTGTCGTTTCCGAGGAGCGGGGGCAGGTCGTGGTTTCAAAAGACGGCAGCCTCATGCCCGTTAAGGACAACCTGGAGCTGAAAACCGTATTGCGTCAGCATTTAGGCGTAGCCGTCGAGCCAGACGACGTTCGCCGGCGCGAATCGTTCGAACTTGGAACCGCCGCAGCCATCTGTGTGCTTTGCATGGCCGTCGTCTGGTTCAGCTTTGCCAAGGGAATGGAGACATTAACGAGTCTCGAGGTGCCGGTGGAGTATGTCAACCGGGATTCGCGCATGCAGATTCTGTTTGCCTCGGACAACACCGTACGACTGCATCTGAGCGGCTCCGGAGCCTTGATCAACTCCATGCGGCCCGATCAGGTTCGGGTCACACTGGATTTAAGCAATGCCGTCAGCGGTGAAAACAACTTTACCATCACAAGCGACAATATCGTCATTCCACCAGGGGTGCGACTGAACAGGATCGAGCCCTCGGAGATTAAAGTGTCGCTGGACCTGCCTGTGACCAAAGTGCTGCCGATACAGGTCGATTGGGTTGGGTCACTGCCTTCCGGACTCGTGCTCAAGAGTGTGGAGCTGATGCCGAACCAAACCAAAGTCGTAGGCGCCGGACGCTTGCTGGACGGCATTACGACAATTTACACAGAAAAGATTCATCTGGAGAATATAAAGACCTCCGGGCGGCTTAAAGTCGACCTGGCACTGGAGCCCGCCTCTTTGAAAATCGCCGATGATTTGGAGGATACGGTTGAGGTGCGGTATATCATCACTGAAAGAAGTTCATAAAGTCTGTTTTTCAGTGAGTTCGCGTATGAAGCCCTCCATGCGAGCGTAGGCTTCGTCATCGCTGAACTGTCGGGGCGGATGCTTACAGAAATAGGCGGATGGCGCTTCCAGCACTCCGCCGATCCCCCGATCCAACGCCAGCTTGGAGCAGCGGATCGTGTCGATGGCCACTCCAGCCGAATTGGGAGAGTCTTCGACTGAAAGCCGCAGTTCCAGTTCCATGGGCACATTGCCGAAAAGCTGGCCTTCCATGCGGATGAAACAGACCTTGTTGTCCTTTTGCCAGGCAACGTAGTCGCTTGGACCGATATGGATGTTTTCATTCTCCAAACGCTGGGAGGCGACCGATTGAACGGCCTCGGTTTTGGATTTTTTCTTTGACGACAGCCGGCTGCGATTGAGCATATTGAGAAAGTCCGTATTGCCGCCGGTGTTCAGCTGATAGGTCCGTTTGAGCTGTACACCGCGTTTTTTGAACAGATCGGTCAGGACGCGATGGGTGATTGTCGCGCCGAGTTGAGATTTAATATCGTCGCCGATCAGAGGGATGTTGCGCTGGGCGAAGCGGTCGGCCCATTCGGGCTCGCTGGCGATAAAGACCGGAATGTTATTGATAAACGCCACCCCTGCCTCCAAAGCACATTCCGCATAGAACCGCGTCGCCGCTTCCGATCCCACGGGCAGATAGTTGAGCATCACTTCGGTACCGGAGGCTTTCAGATGGTTCACGACCTCGCTTTTGTCTGGCTGCGGCTGCCGGGAAGGCAGGAATGTCCTGTCGGGATCATACTCCTTCATGTGATCGGACACACCGTCCAGAATACGCCCCATCCGAACCGTCACATCGATGGGAGGCAATTCGTCGCAAAATCGTGCGGTACAGTTCGGCGGCGCCAGGATGGCCTGGTGGAGGTCGGCGCCGACTTTTCGCTGATCAATATCAAATGCCGCTGCGACACGTATGGCGTGAGGTGAATACCCACCGATATCCCAGTGCATCAGTCCGATCTGGTCGTCAGCGGTCTTATCTCTGTAGTATTGCAATCCCTGAACCAGTGCGCTTGCGCAATTGCCGACACCGACGATCGCGATTCGAATGGTATGCATTACGGGCAGATCTCCTTGATAGATAAAGCTGTCTTTCAAAGCCGCGAGTTTAGATGGCATGAGCTGTCAGCCAATTGGGCCGCCTGCATCATTTTACAGAGGCAAATCCATCGCCACTATAGATCTCAATTTATTGTCTTTCTGTCAACGATGCACTGTCGGTCATTTGCTTAAGTTTATTAAAGAAACGACCGATATGATAATCAGGAGGTGCAGCCCATGGTGGACATTATTGTAGGGACCATTCCCCCGGTTTTAAACAACCAGAATAAAAGGGAAAATCCGCCGCGGTCGTCACACGGAAAGAAATCGACAAAAGAGAAACGCCATAACAAGCACGATCGCCGCAAAGATGCCCGCAGCGGGGTGGTGGTGACACTGTCAAAATTCCGGGATCGTCGCAGCGGTGTCGATCGCAGAAAAAAACAGGATTAACCCTTAAAAAATCCTTTCCGAATCGGGATACAGGCCGATAACAGTTGAGCTCTATCCAACGCCATTCATTTTCTGATCTGGTTTGAACCCCGCCCTCTTTTCCCGTCTGAATATGTATCGCTGGCGATATTGGTATTGCCTGCGTCATGTTGTTGATCATTTGAAGGGATGGGAATTGTCCGATCCCGACGCCGACCGCGCCCCGATGATTGGGTTCGGAAGGAAGGATCGAGTTGGCTCAATTTGAGTCTAAGAGTTGCAATCATTTTAGCAGTCTGAGGGGTCCAGAGCCTCCCGCTGGCAACCAGCGGGACAAGAAGGCGCCAAGGATGCAGCCGTAGTCATCCTACTGCAAATCCTTGGCAACACAGGATCTGGGCCCCTCAGACTGCTAAAATTAATTAGCATTGAGACTGTTTTGCATGCGCTGATGCAGCCGTCGGGCACGCAGGCAGAATGCTTCCAGCTTTGCATGGATCAATTGGGGGAACGGTGAGCCGTCGCTCTCAATGGCCAGGAACGGAAGGTCATCGACATCGGACAGGATGATCTGCAGTTGCGGGTTCCGGCTTTCGCTGGCCAGTTTGTCTTCGCGATGCATGATCTCATTCAAGATCGCCTCGGCTATCCGGTTGGGCATGCAGCCAAAGGGGCCGATGGCGATGACGCCACAAACTTCCGAGACGACCTCCTTCAAGGAGCTTCCGATCGTCAGAATCGCCTCTCCGCCAAGGTAGGGAGATATATACGGCCTGGCCGTGTCAATCAGCTCTTCGATCCGTATCGGCTCGCAATGGGTCAATCCGGATGGTTGCAGCAAGCCTTTGATCCACTGTTCGTCCTTCTGGAGGATGCGCCGTCGGATCAGCGCCGACAGTTTTTCATTCAGCCGTTTGCGGGAATGGTCCGAATATTTCTTTCGGATGGTATAGTCTGTGTAGTGAATCCATTCAGCCACCGGGGCGCACCGGGTTGCGAAGCCTCTATGCGCCAGTTGTTCCGTCAGATAGCGGCGCGACAGCCCGTCACGTCTGACGAAAATTTCTCCGGTCATGGCGATCACCGGCACATCGCCTGCCGGCTGCTTGAGCGCGATGCGGTTCAGCACAGATGCGGAGGTGCTCAGCTGCGACGTCAATTGGTCCCGGTCTCCACGTTCCAGGCAGGCAATTACCTGAGCATACTGCTCGTGAAACATCCTCATGGCCGTTTCGCTGTCACGGGCATTGGCCAGCAGCATGGCCCGCATGTCTTCGAATACATCGGAGATCACAATGCCCCACCACATTCGGCGCTGGGTTCCGGTCGGCGCTCCATTATAGCCGCTGTCCGATGAAAGCGTATAGACCGCCGTATTCGGAATCCGGCGTTTCCGAATGAGATCTTCCATGAAGATATGGTATTGCCCGAAACGGCAGGGGCCCGAGCCGCTGGGCATGAAGTAGACGATGATTTCACCGGGCTGTCGATGTTTCCGGATGTAGTCCAGCAGTGTGCCGGTGGTGAGAATCAGGGGCAGGCACTCTTTGCAGGAGGTGTTGCCCCGGCCAATCTTCAAAATCGATTCATCGCTGGGATGGTGGGCTTTGGCGTGGTAGCCCACGCTGCGCATGGCAGCCGCCAGAGCCCGGGATCCGAGTTCTCCCATGGACGGCATCAGAAAGGTGACTCTGGAATCCGTAATGGGTACGAGTTCTCCTTCGGATGTTCTGACAAACAATGATTTGTTTTGCACGACGGTGCGTGCCGGTCGAAATGTCGGAGATATGTTTCGGGCTTTTTGAGAGATGTCGCTTTTTCGATAAGCGGCGATGATGTCCAGGAAGGCGTCGATACGGGTTTCCAATCCGGCGTCTGCGGTGTGGCTGTCGAGTTCCAGTGTCAGGGACGGCTTACGGCCCATCATATCCCGGAAGTACCCCAGCAGGAACGAGTCCGGCCCACACGAAAAATTGGTGATGTAGGCACCGAACAGCTGGGGGTGGGACCGAACTTTGCGGGCTGCCATCATGATGCGTTGTCCCATGCCCCAATACATGAATCGCCTGGATTCAAGTCCGGATAAGTCGAGAAAATCCAGTGGAAGCACCATGACACCCCTGGATGCGAACTTGTGGGGAATCCCCATATGGGCTTCCGAGGCAAAGCCGTTGTAAGGGCGTGCAAACAGCACAACAGCCACCCGATCAGGGTGTCGATCCAATTGCTCGAGTGCTTTCCGGCCAATGGCCAGCATCTCCTTCTGGCAGGCGTCCAGGGTGGCCAGGGAGCGGGCGTAGGCCTGGTCCGCCCTTTTGCGCGATACGCCAATTTCTGCAGCCATTTCCAGCAGCGGTTTGCGGCCATGCTCCATACCTTTTCCGAGTCGAATGGTCGGCGAAAGAATCCGCGTGTTGTCTGCTTCAAGGGATTTGATCTGGCTGCGAAAGGTGGTCCGAAGATAGAACGGTTCGGCCTGGGCCAGTGGACATAGCTGAGAACTTCGTGCGCCATCCAGGTTGGGGACCGATTTGACGTGCGGCAGAAAGATGTAATGAAGCGGTTTGCGGTCGTTGATGAGCTGGTGGAAAAAACCGTGGGACAGCTCGACCGGAAAGCAAAAGGGGGCATTTCGTTGATCGATGCCGCTTTGAGCCGGATTGTCCGGCAAGATCGGGTCGAGTCCCAGTTGGTGAAAGAAATTGGCATAAAGCGGATAGTAGGTGTGAGCCATAAAACTTCGGTTGATTCCGATGCGGCCTCTGTATCCCGGTGATTCGGGGGTGATGGGGGCCGGGGCGAACGTATCGAAGATCAGCTGTTCGCGGGCGCGCACCAGATCGAGCCCCTTGGTGTCCAGTTTGCGGCCTTGTCGGTAATTTTCGAAACGGCTGCAGGCGCCTCCGAAAGGGTATATCCGGCCATCTATCTTGATGCGCGCAATTTTGCAGCGTCGATCGCACCCCTGTTTGCCCCCGTTGCAAATAAACGGCCGTCCATGGGAAAGTCGCCGTTGGGCCAGTGTCATCAAATCATAATGCTGCTCGCCAAGCATGCCGTTTGCAATCCGCTTTTTGACTTCAAGCGCCACGCCGAAGGCTCCCATCAGGCCTGGTTCCGGCGGTACGATGATCGACTTGCCGGTCAGTTCGGCCATAGCCAGCGGCACGGCCCGGTTGTAGCACACCCCGCCCTGCATAAACACATTGTTCCCGACCGGGCGATTGCCTTTGACCCGGTTGATGTAGTTCATGCAAATCGAGTAGACCAAGCCGGCCGTTATGTCTTCCACGGCGATGCCGTCATGGATGGCATTTTTAATGTCAGAGGCAATAAACGCCGAACACTGGTCATTGAAGTTGGGAGGGCTGGTCGCCCGGATCGCCACGTCCGCAATCTGATCCATTGGAATCCCCAGAGATTCGAGCGCCGACTCCTCAAGAAAAGAACCGGTGCCCGCAGAGCAGGCCTCGTTCATGGCGTAATCGGTCGGCACGGCGTTGGTGATGTGGGTGTATTTGGCGTCTTGGCCGCCGATTTCTATGATCGTATCGACATGCGGATCATAATGGATGGCCGCGGTGGCGTGGGCCGTGATTTCATTGATGACGGCCGGGCTCATGGCATGCAGACCGGCGATCTGGCGTCCGGAGCCGCAGATTCCCACACCGATAATGGTGATCTGCTCCGGGTTGAGATGGTGCTGCACTTGTCGGTGGATTTCGGCATAGCAGCGGCGGGCGGCTGCGACGGGATCGCCGTTTGTTCTTAAATAGACCGACGCCAGAGACGCATCGTCAGATACGCTTACGAGTACGGCTTTAGTGGTTGTGGAGCCCACATCCAGACCCAGGAGGCAAACGTCACCGCTCCTTACGGTGGCTTGCTGCATGGTCTTGAACTGCACTGAAGACTCGGTGGCGGATAGCGGCGGCAAGCCGTCGAAGCGCTTCGCTTTTGAAACGAACAGTTGCTCAAGCCCCGGATAGGCCCGCGGCGTATTTTCCAGAGCCCATAGCGCGGCTCCCAGGGCTTCGAAGTAGGGGGCCTGCCTCGGTATAATCAACCCTTCGATGGCCTGGTTGAGGTAGTGGACCATCATCTGGTTTTCGGAAGCACCACCCACCAGCATCAGGTTTTTGTGCTCGATTTTTTTCAGCAGTTCTAAAATTTTATCGGCCATCATCTTACCCAAACCGGCTGTAACCTCTGATTTGGGGATGCCCTTGTTGGTCGCATGGGTGCAATCGGATTTGCAAAAAACAGAGCAGCGGCCGGAAACGGGGTAGGGAGGCGTTTCAGCGGCCCAGGCGGCAGCCTGCACAATGTCGACATCCATGCGGCGTAATTGCTGCAGGAAGAATTCACCCGTGCCGGACGCACATTTATTGCCCGTGATCACATTGGCGATCCGGCCCTTGTGATTGAGCACATACACCATGAACGTCTCACCGCCGGCACTGATCAAGGCAGGGCAGGTTCTGTCTGTCGGTTTGACATGATTGAATGCATATTCCACCGCTTCGGGTTCCGAAATTGATGACAGATTGAGCATATGCCGAAATTTGCGCCCGGTCACGGCAATCTTTTCGAATCCGCTTCGCTCCAGATCAGCAATGGCGTTGTGCAGGACGGCATGAGGGCTGCCGTCATGAGGATAGACATGATGCGAGACAATCCGTAAACCAGGATCCTGATTTGGTTTTTGATGTTCGGCTTGCGCCACACAGACTGCCGAGACTGTCGAAGCCCCCAGACACAGACCCACAGCATGTTGCATATCACCCATAGGCGAAAATCTCCTGACCAATTCAGGTTGATTACGCAGCGATGCGCTATCAGGGTTTTGAAGCCAAAGACGTTAAGATTATTTATTCCACGACACTTATGGATAGTATTGAGAGCTGTATTCTACCGCCGCTTTGGATGGAAGGTCAATGTTTATTCGTTTTGTGCTTTCCGGAAAATCGGGCTATGGTTGACAATAATGAATTCGCGAAGCTCATTTGAGAGGGGGAAATATGATGAAAGCCATGGTGATGGAAAGGATTGTCGATTTGGCGGTCGATGCTTCGCCACTGGTTCTCAGACGGATGCCGGAGCCTGACATCGGGCCCGGCGATCTCCTGGTCCGGGTTACGGCTTGCGGTGTTTGCCATACCGAGCTTGACGTTATCGAAGGGCGCACTCCACCACCGACACTGCCGGTGATATTGGGACATCAGGTCGTGGGCACTGTTGCGGATATAGGTGAAAAGGCCGGCCGCTATAGGCCTGGAGACCGGGTCGGCGCAGCATGGATCAATTTTGCCTGCGGCAACTGTGCCGCTTGCCGCAACGGGCATGAGAACCTTTGCCGGCAATTTCGAGCGACGGGGCGGGACGCAAACGGTGGTTATGCGCAGTACATGAAGCTGAATGAGCGGTTTGCCTTGTCCATACCGGATTCCCTCGATGATATCGAGGCCGCTCCGCTGCTTTGCGCGGGCGCCATCGGGTACCGCTCGCTGCGCCTGACAGGTCTGAAAAACGGCCAGCGCCTGGGCCTGACCGGATTCGGTGCATCTGCGCATCTGGTGCTCAAGCTGGTCCGACATCGATTTTCCGACAGTCCGGTATATGTCTTTGCCCGCAGTCCTGAGGAACAGGCTTTTGCAAAAACGTTGGGCGCCGTATGGGCCGGAGATACTTGTGACCGACCACCGGAGCAGCTGCACGCTGTGATTGATACCACTCCGGCATGGCGGCCGATCGTAGAAGCATTGCATCACTTACTTCCGGGAGGGCGGCTGGTGATCAACGCGATTCGTAAAGAGAGCGTCGACCAGAAGTGTCTGATGGACCTGGATTATGCACAGCACCTTTGGCAGGAGAAAGAGATAAAAAGTGTGGCCAATGTGACGCGCCTGGATGTCAGTGATTTTCTCTCACTGGCTGCCGAGATCCCCTTAAAACCGGAAGTGCAGACCTATCCCCTTGAGTCGGCAAACAAGGCTCTGCTTGAGCTCAAGGGGCGCAAGATAAAAGGCGCGAAAGTGTTGGTGATCGATGACGATTGAGGCACCGGCATGCCTTGGTCTTCTTTACGGGTAATCATTGACGCGTCATTTTCTATTCCAATACCTCGTCGGCAGGCTTCGGTTCCGCCTCCGGGTTCCGGCTCAGGTGTACGGGCTGCAGGAGCAGCAAGCGCTGGATATCCTTGAGCTGGTGACTGATCAGCGACGATACCCAGAAAAACGCAAATCCCAGAACACCGGTGACGAGATAGGCAAATCCAAGGAGCAGTCCCAGGCTCATTGAATTGCCGACAGCCATTTGCCGTGTCTGCATGCCTGCCTCGGCATTCGTCAGGGTTGTCCATGACAGGACGGCCCCACAGATACCGGCCACCAGGATCAGCCAGGCTACAAGCGGCTGCAACCGGGCCAAATTTCCGCCGGGCACCCATAGCCAACGTTTGCGCAGATGGCCTCTGCCGGATACGGTATGGGCTCCGCTTGTTCCTGGCTGGTCTTCCTCCCGAACCGGTTCCGGCTCGGGGACAGTCGCGCAATGGGCTGCATCCCCTTCTTCGGCTGACGTCACAGACCGCGATGCTTGGCTGGTGCTTTCGGATTCCGACTCCATATCCAGGATCTCGGAAGTGTCGGCGGAACCACCGACTGCATCCTCTTCCATGTCGTCGGACAAGTCGGAAGTGTCAACGGGCTCATCGACTGCATCCCCTTCCATGTCGTCGGATAAGATCGATTTTTGTTTTTTTTCCAACGCCTTGGCGAGGTAACTCTCTTTATGATCCGAGTCGGGAGGTGTTGGATCGCAATCCTGCTGTGCCATCATGTCGGCGGCAGAGGCGTTGTCTTCAGCCGCTTCGATCATTTTTTCCGGCATTTCGGGTTCGCTTGTTGAGCCGACCTCTGTAGTCGGGCTTTCCGATGACGGATCTGTTTGGGTATCATCACTTCCCTGAAGGGCCGCCTGCTGCTGTTTCCATTGCTCCTGGCGTTTTCGGACCCCTTCGGATGCGAATTGACGGGCCAGTTCAAGTGTCTGGTCGTGACGCGAATCCCTTTTCTGGGAGGCGAGGCGTCCTTGCAGGCGTTTTTCAACGCGCTCGCGAGCCTTTTTCAGCGACTCCTCATCCACCGGGCTGGGCCGGAGGACAGGATCCGATGCATCGGCTTCCATTGGAAATGCATTGAACATATTGTCCCCCTTTTTGTCATACGAGTTTCCGCAGGAGGGACATTCATTGGTCGGGACAAAATGATCATCACCTTTTTGCCGGATATAACCACACCATGCACACTTCATCGCTCGCCCCTGGTTTGAGTTTCATGTTAAGCGGTGCCTCGGTGCAAATACTGCAAATATTATACCAACCATAGGCGTCCTCCCGGTATCGGATCATCCGTTGTTTAGGGCGTTGTCGCACCTGGTATCTACTACATATAGCGTTCAGGAGCCGAACAGGACGCAACGGCGTTCTGGGGGAGAAAAAGAGGGGTGATCGACGGCGTTGAGGGTGACAATAATTGGCAGAAAAGGCTTTAAAAATTTTAATAGTTTATGGATAATAGGCTTTCGTCGGACAGATTCGAAGGTTCTGCCGGCCTGCCGGGCAGGCAGGTCACCGGCAACCCGGAACGCAAAACCAAAGAGATCGCTTATGCTGAAAAGAGTAAGAGATAATCGTTCCTATCGTGGCATGCTGCAGTCCGAAGACGGGGTCATTGCACGGGTGCTTGCGCAGGACGCGGAGAAAATTACCTTTGAGAGCCGCTTTGGCCTCTCTGATCATATGATCAAACGGCTGGCAGCCGCACCGGAGCACATCCTTTTCAGCGAGCGCTCCCGCATTGCCCGTCTCGGGATTCAGATCACCGGTGAGCAGCCGACCATCAGCAACCTCGAGGGTGATGAATTAGTGCTGACCCAGACGGCCACAGCCGTTATTCCGGGCTATCCCCGTCTCAATCAGCTGGCGGCCTATATCGATCAGGGGCTGCCGGTGGGCCGCATGGTTTTCTGCGATCCCGAGGCGCTGCTTTCGTCAGAGGAGGTTATGGCGGCCATCGAACGGGCGGATCTCAAGCTGCCGGCTTCAACGGCTATATCCAGCGACGGCAGCATTGTTATCACCCCGCACAAAACGGTTTGCATTCTGCGCGAGGACATCGACGATGCCACATTCGGCCGTATTCTGCTGCAGGCCGATGGCCGCGAAATGCTCAATCGGTATCAAATCAACAGAAGCGTCCCCAATTTGATCATACCTCCCGCAGAAGGCGTCATTACCACCTGCTCCATGTATTTGAACGATCACTATGTCGTACTGCAAAGCGGCTTTTCGTTGGGCCGCAACCTGCCGGCGACCGTATTGGACCCCATCAAAACTCGAGGCATCCGGATCTATCTGGAGATCATCAACGGCACATCCCATACCATCGTCAATCCTTTGATCAGCGCCCGCATCTACGGTGCACCCAAATTTAAAACCGCCAATCGCCGCAAGACTGAGCATCGCCATCAACGCTACAGTTACAAAGAACTGAAGATCCTTGAATCGCGAATGTCCAGGAAGGGGCCTTCCACTTGTCATTTTCTTGACCAGCCGGTTGCCGTCATCAAACCGGACTATGGAGGTATTGCCAAGGCCCGGATCGCCATAAACGGTCCTGCGGATCGCTGCCGGGTCTCGGAAGCGCATTGTGCCGAGGCACGGAGCGAATCGGTGCCATCCAGCAGGTGCCCGCACATCTATGCGACGTCACGCCTGCCAAACCTGGTAAAAAAAACGCCGGCGGTGCTGGCGCTCACATATTTTCCAAATCTCATCGAGCATCGGGATATTGTCAATCTTGCCGCAGACGGCAGGATCAGTGCTCTCTATTTTTACGCCCCTTCGTGCGAGCACGGCCCGTTTTTATCCCAGGAAGATCACAGCCGGCTGCAGGAGTATCACGCCTATGGCGTCGACGTATACTGGGTGTGCGGATTGAATCAGCGTCTGCTGGTTCACACCATGCGTGACGGAAAGGGTTATTTTGTAGCTCCTGAGCGTCTCGCCGAGTTCCACAAATCCATGTTGTTTGCGTTCTACGGCTCGACACTGCCGCTGTCGGAAAGAGGGCAAAAACGATTGGGCGACCTGATGGATGCCCTGGTCTCCTTCTGGGGTCACAACATCGGCATTGTCACAGGCGGGGGCAGCGGTGTGATGGAGGTGGCCAACACCATGGCCAGGCAGCGAGGCATTCTTTCCGGAGCCAATTTTCTCGAAATCACCGATCAGCCGATGACCACCGATGTCGATTTTTGCCAGGTGTTTCAGGCAACCTGCCGTCACAGCCGCCAGAAATGGTTTGAAATAGCGTCCTTTCCCATTTTCAATATCGGCGGACTGGGCTCCATGGAAGAGCTCGGTATCACCTTGTGCAATATGAAGCTCTCCATTATGGAACGGGTGCCGATCATTCTTTTCGACACCGAAGATCACCAGGGTTTCTGGCATGGAATTCGCCAGCAGATTTCCACTATGGTGCAGCAAGGCCGCGCACCGTCATGGATCGAGTCCCATGTTGTCATTACAGATGATCCCAAAGTGGTGATCGATAATTACCGCAGGCAGTTGCAGCTGTTTTAACCACCGATCGATCGCATCAAACGCCCTTTAATGGCTTCGGGGTTGGGGGCGTCGAGGCGATGGCCCGCCGGTTTTGCCAATGCGGTGGATTGAATGATGGCTTTCAACGTGTTCAGGCCCGCCCCGTTGCGCAGCGGTTCTTTCATATCGATTTCATGCTCTGACAACAGGCAGGCGCGCAGCTTTCCGTCCGCGGTAAGCCTCAGACGGTTACAGGTCCTGCAAAAGCTGTGGCTGACGGCGGATATGAAGCCGATGCGGCCTTGGGCTTGCGGAAGGCGTGCATATGTGGCCGGACCGCGGGTCTCGATCTGGGATATCTCTTCCAATGGCCCGATTTGCTCCACTTTTCGGCGGATCTCATCAACGGGAATATAACACTGCTCGTGTCTGTCCATCGCCCAGCCGCTGGTGGGCATTAATTCAATGAAGCGGATGTCTATGGGAGCTGAAAGCGACCAGCGGGCCATATCGACAATTTCATCGTCATTGATCCCGCGCATGGGGACCATGTTGATCTTGAGCGGTGCAAGCCCATTATCCATTGCCTTGCTGATTCCGTCCAGGACGCTTTCCAGGCGGTCTTTGCCTGTGATTTGGGCAAAACGCCCCGCATCCAGAGTATCCAGGCTTACGTTGACCCGGTCGACACCCGCCGACTTCAGATCATGCGCCATGGATGCCAGCAGGATGCCGTTGGTGGTCAGCGCCAGATCTTTGATTTGAGGCAACGTGCGCAGCATTTCGCAGAATTGGAGCATGTTGCGACGCATCAAGGGTTCGCCGCCGGTGAGGCGTATTTTCGTTACTCCCACCTCAGCCGCGGCCCTGGCTACCGTAAACAACTCTTCGTACGTAAGCAACTCGGCCATCGGCAATTTCGGTCTGCCGTCGAATGGCACACAATAGTGACACCGCAGGTTGCAATGGTCGGTAATCGAAATGCGCAGATAGTCAATGGTTCGGTTGTGTCGATCGTTTAGTTTGGGCATTGGGTTTTACGATATCCTTTTTGATCACTTAAAACTTAACACTATTTGTTATTCCAAAAGCGCTATCGGATCTCCAGGTCGAATCGTTCCCGGCTCCAACACTTTTGCAAATATGCCTTCCCGCGGCATGACGCAATCGCCAACCTGGTGAAAGATAGCGCAGCGGTTGTGGCACTCCTTGCCAATCTGGGTGACTTCCACCAGTACTTCCCTGCCCAGTCGCATCCGTGTTCCGAGAGGCAGTTTCCACAACTTCAATCCCTCGGTAGTGATGTTTTCGGCAAAATTGCCCGGGTCGACATCCAATCCTTTTTCGCGGATTTTGGCAATGCTCTGCATGTCCAGCAGACTGACCTGCCGGTGCCAATCGCCGGCGTGAGCGTCCTGGTCCAGTCCATGGTCCGGAATCAGTCGTGCCTGGTCAACATTGATCTTCTTTTCGCCTTTTTTCTGGCTGATGGATACAGCCACGATACGTGCTTGTGTCATAATTGCAGTCCTGCTGGTGTTCAGTGGCCCCGGCGCCGATCATTGCACACGGGAGTTCTGTGTCTACGTAAACCCTATTATTGTAGAAGTCGGAGGGCTTCAGAGTCTCCCGTTATAGATCAACGGGATAAACCCCGCAAAAGCCCAGCGGGACAAGAAGGCGCCAGGGGTGAAGCCGTAGTCGGACTACTGCGAACCCTTGGCAACGCCGGTCGAAGATCCCGCTTACTGCGGGGATCTGGAGTCCTCCGGCTTCTACAACGTCAGGGTAACTTTTCGGCTGTGGCGATGCAGATAGCGGGTACCCAGCCCGTGACGGACCGTTTTCAGCACCGGGTCGACTCGGTCGGATACAATTCCAGCAAGTGCCTTGACCATGGGGCGATGCTCGAATGCCTCGGCGACCATGGGTGTGCTCGGTCCGAGCAGGGCGACCCGGACATTTTCTCCGACCCGATCCAAAATCGATTCAATCGTATTGTTCAGAATCGTTGTCGAGGTGATCAACGCTGCATCCGCCCACGTTTCAAGGTTATGCAAAAAACGGTCTTTATCTCCCATCTGGCGGAACTCATCGATGACATCCACCTGGGCGCCCATTGTCTCCAGGGCACCAGCCGTCGGCTTAATATAGCCGACCATGGAGACTTTTCTGCCGGCCCTTATATCCAGGGCATCGTAGAGCAACGTATTCTGTTTGTCATCGGGAAGCCGTTCTGCCCGGCTTCTGTTCAGGGCGTTGATCAGCGCCAGCGCCATGCTGCGCTCCAGCGGGTCCGGATGCTGAATCAGCGCCAGCAATTCCCCGGCCGGACGGCCCTCAAAATCCTGGTAGTTTTGGACCAGGCAGCATCCGCTCTTTGCGTCAAAATAGGTGTAGGCTACGCCGATATCGCCGTCGCTGGTCACCACGGCCGTGTAGCCGATGCCCATGCAGATTTGCTCGACCGTTACCGCATCCGCCGCCGGTCGCATGACGTCATGTAGTTTGCGGTTCAGTTCCACGACCTTTCGGTCTCCTTTCAATGTCTATCATGCGGTCTTACCGAAACTGCAGGCCGGGTAGCGGCATACACCGCAGTCGAGGCACAGTCCGCCGACGCTCAATCGCGCCAGGTCCCGGTTGTCTGGGTTTTCACCTGCCAGCAAACGCGGCAGCAGCAGGTCAAAAACGGTTGCTTTGTGGTGAAGCCCGCATGCCGGGATGCCGACAATCGGGATTTTTTCCTTGTAGGCCAACATCCCCATGGCGCCGGGCAGGGCGGCGGCCCCGTAGTGGAGGTCATCGACACCGGCGTCCCGAATGCCAAGACGTGTTACATCATCCGGGTCCACAGACATTCCGCCGGTGGTGATAATCAGATCTGTATTCGAGGCCAGAAATCTTCGGGTGTGATCGGCGATCACATGCCGGTTGTCCGGTAAGATAACCGTTTCTTCCAGACTGGCGCCGAATCCTTCCAGTTTGCTGCGTACAATTTGTTCAAATTTGTCTTCAATCAGCCCGTCATAAACTTCATTGCCGGTGATGATCAGCCGGGCCCGCAGCCGTTGATAGACCTTGACACTGAAGACAGGACTCTCTTGCCGGGCCAGTTCAACCGCCCGGTCCAATACGTCGCGGCCGATGATCAATGGGATGGCGCGCGTTCCCGCCACGACCTGTCCCTGGGTGACCGGGACATTGCTGTGCAGTGAGGCGCACATCACGTCGGGGATGAGGTTGAATTCAACAAGCGCTTCGGTGTTGATTTTCAGCAGGCCGCTGTATGCTGCGTGCAGCTGCAGTTTTCCCTCTTTGGGTTTGGCTCCGAACGTTACGCCCGGACCGGACAGGGCCGCAGCCAGTTCGGAGACGGCGTCATCCTCGTGCACCTGGTTTTGTTCAAGGTTCAGGACATAGAGGTGGCGCTTGCCCAGCCGCATCAGATGGCACAGGTCCTGTTGGGCAATTTTATGGCCCTTGCGAAACGAGGGCCCTTTATATTCTCCGGGACGGATTTCGGTTATGTCATGCGCCAGACGTGTTCCCACGGCTTGTTCAACAGGTATCTTGGTCAGGTAGTCGTCCAATTTATCCCATGCATTGGAATTGCACATGCTGCTGCTCCTTGATTTGTTTATATCAGTGTGCGGCCTTGTTGTCCGACAAATTCTGATTTGTCGGTCGATAGTAGGTGCCATAAGCGCACGGCTTACACAGTATCCTGCCTCCCAGCATCACCTCTTTTTTGTCCCGCACCACCTGTCCGCAGGCTTGGCATTGGGCTTTGAATTTGGTCGGGCCGGGCATGTCATGTACAGGCACATCCACGATGACCTCTTCCACCGTAAAAAGAGCGTCGTCCGGCATCACCTTATAGGCTTGCAGCTGTCGCTGTGCCGGATCGTCGATGTCGGGTGCATATTGACCGGCCTCGTCCCTCGAGGATTCGGTGGAGACGATACGAACGGCCTTGCCGGTTTCAAGGTTGACAAAAGTCGCCGCCATGATGCCGTGATCCATGAATTTCAACGATCGCCTGCCCAGCTTGACGCCTGTAACATATGCGATGGCATCGGCCGCACAGCGGTCGATTTCAATGTAGACAAGGACCTTTTTTATTTGAGGCATCCGGCTCGGCTCATCCAGACCGATCAGGCGGCAGCCCAGCATGGCCATCCGGACGCCGACGACCTGGCCTGGGCACAAGTGGCCGTGCGCTTCGGATGACCCTTTGAGCAAAGCATCAAATGATTGCATTGAATCGATCACTCCTGATGGTGTTATGTTAATCTTAACATAACAATACCTCAACTAACGACTTCAAATCAAGCCCCTTGATTGTTTTTGATCAAAGCGCATGAGTTGAGCATGCCAATATCTTAAAGGCGATGGTCGCCGGGCTCTCTTGAGTTTACAGGAGCGGCCGAAGGCCGCAAATGATAAGCCCGCCTCAGGGAGTGTCGGTTCAGGTTAACGCCTGCTTGAGTCGCACCATTTCGGCCTCGCCGTCTTGAATGAACTCATCGATGATTGCCTGCAGGGGCATCACTTTGTCCACGAGGCCCACCGATTGGCCTGCCATGAGCGAGCCTGTGGTGACATCGCCGTCGATAACCGCATCCTTCAGTGCGCCGACCCAGAAGCGCTCGGCGGCAAATTGCGCCTGCTGCCGATCCATGATGCCGTTGTCCAACTTATGCAGCAGCTCCAGCTGCAGTTTGGCAAATTCGATGGTGCCCTCATTTTTCAGTGATCGTACTGGAATGATGGGCAAACGACTGTCAAACTGGGGAGTGGCCATCGCATCCCGGGCCTTGGCTTTGCGAAATGCTTCCTTGAACTGTGGATGTGCGATGCACTCTTCGGCCATGACGAAACGGGTGCCCATCTGGATTCCTGCAGCACCCATCATCATCAGGTGGGCCATCATGCGGCCTGTCGCAATACCGCCGGCAATAAAGATCGGCACGTCATCGACTTCGAACAGGATTTGCTGAAGCAGCACCGACAGCGCCACCGGTCCGATATGGCCACCGGCTTCAGAGCCCTCCAACATCAGCGCGTCGACGCCGCGGTCAATCAGTTGCATCGCCAGCATTGCGGTGGGTGCAAAGCAGATCACTTTGGCACCGCAAGACTTGGCCTGCTCGATCTCTTTCTTTTTCGGGATGCCGCCGGCGAAGACCACAAAATCGCAGCCCATATCGCAGACCAGGTTCAGTTGGTCGATGTAGACCGGCGCCAGGGTGATGATATTGACGCCGAACGGACGGTCTGAAAGCCGTCGCGTGGCCTCCACCTGTTCTTTTAATACCTCTACCGGCGCATTACCGCCGGCCAGCAAGCCGAAACCACCGGCCTTTCCGACAGCCGTGACCAGCGTTGGATCGCTGACCCATGTCATGGCGCCGCACATGATGGGGTATTGGCAGCCGAGAAATCGACGACCGGTTTCAAAAAAACGATCGATCAGCATGGAGTACCTCCTCAAAGTCATCAGAGAGAAACAGAAACCGCTTCGAGCTATGGAGCCTATCCGCCGGTTCGTCCTGTGTCATATAAAAATATGACTTTAACGGTATGGATTTACAACAGCAACAGAAAAAGCTGATTATCATTTTCCTTCTTGCCTGTCCATAGGGCGAACAGAGGTCGTACCTGCTATCGATAAATAAAGTCCCTTGAAATAGTGCCGATATATCCACTGTCACAGCCAATGGGCTGACACAGTATCGTTTCATCGAACCTGAGTGAACTTCCGGTGTTAAAATTGGAATGACAGCCTGCCGCACAAGGAAACATCATGGAAATCAATTACAAGGATTTAATCGGCCATATTATCGATGGATTGTATCTGGTTGATAGACAGAGAAAGATCATTTACTGGAACAAGTCCGCCCAGCGAATCACCGGCTACGCGATGGATGATGTTCTCGGACACGCCTGCCATGAAAATGTCCTGGTTCATGTCGATGCGCAGGGAAACGCGCTTTGCCGTCGCGTGTGTCCCCTGGCTGCCACCATCAAAGATGGGAAGCCGCGCGACGCAGAGGTCTTTTTACACCACAAGGAGGGACATCGGGTGCCGGTCTGGGTGCGTACCACGCAGTTGAAAGATACAAAAGGGCAGGTCGTCGGCGGTGCAGAGCTTTTCAGTGATTTGAGCGCCAATAATGCAATTGCCAATAAAATAGAGGAGCTTGAACGCCTCTCGCTGATCGATGCCCTGACGCAGCTGGCCAACAGGCGCTTTGTGGAAATGGAATTGGTGGGGCGGCTTTCGGAAAAGCAGCGGTACAATCTCTCGTTTGGGTTGTTGATCCTGGACATCGACTTTTTTAAAAAGGTGAACGATCGTTACGGGCATGATGTTGGGGACCGCGTTCTGCAGACCGTGTCCAAAACGATGGTCCAGTCGGCCAGACCGCATGACTTGTTTGGTCGATGGGGTGGTGAAGAGTTTGTCGGTCTTATCCGCAGTGTCGATCTGGAGGGGTTGCGGGCGGTATGCGACCGCCTCAGAATACTCATCGCCAACTCATTTATCCAGCAAAATGGCGGCCGGATCAACGTTACGGCGTCCATTGGCGCCACCGTGGCCGCACGCGATGATAACCCGGAGTCGATCGTCAAGCGCGCCGACCGGTTTCTATACTCCAGCAAGCAGGACGGCCGGAATTGTTGTACGCTGGGATGATCGCTAACCGCGACTGCTTGGCGTCGACGCCGTGCCGCATATCCTGCATGCGGGATTTTGCTGTACGGACATCGTTTTGAACCGCATCTCCAGCGCGTCCAACGTCATCATCCGGTTCTGCAACAGCTCTCCCGCGCCCACAATATATTTGAGCGCTTCGGTAGCCTGCACCGAACCGAGCGTGCCCGCCACTGCGCCAAGGATTCCGACCTGAGCGGCTCCCGGCACTGACCCGGAGGGCGGCGGTTGATCAAAGAGACAGCGCAGGCAGGCGCTCCGGCCCGGCAGGACGGTCATGGTCTGACCCGACATGCGCAGCACACCCGCATGCGAAAATGGCGTTCCAGCCAGAACGCAGGCATCATTGATCAGAAATTTCGCCTCGAAATTATCGGTGGCATCTACCACGAAGTCGTAGCCCTCTATAACCTGTGCAATGTTTTCGGGCGCCGCCATCAGCAGGTGTTTGACCAGGCGCACTTCGGGATTGAGACGGGTCAGCTTTTCCGCGGCTGATTCGACTTTCGGGCGGCCCACATCCGCCGTCGAGTGAATGATCTGCCGTTGAAGATTGGACCGGTCGACAACATCACCGTCTGCGATGCCCAGCGTGCCGACACCGGCTGCAGCCAGGTACCAAAGGACGGGTGAACCGAGCCCGCCGGTTCCGACAACCAGTACTTTTGCATTGCAAATCTTTTCCTGACCGCCTTCACCGACGGCATCCAGAACCAACTGCCGGTGATAGCGGTCACGTCGTTCATCTGTCAGTTTCATAGGCATCCCTGGGTAATTATAGAAAACCGTTCTGCTTATACCATACCATGACTGGTTAAAGCCACCCATTTGCCGAGGCGCCCACCACGATCGTACCGCTTCGAGCGGCTTGACTTCCGATATCGTTTTACAGTAGCTTCTAATGTTGTGTCCTGGAAGTTGGGTTAAAAATAGTTGTTCAATTCGAATGGCTTATTCCTTTGAGTCATTCCGGCGCAAGCCGGAATCCAGAGGGTTTTAAGCTGGACTCCGGCTTACGCCGGAGTGACATTCGTTTTTGAATTTATTTGCAGGACACAACACTAGTGGCTGCAGGCCTGAGGCAGGACTGCAGCATGTGCTGCATCAACCGACAACCCTTTTCCGCCAAACAAATGGAGCCGCTATGTATCTTCCGAAAGTATATGAAAAATTTGTCGATCAGTTTCCCGAAGTATTCGGTAACTACCAGAAACTGGGAATCGCCACCCGCAAGGCAGGACCTCTTGATGAAAAAACCCAGGACCTGATCAAGCTTGGCATTGCCGTGGGGGCCAACTCCCGGGGCGGTGTCATGAGTCATACGCGCAAGGCGAAAGCCGTTGGCGCAAGCAACGATGAGATCTATCACGCCATCCTGCTGGGACTGACTACCGCCGGTTTCCCCAACATGATCGCGGCATTGACATGGGCTGAGGAAGTGCTTCGCGAAAGCGAGTAGCCTGATGATGAAATCAAAACCGCGCTTCAAGCTCCAGTCCTGCCAACGCATTGTTGATCAGAACAATCGAATCGTAATGGCCGAAGGCCGAATGATGCTGCTCGAGAAGATCGTAGAAACCGGATCCATCAATCAGGCGGCCAAATTGATGCGCATGTCGTATAAATCGGCGTGGAGTAAAATCCGGTCGACCGAGAAGCATTTCCAGATGAAAATCGTAGACAGCGATAAGGCTCGCGGCACCACGCTGACCGAGGCCGGCCGGGATCTGCTGGCCAAATACAAGCAGATTAAATTGCTGTGTCTGGAAGCGGATGATGCCGCTTTCGAGGCGTCATTCTACCCTGCCGAAGAGCTTGAAGCCGACCCGTCGCCGTCGACGCACGACCCTGTTCCCATCCTTTCATTTGTCGGCCACTCAGGCTCCGGAAAGACCACCATTATCGAAAAAGTGATTGCCAACCTGACCGGTGCCGGCCTCAAGGTCGCCATCATTAAGCATGACGTCCACGGTTTTGAGATGGATCGGCCCGGCAAAGACAGCTGGCGGCACAAGCGGGCCGGTGCCGTGGCAACCATCGTGTCATCACCATCGAAGATCGGGTTGGTTATGGATTCCGATCATGACCACGGTCCGGAAGCCCTGGCGCGCCTGATCGATTTTGCCGATCTGATCCTAACCGAAGGTTACAAAAACGAGCCGCACCCCAAGATAGAAGTCTTTCGGCCGCATGCCACCGGAGATGACAAACCCCTGTGCCAACATGATCCCGCTCTGCTGGCCATTATCAGCGATGAGGCGATTGAGAGCAGCGTGCCGATCTTCGGCACCGGAGATATCGAGGGGGTGGCGGCGTTTATCATATCCTGGCTCGAGCGATGAGGCGGCATTCTCTTTTATGAAAAAGCCCGTAGCAATAGCACCAAGCCGCTGGATGAGGGCTGCGTTTTTACCCTCTTGACACTGCTTTCAGGGCCGTTGTAGTGCTAAATTAAAACAAGGCTGATAACCGTCCAATCCGGAGTGGCGATGCGCAGGCGCACCATGATCACATGCTGGCTTTGCCTTGTTGGCTGTGTGCTGGGGGGGCACCACACGGCCATGGGGCAAGGTGTGCGCGAACCGGTCTGGAGCGGTGCGTTCTATCCGTCCAAAGGCGATGAATTACTCCGGCTGATCGATCAGCTGACCCGGCAGGCCCGGATCAACGCATCCCCCGTGGGCGTAAGCGGACCCTGTAAAGCGCTGATCATGCCGCATGCCGGGTATATGTATTCCGGTGCAACGGCAGCCCATGTCGCCCGTGCACTTGACCATCAATCCTTCGATACCGTTATATTGCTCGGCCCGGATCATCGCCTGGGAATCGACAATGCCGCTCTCAGCAGTTTCGCCGTTTGGCAGACTCCCCTGGGGCGTGTCCGGTTGCATCCGCTCAACCGCAGCTTAAGCCATGAGTTTGATCTGTTCAGGATTCTGCCCCCCGGCGAGGACAGGGAGCACAGCCTCGAGGTGATTCTGCCGTTTCTGCAGGTCTACCTGGAGACCTTTGAATTGCTGCCAATGATCCTGGGGCTCTGCGACCATGGAAAACTGGGTGATCATATCGATCAACTGTTGGATGACCGAACCCTGCTGGTCGCCAGCGCGGACCTGTCGCACTTTTTGCCTTATGAGCAGGCCGTTTCAAGGGATCGCTCCACCATTAAAGCCATATTGGATCTGGACAGTACGCCCATTTTGGGTGATGATAACCGTACGTGCGGCAAGCACCCCATAGCGGTGCTGTTGCATCTGGCCCGAAAGCATCAATGGCGACCGTTCCTGCTGGCTTACGCCAATAGTGGTGATACAACCGGCGATCACAACCGCGTGGTCGGATATGCCGCTGTTGCCTTTTTTGGAGAAATGCCTATGTCATCACATGAAGCCACTCCTCTGGACCAGAGCCAGGGGCAGGCGTTGCTTCTTCTGGCGCGCCATACGCTCCTGGAACGTTTCAACCGGCAGATGCCGGAATCCCGGAAAGCCCGGATGGAAAGCCGGCTGGAGGATCCGATGCTGCAGGAACCCTGCGGCACATTTGTCACGTTGAAGATCGGCGGTCAACTGCGCGGCTGCATCGGCAGCCTCACGGGGACGCAATCCATTGTCGATAATGTCCGATCCAATGCCATCAACGCCGCATTTCACGATCCTCGTTTTCGCGCACTGACCGCCGGGGAGTTGGACCGCATCGTTATCGAGGTCAGCGTCTTGACCGAACCCAAGCCTCTGAATTACACCGACGCCGACGATCTGGCGGCCAAGCTGCGGCCCGATATTGACGGCGTGACCATTCGCAAAGGCGGGGCCAGCGCTACATTTCTTCCCCAGGTATGGCAGCAGCTGCCCAAGGTCGATGCGTTTTTATCGCACCTGTGCGTAAAAGCCGGTTTGGCAGCCGAGGCATGGCGCCGGGACCGATTGGATGTTGAGACCTATCAAGTGCAATGCTTTGAAGAACACCGTTGAGCGGCGTCTGATCGCTTTAGTCATTGCCACCGGCATTGCTTCGGTGGCGAGCCAGTTGGTGTTCGTTCGCGAATACCTGGCCCAGTTCCAGGGCAATGAAATCGTCGTGGCTCTGGTTCTGTTTATCTGGCTGATCCTGGGAGGATTGGGCACCCGCCTCGCCCGGATCGGCAGATCGCCTTCGCTGAATCTCCTTTGTTTTTTGTCGTTTGGTTTGTCCGCGCTGGCCATGGTCCAAATCGTGGCCGTGCGTGTGCTGCGTCCCCATATATTCCTGCCGGCGGAAGCCGTTGGGTTTTACTCAATTCTGACCTTCACCCTTCTGACCATGGCACCGTATGCCCTGCTTGTCGGTTTTGTGCTGCCTTACACGCTTTTTGTTCTGCGGTTGCAGCGACCGGGCTTTTCAGGCGTTTCACTTTATATGGCAGACAGCATCGGCGATATGTGCGGTGGCGCGCTGTTCGCTTTTTGTCTGGTCTTCTGGACAACCCCCATGCAGGCTCTGGCAATTGTCAATCTGCCGCTGATCATCGCTGCCGTAAGCTTGATTCCGCATCGCTGGATCGGGTGGATGGGGGCAACGGCCGGTATCGCTGTGCTTATTTCCGGTGTGTTGGTCGAAACGCGACTGCTTCAACCATTTGCGGGAGAGCTGGTGGCTTACGAGGAATCGCGATATGCGCGCCTGACGGTTCAAAAAGATCGATCACAGCTGACCCTGTTCGCCGACGGCCGCCCCCTTGTCAATAATCAAAGCATCATGTCCGCTGAAATGCACGCCCATTACGCTCTTTCACAGCTGGACCGGGTCAATCGCATCCTGGTTGTGTCGGCGATTGGAGGCCTGGCGGCCGAGCTGGCGAAATATCACCCGACCGACATCGATTATGTTGAGCTGGATCCGGCAACGTCACATCTGGTGGACCGCTTTGGCATCATGCCGCGTATTCGGGGGATGAATGTCATTGAGGCCGACGCCCGCATCTGGCTGCGACGCAGCAGTGGCCGGTATGATGCCATTTTGATGAATTTGGATGAGCCTGCAACCTATCAGCTCAATCGGTTTTTTACCGAAGGGTTTTTTGCGCTGGTCAAGGAGCGCCTAAATCCGCAGGGTATTTTCAGTTTCAGTGTGCAAGGTTTTGCCAACTATCCGACCCGGCAGCAGCGGCAGAAGATTTCGATTCTGGCCACGACCGCGCGCCGCCATTTCACACATGTGGAGATGTTGCCCGGTGAGCGTCTCTTTTTTCTATGCAGGCAGCGGCCGCTCGATTTGAGAATCCCTGAGCGCCTCCAGGCACTGGGAATACCAACCCAATTCGTGGGGCCATACTATTACGGTTCCATCACGCCGCAACGTGTCGAGCAGGTGCGCGGGATGATCGATCGGCGGGCACCTGCCAATACCGACAGCCGCCCTTTGCTGATGGGCGTCATTTTCGATCAGTGGTTCGCCAAATTCGGCACCTCTCAGGTGGGCTTTTGGCTGATACTGGCTGTCCCGGCGATTCTCTATATTCTGAGGCTCAAACGGCAGGAGTATATTCTGTTTACCACCGGCATGACTGCCATGGGAAGTGAGATCCTGGTGATCTTTGCCTTTCAGATTTATCTGGGATATATTTATATCAAAATCGGGGCGCTGGTGACGGTGTTTCTGGCCGGTCTGCTGCCCGGAGCCTGGCTGGGGCGGCGCTTGACCGGCCTTGGCAAACAAGCGCTGCTTGCGTCGGACCTTTTTCTCATATCCCTGGTGCTGGCCTTCGTAATTGTTTTGCGCGCAGGCGGCGACGCGATCCCGCAGAGTATCTATTATGCCTGTGGATTTCTGATATCGATGGCCGGCGGCTTTCAATTTCCTCTGGTTCTGGCGAGTCTCGGGGATACACGCACTTATACCACCCGGATTTTTGCCGTCGATCTGGTGGGAGCGGCGTGCGGGGCATTGGTGATCAGCACCGTGCTGATCCCCCGTTGGGGGCTGATGGCGGCAGCCGGCGCTCTGGTCGCCCTGAAATTGACGAGTTTCCTGCTTACGGGGTGCTCTTATGTCTTGCGTTCATCGACGCGCATTTCTATCCGGTAGCGCCGCCTGGCTGGCATCGGCGGCGACCGCACAAGCCTTTTGGCCCTTTTCAAAAGGAAGCGGCAGCCAGGATATCCGCGGCCATATCTTTCGGTCTGATGCACCTCGGCACCCCGGCGCCTTTTCCAAGCCTGCTCTGACATATCGCGAACTGGACGGCGGCAGAGTCGTGTGCGGTGTTTGTCCGCACCGCTGCCTGCTGTCACCGGGCGATCGCAGCGTCTGCCGCACAAAAGTCAACATTGACGGGGTACTTTACAGTCTGGCCTATGGCAATCCGTGTGCCGTGCACATCGATCCTGTGGAGAAAAAGCCGTTGTACCACTTCATGCCCGGCAGCAGAGTCTATTCTCTGGCGGTCGCCGGTTGTAATTTCCGCTGTTTAAATTGCCAGAACTGGGAAATATCCCAAGCCAAACCCGACCAGGTTCGCCATGGGTCGCTGCCACCGGCGCAGGCCGTTTCAGAAGCAGGGCAATCCGGCTGCCAGGCCATTGCCTATACCTACTCAGAACCGATCACATTCATCGAATACATGCTGGACATAGGCGCCTGTGCAAGAGCCGCCGGTATTAAGAACTTGTTCATATCCAACGGGTATATCAATCCTGAACCGCTTCGGCAGCTCTGTCGACTGCTGGACGGGGCCAATATCAATCTCAAAGCCTTCAGCGACGACATTTACCGGCGGCTGAACGGCGGCAGGCTCGATCCGGTTCTCAAAACCTTCGAGATCCTGCATAGAGAGGGCATCCATTTTGAAATGACAAACCTGGTCGTCCCCGGATTCACGGATAATGACGAGATGGTCAAAAAGATGTGCGGCTGGATATTGGACCGGTTGGGGCCGAACCATCCATTGCATTTTTTGCGGTTTTTCCCGCGATACAAGCTTGAACGCCTGGCACCGACCCCGATTCCCACATTGATCCGATTCCGGGAATTGGCCCTGGCGGAAGGGGTCCATTATGTTTACCTCGGCAATGTTCCGGGCCATGAAGGAAATCACACCTACTGCCATCAATGCAAGAAACTGATCGTTGAACGCCGTGGGTATCACATACCGCAATATCATCTAAGCGGCAATCGATGCGGGTTTTGCGAGAGTGAAGTACCGGGCGTCTGGTCCGGTACCCGTCATTAGATGGCATCTTGCGGCCCAGCTCGGCGTTCTCGCGGTTTTGGAGTCCTCGGCGTAGCGCTGCTACGCCTGCGGGTCCAAAACCACTGCGGCCTTGATCTGAACCGCAAGCTACCATCTACTGACGGGCACCGAGGTATAAAATTGAACCGGAGCAGCGTCAACCTGGGTTAACACCGCTCCGGCCGTCACGAAGGGGTGGAAAGCGAAACAGGGAGAAAGGCTACCCGAGGATTTGGGCGACCTGACTGTCCCCGGCGGGATAAGATTGCCGAATGTGGAGCGTTAACGGTGCTGGGGGTGAACCGGAAACGCCGAATCGGCACCACCTTCTCTTTGCATGGAAGAGAACCGGTCCCACCATCTTCTCTCCTGGTTAGGTGTTGACCGTAGGTGTACATTATTAAAGCAAGCGATGTGCCAATTAAAAAAGTGATTGAAATATAAGAAAAAATTATTGAAGCAGGGTAAACGGAGCCGGTATTGATTACGGATTTGATGGAGCGGATTACAAAAATTGCGCACCTTCGGAAGCTTGATTGCATCTGCGGACTTCGGTACCGCAGCTTGTTGATACATGGTATTTGACATGACCGCCGCCGATATAGTACTGAATGAGCCACACGCTTGACGATCAGTGCGTGTTGCACGATACCTTACCAATGGTGCATTTTCAGGAATGCATGTTTAATCGGCCGGATTAGAGCTTCAGATCATACGTCATGGCAGGAACTCGCTCAAAAAGTTGCATCGCTGTAGCTGCTTACGCTTTGGTTTGCCTTGTATGGACCACAGCTGTTCTGCACGAAAGCGCCCGGGCCAGCGAAAATGCATTGCTGCATACCAAAACGCTGGTCAAGGAGGCGTCACGCCCTGCGAAACCGGCCAAACCGAAAAATCTGTTTCTGTCCATGGGCAGCGGCGATACCGATTATTTCCGTGGATTGCTTGAAGCGGGCGCCAATCCCAATGCTGTCATGCCCGATACCGGCAAGACGCCGTTGATGACAACCGAACATGTCGAAATCCTGGAGCTTCTTTTGGAATTCGGTGCTGATCCGGGATTAACCGACAACCGGGGCGCTACGGCGCTGCACTATGCCGTCGGAGCCGTAGATGCCCTGCGGATGATTCCGCGACTCCTCGAAAAAGGGGCGAACGTAAACGCCGTTGCTTCCGGTATGTCCCGGCAGACACCTTTCATGACGGCTTCACGACTCTATTTTCAGGGAAATGACCCCATCCGCTGTGCGAAGGTCATGCGACTGTTAGCTGAACATGGGGCCGATATCGACACGGTCGATGAGAGCGGCTATACGGTCTTGATCAGCGCCGTGGTCAATGACAAACCCGACCTGGTGCGCCTGATGATCGAATTGGGTGCCGATGTGGATATCAAGGCCAAGGACGGTCTCAGCGCATTGGATTGGGCGCAGGAACTGGGGTTTATCGATATCGCGGAACTGCTGGAATCCTCCCGCTATTAGACAGTGTCCATCCACAAAATCTTACTTGAGAGTTTCACCTTGAGCCCCGATGTGTTACATTCAGAGCATGGATTGGTAAAATATATTTCCATCGTTTTGTTTTTTCAGAGAGGCAAACCATGGTGCCAAACACGCTCAAACCGAAAAAATTAGCCGATCAGGTGTTCGAACGAATTCGTGATTTGATATTCAAAGGCGATCTGAGGCCCGGCGAGCAGCTCAAATCCGAGCGTGAGCTGTCGGAAATCCTGTCTGTCAGCCGACCCACGATACGGCAGGCCATACGCAAATTGATCGATCTTGGTCTGCTTGAGAACCGTCAAGGCCAGGGAACATTTATTTGCAACCCCAAGGAGGTGAGGGGGCATAACCTGTTGCGGGAAATGATTGATTGGGATGCGGCCAGCCTGCGCGATCTGCTGGAAGTAAGGATGGCCCTGGAGTGTCAGGCGGCCACGTCAGCCGCGTTGCGGGCCACCGCCGCAGATGTCGATGCGCTTGATCGGCATGTCGAAGACATGCGCCATTCCATAGAGGAGGGGGAGCTTGGCATCCTGGAAGATGTCCGCTTTCACATGACGCTGGCCTACGCTACTAAAAATCAGGTCCAGATCATGCTGATGAAAAATCTATATGACCTGCTGCATTTTGGCATTGAAGAGAGCCTCAAGCAGCTCTACATGGAGCCCATGAACCTTGAAACCATTCTGGATCAGCATCGGCGCGTCAGTGAGGCGATTCGCCAGCGAGATGCTGTCGGTGCTTACAATGCCATGCGACGGCATATCACCTTCCTGATAAACTATATGTGCGATGAAAGCCGTATGCTGAAACAAGGCGACGCTCTCGCCCAGAACCAGACCAGGGCGCAGGAGCCTGTCGCGCAGACCGCCACGTCACAGGCTTAAGGGCCGTAGAAGATATAATCAGAGCGCTTATAGGGCCGCCTCTGTACCGGATACGAGCGAGGCGTTGCTCACTGCCGCCGGGGCCTGTTCCAGCATGCCCACCACATAGGGGCCTTCGCTCGACACCGCAACCGTTTTGTGGGCTGCCAACAGGGTCGTGACGGCTGCCTGAACATCGTCTATTTTAACAATCCCGATGGCGTTGAGCTCCTTCTCATCCAGATAGGGGGAATAGACATAGATATTATCGGCCTTTGCCAGTGCCTGATAGGTGGTTTGCAGGCACCACTGGTCAATCTCGAAGTTTTCCGGCCTGCAGCGGTGCGCCATGAATTCATCCGTCGTAAGCCCTTCGCGCACCAGCGCGCAATACTCCTGCGACCCGAGCCCTTCTCTGCATTCGCATACCATGATGATGGAGCCGCCATCACGGATGATATTGCTGGCGGCGATAAGGCCTTTGCTCACTTGATAGAATGTCGCATCCAGCGGGTAGCCGCCGGCGGAGGTGATCACCAGGTCCACCGGCTTGTGCATGCGTTGGACCGACATCTTTTCCACCATATTGCATCCGGTCTGATGGGCCAGCATGTGATGTCCGGCGAAAACACCCACCAACTCACGCTGCTTGTTGATGACGACATTCAAAATAAAATCGACCCCGGCCAGTTTTGCCACCTTCTCGCCGGCCGCATGGAACGGATTGCCGTCAAGCTTGCAGTTTGTCACATCGGGATGATCGATCATCTGAAACGAGTGCATGAACGTCATGGTTTTAAAACTGGAAATACCCGGCAGGATCGACTTTCTTCCGCCTGAATAGCCCGCGTACATGTGGGGTTCAATCAGACCGGTGAGGATCTTCAGGTCCGCATCCAGGTAGTGTTTATTGATTTCAATGGGCGCTCCGTCAATATCGGCTATTTTTCGCAGATCTTCCTCTTTGCGGCAATAGTGATTGACGATCTTGTAGTTGCCCGCGATGTCGGCACCCACCATCTGCTCCAGTTCCTCGCCGAGATTGGGACGATGCATGCCGGTGGCGATCAGAATGGTGATGTTTTCTTTTTTAATACCGGCGTCTTCCAATGTCTGAAGGATTGGGGGCAGGATGATCTTGTTCGGCACCGGCCGCGTGACATCGGATATGACGATGCAGGCATTCCAACGGCCGCGGGCCAATACCGATAGCGCAGGTGTTCCTATGGGGCGGGCGAGCGCTTCGTGCACCACCGCCGTCGGATCGGAGAGTGCCGTCGGCAGGCTTGGGTTCAATTCGATGGCGTCATTCGGGACTTCGACTGGTATTTCGTTTTGACCGCATAGCATATCGACCTTCATGATAGTTCCCCCATGTTTGAATTCGGGACCGGGTATGTCGGCCCTTTCAATATATAATTACCAGACCTTGGCTTTTTATATGGTTCCTGCGCTTGCAGTTTGTATGTATAAGGTAAATAAATATTACCAATAATGCTTTGTCAATGGTTTTGTTTTGGTCGG
This sequence comes from Desulfobacteraceae bacterium, assembly GCA_050291625.1. Classification (GTDB taxonomy): domain Bacteria; phylum Desulfobacterota; class Desulfobacteria; order Desulfobacterales; family Desulfosarcinaceae; genus JARRKU01. The sequence continues at coordinate 40,394 of JBNKKC010000070.1, forward strand.
TGTTTCGGTAGAATGGCTTGATCTTATGGATATATATAAATAACAAATAAATATATCGATATTAGGTTTTTCTCAACCCGACGCCGTTGTTTGTCCTATTGGTCTTATTTTCTCCCGGTTGAATCAGCCCTTAAACATGTTATGCTAAAAAATTGGGACCAACCGTAAAACACAGGAGGGAAGGGTGCTAAGCAAACCCGAATTGCTGCGCCTGTTCCGCTACAAAGCGGAGCAAGCCGCCGCGCAGGTTCATCACCTGTCCGATGTCGAAGAGGCGCTGAGCCTTGTCGTGGAGATCTGTGACCGGAAGGAGGCCTGCCGCTTGCTGGCAGCGGGCTGTGAAGCGGATTTATCCCCCAAAGCGAGAGACCTGTGCGACTCGCGCCAGACCAAGGTTATCGCGGCGCCCGACCTGGATGAAAATCACTACCGGTTTTTGCAGACCCGATGTGAAGCCAATGGGCATACCGCCGTTTCCAGACATTTGCGCCATTATGTGGGTGGGATTGATATCGGCGTTACCTGGGCCCGGTTCGGTATCGCCGAGACCGGAACCCTGGTGATCGATTCAACGGATGAAGACCTGCGGCTGGCGACGATGATCAGCGAGATTCACGTCGCCCTGCTGCCGTCGGAATCCATTGTGGAGAGCACCGCCGATATTGAAGACCGCTTGCAGGCTATGATGCAGACAAGTGGTAACTATACGGCCATGATAACGGGCCCCAGCCGTACCGCGGATATCGAGCGCGTGCTGGCTTTGGGCGTTCACGGCCCCCTGCAGCTATACGTTCTAACCATAGGAAAAGATCATGTCCGGCAGCAATAAAATGAAGGATTACCGCAAAAATGTCCGGGGCGCACTGGACAACGAATTTTTGCGCAAGGCAATGGATAAGTTTGCCGTTGCGTATCGCAGTTCCAGGCAGGACGCTTTCGCCGGACTGGACAAACAGAGCCTGATTGATGAGGTGGCGCGCCGGAAGGACAACGCCATTTCAAACATGGGGCGGCTGTTGGAACAATTTACAGCCAGGGCCAAAGAAAAAGGCATCTTTGTGCATGTGGCAGACAACGCCCAGCACGCCAACGAGATCATTTCGACCATTGCCGCGGTTTCGAAGGTCAGAAAAATTGTCAAATCCAAATCCATGACAGCCGAAGAGACCCTGTTGAATCATCACCTGGAAGCCAAAGGCTACCATGTTACCGAGACCGATTTGGGCGAGTGGATCATCCAACTGCGGGGAGAAGGACCGTCTCACATGGTGTTGCCGGCGATTCATCTATCCCGGTCTCAAGTGTCGGATCTCTTTTCCGATGTTACCGGCAAGCGGCAGAGCGATGACATCGAAAAGCTCGTCAAGGTTGCGAGACGTGAACTTCGGCAGAAGTTTGTCGAGGCCGACATGGGCATTACGGGCGCCAATTTCGCCATAGCAGACACCGCCACCATTGGTTTGACCACCAATGAAGGCAATGCCAGGCTGGTCACAACGCTGCCCAGGATTCATGTGGCTCTGGTTGGAATGGAAAAGCTCGTCCCGACGTTGCAGGATGCCCTGGCTGTCAATCGGGTGCTGCCCCGCAATGCCACCGGACAAAACATTACCTCGTACATTACATGGATTACAGGGCCGGCTCCCTGGTGGGGCGACAGTGAGGGGAAAAAGGACTTGCACATTGTCTTTCTGGACAATGGACGGCGTGCATTGGCGGACCGTGACGACTTCAGGCAGGTGCTGCGCTGTGTGCGATGCGGTGCGTGCGCCAACGTCTGCCCCGTTTATCGGATGGTGGGAGGCCACCAGATGGGGCACATCTATATCGGGGCCATCGGGTTGATTCTGACCTATTTTTTCCACGGCAGGGATCAGGCGCGAAACCTCGTTCAAAATTGCATTAATTGCGGGGCCTGCAAGGAGATCTGCGCCGCCGGCATCGATCTGCCTGGATTGATCAAAAAAGTCTACGCCGCCATCCTGGATGAACAGGGGCATCCGCTTAAATCCACTCTGCTGTCCAAGGTGTTGCGCAGCCGGAGGCTTTTTCATCGATTGTTGCGCTCGGCCCAACTGGCCCAGAAGCCATTAGTGGACGATCAGGGCTTTCTGAGACATCTGCCGCATATCTTTTCCAAAGAGCACGGTTTCCGGCAATTGCCGGCCATTGCCTCCCAACCGTTCAGAGACCGCTGGCCTTCTCTTAAGAAAAATCCGGTCAATCCAAGATGTCGCATCGCGCTGTTCAGTGGTTGTGTTCAGGATTTCGTCTACCCTGAACACCTTGAGGCGGCCGTGGCATTGTTTGCCGACCATGATGTGGCGGTTCGGTTCCCGATGGAACAGACCTGTTGCGGTCTGCCGGTTCAGATGATGGGCGAACCGGATGCGGCACGGCAGGTGGCGGCACAAAATGTTCTGGCGATGAAAGTGGATGAAGTGGATTACGTGGTCACATTATGCGCCTCGTGCGCGTCGCATCTGAAAAAGGGTTATCCCGATATGCTTGCACGACACGCCTCGCTGGCGCTAAAGGCACGCAGCATGGCCGAAAAAGTGTTGCCGTTCAGCAGCTTCTGCAATGATGTGCTGAATGTGCAGGCGGATTTTGCACCAGCCTCAAAAGGGAAAATGACCTATCATGCCCCCTGCCACCTGTGTAGAGGACTGGGTGTGCGTCAGGCGCCGCATGATCTGATTGAGAAAGCAGGATATGAGTTTGTACCGGCGGCCGAAGAGGAGACCTGCTGCGGATTCGGAGGGACGTACTCCACCAAGTTCCCTGCTATCTCAGCGGAAATTCTCAACAAGAAACTGGACGATGCGGCCGCCACCGGTGCCCGGCATCTGGTGACTGAATGTCCCGGTTGCCTGATGCAATTGCGCGGCGGTGCGAAGCGGCGCAAAATGGATCTAACGGTTCATCACCTGTCTGAAATACTTAAGAAACAGTAGGGCGTTTCTTAGCTATTTTACTTGATCGTCATCACAGGACATGGCGCTTTGAGAATGATGTATTGAGCATTGCTGCCGGAGAGCAGCTTGCCCACTTTTGAGCGTCGGCGCACACCGACAAAGATGGTGTCTATATTGTTTTCCTCGGCATATTTCACAACATCCTCGCCGGGCTTCAGGCCTCTGACCATCAGGTGCGTTTCAATGTCGACACCTTTGTCCTTCATCAACGTTTCGGCCTCGGCCAGATCCTCTTCGGCCTGCTTCACCTGGACGGCATCCGTCTCCGATCCGCCTTCAAGGGAGGTTACAACGATGATATCCGCACCAAAGGCTTTGGCATATTTGCCGGACAATTCCAAAGCGTCTTTTGCGCAATTTGATCCATCATATCCAACCAGGAATTTCATAGTCTCTCCTTCCGTGGGGTCTCCGTGTCTGGAGGTTGGAGCCCGTTGTTTACTCTCCCGAATATGTCAAACCGATGTGTGTGTGTCAATTTCGTATTTGTGCAAATAGACCGCAAATAAACAAGTGCGACGAGACAGATTGATGTCAGGCCGGCACGAAGGCCGGCTCTTCTGCTGCCAATTGAATTGATTGATGAAATAAAATAGATTGACGGATAAGTTTTCGTTTCTATGTTCTGATACATGACTGTTTGACGTTCATTGGAAGGAAGATGGGTATGCCGAAAAAAGAAATGAAAACGCGATGGAAAACCATTATCGATCGCGAGAAATTAATGACGTTGAAGAGGTGCGCCGCCTGCGGCGAACCGTTCAATCTTGGCGATCCGGTGGTTATGGCCTGCGGTGCCTGGGAGGGACCGCCCAGGCTGATCCATGAAAATGAAGCGGTGTTTGATTCCAACATCCCCGGCTATGTGGAACGCAAGTGCCATGAGGCCTCCAAAGGCTGGATGTGACGACAAGCCATCTCGAAAAAAGGATTTTGGCTCAAGATCGCGGCGGGTCACTGCGCTATAAGAGGTTGCCGAACTCCTCTTCCGAGACAGGCGGCATACCATCGTCGAGAATTAATCCATCAAATTGGGCAGAAACATGGTAATTTGAGGAAATATGATCAGCACGATCACCTGGAGAACATCGGCAATGAGGTGAGGAACCACGCCTCTGAAGATCGTCCCGATGGGCACGCCGGATATTCCTTTGATGATAAACACATTGAGCCCGACCGGCGGTGTGATCAATCCCATTTCCGTCACACGGACCACCAGTATTCCGAACCAGATAGGCTCAAAATTCAATTGCTGGATCAGCGGATAAAACACCGGTATGGTCAGCAGGACAATGGCCATGGAGTCCATTATGCAACCCAGCAACATGGTAATGATCAGAATACTGGAGAGCACTACATAGCGGTTGACCGGAAGCTCCGATACAATGGATGCGAATTCCATGGGCAGACGCGTGACCGATAAAAAATATCCGAAAATCATTGCGCCCAGGATGATCATAAACAGCATACCGGTGGTTTGGACCGTATCGGCCAGGCTGTGTGTAAAGTTTTTCCAGTTCAGCCGTCTGCGGAGCAATGCGAAGAGAAACGTTCCGAATGCACCGATGCCCGCCGCCTCCGTGGGAGTGAAAATTCCTTTGTAAATTCCACCGATGACAACCAAAAAAAGCAGCAAGACTTCCCAGGCGCTTTTAAGGGATACCATTTTTTCTTTGAAGGTGGTCTTGGGGCCGCGGGGCCCGTGGTGGGGTTTGAAAAAGGTCAGGTAGCCGATAGTGAAGATATAGAAAACCGCTTCCATGATTCCTGGAATGATGCCGGCCAGGAAAAGCTTTCCAATGGATTGCTCGGTAATGATACCGTACAGGATCAAAATGACGCTGGGCGGAATCAGGATGCCTACGCTGCCGCCGGCAGCAATGGCACCGGTGGCCAGGCCGTCATCATACTTGAATTTTTTCATTTCCGGCAGGGCGATGGCGCCAAGGGTCGCCGCAGTGGCCAGGCTGGAACCGCTGATGGCCGCAAAACAGGCGCATGCCACGATGGTGGCCATGGCCACACCACCCCGGAAATGGCCCATCCATTTATAGACCGCATTAAAAAGATCCTCGCTCATTCCGGAACTGAAAGCAAAAGCACCCATCAGCAGAAATAGCGGGATAACGCTCATACTGTGTTCGGAAAAGGTGGTGTAGGGCACCGTTTTGAGAACACCCAGGGCCGGTTCAAATCCCACCACGGCCGCGAAACCCAAAAACCCCACAATGGCCATACCGGCACCGATGGGCATCTTGGAAAAAAGCAGAACAATGAGTATGACAATACCCGCAACGCCGATTAAGAACGGATCCATGGTGAAAACACCTCGGTCAAATTATCGAGAAAGTGCAAGAACGTGATCAGGCTCAATAAGGCAAAAGCCGCCGTCAAGGATGCTACGAAAGGATATTGCGGAATCAGCAACACCGCGGAAGTCATCCCTGAATCGTGCTGCTGGAAGATAAATAAAAAGCTTTGCCAGGTGATCAGCGCGTACAGTGCAAGGACCATCAGGTTTGTCACGCAGGCCACACAGGCACGAAACCGTTTCGGAAAACGATCCATGACGAGCTCGACGCCGATGTGAGCCCTTTCAAAAGCGGTGATGGTCAAGGCAAACGGTACGATCAACGCCATCATATACTCCACCACTTCCAGAGCACCGGGTATGGGGCTGTTGAAAAGATAACGCAGGCCCACATCCAGGGCGGTCAGAAACATCATCAGGGCCAGGCATACGGTCGACAGTACCAGGAACGTTTTTTTTACCGGCAGTATGATATTGCCCACACCATTGGCAATCATTTCAATTCTCATCTTTCACCTTTAGACCGGCCGGACCCCGACCGTTTGGCAAAACCGCTGTTCGTGTTGTGTCCCGGGAGAAAAAGGTCCCATCGTTTTGGGACACAACACGAAGGCATTGACTTCGGTTTATTCGGACAAAATGGACAGCGTGGCATCCAGAATCGCCCGGGCGTCTTTATAGCCTTTGGCATTCATGTCCTTGACCCATTTGGACCAGACAGGCTTGCCGCCGACGTCAACCCAGCGTTGACGCTCTTGCGAGGTCAACTGATAGATATTGTCTCCCTGCCCCTTTTCCTTCAGTTTCTCCAGGGTTTGGGCTTTCATGGCATCGAAAAAGTTGCGGCCCCAGAATTTGGAACCTTCCAGCCCGCCGACGCTCATGATGGCATCCTGGACATCCTTGGGCAGGCTGTTCCATTTGTTTTTGTTCATGGAAATGGAGAAATAGACAGACGGAAAGGGCACTTCGGTGTAGTAGTTGACGACTTCGTAGAATCGCCACACATTAATGGCCTCCCAGGGAGCCCCCATACCGTCGATGACGCCTTTTTGAAGGGACATATAGTTATCCGGCATGGGGATCAGCATGGGAACACCGCCCAGCTCTTTCATCATTTCGGTGGGAGGACCGCCGGTCATTCTGATTTTCATGCCCTTGATATCTTCGAGCAGCTTCACGGGTTTGTTGCGGGTTATCAGCGAGTAAGGCTCGCTGGTGTAGAACAACAGCACCTTGACATCTTTAAACTCATTCTGTATTTGGGGAAATTTCTCGTAGATCCTCCACAGGGCGGCGCTACCCTGTTCGGCGCTGCTAAAGGGCAAAGCCGGCAGGCTGATCACATCGGTCAGGGGCGTCATGCCCGGCCAATAGCCGTGAAAACACCAGCCGATGTCGGTGATGCCGCTTTTGACCGCATTCCACATGTCTTTTCCTTTGGCCAGGGTCTGGCCGTGAAACGCCTGGATTTGAACCTTGCCGTTGGTGGCCGCTTCCACCTTTTTAAGCCAGGGTTCGACGCAATGAACCGTACTCCAGCCGGTGTCGGGATTTTGCTGCGCATATCGCAGCTTGATGGTTTTGGCCGAGCCGGTGGCCGCAAAAACCAGCACAACCAAGATGGAGAACAACATCGTACACTTCTTCATTCTTCCCTCCTTTATGGATCTTCGATGGTAGTCGAATGTGATGGACATGACATATGTCTTCTTCACCTTTTACTTCGAGCACCGATCGATTAGGTTTGCGCTTAAGATGTCATCCGATTCCATGTGCTGACAGAAGAACCACATGCAAAGCGGATCGGCGAATCCGACCCGACTTCTGCCGTTCAGGGGTTTGAGGACGTTTCAGGATGTGTGCTTCGGCCAGGATGTCTGAACAGCGGTGATAAAGATATATCGCTCAGGTTATGCAAAATTACATGTAAAAATGATTATAACCCAAGGCTGCCAAACAATCAACCAGGGTATGAAAATGCAACTTTTTCAACTCAAAACTGGCATCCTGGGCAAGCTTCTGATATTATATTGTCGTAATGTCTTGATCCGACCTGATTTAAGTGATTCACACGCTAGAACTGCCTCTGCTTATAGGTTCTCAAGTTTTACCCACAGCCTTTGGTTAAGGCTGTTTGATCCATCGTAAAACGAGAGGAGGCATGTCATGAACTCGATTGTTCTGGCGGTAGGTGCGGCGGCTCTTTACCTGGCCGCCTACCACACCTACGGGAAATTCCTAGGCCGCAAAATTTTCAAGCTGAATCCCGAGGCAGCATGTCCCAGTGCCGAGCTCCGGGACGACATGGACTTTATCCCCACAAAGAAACCCATCCTCTTCGGCCACCACTTTACCTCCATTGCCGGCACCGGCCCTATTGTGGGACCGGCCATCGCCATTATCTGGGGATGGGTGCCTGCGCTGGTCTGGGTTCTTGTCGGCTCGATTTTTATGGGGGCAGTCCATGACTTCGGCGCCATGGTGGTATCTCTACGGAATCAAGGCCGATCCATCGGAGATATCGCGTCTGATCTTGTGAATAAGAGAGTCCGTACCTTGTTTCTGATCATTATTTTCTTCGAACTATGGATCGTCGTGGCGATTTTCGGTGTGGTGATTGCTGTCGTATTCAATATGTATCCCCAGGCGGTGATTCCGGTATGGCTGGAGATTCCCATTGCCGTATGGCTGGGCTACATGATCTATAAAAAAGGCGCACCCCATCTGCCCATGAGTCTGATCGCCGTGATTGTCATGTACGCAACGGTTATCCTCGGTGCCTATGTGCCGGTGAAGATGCCGGAAATTCTGGGTCTCAATCCAGTGGCGTGCTGGGTGGTCATTTTGCTGATATACGCCTATATTGCTTCCACATTGCCCGTTCAGACATTGCTGCAACCCCGTGACTACATCAACTCCCACCAGTTGTTCATTGCGTTAGGGTTGCTGGCGATCGGCGTTCTTTTCGCCCATCCGGTTATGGTTGCACCGGCAGCTAATTTTTCACCAGCCGGCGCTCCGCCCATTTGGCCCATGCTTTTTGTGGTGGTTGCCTGCGGGGCCATTTCGGGATTTCACTCCCTGGTATCATCGGGAACCTCATCCAAACAATGTGATACCGAGACCAGCTCCCTGACCATCGGATACGGCGGCATGCTCATGGAGGGGATGCTGGCAACCTTTGTGATCGTTGCCTGCGGAGCCGGATTAGCCATTGGCCTGACAAAAGGAGGCGAAACGCTCACCGGTATCGCCGCCTTCAGTCAGCATTATGCCAGCTGGGGCGCAGCGGCCGGATTGGGATCCAAAATCGCCGCTTTTGTGCAGGGATCAGCCAATATGATTGAAAAAATCGGAATCCCCCACAATATCACGATCACGATTATGGGGGTGTTTGTTGTTTCATTTGCCGCCACCACCCTGGATACCGCCACCAGGCTTCAGCGCTACATTGTGGCTGAGTTGACCACTGCCTGGGGTGTGCCTGCACTGGCCAAAAAACATCCCGCCACCATAATCGCCGTGGTCACCGCCTTTATTCTTGCCTTTTACAACGGCAGCGGCAAAGGCGCCCTGACACTCTGGCCGCTTTTCGGATCGGTCAATCAACTGCTGGCGGGACTGGCATTGCTGGTTGTCACGGTATATCTCGCCTACAAGAAAGCTTCTCTTGTATTTACAATGATTCCAATGATCTTTATGCTGTTTATGACCGGCTGGGCCATGATCTTGAACCTGAACACGTTTTACACCAAGAGCAACTGGCTGCTGTTTTTCATCGGGCTGGCCGTATTCGCACTTGAGATTTGGATGATTATCGAAAGCGCAATCGTCTTGAGAAAGGTTTACGGCGAAGAAGAGGAAAGGCCGATGACGAGCGTTGCCGGCTGAAAGACACCGTCCGGGCATGAGCCTCAATTTTGTCCGGACGGTTTTTATCTCGGGATAACGGATCAAGCCGGTATTGGAACTGGTTGGTATGCGCTACCCACCCATTCCGATATGGCTTTCGGGAACCATGGCCATGATCAGCACCTTATGGTAGGTGCGAATGCGATCCACGTATTGTACCGCTTCGTTGCCGCGGGCGTACCCGTGTGGCAGGCTTCGATAGTATTTTTTCTTTTGAAGCAGGGGCAGAACAGACCGGATGCCGTGCCAGGTATCAGCCGGTTTTTCCAGCATATGCGCCAATTTGCGGGCATCCTGTATATGACCGAACCCCAGATTGTAGGCGGCCAGAGCCATCAGGGTTCGATCGGGTTCAGGCACATCCTCTCCCACCATCTCGTGCAGGGTTGCCAGGTAGCGTGTGCCGGCAAAAATCGATTCTTTGACGGCCATGCGATTTTTAAGGCCCAATCTCTTGGCCGTTTCCTGGGTCAGCATCATGATACCACGGACGCCGGTATAGCTTTTGGCCCGAGGGTTCCAATGCGACTCCTGGTAGGCCAATGCGGCCACCAGATGCCAGTCGAAACCATACTTTCCCGCCGCCTCTTCAAAATGCTCCTGGTATTTTGGCAGTCGCTGGAAAATACGCCTGCGGTAGCGCGCCAGATCCACATAGTCAAACTCTTCGAGATGGCTGAAATAGTGGTCCACCAATCCTTGAAGGTGCTTTTTAGTGGTGTTCATGGCAAACCATTTTAATGCTTCTCTTTGCAGATAGCGGCTCTGCGGCGCCATGGCCCAGGCGAGTTTCTGGGGTTCGCCGACGGTAAAGTGGACGACCAGTTCGGGATAATAGCGCCGATTCATGGACAGGGTATGCGATTCAACCATCGTCAGGGGCAATGATCGATTCCAAACCATCTGAAGCAGCTCTTCGCTGCTGTAATCGGCAAGGGTTTTCCAGTGAAGCTCGGCATGTTCGCTTTTATAGGTTTTAAGGGCATCTAACCGGCTGCTGCTGCGGGTCATCCAGATGGAGGTGTCGGACAATTCGGCGATGGTCCTGTATTGATGTCCCCCCCGTCTTCCGACGATCTGCTGTTTGACATCCAGATAGGCCGGTCCCAGGGTGATCAGCCGTTTAGCCTCGTTGCCGAACGGGATTCCGGCCGCAATCATGTCTGCCTTTCCTTGACGAAGGGTTTCAATCATCTGCTCTTCGTCCTCGATGATCAAGCTGCGCAGACCAACCCCCAGATGATCGGCAAACGCCTTGGCCAGGTCATATTCAAATCCGGCCGGCCCATGGGGGCCTTCAAAATAGCAGGAGGTGTTGTTGCGGGTGATCAGGACCAACTCACCCCGGTCGATGATGGCCTCCAGATCGTTACGGACCGAAAGCTGGTCGCAACCGGAGGTCCACAGCCCGGTCAGCAGCAGGAGGCTTACGATCAGGCTGTATGTGATTGAACGGTTTGGCATAGGGTTGTTTGAATCCTTTTAAACGCAAAAACGATGACCGCTGTCCGGCAGATAGTTCAATGGTATCGGCACTTGCCATGCTCAACATGAATGCCAGCTTTCAGTATGTATCCTTGGCTCGATCATGCGTTTAATTGCTATCTTTTATCCGCAATATGTTAGTACTTATTTTATCGTTCGGCAATCCTGTTAGTCAAGAAAGGTCTGTTGTTTTTATCTAACTATCCGATTTTTAATATAAAATACGTTATTTTGGTTGGCTGTTTTGTCTAGGGCTTTCAGGTGTTTGATTTCATATGATTTTTACTCATAAGCATTATCCGGGCATCGGCCACCGTACATCCTTCGGCCGAGCAGATCACCGGGTTGAGGTCGATTGAGGCGATCTGGGACGCCCATGTGACGAAAAAGTCTGAAAACGATATCATTAAACCGGTCAGAGCCTGCATGTCAATGCCAAGTGCCCCCCGGAAGCCGTATAGGATTGAGCCTCCGGTCAGGCAGTTGACCATCGATGCGACATCCTTTTCCTTGATCGGTGCCATTCGAAGCGCCGTATCGCGATAAATTTCAACGCCGGTGCCGCCGATTCCCAAAAGAACCACGGGACCGAATTGGGCATCGACTTTTCCCCCCACGATCAGCTCGATACCGTCCAGCATCTGTTCGATGAGCATCCCTCGAAAGGTCTCATGTCGGGCGTAACGCCGAAACACGGTCTCCAGTTGTTCATCGGTCCGGATATCGAGCGTGACGCCGTCGACCTCGGTCTTGTGCACCACTTCGGGCGACACAATTTTCGCCACCACCGGATAACCAATTTTTTTTGCAATATCGGCTGCTTCAGATGCGCTGGCCGCCAGGCCGGACTGCGGAACCGCAATCCCTGTACCGGCCAGAATCCGCTTGGCGTGATGTTCCAACACCCAGCCATACGCCTGCGACCGATCCAACAGGTCTTGTATCTGTTGATCTAACATGGTTGCCACCTTCGCAATGCCTCCGCCATCAGCACCGCACCGTCAATGGCGTCGGACACCGGAACACGATTCAGCTCAAATCCTTCAATGAGCATACGGTATTTTTCCACATGGGGTACATAGGCCACCAGCGGCGTGCCTTTTTTCTGGTAGACCTGGCCCAGCCTGGCCCCGAGATCCGATGAGATACCTGGCGAATAGGGCAGCAGCAGGACCAGAACGCAATCGACGGCCTGAACATCGCTCAGGATGTTCACGGCCGCGATGAAATCATCATCGGTGGCACTGCCGGTCAGATCGATGGGGTTTTCCAAAGACGCGATGGACTGAATGCTGGGACCAAGGACATCCCGCAGGTGGCTTTGAACCGATTCCGACAGGCCCGGCACCTCCAAACCCTGCTGTCTGCAGGCGTCGACCGCCAGTGCGCCATGGCCGCCGCTGACGGTTATGATGCCGACCTTGCCGCGGATGGTGTGACGGTAACAGCTAAGAGCTTCACAGAAGGATATCAGCTCATATTCGTTTTTGGCTTCGGCAATGCCATGCTGGGCGAGCACTTGGGAAAAAACGCTGTAATCTCCGGCAAGAGACGCTGTGTGGCTTGCCACGGCGCGGCTGCCCGAGGCGCTTTTGCCGGCTTTGAGCACAACCACCGGTTTTCCCATGGCCGCCGCTGTTTGGACGAATTCACGCCCCTCATTGGGACCGAAACCTTCAATATAAAAGGCCAGAACTTCGGACTGCTCATCGGTTGCCAGGTACCGCAGCAGATCTGTTTCGCGAATCAAGGCCTTGTTGCCGATACTGACAGCCAGTGAAACCCCGACTCCCTGCCCTGCAAATTTCACCAGTTGATCCACCAGCACGCCTCCGCTCTGACTTATCAGCGCGACATTGCCGGCTTCAGGTCTGACCAGCCGTTCCCCGGGAAGGAAAAAGGTGTCAAATTTCCTCGGTACATAGATGCCCAGGCAGTTGGGGCCGATCACCGGAAGACCGGCCTCGGCGGCCAGCTCGACGACCCGGTTCTGCAGATCTTCACGACCGCTTTCGGCAAATCCTCCGGAGACGATGGTTGCGCCGCCGACGCCCTTTGCAACGCACGCTTCGATAACGGCCGGCACGACGTCGGCCCTTACAGCGACCACCGCGTGGTCCACATGATCTGGAATATCGGAAAGTGACCGATAGATCTTTTCCCTTTGAATGTAGCCTCCTTTGGGGTTTACGCCATAGACGGCAACCGGATAGCGCAGCAGCAGCTTATGAAAAATGACGTTGGCCGGATGGCGGTCATTGGCTTGGGACACACCGACGACCGCAACGGTAGCGGGTTTAAACAGGGGGTCGAAATTCAGGGCCACACTTTTACCTCTTAAGTCTTCATTTTGTCTCAGAAGATCCGGCTTCTTCTTTTTCAATGGCCTTCCATTTTTTTAACAGACGTCTGGCGTTCTCGATATCCTGGCGCGCTTTCGGGTGATTGGGGTTCAGCGACAAGGCACGCTCCCAGGCCTTGACGGCCCGCTCGAGATCCTCATTGATAAAGTGCTTCACACCGCTGCGATAATGGGTCTCCGCTTGAGCCCTCATTCTGGCCAGTGCCAGTGAAAGCAGTTGTTCGGTGTCCTGATAGGATTTATCCGCGGCTTTAAGATAGGTTACGGCCTTCTCCTCTTCGCCCTTGTCAAGAAATTGCTTTCCAAGCGTATAATTTGCCGCGTTGGACAGCTCCTTAGCCATGCTGTTTTTGGGGCTCTGTTTGAGGACCTCTTCCGTGATGGCGATAACCTCTGAATACTTTCGCTGTTTCAGATAGCGTTCAGCATCTTGCAGACGATTCTTCAGGGCGCGGTTGCGGATGAGGTATTGGGCCTTTTTGATGGCACTGTTTCTGTATTTATGACGCTTTCCGACCTTTTTAAGCGTTTCCAGAGCTTCAACATAGCGATGTTGCTCGATGAGTTCCAATCCCTGTTGATAATATGCTTCATCGCGCAAGCGCCGGGTATCGGGGTGTCCGGCAGCAGCATGGTTGATCCTGTCAGTCAATTCCAACACGCGTTCGTATTGTTCCTCGTCGAGCGCCGCCCTGGCCTGGCTCAGCCATTCATTGATCTCTTTGCGCGGATCCAGAAAGCGGGGGTCCAGCGCCGGCAGGAGCAATATCGTGCCGGTCAGAAGCGGCTTATGAGGATTGCGGTCGTTGAAATAGGCAATCAGGTAAGCCTTTCGGGCATCTTTATATGTTCTGTCGGCGATTTTGCTGTACGAATCGCCTCGCTTGACACGGTAGGTGGTCTGGTCTGTGCCGTGCAAGCGTATTTTTAAATAATAGATTGCTCCGCTATGGTGCGGATCCAGGCGAATGGTTTTCAAAAATTCCATTCGGGCCGCGTCGTATTTCTTGGACTGAAAGTAGGTCAGTCCCTTCTCGAAATGGATCTTCGCCTCATTGGTTATCCGGGTTTCGAGTGCCGCCATGGCGGCCGTGACCCGGGTATTGCCTTTGTCGAGCTGGGCGGCCACCTGCCAAGCCATCATCGCTTGCTGCAATTCATGGCGATCTTCATGGCTTCTGGCCCTTTGGATATAAGCGGCGGCTGTCGTTTCGGCAGATTGCCCGGACGACGACTGCTTTTCCGCAGGTTGGAGCAAGGCGCAGCCGCAGGCCGACATCAGCCATGCTAAAACGATATATCGCAATGTCCGATTTATCATTTCAACGGCGCCTTTTGAAAGGTGATCAGATGTTTCATGAACTGCTGCATGCTTGATTGATCTTTAACGATTGTCCGCCGGATATTGAAATTGTGGATAAAAAACGGATTGCTGCCGCCATCGCGGCTAAATCCCAGGCGAAAGCCGTGCTTTTTCAACAAAGCGATGGTCAGATCATCTGTCTTGCCTTGAGGATAGGCGAAATAGTGGCCGGAAGGGTTGAAATATTGTTCAATGGCTTTTTTGGCCGCCACAATCTCCCGTTCAAGATCGCTCAGATGTTTATCCGGATCTTTTCCCGGGGCAAGCGTGATCTCCTTGCCCAACACACCGATGTCGATCCCATCGGCCGCCATTTCGCCCAGCTCGGTCCAAGTCAACTTGCCCGGCTGGTCGATCTGGTCCACGGGGATGAAAAGAGCGGCTTTCAATCCTTTGCGGCGCAGTACGGGAAAACCGGCGTCGTAGATCCAGCGGTCCGCCCCTTCAAAGCATATCATGACGGCATTCGACGGCAGTTGATCCGTCAGCTGCACAAAGCCGTAAAATTGATCGAGGGTGACGGCCTCGAATTTGGCCGCTGTCAAATAGTTCATCTGGCGTTCGAAGTTTGCCGGCGAAACGCCGTGTGCTGTTTTTCCGGTTTGTTCGATCTGTGTATAGAGCAGGATTGGGACGGTCTGGTAACCTTCCGTCGTCAAACCGCCGTATCGGGTCGGCTGCAGTGGAATGACCAGCCGTTGGCCTGAGGAGGCGGCGTCGATGCGATTAAAAGCTGCGATGATGGGCCATTTGGAATCATCTTTGAGATGTTCACGTGCCAATGATTGCAGCGTTTCTCCCTTTTGAACCGTAGCGATGACGAACTGATCGGTGCGGATAAGCGGAGCGCTAGACGCCCGGGGCCAGAGTTGCCCGCTGCATCCGATAGCGGCTGACATCAGGAGAATGACAAGTCCTGTGCTGAGACCAATTTTAGTTACTCGCATGGGATTTCAGGGGCATGCTCAGAACCTTGAATGCCGATATGGGCTCTGTTTTGCCTTTGATCGTCTGGGGGCCGAGGTCGTCGGTCGTGATCAGATGGTTTAAGTGTTCCCGCACCTGCTGGCTGATCACCACTTCGCCGGGGCCTGCCAGAGCATTTAGTCGGGCGGCTACGTTGACGCTGTCCCCAATGACGGTATATTCCATTTTTGATTGTGACCCAACATTTCCGGCGACCACGACGCCGGTGTGTATGCTGATGCCCACGGCGGCCAATAACTTGTTACCATCCCGGCTTTTTTTATGCAACTGTTCCTGCACCATCATCGCCGCCCGTACGGCCCGCTCCACATGATCCTGACGGAAGACCGGCACACCGAAAACGCCCATGACCGCATCACCGATAAATTTGTCGATATAACCGCCCTGTTGGATGATGACCGATGTGGCGATCTCCAAATAGGTGTTCAGTGCATCGACCACTTGTTCCGGTGCGTTTGCCGTGGCGTAGGCTGTAAAGCCGCGTACATCGCAAAAGATGATGGTGGCATCATTGCGTGTCCCCTTGAGCCAGTTGGTTTCCGGATTGGCCAGAATCATATCGAGAACTTCGGCTCCCACGTACTTGCCGAATGACTTCTGCGTCATGGAATTTTTCCACAACTCCTGGCCCATGTTGTTGAATGCGATGGCCAGATTTCCCAGTTCATCATTGCGTTTGATGGGTACGCGGTATTGGTAATTGCCTTTGGCGATCTCCTCGGTGGCCCGGACCAATTGGGAGATGGGCCGTGAAAAACGGAATCCGTAGAGGATCGCGATTCCCAGTCCAACGATGATGACCACCAAGGTCACTAAAACAACTGAGATCCGTTCCTGCCGTACAAGATCCTCGATGAAGTTGAGCGAAATGCCGACGTGAACCTGGCCCAGGGATTTATCCTTGAATCGGATGGGACGATACAGATTCAACAAACGCTCGCCATCGGGGCGGTAATAGGCATAGTATTCAACATCCTCTTTGCGCATCAGTTTCGGGTCATCGACAAAATGCTTAAAGGGAACGCCGATCAAGTTGATATCGGTATGGGCCTTGATCAGGCCTTTGTCATCGGTAATCAATGCGTAGCGCAGCCCCTCCACTCGCGCAGCCTCCTTGATCAGCGTGTTCAATCGCAGGATGTCGTCTTCAAGCAGCGGAATAGATGCATTGTTTGCAAAATAGTTGAGGCTCACCATCCCCAAGCGTACGGTTTGATCATAGAGGCGGTCTTTCTGTTCGTCCAGCACCACCATACTCAATGTAAATATGGCCAGGACCACCACGAATGTCGTGGCCACGGAGAGCTGGGCCCACATGGGAATGCGCGATTTGGGCAGCCGTTCGAAGTGAGTGCCGTACTTTTGTGACAGCAGGTGCCGGATATCATCGGCTAAGGAGCTGACTTCGATTTGATATTCGGCATTGATGGTTCGGATGACATCGGATTCCCGGGCATACCCCAAATCGACGATAACCCGTCCCAACCGGACCGCCCGTCCCTTTTGCAGCAAGATTTCACGCTGGGATTCGAGCGCTGTCATCAACTGAAGCTCGGTAATAATACCGGCTCGCTTTAACACCTCGCCGATAAACAAATCATCGCGCGAGACTTTTCCTTTGCGGAATCGACCCGCAATTTGATTAATCCTGTTGCCTATGGTTTTGAAGAAAGATTCCATCGAATGGTTTGAACCTCAGGTTTCGGTCCGCTCAATTGCCGCCGCATATGCCGCTTGATCGGCACATGACGAGGCGTGCGTCGAACCAGAGCCTACTATAGAGACATAACGTCTTGTTGTCAAAAGGATTTTTGTTATGATTTTGGGAAATGGCATCCTCTGAAGCCATATGCGTCAGGTATGACACGGCATGTTCTCCTGCAGCAAAACGATGCCGCTGTGAGAAAGATTTCGCTGGTGCTTTGAAAACAGCGATCAATGCTTATAGTACCGGAGAAACGGTTTCCATCCAAAGCCGTGGCGACCGTTTGCATGTCATGATACTGTTCGGCCGTCGGATCCGGCGCGCCTTTCCAACGAAAAGCTGACATTATGAGCCAATTTGAAAAAGAAAACGCGTTTCGGCAGGAGTCTGACAGCATGGGGACAGTGCGGGTACCCCAAAACGCACACTATGGGTCACAGACGCAGCGCGCCGTTGAAAACTTCTTCGACAGTGGATTGAAACCCCCTGCCGGTCTGATTCGCGCCCTGGCGATGGTCAAACGTTTTTCCGCTCAAATCAACAGGGAGCTGGAGTTGTTGCCCCCGCAAATCGCCGATGCCGTCTCACAAGCCGCCGAGGAGGTCATGGCCGGGCAGTGGGACGATCACTTTGTGGTGGACCTTTTCCAGACCGGTTCAGGTACGTCGACCAACATGAACATGAACGAGGTGCTGGCCTCTCGTGCGAACGAAATTCTCACCGGTCGTCGGGGCGGCCGCACACCCGTACACCCCAATGACCATGTCAACCTGGGCCAATCAAGCAATGATCTCATTCCAACCGCCTTGCACGTCGCTGCGGCATTGGCGATCGATCGACAATTGCGTCCCGCGCTGACCTGTCTGCATCAACAGCTGTCGGAAAAAAGCGAGGCTTTCAAACAGATCTATAAAATCGGACGGACCCATCTGCAGGATGCCGTACCGGTGACGCTGGGGCAGACGTTTTCCGGTTATTCGCGTCAGATCGAATTGGCAGGACGACGCCTGGAGGCGATCATGCCTCGACTGACCGAACTGGCCTTGGGTGGCACGGCGGTGGGAAACGGTCTCAACACCCATCCCCGGTTTGCCGGTCGGGTTATTGACCGAATCGGCGAACACACCGGAATCGCCTTCCGGGAAGCGGAAAATCATTTCGAAGCCCAGGCGGCTCAGGATGCGGTGGTAGAAACAAGCGGAGCGCTGAAAACCATCGCCGTCAGCCTGGTGAAAATCGCAAACGACATCCGTTGGCTCGGATCGGGTCCGCGCTGCGGCATTGGTGAATTGCTACTTCCCGCGTTGCAGCCCGGCTCCAGTATCATGCCGGGCAAGGTCAACCCGGTGATTCCCGAGGCCGTCATCCAGGCGGCCTACCTGGTGATGGGCAACGACACCGCCATCGCCCTGGCCGGTCAGGCAGGCAATTTCGAACTGAACGTGACCCTGCCCCTGCTGAGCCACAACCTGCTTCAGTCCGTTGATCTGCTGGCCAAGGCATCGAAGCTGTTCGCCGACAAGTGTCTGCGTGAGCTTTCCGCCAATAAGGAGCGGTGTGAATCTTATATCGAAAAAAGTCTGGCTCTGGTGACGACTCTGGTGCCGCATATCGGATACGATCGTGCGGCTGAACTGGCAAAACAAGCCTATGAAACCAACCGGACCGTACGAGAGGTCGCACTGGACGCAAAGGTACTGCCGGCCGGGCAGATTGAAGAATTGCTCGGCCCAATGAAATAGGCGCGCATCCAGCGGCCTTGTTGAACCTTGAACCCTGAACCTTGAACTTTGAACCCTGAAAGCGGAACGTTCAACCCGGGAGACCCGAAATGACTCAAAAGCGTTACCAGATCAAAACGGCATGCCCACAATGCGGGTGCAGTTTTGCCACGCACTTGTCAGCCGAGGAACTAAAGGAACGTTACGGCGATGTTCCGAACGTGGAGATGGAATGCGGTGAGTGCATGTTGCACTACACAACCTCTATGGAGGAGGCTTGCCCGGAATGGGACAAGGAGTGTAAACTGAACGAGTCGAAGAGGAAAGATTCATAATCGTTGCCTTTGAACGATTCGTATTCCATTTTTGAACGCTTTAATGACAACGAAAGGAGCCTACTGGAATGATGTACGATTTTAATGCAGATGACATTTTCGAAATGGCCCAGCAAATGGAGCGTAACGGAGCGACATTTTACAAAACTGCGGCGGCGGCCATTGATGATGAGCAATCAAAAGAATTCTTGCTGGAACTGGCGGAAATGGAAGTCGGTCATGAGAAGACCTTTGCCGAGATGCGATCGACCCTCGGCGCTTCGGAAACAGAATCGACAGTATTCGATCCTGAGGGGGAGTCCGTTCATTACCTGCGCGCTTTGGCCGATACACGGGTCTTTTTTGAAAAAGAGATCGATACTTCTTCCATTGAAGCGATTTTAAAAGATGCCATTACCGCCGAAAAAGATTCCATCGTTTTCTACCTCGGCATGCGTGAGGCTGTTCCGGAAAAGCTGGGCCGCAGCCGCCTGGACGCTATTATCAAAGAAGAGATGGGGCACATCCGCATGCTGAGCAAAGCGTTGGTCACCCACGAAAAATAGGCGCCGCATAAACCTGTACTCGGTTCCCGATTTCCCGATATGGGAAGGGAACCGGGAAAGATTCGTCGGGGGGTATTCCTTATCTATCCAAAGCCGGCTTAACCGGCCAACCGGAAAACCGGCTCAACCGACCCAACCGATTTCATTCCTCAAGCCTTCCCCCCGCGGCTAGATCTTCCAACGCATCCGGGTCGGTCAGATCGATCTGGCTGCTTTTCACCTTAATCAGGCCCTGAGCGCTCATCTTGTTAAAAATCCGCGACAGCGTCTCGGGAATCGTTCCGAGCAGGCTGGCGAGCTGCCCCTTGGATATGGGCAGTGTAACGGTATTGAAGTCGTCCTGTTCCTGCGCCAGAAGCATCAGATAAGAGGCAATCCGCGCCGGCACCTCTTTTAACGAAAGGTTCTCGATCTGTACGGTGAATTGACGAAGACGCATGCTCAGAACAGCCAGCATGTTCAGGGCTACGGAAGGATGTTTGGCGATCAGTTCGACAAAGGCGGGGCGGGGAAAGTAAAGCAAACGACTCTGTTCAATGGCCTGGGCGTTGGCGGGGAAGCGGTTTCCCGAGAAGACCGGCACCTCTCCGATGGGATGCCCCGGACCATAGATGTGCAGAATTTGTTCTTTGCCTTCGGCAGATACCTTATAAATTTTGACTTTGCCTTGGGCGACCACAAAAAACCCGACACCGGGGTCACCCTCTATAAAGATCGTTTCCAAGCGGTTGAATTCCCTGACCTGGGCGATCCGACGGACATGCGCCAACTGGTCCTGTTGCAGGTCCTCGAACAATGGTGTGTTTGAAATGATGTTCAGTATCTTATCCATGCGATTCCTCAAACTTTGACAGTGCTCGACGCGGTTCTTATTTTTCTGTCCAGACGATTTTTCATCCATTATTCGTTTTAAGTCAAGGTGCCACTGCGCTTTTTCCCCATTCCATTTCCTCAGCTGTCCAAAAAATCTATCGGATTGACTTAGGTCAAAGTGGATCTGAAGCGATTCAAGTAGGATGCAATCTACGTCAGATAACAAGCGTATTTTACGAAGACATCAAGGATCACGATAATAAAGGAGGCAACTCATGTTTTGTTACCAATGCGAACAAACGGCAAAAGGAAAAGGATGCACCAAACTCGGCGTTTGCGGGAAACAGCCGGAAGTGGCGACCCTGCAGGACTTGCTGCTCTATACGATCAAGGGGCTTTCCCAGGTCGCCGTCGCCGGGCGTAAGGCGGGCATCAGCGACCCTGACGTGAATCGATACACCTGCGAGGCGATCTTTTCAACACTGACCAATGTGGATTTTGACCCGGAGCGGTTTGTGGCGCTGATTCAGCAGGGGGTGCAGCTTCGCGACATGCTTAAGTCAAAAGTTCAGGCCGGCGATATTCCCCAGGGGCCGGCCGAGTTTGCACCTGCGAATACCAAAGAGGGCATGGTCGGTCAGGGAGAGTCTGTCGGCATTATGGCCGATGAGAACCTGGACGCCGACATTCGCAGTCTGCGTGAATTGCTCACTTACGGTGTCAAGGGTCTGGCCGCCTACACTGATCATGCCCGCATCCTGGGTCAGGAGGATGAGCGTGTGTACGCCTTCATTCATGAAGCCATGGCCGCCACCCTGGATCGGAGCCTGGGTGTCAACGACCTGGTGGGGCTGGCTCTGAAGTGCGGAGAGGTCAATCTGCGGGCCATGGAGCTTCTCGATGCCGGCAACACCGGGACGTACGGCCATCCCGTCCCCACTGCCGTGCCCCTGGGAGCCAAAAAAGGAAAAGCCATTCTCGTATCAGGCCATGACCTGAAAGATCTGGAGTTGATTTTGAAGCAATCCGAGGGCAAGGGCATCAACGTCTATACCCATGGCGAAATGCTGCCGACCCACGGCTATCCGGAATTGAAAAAATATGCCCATTTTTACGGACATTACGGCACGGCCTGGCAGAACCAGGCCAAAGAATTCGCCGGCTTTCCGGGTGCCATCGTGATGACCACCAACTGCATTCAGAAACCGGCCGACTCGTATAAAGACAACCTGTTTACCACCGGCCTGGTCGGCTGGCCCGGCCTGCAGCATATTGCCGATAAAGATTTCACTCCGGTCATCGAAAAAGCATTGGCCATGCCCGGATTCGAACGGGACGAAGCGGGCAAGTCGGTGATGACCGGCTTTGGCCGCAGTGCTGTCATGGGGGTTGCCGGTCAGGTGATCGATGCCGTCAAGAATAAAGCCATTCGTCATTTCTTTCTGGTCGGCGGTTGCGACGGCGCTAAAGCCGGACGGAACTATTACACGGAATTTGTGGAGCAGGTTCCCGACGATTGTGTCGTGCTGACCCTGGCTTGCGGCAAATTCCGCTTCTTTGACAAGGATCTGGGCGAAATCGGCGGAATTCCGCGCCTGTTGGATATCGGTCAATGCAACGATGCCTATTCCGCCATCAAGATCGCCGTGGCGCTGGCTGAGGCGTTTGATTGTGGTGTCAACGATCTGCCGTTGTCGATGATTCTCTCCTGGTACGAACAGAAGGCATGTGTTATCCTCCTGACACTGCTCCACCTCGGTATCAAGGACATTCGCCTGGGTCCCAGCCTGCCGGCGTTTATCAGCCCGAACGTGCTGAACGTGCTGGTGGAAAATTTCAATATCATGCCCATCGGTTCGCCCGAAGAAGATTTAAGGGCGATATTGGGTTAACGTTACGCCGCTCCCGGCGCTCTCTCTTTGCGTCAATGCAAAGATGGGGCGCCGCGCCGGGCGGCTGCAGGAGATGGACCATGAAGTGCCCCGGACAGGATACCCAGTACTGGAATGAGGATGCGATCTTTGAGGTTGAATGCCCCCGGTGCAGGCATCGGGTGGAGTTTTTCAAGGACGACACGACGCGCAAATGCGGCAGCTGCGGGCATCGATTCGTCAATCCCAAAATGGATTTCGGGTGCGCCGCCTACTGCCAATACGCCGAACAATGCCTGGGGGATTTGCCGCCGGAACTGGTGGCCCGGCAGGACGACCTGCTCAAGGATCGCGTGGCCGTCGCGGTCAAGCGGCATTTAAAAAACGACTTCAAACGCATCGGCCATATCACACGCCGATTCAGACACGCCGAACACATCGGCAAACAACAACAGGTAAATTTGCCGGTGGTGCTGATTGCAGCGCTGCTATGGGACCTGGATAGCGTCGAAACGCGCAGTCAGACACCCGTGGCGCAATCCATCCTCGAGCAGCTCAAAGCACCGCCGCCATTGGTCGAGCAGGTGTGCCGAATCATCGCACAGCAGGATGCGGAGGCATCAGAGGGGTTGAGCGCCGAATATCAGTTGGTGGCCAAGGCCGATCAGCTTGCTATCCGGGAGGAAGCATCAGCGTGACGCCCGTCGGCAGCCGGGTACACTTAATTTTGGCCCGTGAAAGGTGAAAATGATGAAGATAACGCGTAAAATCATCCAAATTGACGAAGAAAAGTGTGATGGGTGCGGCAATTGCGTCATCGGCTGTGCCGAAGGCGCTCTGGCCATAGTGGACGGCAAGGCCAAAGTGATCTCGGATAATCTATGCGATGGATTGGGCGCCTGCATCGGCGAGTGCCCCCAGGATGCTCTGGAGATCATCGAACGCGAAGCCGAGGCCTTCGATGAAACGGCTGTGGAAACCCACCTGGCCGCTCAGAAGGAACCGCAGCGATCCGCCCAACCGGATACGGCCTGCGGATGCCCCTCGACACAGATACAGACGTTCAGCGGCGGCTGCCCGTCCGCCCGGATTAAAGCACGGCCCGCTTCGGCAGATGAGGCATCTGCGTTGACTCACTGGCCGGTACAGATCCGGCTGATACCGCCCCATGCGCCCTTTCTGAAAGGCGCCGACCTGTTGGTGGTTGCCGACTGTGTCCCGGTGGCATTTCCCGGCCTGCACCAGGACCTGCTCAAAGGCAAGGTGGTGATGATCGGCTGCCCGAAATTTGATGATGCAGACGAGTATATCGAAAAGTTCACTGCCATTTTCAAAACCGCCGGGATAAAAAGCGTTACCACTGCGGTCATGGAAGTGCCCTGCTGTGCCGGTCTGCCCTGGATGGTGGAAAAAGGCCTGGCGGCGGCCCGGACGCAGATTCCCTATAGCCAGGTCGTTGTCAGCACGCGTGGCGAGATCATCGAACAGCGTAGGGTCGCCTGATCAAACCAATCAATAACAAGCGTCAATACCCCATGTGAGAAGGCAGGATCTGTCATCGCCAGGCCTGCCTTGCTTCTTTGTGAGATCGATATTCCGTGTGGGAGCGGGGGGGGG
>JBNKKC010000071.1:0-7729 GCA_050291625.1 Desulfobacteraceae bacterium
CCGGCGAGGGGTTGCTGCAGCTGATGCAGGAAATGAACACCCGCCGGGGTGTGACCTTTATCTTCTCTACACACGACAACATGGTCATCGAATTCGCCCGCCGCGTCGTGACCATCCACGACGGACGCATTGCCGACGACCAGTCCAAATGTATGAATAAATGATCGAATACTACTGCAATGGGCCGGGTTATTCAGGTCCGTATATAGAAGCATCAAAACATAATCGCCCCGTGTCACCGGCACAAAAATATTGACAGCCGGCTCCAGTAGTAATATAGCTCAATCGTTCGCGCTATATAACGCCGAACCGGCGCGGCGAATCATTGCTATCCCGAGATTTTTCTCCGGCGAATCGTTTCTTTTTTACATCTGATATTAAACGATCGCCTCGTATTAACCTCCTTGCGCCGCGCGTGTTCCACCAATCTCCACACACATTGTTCTTATTAATAATCAGGCTGGGACGTCATTTTATGGTTGTGACGTCCATTGGATCGGGCTTCCGGCGGAGTGTGGATACGCCGGTATTCGCGGGACAGGCTTGGTGGATCCCGCACAAGGAGAAGTGCTATTTTTCGTCAGCAAGCCAGTGACTGCCTTGCCAATGAAGATCTTCGGCAAATTCCGGACCGGCAGCAAAAAAAAAGGCACGCCCTGGGGCAGGCGCGCACCCTTGGAATCTGTGTCGGTTCATCCATCCTTACCATGGTTGAGGTGGGATTCAACCGCCCTGCCGGCGCAAAGCAAGGGCCGGCACTTGATTCCCGTCCGTGGGTCCACAAACACTGGGGGATTCCCCACGACGGTGACCCCAAGGGGGCGTTGACCGCCGCACTGCAAAGGCTTGACCCGTCATCTTACGACCGCATTGCTGCTACCGGACGCAAGTTCTTGAACGCGATTAAATTACCTTCTATTTCGGAAATCGAGGCCGTGGCTCATGCATACCGTTTTGTTGAGCAGGAATACGGACCTTGCAATGCCATTGTTTCCGCCGGCGGAGAAAACCTGATGGTCTATGAGGTGGATGAGGCAGGGCAGACCACAAATATTATCACGGGCAACAAATGCGCCTCCGGAACAGGAGAGTTTTTTTTTCAGCAGCTCCGTCGCATGAATGTATCTGCCCAGCAGGCCGAGCAATGGGCAGTTACGGAAGAGCCCTATCCGGTGTCCGGGAGGTGCTCGGTTTTTTGCAAGTCAGACTGCACCCATTCCATCAACAAGGGTATTCCCAAGGCAAACGTCGCGGCGGGCATCTACAGGATGATCGCCGACAAGATATCAGAACTGCTCACACATGTCTCTTCGGGGGGCGTGATGATGATCGGCGGCATGACCCGAAACCGCACGCTGGTGGAATTGCTGCGTCGAAGCCGGCCGGAAATTTCTGTTCCACAGCAGGCCACCTATTTTGAGGCTCTGGGCGCCGCTTTGTGGGCTTATCGTCAGCCGGAACAACCCTTTCCCGGCTTACCGCGGCTTTTCAATTCCGGACTGGCGCGGTTTCCGAACCTGCCGCCCCTGCTCCGCTCCCTTTCCCGGGTCCATTTCAAATCCTGGCGCCTGGGGCGTATCGTCGACGGTGATGTCTGTATCCTCGGGGTGGATGTGGGCTCGACAACCACCAAAGCCGTGCTGATGCGGGAAGCGGACAACGCTGTGCTGGCAAAAGTCTATCTGCGCACCAATGGCAATCCCATCAATGCCGCCACCCGTTGCTACCGGGAGATATGGACTCAAATCCGGGCCCACGTCCAGCCATCACGGATCGTGGTGACCGGCCTGGGAGTCTGCGGATCGGGGCGCCAGATCGTGGGCCTGCATGCGCAGACCGACGGGGTGATCAATGAAATTATCTCCCATGCCACGGCAGCGGTCTATTTTGATCCTGAAGTGGATACGGTGTTTGAGATCGGCGGTCAGGATGCGAAGTATACCTATATTCGGAACGGGGTGCCGGTCGATTATGCCATGAACGAGGCCTGTTCCGCCGGAACAGGCTCCTTCCTGGAAGAATCAGCATCGGAGACCATGGGGATCGGACTGCATGATATTGCCGATTTGGCCTTGCGGAGCCGATCCCCCTTGAGCTTCAACGACCAGTGCGCAGCATTTATCGCCGCCGACATCAAAAACGCAATCCATGAAGGGGCCGGCCGGGACGATATTGTGGGCGGACTGGTCCACTCTGTATGCCTGAATTATGTCAACCGAGTGAAGGCCAATCGACCGGTGGGTCGCCGTATCCTCATGCAGGGTGGCGTGTGCTACAATCGGGCCGTGCCCGCCGCCATGGCCGCCATTATAGGCAAACCGGTGGTGGTGCCGCCGGAACCCGGCATGGCGGGGGCCTTCGGCGTCGCTCTGGAAGTAAAAAAACGTATCGCCATGGGACTGATGCAGGCCGGGCGGTTTGACATGGAGGCGCTTGCCGGCCGCACGGCCCGCTTGGGAAAAACTTGGATCTGCCACGGAAAGGGAGAGCAGTGCGACCGGCGGTGCCGCATCACCAACATTCTCATCAACGGTCGCCCCTACCCTTTCGGCGGGGGCTGCAATAAGTACGACAACCTGCGTTCAAAAGGCCGGTGTGACACCAGTGCATTGAACCTGGTGGGAATGCGCCAGAGAAGGATTTTCATACCGCGGATCCGCGAATCAAACCCGGCGAACCAGGCGGACCGGTATCGGCGCATCGGTTTCAACAAGAGTTTTATGCTGAATGAATATTACCCGCTTTACGCAACCTTTTTTGAACAGCTGGGTTTCAAACCGGTCTTGCCCCGCTCACCTTCGCCTCAAGGACTCAAGCGCTGCGCATCGTCCTTTTGTTTTCCCGGCGAATTGGCCCATGGCTTTTTCTACACCCTTCTGACATCCTGCGATTCCCTGGACGCCCTTTTCCTGCCGCATCTGAAAACCATGCCGTCCTGCGCACCCGAAGAAAAAGCTCAACTTTGTCCTCTTGTTCAGGCCGAACCCTATTACCTGAGGGCCGCCTTCAACCGGGACCTGGACCTTCTACGATCCCGGGGAACCAAGGTGTTGACGCCGGTGATTGAAATGGAGTCCGGCCTGGAAGACGCAGCCGGACCGCTGACGGCGGCAGGCCGGGCCCTGGGGGCCACCCGGGACGAAGCCGAAGCTGCTTTTGAACGGGCCGTGGCGGCTCAGCGGCAATACCGAAAGGCTTTGAAGGAAGCCGGGCTGCAAAAACTGGAGGAACTGGCGGTGCATCCCGACCGCATCGGGACGGTGATTTTTGCCAGGCCGTATAACGGTTTTGTGGATGAAGCCCACCTTGGGATCCCGAACAAACTGGCATCCAGGGGAGTACTCGTGCTGCCCTTCGATTGCCTGCCGGAAGCGGAATCGCAGAACCAACGAAATATGTACTGGGGCATGGGGCAGCGCATCCTGCGGGCCGCCGATATGGTCAGGCGCCACCCCCAGCTCTTCGGGGTTTACATCACCAATTTTTCTTGCGGGCCAGATTCATTCCTGCTGGGATACTTCCGCAACCTGATGGCGGATAAGCCTTCGCTGGTGCTGGAATTGGACAGCCATACGGCCGACGCCGGGATCGAAACGCGTATCGAGGCGTTTCTCGATATCGTCACCATACATCGGAAACGTCACCCCGTTGCCCGGGCTAAGCCCGTTCCCGCCCTCGGCCGGGGCAACGTCCGTTTCGGAGAACCATCGAGCCTGGCCGATCAGGGCGTCACACTGCTGTTTCCCGCCATGGGCAGATTGTCCAACGAAGCGGTGGCTGCAGCGACAAGCAGTACGGGAATCCGCTGTATCGCTCTCCAGGCTCCGAATGAACGCATCCTGAAATTGGGACGCGCCCACACCTCAGGCAAAGAGTGCCTGCCGCTCGCCCTGGTGACGGGCATGCTGCTCGATTATCTCCACAATAGGAGAAAAAGCGGCGAATCGGTGGTTTACTTCCTGCCTACCGCCAGTGGACCGTGCCGTTTCGGACAATATGCCATCTTTCTTGAAGATCTGCTCCAGAGGGAGAATTTCACCCATGTATCCCTGATGTCTTTCACTTCCGACAATGCCTACGGTGGATTGGGCAACCGCTTCAACCGCATGTGCTGGTGGGCCCTGGTGACCTCCGACGTCATGGAAGACATCCGATCGGTCCTGCTGGCCGATGCGGTCGACCCGGCCGGTGCAATGGCGACGTTCGAGCGGGAGTGGTCCACCGTGCTGGCAAGCCTGCGACGCGGACGCTTTTCCGCTCTGCACCGGCAGTTGACGCGAACCGCCCTGAATCTGCGTCGTATCCGTCTGGCGCGTCCGGTTAGCGAGGTGCCGCTGATCGCCCTGATCGGCGAAATCTTTGTACGCCGTGATCCCCTCTCCCGCCAGCACCTGACTGAGCGGCTGGCCGACCGGGGATTTGCCGCAACCTGTGCGCCGATTTCGGAATGGCTGTATTATGCCAGGCATTTGCAGAACCAGGGATCGCCCCGGCAAGTCAAATCCGCGATGTCCCGACTGAAATCGATGAGCGAGCGTCAGATCATGCGCCATTACGAACGGCTCATCAAGGGGCAACTCTCGGTTAGCGGCCTGGTCGCTCCGCATATGATCGATATCGACGCTCTGGCAGGTATGGCCGCGCCCCATATCTCTCCCGAATTAGTCGGCGAAACGGTCTTGACAGTGGGCAGCGCCTTGGCCGAATCAGAAGCGAGGGCCTGCGGTGTCATAGCCCTCGGGCCGTTCGGCTGCATTCCGGGGCGCATTGCCGAGTCGATCCTGGTGCCTCTTATGAGAGGCAACGGTCATGGCCCGGCCGGGCTGCAAGGCGGCAGCTTCCCATTCCTGTCAATTGAGTGCGACGGCACGGCATTTCCCCAGGTCGTCGATATCCGTCTCGAAGCCTTTCTCGCCCGGGCCAGACACCTGCATGCATCGGGCGGCAACATGCGGAAACCGCATGCCAAAGGACGGTCGGCGGCGCGCTTCGTGCCGCGGTCTGCCGGCCCGGCCTCCGGAGAATGACATCATGATATCGTTATTTTTCTTTTCAGGCGCCGCTGCTGGATTTGTCTTCGGCATCTTGTGGGAGACAGCCACGGTCCGGATCGCCCATTGGGCTGTTCAAAAAGGCTATCATTACCACCACAGCCTCTTCGGGCCGCTGTTCCTTTTGGGCTTGCCGCTGTTCCGGGGCTCCTCCGGCGCCATGTTGCTGCTGACGGGCGCGGCCGCGGGAGTCGTCTTACAACATTCGCTCAATGAGGGATTTGTCTTCATTACCCGGGAACCACGGCGCCTCGCGGCACCTGCGGCATTACACAAACGGGTAATGGATTGATATTGACAAGAAGCGGGCCGGCGTCGTGCCATCATCCAACGTTTTCGTATCGCTGCCGTTGGACAGAATGTTGAACAAGCACCGGTTCCGCATGCCGGCCGCTAAATCTGGCGACCGATCAGTCTGGCCAGCATACCCTGGATCTTCCAGGCACCTTGGGGGCACACTTCAAAACAGCATAAACAGCGGATGCAGGTCTGCGAATCAAGGGCCGGATGGTCCTGGCTCCAGGTAATGCCCAGTATGGGGCAGGCCCGCATGCACAGACGGCAACCGTTGCACTTGTCCCTGTCCAGGACCAGCCGGCTGCGGATGATGGGTTGATACAAATGGCGGTTGATGGCCCGGCCGAACAGACGGGACGACACCAGGGAATTGGGCAGGCGGAATCCGGGTATCCTGTCCCAGCAGCCATTAAGATCGAGATCGCGGATTCGGCCGGGCCCCAGGTTCCGTTCTGCGGCATGGCGAAGATGATCAATGCGCTGGGGAGAGACGGAGGCCAGATGTGCCACGGCCAGGTCGCAGGCTACGGCATTGTCCCCGGCGATCAGATACCCGAAATTGCGGATGCGTCCATGGCTGGGGCCGTTGCCGTCCATTCCGTAAATACCGTCGATGATGGTCAGGTCAGGCGGACGGACCTGGTAGATGTCGACCAGTGCCTCGCCGAAGGCGTCCGGCTGGGGAGCACAACGGTGAATCATGCTTTTGCTGGTGCCTGCAAGCATGCCGAACATGTTCTTGATGCCGCCGGTCAGCAGGGTGAGGGTGTGGGTCTTTAGTTTTGGCAGGCTGATGACGAAATCCGCTTCCAACACGGCCCGCGAGACGACCAGCTCCCTGAAAAACCGGGAATCCACTGCGATATTGAGCACGTCACGGGCGATGTTCTCATAAGCCCTGCCCGCCGCATGCAGAATCCCGCTGTGTTGAGCCGCCTGTTGATTGAGACCATAACCGCCCACTCCGCAATTGTCCCCGACAATGACACGGGCGCCGGCACTTCGAAGCCAGGTCACCACGGTGGCGACCAGCGCGGGATGGGTAGTGACGGCCTGCTCGGGTTCGAAAAGGCCTAAAATATTGGGTTTGACAAGGACGGTCTTGCCGTTCACCCCACGACCGAAGTCCGCCAACAAGGTCGATGCCCTCAATTCGTCAAAAGCTTCGGGCATACGGTCATATTCCCTGCACGGAATGATGGTCACTTGGTGACTCGCCATTCAGAACCCCTCCTGGACGATGTTTCATGGCAGGCGGCGACACTCCGATCGCCCTGCGATTATTGCTTCCTGACCTGTCATCCGATTCCGGTTCTCTCTAACGCGTCAGCAGCAGGGAATAGGGCAAAATGGCCGTGTCGCCGCAGAGACACTTTCGCTCGGCAGCGGCCAGCGATCGTCGCAGGGGCTGCATGGCGGTCCAGGCGGAGGCCAGGGATTGCTGCTTCAGATTCCAGGCTGTTTCCCTGCGCAAGTGGCACGGCAGCATTTCCCCCACCGAGGTGACCACGAAAGCCACGCTGCCGGCCAGGCATCCTCCGCGCCACGTGCCGGCGGCCAGCGCCGGAAATCGATCCATGAAAGGCATGATCAAGCGGTGCGTCAGACGCCGGTGGTATTTAAGCCGGGCCGTCCGTGAGCGCCACTCCTGCGCGGGAATGTGGAATGGATGATTGTAACGTGGTTGGAACAGGGTATCGATGCCCAGATCGAAGAAATAGCGGTTGATGGCGTTGACTTCCGACCAGTTTTCTTCATCCAGTACCGACTGCACGCAGATGTAAGTGCGGGTGTTGCGGCGCAGCAGTAATTTGAGGCCTGCAAGGGCCTTGGCCAGGTAGTCGGGCAGCCCCCGGCGGCGGTTGTTTCGTTCCGCGTCCAGGCTGTCGATGGATATGGTGATCACATCGGCCTGGAGCAGGTAATCGACATTGCTGTGACTGATGAGCAGGCCGTTGGTGGTTACGGCCACGGCCAGCCGCTTTTGCCGGCCATAGCGGATGAGCTCTCCCAGATCGTCACGCAGCAAAGGATCGCCGCCGCCGGAGATGGAGAAACAGCACAGCCCCAGGGCTGCGGCCTGGTCCATAAGATCTTTCACCTGTGCCTCGCTTAACAGCTCCGCAGACTCCGGCCCGGCCTTCCAGAAATCGCAATAGGCGCAGCGGGCCACGCAGCGGTTGGTGGATTCCCAAATCAGAATCAGAGGCCGGGGAAGCCGGCCTGGACCGAAGTCGGAAGAGAGCGACCGCCGGGTCAGGGCCAGGTTTCTGAAAAACCGCGCCAGAATAAAAAGGTGATTATAGAGATGCATCCGAACCTCGTGCGGTTTCGAAAAGATCCTTGAAATAGGGCGACAGCGAAGAGAGCAGGCAAAAGGG
>JBNKKC010000072.1:0-3981 GCA_050291625.1 Desulfobacteraceae bacterium
GGAAAGGCCAAACCGACTCGAGGCTCATCCGCGTGGTGGAAAACAAACCGCCGGCTGCTAAAATCGTTTCGCCGGTGGCCGGTGAATCTTTCAGCGCCGGGCAAAACGCAACTGTTCGTGTCGAACTGAGCGATGATACCCTGGGACAGGGGACAAGTGTTGATTTGATGCTCAATGGTGAGCGCGCGGGCCAGTTCTACTATCTGAATAAAGTGGGCACAGATGTGCTCACTCCTACCGTAGATGTGGCCCCCGAACGCACCAATCACAGTTTCCAGGTGCCCATCACCGAAGAGATGGTCGGAAGCACCTTGAATCTCAGCCTCGTATGCGCTGATTATCATGGTCTGACCTCCCATTCCGAAGTGTTGAAGGTCCCGGTCAGAGGGGATCAACCACCGAATATCGCCATCAGTTACCCCACCGAAGGGGCCCACTTCATTTCCGGCCTGGCTATGGAAATACGCGTCGATGCCACGGATGATATCGGCGTTCAATCGATTGATTTCTACGTGAACAACCGGTTGGTGGGATCGGACACGCTCCCCCCCTATGCCTTTAACTATGAGACGACTGCTAACCTGGCCGGCGAGCAGACGCTAAAGCTGCATGCTGTTGCCAGGGATACAAAGGGGCAGGAGACACGCAGCGCGGATGTTGCCGTCACTTTAGGCCAGGATGAGCAACCGCCGGTGGTCAACATTGTATCACCGCCGCTGACCGCCACTGAAGGCGAGGATGCACTGGCCGAAGTCGTCGAAGACAGTGACGTGGTGCTTAAAGTGTCCGGCTACGACAATGTGTTGGTGGATCGCCTCGAACTGCACGGGGTTGCCATGCAGGGGACCGCTTATCTGCTGACCGGAAATGATGCGGATGTTCTCAGCGGTGAGGATTTTGTCCCCCAGCCGATACCCGGTGCCTTGCGCGCGTTTTCGGCGCTGAAATTGGTCAAGATGCCCAAATTTTCCCTGGCGGACGGCGTGACCCACGATCGCTATCCTGTGACGGTCAGCGCCACCGACAGTGCCGGAAATACCTCCAAGGCCGAGATCGTTATCGCTGTCGGCGCAGACAACAATCCCTATATCGTTAAGGTGGACAGCGACCGCCAGCACTATATGCCAAGCGACGTGGTGACGCTGGGTGTGAATGCCCGGGACGATCAGGGGGTAACCGCCGTTGAAGTCAATTATTATGCCGACGGCCAATTGCGCAATGATCTTTTTGAGCGCAAGGGCGTCGTGCCTGATGCCAACGGCCAGTTGCCGCCGGTGGATGTAGCGACCCTTGATTTGATCCCAGGTCCAAATGTTCAGGCGCATTTTACCCTTGATTTGGGCGCCCTGGGCCTGTCCAACGCGAGTCACACCATCCAGGCTCAGATTGTCGCCACGGACAATCAAGGACATCGTTCCGACGGCAGCGCCCCTTATCTTTTCGATTTTCAAGTTATGCCGGACAACAATCCGCCGCTGGCAGGGATCAACGCCCCCGTACAGGGGACCAGCCTCTATTATGGAGATCAAATTTCCATTCAGTGGAAGGCCCAGGATGAATCCCGGGTATCGCACATCACGGTTTCGGCAAACGGCACCGAAATTCGTTCCAGCAGTTGCTCCACCGCTACGGCCACAGGCAGTTTTAGCTATACCGTACCTGATTCCGGCGATGAACTGGTCCTGACGTTGACGGCCACCGATATCTTTAACAATACGGCATCCACCAACTGGCGGTATCCGCTGCTGGAAGATGTGCCGCCGGAAATTTCCATCCGCAATCCGGCTGCCGGAGCACGCCTGGTTGAAGGGGAACCGTTCACCATCAACGCATCGGTGACGGACAACCGCGGCGTTAAAGAAGCCGAGGTTTTTGTCGAACTGGACGGTGCGGTATTATTTTTTAAAAAATTCGATCAATTTGAAGTCGCCAGTGCGCAGGAGAACGGCGGGTATCTTTCAGTCGGCCTGCATGTGCCCCATCGCCCAGATGACCCTGCGGCCCAACTCAGAATCGGAGTCCGCGCCACGGATTTTTCGGGGCTGACCTCAGAAGCCCCGGTTGAATTGGAAATCCTGGATGATTTGGAGCCGCCAACGGTTGTCCTCGAGAATCCGGACGGGCCCTTCAGCATCATTCCCACGACCACTTTCAGCGTCAAAGGCAAGGGAAGGGACAATATCTATATCGGCAATGTGGCGCCGGTGCTTATCAATGATCAAAACGAAGAGTTCGAACTGACCTGGAAGAAGCTGTCCATTCGCAACTACACCGAAACCATCACCGCCGCCAATCCCGATTCCTTTGGATCGGCCGTTGTCTCCCAGCGTGCAGCTGTTATTTTTGATGGTCAGATTACACTTCCGGAATCCTATTTTGAGAACATCGGCGAAACATTTCAATTTGTACTCAAAGCACAGGATAACGGCGTCAACGAAGGACGTTCGGAATCTATTGACGTGACGATCTCGGGCGATACGGAGAGTCCTGCAATTGAATTCGAAGATCTTCCGGAAGATGTATACGAAGAACAGAACCTGACCTTCAAGGTCCATGTTGTTGACAATATCGCGCTGCAGGCGTGCAAAATTTACCTTGAATCCGCACCGGATCAACCCCTGACTGAAAAAACCAATCTGGATACCCAGGAAATTGAACTGACGCCCTCCATCGAAGTGCCCGGTTACAATCCCGACGATCCGGATGCCAATCTTTTCACGGTGGTCGTCGAAGCCCAGGATCAATCGGGCAACGCCTCGCGGCAAGTCCGCGTGTTGAATATTCTTGGCGACCATCCACCTGTTCTATCCGTACAGAATGAGACCCCCGATGGCCCTGTAACAAAAGGCGGCCTGGCCTTCTGCACGGTTAGGATCGAAGATGACTTCGCCGAACAGGTGGCGCTGAAGTTCTTCCCGGTGCATACCTCCCTGGACGGATTCGGCGACGAGGGTATCCGCGGCTCCACAGGATATGCTATCGAAGAAATTCCCGGCAACGAAGCGTCGCAAAGACCCTATATCGAGTTTGATTATCCGGAAGCCGGCGGACTGACAGGGCAAATCTCTTTTGACGGTTTTCCCTATATCGAAACCCTGGCGAACGGCAGAATGAGAGTATGGCCGTTTAAGCTAAACAGTAATCTGTTCAAAATCGATTTCGGCTCCGACTATACGGTTCGCTATCATTTGACCTTGTACAACTGGAATCAATGCGATGCCATGGTGGAAGAACAAGTCGTCGATGCCGCCGAGGGGGTCGATTTAGGGTCGATCTACCATGATTCCAGTATTTACGCCATCGACATCCTCCCCGAGATCATCAACCAGAGCGGACAAACAATTTCGACCTGGCTCGATCATATCCGTATTGACGGCCGCGATATGTGGAAAAGTACCAGTTTTTCCAACTCAAGCAAAATGGCCTTTCACATCCCGAACCCCGCCAGCGCGACCGTTTTCATCAAGGATGCCACCAACGGAACCACCCAGGCCATGCTCTGGGCCGACGCCCTGACCCAATCTTTTTCCAACAATAATATCATCGGGACCCGAACGATCGTGCCGGTGGAATACGATATTCAAAACATCAAAGTGCTCGCCCATGGGATCGACCGTTTATCTATGCGTCGCGGCGCAATACCGCTGGCGGTTCTATCCCAACGGCGCACCGAAATCGACTTGGAGCCCCCTGAAATTACAGTTCAATCTCCCTTAAACGGAACCAGCGCAAGGCCGATGCAGCGGTTTGACATCCAAGTGACCGTTTCGGACAACACCGAGGGCTTCCGGTCGCTCAAACTCTTGCGCAACCGTCACGAACTCATCCGTGAAATGATCGGCACCTACCGTCAGCAGGAGTACACGTTCAGCTACCAGGTGCCTGAAGACCTCGATGGCGGCGAGCTCGAATTGCTGCTGGTTGCCGAAGACTATAGCGGCAACACCCAGTCCAGCCTGCTGACATTTCCGGTAATGACCA
>JBNKKC010000073.1:0-62163 GCA_050291625.1 Desulfobacteraceae bacterium
AAGCCGTCATTAGCCCCAAGGTCCATGGCACACTGAACCTTGACCAAGCAACTCGATCCGAACCAATGGATTTCTTTGCGCTCTTTTCTTCCATTGTGGCTGTGCACGGCAACCCTGGCCAATGCGATTATGCATACGCCAATGCATTCATGGACGCTTTTGCCCGATGGCGTGAAGATCAGCGTGAAAAAAACAAACGGCATGGGAAAACAATGTCCATCAATTGGCCTTTGTGGGAGGCTGGTGGTATGAACCTCCCCGATTGGGAGCACAAACAACAGTCTGCCGCTACCGGTTGGGTCCCGCTGACCACAGCAGATGGATTGAAGATTTGGGAAATGGCTGTAAATTCCGGATATTCGCAAATTGTCGTTGACCACAGAATCCGCAGCAGAACAGCTGAACACCGGAAACAGTCTGTCTTCGAAAAAAGCCAAATAAAAACAGAGGATTCTATACAGGATCTGCACGCCCGAGCGGAACAGTACCTGACACAAGTTCTTGCAGGGCTGCTCGAATTGTCCATCGAAGATCTGGATTCGAAGGTGCCATTTAATGAATATGGCGTCGATTCGATCATGATTCACCACTTTAACGCCGCCATGGAGCAGGATTTCGAATCCTTGTCGAAAACCCTGCTTTTCGAGTACCAGACCATCCATGACTTGGCGGCCTACATGGTCAGAAATCACGAAGCGGAACTCTGTACACTGCTCGGAGCCCCTGCAATTGAGAACGATGCCTCTGAGACAGGGGCTTCATCCGGTCTTCCGGTGACCCATGTCGCCGCACCTGCAGTAGAGCCGAAGCCATGTCTTGCTGTATCGTCTGCAGCAGGGGAATCCGGGAGACAATCCGATGACGGTATCGCTATCATCGGGTTGAGCGGTATCTATCCTGGGGCAAAAAACATGGAAGAATTCTGGGATAATTTAAAATCAGGAAAGAACTGCGTCACTGAAGTTCCGGACAAACGGTGGCCTGTGGATGAATTTTATGACCCGGCACCGGAAAAGGCCGAACAGGGAAAAATGTACTGCAAATGGGGAAGCTTTCTGGACGATGTCGATTTGTTCGATCCTCTCTTTTTCAATATTTCGCCCAAGGAAGCCGAGCTGATGGATCCCCAGGAGCGCCTGTTTCTGGAGACCGCCTGGCGAACCCTGGAGGATGCCGGATATACCATCGGCCAGATCAGGGAGTATATCGCAAAGCAAAACAGCGCCGATGTGGGCGTGTTTGTAGGCGTGACGACCAATACATATTTGCTCAACGGGCCCAATTACTGGAAGCCCGGCAATATGCCCATTCCCGTTTCGTTGCCCTGGTCGATTGCCAATCGGGTTTCCTACCTGTTCAACTTTCACGGCCCCAGCATGCCGGTTGACACTGCCTGCGCCTCCTCCCTGACCGCCGTTCATATGGCATGCGAGAGCATCCGAAACGGAGAATGCACCATGGCCATTGCCGGCGGAGTCAATCTTTACCTCCATCCTGCCAAATACATCTGGTTGTGTCAGATGCGGATGCTGTCGTCAAAAGGAAGATGCGCCAGTTTCGGAGATGGTGCTGACGGATTCGTGCCTGGTGAAGGAGTGGGCGCAGTCCTTCTGAAGTCCCTGGCAGCTGCCGTCCGCGACCGAGACAATATTTATGCCGTCATCAGGGGAAGCGCTGTAAACCATGGCGGAATGGTTCACGGTTATACGGTTCCCAATCCCAACGCCCAAGCCCGATTGATTCAACAGGCGTTGACGAAAGCTCGGATCGATCCCGGGACCATCGGCTATATTGAAACCCACGGCACCGGCACCGATCTTGGAGATCCCGTGGAAATCGCCGGGCTTTCCAAAGCATTCGGTCAATCTGCCGACCAAGCCCATCAATGGCCTATCGGTTCTTTAAAAT
This sequence comes from Desulfobacteraceae bacterium, assembly GCA_050291625.1. Classification (GTDB taxonomy): domain Bacteria; phylum Desulfobacterota; class Desulfobacteria; order Desulfobacterales; family Desulfosarcinaceae; genus JARRKU01. Next base: position 1,909 of record JBNKKC010000073.1, read on the forward strand.
CCAATATCGGTCATCTGGAGGCAGCGGCAGGAATCGCAGGATTGACGAAAGTATTGCTGCAAATGAAATACAAGCTGCTCGCACCTTCCTTGCACGCTGACAAATTAAACCCAAACATCGACTTCGATAAAGCGCCGTTTTTCGTGCAGCGTGAACTTGCCTCATGGAACAAGCCGATCGTTTGGGAAAAGGAGGAACGACGGCAGGTGCCCAGAAGGGCCGGCGTCAGCTCCTTTGGTGCGGGCGGCATCAATGCACATGTGGTGCTTGAAGAATACGATTACCCGGAAGAAAATAGTGAACAGTTGACTATCGCCACTTCGCCCCAGCTTTTTGTGCTATCGGCAAAAAACGAGACACAATTGAAAGCCTATGCCGAAGATCTGTCGGATTTTCTGAAGACTTACGCCTCCGAACCGAACCGGCATCTGTCCATTGGAAATATCGCCTATACCTTGCAGGTGGGGCGCGAAGCCCTGGAGACTCGGATGGCCGTCATTGCCGAGAGTCCGAGCGAACTGTGGCGGCAACTGGACGGCTACCTTGAGTCCGATTCGGCCGCAACCACATCCGGATGTGTCTATACGAATCTCAATACCGCCGCTTCCAGGGATCTGCTCGAAGATTTTATGAGGGACCGCTTCGGCAGGGATTTTATCGACCTGGTTGCCGCCCACAGGGATTTGAGGAAGCTGGCGCTGTTGTGGGTTTCCGGGGCCGATATTCCGTGGGAGAGACTTCACCGGGATCGCCCTGTGCGCCGTGTGTCGCTGCCGACATATCCGTTTGACAGACAGCGCTACTGGATTAGCGACACTTCAGACGTTTCCGACTTGGAGGAAGGGACAAAGCAGCCCCGTTCAGGTGTTGCGCCGCAGCCCGAAGTGAGGCCTGAGATTCGGGATTCTGATCTCGACCCAATTCGGCAGGCACTGGTCCAATGGATCTCCGAAATGCTTAAAATCGAGGAAAGTGGGTTGCAGGAGGATCGAAGCCTGCGTGAATATGGATTCAACTCGCTGGCCGGTATGCGATTGATCCACCGCATTGCAGAGCGCTTCGACGTCAGGATTCCACCGTCAAAACTTTTTGAACACCAGACCATCGCGGAGCTGTCCGGGTTCCTTTCGGGCCGGCTTGCCGGTACAGACCGTGTCGGCCCCCAAACAGCCGATTCGGCATCGGAAGCCGTAGCTGTTCAGCAAAGCGGGACGATTCAAAATGACGATATCGACGTGGACAGATTGACGGATCGTGAAGTGGATGACCTGATCGCACGGCTTTTGGCGCCGTCACGGGAGCGTTCGGCGGAACAAAACAGTTGGCAGGGCAACAATGGCGTATCATCCGAACAGCTTCGTGCGGGATAACGTGCTGCAGAATTAAATCATTTTCAGAGGTGTATTCGAAATGGATTTGCAAACAACCGATATTACCCAACTCTCTGGTGATCATAAACGGGCGCTTTTAAAAAAGCTTCTTGAAAGGCGGGATAGGGCCGTTGCATCGAGCCATGGCTCGACACCTTCCGGGCCGGACCGTTACCCCCTGTCCGCAGGCCAGAAGGGGTTGTGGTTGACCCATCAACTGTCGCCGCTCAATTACGCGTACAATACGCCGTTGGCATTCAGGATTACCGGTTTCCTGGACGTTGACGCCCTTCGGCTCGCCCTGGAACGGCTGATGCAGCGTCACGATGCCTTGCGAACACGGATCGATATTATCGATGGCAAGACCGTAAATGATGTGGCCCCGGCAGGCGAACTCTTTTTCAAAGCCGAGGATGGCGAGGGTTTGGACGACGCAGCGGTTGTTGTACGTCTCAAGAACATTATCCGAAAGCCCTTTGACCTGACAAACGGTCCCTTGATGCGGGTCTATCTGTTTTCCAAATCCCATACCGAACACATCCTGCTGTTCAATTTCCATCATATCGTCTTCGACGGCGGATCGGTTGCCCCCTTGTTGCATGATCTGAAGAGGTTGTACAATGCCGTGGCTTTTGCATCACCGGAATCATTGCCGCCGCTGGAAACGACCTATGCCGACTTTGTCGCATGGCAGGAGCAGATGCTGACCGGCGACAAAGGCCGGGCAGACAGGCAATATTGGATGCGGCAGCTGAAAGGCGCACCTGAGATCCTGGAACTGCCCACGGATCGAAACCGACCGCCGATACCGTCCCTGAACGGCGCGGTGCATCGTGAAGCATTTTCTCAGGACCTTTCAGCCGGTCTGAAAAAGCTCGCCGATGCTGAAAATGTCACCCTGTTTGCATTGCTTTTGAGCCTATTCAAGGTGCTGCTGTTCCGCTATACACGCCAGGAGGATATTCTGGTGGGCACACCTCTGGAAACGCGGCCGGGGACCCGATTTGAAGCGCTCATCGGCTATTTCGTCAATATGGTGGCTATCCGGTCGGCCGTTTCCGACGATATCACGTTCAAAGACCTGCTTAAGCAGGTCCAGGCAACCGCCTTTGAGGCCCTTGAGCACGGCGACTATCCCTTTTCCGAAATCGTTCGGCAGCTGGCGCCCGATCACGACCGCAGCCGCTCGCCGCTGTTTCAAACAGCCTTTGCCTACCAGAACTGGGCCATGGATATTGCAGAACTTGGCCATGGAACGCCTGCCTCCGGTGATCTATCGTTCGAGCCCATGTTCGATATTCACCAGGAAGGGGAGTTTGACCTGACCCTCGAAGTGGTCGAAACGGCCATCGGGCACCATTTGTTTTTTAAGTATAATCCGGATCTGTTTGACGAGGCGACCATCGGCCGCATGGCCGGTCATTTCCGAACGCTGGCCGAAAGCATTATCGCCGGTCCGGGTAGCGCCGTTTGCCGACTGCCACTGCTGACCGAGGCCGAACAGCATCAAATCCTGACGCAGTGGAACGACACGCATTCGGACATTGACCTGGATAGATGCGTTCATCAACTGTTCGAAGCGCAGGTTGAAAAAAAACCGGATGCCGTGGCCGTGGTTTTCGAGGATCGCCGGCTCACCTACCGGGAGCTGAATGCCCGGTCCAATCAACTGGCGCGCCATTTGAGATCACTGGGAGTCGGGCCGGACGTCCTCGTGGGCATATGCGTGGAGCGATCTGTGGAGATGATCGTCGGGCTGATGGGAATCTTGAAGGCAGGCGGCGCTTACTTGCCCATTGATCCTGCATACCCAGCAGATCGTATTGCGTTTATGCTGACCGATTCGCAGGCACCGGTTTTGCTGAGCCAGGACAAACTGGTGGAAACGCTTCCCGCCGGTCAAAGCCATCTGGTGTGCCTGGATAGCGACTGGGACCACATCTGTATTGAAAGCGAGGCAAATCTCACCAGTGATTCATCCCATGAGACCTTAGCCTATTGCATCTATACATCCGGGTCGACCGGCCGCCCCAAAGGTGTCTTGATTCCGAACAGCGGTCTGCTCAATTTGATTTTTTGGCATCAACGCGCTTTTGGCGTCTCCGACAACGACCGCGCGACGCAGCTTGCCGGTACCGCCTTTGATGCATCGGTGTGGGAGATCTGGCCCTACCTCACCGCCGGTTCAAGTCTCTACCTGCCCGGAGCCCATACAGCGGCCGCACCGGAACTTCTTAAAAACTGGTTGATCTCCGAGCAAATCACCATCAGCTTTTTGCCGACACCGCTGGCCGAGGAACTGCTGGCGCTTTCGTGGCCGGAGAAAACGGCGTTGCGGATCATGCTGACAGGCGGCGACAAGCTGAGCCGATTCCCGGACGTTGCTCTTCCGTTTCAGTTGGTGAACAACTACGGCCCTACCGAAAATACTGTCGTGACAACCTCCGGGATTGTTTCCGCCGACTCCGGGAGCGACAATCCACCCCATATCGGTGCTCCGATTGCCAATACCCATGTCTTTATTTTGGATACCCATTTACAACCGGTTCCTATAGGTATCCCAGGGGAAATCCATATCGGCGGGGAAAGCCTGGCCCGCGCCTATTTAAATCGTCCTGATTTGACCGCCGAAAAATTCATACCCCATCCGTTCGATGACAACCCACGCCTGCGTCTTTATAAAACCGGCGATTTGGCCTGTTTTCTCCCGGACGGCAATATCAAGTTTCTCGGCCGTATTGACGACCAGGTCAAAATCCGCGGCTTCCGCATCGAACTGGGAGAGATAGAAGCCGCCCTAGTCAGGCATGATAGCATCCTCCAGGCAGTGGTCAGACTTTGGGAGGACCGGCCCGGCGACAAGCAGTTGACGGCATACGTGGTTGCGGAATCCGAGCGGAAACCATCCGCCGGGGCCTTAAAACAGTTTCTTAAAGAAACGTTGCCCGCCTATATGATTCCCGCTGCAATAGTGCTGCTTGATGCGTTACCCCTTACACCGAACGGGAAGGTGGACCGCCGCGCATTGCCGAAACCGGATCCTGCCGAATACTGCAGCCTCGAACGCTATGCTGCACCTTGCACCAACACGGAAAAAGAGCTGACCCCCATTTGGGCTGACATATTAAGCTTTCCGCGCATCGGCATCCATGACAATTTCTTTGATATGGGCGGGCACTCCCTGCTCGCGATTCGCTTGACTCAGCGTATTGAAAAGGTACTGGGTGTATCCATGCCTGTCGCAACGCTTTTCATGGCACCCACCATCGCCGAGATGGCTGAGTATATCGATGGCCAAAAAACTGCCGGAACGTTTTCGCCGCTGGTCGGCATACGGCCGAAGAAAGAAAAGACGCCTTTTTTCTGTGTCCATCCGGGTGACGGCAATGTGTTTTATTTTACCGAACTGGCTCGTGTGCTGGAGGAGAGCCAGCCGTTTTACGGTTTGCAGGCCTACGGCCTCGAGCCGGGCACCGAACCGTTGTCCGATATCCGGCAGATGGCCGCAGCATACATCGAGACCATCCGCAGCGTCCAGCCGCACGGCCCATATTTGATAGGCGGATTGTGCGGCGGGGGCACCATCGCCTTTGAAATGGCGCAGCAATTACAACACAGCGGCGAAACCGTGCCGCTGCTCGTGCTTTTCGACAGCCTGGCGCCCCACATGTACAATCCCATCGACGAGACACGGTTTTTTATCGGGTTTGCCCGGGATTTCGACGGGCTGTCCAGTTCCAACCTCCTGCCCATTTTTCAACAACAGCGCAATGTCGATCCTGCCGAGGGTGTTGCAGGGGTTCGAAAAGATCTTGAAAGGCTCGATACCGAAGAGCGGCTGCGGATCCTGTGGGCCTGCGCCCGCAAAGCCGGCATTTTACAGCCGGATGTCAAGCTGGAATACCTGACCCGCGTGTTTAATGTGTACTCCGGCATCTACAGCGGGCTACTCAATTACAACGCTCAGCCCTTTGATGGCCGCATCGTTTTTTTCCGGGCGCTCGACGAGATGATCGAGCCGCACGAAGACAAGCCGGCCTCAATATGCCGGTGGATCGAGGATGAAACGTCTCTCGAGTTGGTCCGGAAGTTCAGGAAGACCCCTTTTCTAGGCTGGGATAGATACGCCGTATCGCCGATAGAGTTAATGGATGTCCCCGGCAATCACTTTACTATGCTGGCGCAGCCGCATGTGGCTACTCTGAAATTTCATCTGGAGAAGTGCTTGATGGTTTAAGGTGATCGGCGATCAGGTGTCAGACCGAAGAGCTTTCCATGTTCTTAATAAACTGCAACCGTGCAAATCAGGCCTGTCCGATCACGTGGTGCTTCATGATAAAAAGGGAACGGTGACTTACCTGTATTTGTCCAGAATTTTTTGGTAGGAGCCATCTTGCTTCATTTCCCGAAGCGTAGCATCAAATTGGGGAATGAGCTTTCTGAATGGAGACTTTTTCCCCACAACCAGATGAAATGGAAAACCTTCTCCGGTAAAACTGACGTCGAGTTCAACGATCTGTTCCGACAGTCCAAGATTCTTGATAACATGTCTGGCCATATATGCCTCGAAGGCAACGACATCGCCTCTGCCTTTGGCCAGCAATTTAAACATCGTATCGTAATCGGCGACCAGGTGAACCTTGAAGTTTTTGTCAACCAGGTTTTTTTGGTCCCATTGAGAACCGCGATGCTGGACTAAATTATAGGGCTTTAAATCTTCGACCGTCTCTATCTTTTTCAATTCTTCAAATTTGGGTCCGTCCTTTTTCACGAATGGTTTTACCTGGAGCATCAACACGACTTCCTGACCGTAATCCGCCCATTCTTTTCTAAGCGGTCCATTGGTAATATGGGCATCAAGAATGCCCTGTCGCACCAGATGTTGAGCGCGTTTCCATGGATGCAGATGGAACGATACCTTAATCCCATTGCGCTTTTCCACAACCTCTCTTGCGATATCTATTAGAATGCCGTATGTCCGCCCATCTTTTTGCCAAGCAAACGGCGCAGCATCACTTCCAAATGCGAATTTCATGACATCGTCGGCATATACTGGAGAAGCCACAGCTAGTATGGCAAAAACTACCCATAATTTTTTCATTGAGTATTCTCCTCGCCGTTCACAGTTTTTTGGTTTTGATTGTTACCCGCCACAGAATCGTCGATTTCACCCATTCGCGGTGCGCCGGGCAGCTATCGGACCCAGACAGCAGGAGAAGCAGGATCCGTTAACATCTAATTTTAACTTCCGGCATCTGTTGCGCACTGATTTCTGTCATGCGCGGCAGCAGAACCCAAACTCAAGAATAAGTCATCTTTAGTAAATAAGTCAACCGGTTGGTTCAAATCGGTGCAAATGAATTCCGAGAATTGATCCGAACAAATGAATCACAATCGGTTCAGGTGGTGCTGCGTGCAAATATCGCGCTGCCGCGATGGTCGACCATTGTAAACGGCTTTAAGTCATCCCTTCATCCCAGCAAAACGGGTTGCTGGTTGTCGCATAGGCGAATTTCATCACATCGTCGGCAAACACCGGAGAAGCCATAACCAGTATGGTTAAAACGGCCAATAGCTTTCTCATTGTGTATTGCCTTCACTGCTAAACGATTCTCGGGTGCAATCTTTGCCGTCACCGGGCCGCACGTTGGCGTTGCACCCGGACAGTTATGGGATTGGGATAACAGGAGAGGCAGGATTCATTGGAAATTGAACGTCAGGTCCCGGCATATGGCGCGCACTGAATTTCCTCATGTGCCACCGCAACCCCCAGGCGTCACCATAAGTCATCTTTATCAACCAAGTCAACATTGATGAATCGATTTGCGGGTGCTATATGTTGCCACGGGACGGACCCGAGCAAGAACAGGGGAGAGAGAATCGTGCAGTTGAAATCCGATGACATCCATTTGTGGATTGTAATTATGGATGACATCGGCGATGAAGGCCTCGTGGCGGAATATGAATCGCTGATGTCGGATCAGGAACGGGTGCGCTATAAACGCTTCCGTTTTAAAAAGGACCGCATGTTGCACCTTGTCGCCCGCGCCCTGGTGCGTACCGTCCTGTCGCGCTATGCCGATGTGGATCCGTTGGCATGGCGCTTTGCGGCCAATCAATACGGCCGCCCCGAAATCGAGGCTATGGCGGGCATTCCGCCGCTGCGCTTCAATCTGGCGCATACCGACGGCATGGTCATTTGCGGCGTGGCCCTTGACCGCGATGTGGGTGTGGATGTGGAAAACCACGAAAGGGTGGCAAAAACGGCGGGCATATCCAAACGGTTTTTTTCCGCCCTGGAATACGATGATCTGACACGACTGCCCCAAGAGCAGCGGCGTGAAAGATTTTTTCATTATTGGGCGCTCAAGGAGTCGTTCATCAAGGCCCACGGGATGGGGCTCTCCTTGCCTTTGGGCCAGTTTTCCTTTCATCTGTCTGACAACCTGCCGTTGCGGATTTCATTCGATTCCCGTCTCGACGATGATCCGGACAAATGGCAGTTCTGGTTGATGAAGCCGACCCCTCGTCACAGCATGGCCGTCTCCCTGAATATGGGCGCCGGCCCACCTGCCGAGCTGAGCATGCAAAGAGTGGTGCCGTTGAGGAAAACGTATCCCTTTGCGTGTAACATTATCAGCCATTCGTAAGAGGTCTATCGTCAGGCGGGCTGCAGATTATCTTTTGTCAGGCGGATGATATCTGTTCCACCCACAGCGTTCTTTCCTTCGGTTTTAATTTGGAACATGGCCTGATCCGCCTTGGCGAGGATGGATTTGATATCCTCTGCATCGTCAGGGTAGGTGGCTACGCCAAAGCTGGCCTGCAAGCGGACGCCATTGTTGACGGTGGGCAGGTAGAGCGATTCATTCATGCTGGATCGAATTTGTCGGGCTTTTTCCATGGCCTGTTCTTGATCGAAACCCGGAAGCACGACAACGAACTCATCTCCGCCGTAGGCTACGCCATAGGCGGGCGCTTCAAGGCATTGATCAATGGTGTGAGCCACCTCCACCAGCGCCTGGCTGCCGTTCAGATGGCCGTGCGTATCGACGACGCGTTTGAAATTGTCGATGTCCATAAAAATCAGCGAGAATTTTTTTTCTTTGCGCCGACTTTCAGCGATCAACGTTTCCATGGCATCGTAAAGATAGCGCGTGTTGTAGAATCCGGTCAAACCGTCGTGGATGCTCAATTCGCGATACTTTTCTTTGCTGCGTTCAAGTTCCTGCTCCGCCTTGATTCGTTCGGCGATCTCTTTGCTGAGGCGAGCGTTGGCCTCAATCAAATTTTTTTTTGAATGATACAATTCCAACTGTGTTTTGACCCTGGCCTGCAATTCAGCGCCGTTGAACGGCTTTGTCAAGTAATCCATGGCGCCCAGTTCAAAGCCTTGAACGATGCTGTCCGTGTCGTCTTTCGCGGTGAGAAATATAATCGGGATGTCCCGATTATTCGGATTTGCTTTTATTCTGCGGCATACCTCGAATCCATCCATCTGCGGCATCATGATGTCAAGCAGGATCAGGTCGAAAGGTTTGGATTGGATCTGCGTCAGCGCGGTGCGGCCGTCTTGAGCAAAAGCCATCTGATAGCCGTTTTTTTGCAGGATACTGGCTGCCACCTGGATGTTTTTAGGCACATCGTCGATGATCAGAATGCGATATCGGTTATCTGCTTTTAGGTTCATGATGCGATTCTCCGAAAATCCCCAGCAAGTCTCTGAAAGCTTTAAGTTTAAAGTGCAAAGTTTAAAGTTTTAAGTTGAGGATTGAAACCGATTCTATCAAAATAAGTGAACAGAGCCGAATAAGCAGCACTGGTACATTATGCGCTAGTTCAACCATTTATTTAATCGATAGAATGCATTCACTTTAAACTTTACACTTTAAGCTTTAAACTGTGCGTTTTCATATAAAGACTTTATCTTTTCAACAAGTTGGGGATAGCTGTCTATGGTCGCATTCATCTTCTCCACATCGAAACTTTCCACCTGTGCACTCAAGTCGTCCCCATATTTTTTTACCGTCATGACACCATTTTCTTCACCCAGCGCGCTGATGCGCTGCGCAAAGTCTCCTATTTCATCGAATATCTGATTTTTGCGGGCTTTGGTCCACTCTTGCTTATATTTGTTTTCGAGCAGTTGGATGATCCGCGGCAGACGTTCACGGTTGATTTGCTCCACCGTGATGTTCCGGTCATCCGGGGATTGGGCCGTCGATTGGGTGGTTGGAACGAAGCGCATCAATTCCTGGACCAAAGTGGTTTTGCGGATCGGTTTGGTCAGATAGCCGGAAAATCCCAGATCCAACATTTTTTCCCTTTCCCCTTTCATGCTGGAGGCGGTCAGGGCAATGATGGGAATCGATTGGGTCTTTTGGTCTTCACGGATTTGTTTCATTGCATCTGATCCGCTTAGCACAGGCATCCTTATATCCAGCAAAATAACATCCGGCAAGTGTTTGCGCGCCAATAGTACGGCATCTTCGCCATTTTCAGCCTCGATGGTGGATATGGGCCATGACCTGAGAAACTCTTTGATCAACAACCTGTTGTTGGCCACATCATCGGCAATCAGGATCTTGGCTTCCTGGAAAACAACCTCTTTGGGGTTGAAGGCGCCTTCGACGGCACGGCGTGTTTCTTCAGGAGCAACGGACACGCGCGGAAGAGATATGCAAAAGCGACTGCCCTGGTTTTCAACGCTGTCAACCGTAATGGCGCCCCCCATCATCTCCACCAGCCGTTTGGTGATGGAAAGGCCCAAACCGGTTCCACCGAAACGTTTGGTGCTCTGTCCGTCTTTTTGTTTGAACGCTTTGAATATCTCGCCGTGGTATTTTGCCGGTATGCCGATGCCCGAGTCTTCAACGATAATGTTAAGACAGGCTTCGGCCGGATCAAGGGAGGAATGGCAGTTTTCAGCGGTAACGCGAACATAGCCGTTTTTTGTGAACTTGACGGCATTGCCGATCAAATTGAACAGAATCTGATTCAATCGCACCTCATCGAGCATCAGGTGGTCCGGTATTGTCGGATCGAGGGCCACGCTAAAATCGATTTTTTTCTCGGAAGCCTGCAGCATGAAGATATTGCGGATGTTATCAAAAACCGCACTCAGGTCGACGGGCTCGTTTTGAAGTTCCATCTTGCCGGCTTCGATCTTGGAAAGATCCAGGATGCCGTTGATCAGTGTCAATAGTCCTTTGCCGCTGCTGCTGATGGCTTCCAGATAACTCTTGTGTCTTTTATCGGGAAGTTGAGACTTGAGCAGATCGGTAAATCCGAGCACGGCGTTCATGGGTGTGCGAATTTCATGGGACATATTGGCTAAAAATTCGCTTTTGGCGCGATTGGCCGATTCGGCGGCCTCTTTGGCTGCCTGGAGCATCTCGTTGGCCTGACGCAGCTCCATGGTACGGTTGGCCACCTGTTCTTCCAGGTGCTCGCGATACTCTTGGAGTTTTTCATCCCTGGACTGTATTCCGGCCAGCATATCGTTGAATCCATCGATTAAAACGCCGGTTTCATCTTCGGCGTGCTTTTCAGCCCTGACCGAAAAATCTTTTTTCTCCGAGACCACCCTGGCGATCTGAGTCAGACGCAGGATTGGGTCGGAAATCAGTTTTTGCAGGGATGCCGACAATACCCAGATGATTAAAAAGGCGATGCACAGGATAACGGCGAAAATTCCGGCGGACTGCAAGGTTTCCCGCTGGGTCCCTTTCAAGTCGAATTGGATGCAGACCGTACCGATCTTATCGTTGCCCCGCAAGATATGGTTGAATACCAGCAGGTAATTGCCTTCATAATAATACCCCGGTTCACGGATCGGAGGTGCGACCAGGTGATCTTTTTCTGTCCGGTGAATATATGTGGCGAAAATTTTTCCGTTTTGGTCATATATACATGCCAGCGCAACATACGGTTTGGCATGCAGGGCGGCGAGATTGTTTTCCGCCGTCTGCTGATCATAGAAGACAATGGCTCCGATGCTGTTCATGCCGATAACGCGTGCCAGACTGGATAGGTCGTCATGGATCATTTTCCTGGAGGTTACGATATTCCTGTACATGAGCGTTCCGGAAGCAAACAGCAAGGCGATGGCACTGGTCATCATGATGATCAGTTTCAGCTTCCATTTGATGCTCAGGTTTTGAAACGCACCCATTTTACTCGTCTTCCTCTTTGACGATCTGTGCGGAGACCAGCAGTTGCGAGCTCATTTTCAACGTATTTCTCGCAGCGGCATCGATATTGATCCTGAATCGCAGCCGGTTTTCTTCCTTGAAAAAGTTGATGACGCCCCCCATGCGGGCAAATCCGTCGACTTCACCGATGGTCAGAATTGTCAGCCCCTTGCTCAGGTCCAAGACCTGTTGAATGAACGCTTTGTCCTGGGTTGCGAAAAACAGGGTATGGCTTTGCGCCAAGCAGGTCTCTTCCTGGTAGTCGACGACTTTGATCTTGCGCTGCCTGATACTTTTGCCGTCCAGTTTGTAAAGCACTTCGCTGGAAGGATTGTCCGAGGCGATGCACACGACCAATGGATCAGAATCGCTTTTAAAGCTGCTTTCAGGCCATGTGACAAAATTGATGAAATTATATATGAAACCGAGTTTTACTTCATATTCGGGACCTGTGACAGGCTCGCACAGCACCGGTGCCGGCCCAATGATGAACAGGACCGACAACAGGATAATCACGGTCCACCTGACGGAAGACGGAACCGATTTGCGTTTTCTGTTTTCAGCTACCATTGATCGGGACATTTAAAACTTCCAGTCGATTTTAGCATAGATGCTGCGCTCAACTTCGAGAGAGGAGAATTCTGAATGCCCGCTTTCCAGAAGATTTTGGCCCACAATGGAAAGTTCGAGATCCGCAACAAGTCGCCAGGCAATTCTCGCATCCATGACCATGTAGCCGTCTATGTCCCTTTCCGGCAAACGGCTGACATAGCGAAACCAAAAATCAAAATCGATTTGCGGTGAAATATCAAAAAATGAGCGTACGGAGAATAGATGGCGAGGATTGCTGTCCTGAGAAAGAAGTGCGGCGATACCGGGGTCTTCAACCTTGTTTTCGTCGATGATGGTGCGCAAATAGCTGTAAGAGCCGCCTATCATCCAATTGCTGATTATTTTCCAGTCCAGCGCCAATTCAAAGCCATAGGCTCGTCCCGACCTGTTGTTGGCATACCCGAGATCGATGCGGTCGTCGCCCGGATCATTGTCGTCCAGCTCCAAACCGATCAAGTCACGATAATCATTGTAGAACAGGGTGGTGTCGAATCTCAGGCGCAGGGGTGTCGTCAGGCGGACGCCGAGTTCATAGGCGGTAAGTTCTTCGGATTCGAGATCGCTGTTGCCATGGGTTGTGATTTCCACCGGCGCGAGCGGGTCTATGTCGGGCAGCTCGATCAGGTCGCTGGTCTGACCGTGTAATTCGAGCCGTGAAGGCATTCGCACGGCCCGAGATATGGCCGCCCAAACTGAATAGCGCTTATCGGGCGTATACAAGGCTCTGATGCTCGGCTGAACTTCGAGGTCGGTAAATTCATTGTAATCGAATTTGGAACCTGCGATAAAGGTCAGTCGCTCAGGGACAATCTCGACTTCATCCTGGATAAAGGCGCTCCATTGATTTTGATCCAATTGGGATGGATCCATCTGGATATTGGCGCTTTCATCAAATTCGTCGGAAATAAATTTGTATTCAAGGCCCCAGACAATCTCCTGTTTCTTGCCGAATGGAAGGCGATGCTGGAAATCCAGGTCAGCGGTATGGACGAGGCCGCTGCTCGGGTCATAATCTTTTTGGGCCTGGTCGTAATATACTTGGAGAATTGTGTCGGAATCGTTGGTGATATTATGCTGCCAACGGCCCAGCACATGCCATCCCGTGGCTCTGGATGTTTCGGTCTGCCCGCTTTGATTTGAAACAGCGCCGGGAAAAACAATGGAACGGCGTTCTAGTTCTCTTTCATAGCGGTTGGTGTAGGCTTCACCCTGCAGTGTGATGTTGTTCGGCGATGTGCCCGGCAGCCCATGTTCGGGCTCAAAGTCGAATCTGAAACCTCCTCGGACCGAACGCCAGTCGTCACTGGATTGGGCATCATTGGGATTGGAAGTCCCATCCAGACTTTTCAGGCCCACATCGGATAGATCGCCGCGGTTGAAGAATTTGCCGTAGGCACGATAATGGGCGCCGCTGTCAAGTGTACCGCCGTAGCGCAGGCTTCCACTCTGCTCTTCGTTTCCTCCCAGTGCGATGGCCTGCCAACCCTGTGTTTGTTCGGCTTTTTGGGTGATGATGTTGATGACGCCGTTGACGGCATTGGCTCCCCAAAGGGCCGCCCCCGGTCCTCGAATGACTTCAATACGATCGATATCCTCGATCACCGTATCCTGGATGTCCCAAAATACACCGGAAAAGACGTGATTATAGACTTTACGTCCATCGATCATGACGAGCAGATTCTGGGCAAACTGACCGTTGAGTCCGCGAATGTTGATGGCCCAGTCTGTTGCCGTGATCCGGGCCACATGAACGCCCGGTGCAAGGCGCAAGGCTTCCGGAATACTGGTCACTCCGGATCTGCGGATATCCTCCTGGGTGATGACGTAAACCGCTGCCGCTACGCTCGACATCATCTCAGGTTTTTTGGAGGCTGAAACAATAACCACATCCTTCAGCTCCTCCAATGAAAGCTTGGTAAAGTCAGTGGATTCCTCAGGCGTTTCATCGGCATCCGCATAACAACTCCGGGGTGTCAGCAACCCGGCCGCACATACGATCAGCACAACCTCCAGAAGGAGCGTTATTTGAGATTTGAATGTCATATTTACCGTCTATCGAATGTAGTAACCCGATATTTTCCATTGGCCGTCGCTGTCCAGCATGGGGGTGACGGTTTCCACGGCATTTTTTTTCTTTTCAAATACCGTGAAAAATTCAATCACCACATATTGGCCGTCAGGCGCTCCAGGTATCGTATGGGTGTAACGTTTCTTGTCCAGTTTGCGGGAAATGACTTTTCCCAGAGATTGACGAATCGCCTGCAACGAAGTGGCCCACTGCTCTTTGTTCACGGCTGCCTGGAATAGGGACGCGGCTTGCTGCCAACTGTCGCTGTAACGGCCCTGATCGACTAAATTGAGCCAAGCGCCCGCGACGGAGATCGCTGCCTGTTCAGCCTCGGCATCTGCAAAAGCGACAGGGATGGTTCCCATATAGAACATCAGGGAAAAAACCGAGAACAGAATTGATCTGGGAAGCATATCATCCTCCTTAAACCATATCTGAAGGTCTTTAATAACAGGACGCCTCCGGAAGTATGGATTACCGGCCGGTATCCAGGTTTTCGAATCGTGCGATATCGATGATAAACTCCTCCGGCAGGTTGGCCATCCGTTTGGATTTGTGATCATAACATATGTTGATGGTGTCTCCCTCGGCACAAATGGTGCTGTGTCGTTGGATTTGATAGTGCATGGTAAAACGTTTGGATGTCAACTCGGTGACCCGGCAATAGACCTCGATCGCATCGCCCAGGAAAAGTTCGCGTTTGTACCGGCAGCGAGCCTCCGATATGATCATGCCGAAGCCCTTGATATCCAATTCCGTACAACCGAACTGCGCCAGATAGCCGATGCGTGCTTCCTGGAAATAGAGCAGGTAGTTGTAGTAGGCCACATGATTGCCGTAGTTCAAATCTCCGGCACGAACGGTCAAAGGGATTGAAAATTTATAGTCGTTGCTCATTCGTTTTTCAATGTAAATTTATTATTATACCGACCTTAAGCAAGTCGCAAGCAAGTCGCAACTTTATCAGAGTGATCTCGTGAAGGCAACCCGGCCGTCATTCTAATATTAAAGCGTTGTCTGACCTTATGCTTTCAATCGTTCCACCAGATAGGCGTCCATGATCAAATGAATAATGTGGTGCAGCACACACACCACCAGCGCCAATCCGAACGCGGGGAACAGGGTGACCTGCAAAATGACGGAGAGCGGCAGCGTCTTTTGTCCTCCCATGAAAATGACGCTCTCCCTGCGTCCCGGACCGATGCCGGCCAGTTTTGTGGTCAGCAGCGCACACACCACCAGAAGGAAATGATACCCGAAGGCAACCGCAGCAATGGGGCCGACAGCCTGACCACCGCTGACGATGGCGTCGCGGCTTTGGCAGATTCCCATCCAGACGATCATCAGAATCAGCAGCTGGTTGAGTACCTGGACTCTATGGCTGACCGGGGCAATCCATCGGCGACCCATCCATTGAAGGGTCATGCCGAACGCCAGGGGCAGAAGCACCAGCATCGCGATTTTGAGCATCATAGCGGCTTTGTCTATGGCAATGGCTTTGTCCATCCCCTGGACGGCCAGCAGCCAGCTCAGTACCAGCGGTACGCTGAAAACCGCCAGCGAATTGGCGACGATGGTAACGAACAGGGCGTGCGCCATGTTGCCGCCGGCAGCGCCGGTCATGACAACACCGCTGCTCAGCGTCGATGGCATGACGGCCACCAGCACCAGGCCTGTTATGATTTGCGTATCCAATGGCAGACATTGAAATCCTCTGGCAAGCAGAGGGGCCAGAATGAAAATGACCACAAGAGATGCCAGTGTCGCGCGCAGATCTCCCAGACCCTTGCGCAGCATTCGGGAGTCGAGTGCCAATCCGGAGAGCAAAAAGATCGCAAAAATGACGGCGTCGGGACCATGGTGTGCTTTGAGCCAGCGGCCGAACCGTACCGTCCACTCCTGCTGATCCGCCAGGGTGATTCCCGTAATCATGACCAATCCCAACAGGAACCAGTAACGCTGCAGCCATGTTTTCAGCGACAAAACGACCTCGCTTTTGTTTCACTGGTATTAATCATCCCGCGTGGTTGGAGATGGATGCCCTTGATGTTGATATCACCCATCGACAGACTCTGGTATTTTAAAAATGACAGTTTGATCTGCCCCGCGGCTGCAGGTGAAGACTTGGATCGGAATCTTGCCGCGGGCATTGCATTCGGGGCACGGATAACGATCGTGATCGTCCCGGACACTGTTTACGGAGATGCTCTTGAGCCTGATCTCGGTACGTCCATGACATTGCCGGCACGGCACGGCCCTGAAGGAGGACGTGACGCGCCAGCCGGCGGATTCGATGGCCTTGAACATCTTGCACAGGCTCGTTTTAGACGTGTACCGGAAATCCCGGCGATTTAAATATCGCAGGTGGGCGGTATCGATGCAGTGCTCCGAAAGCCGTACAAACGCTTCAATCTTGAACGGCAAGTGGTCCACGGTGTGCATGATGGCCAGCAGTGCCTGATGCTGCCCTCTGCCTCGGCATCGGTCCAGGTATGCGACATAAGCCTGGTAGGCCATTTTTCGCAGGGGGGCCAACCGCTCGTTGGCCGGCTTGTAGAGGGCGATTTGTGCCAAAAGGTAGGGGTCATCCAGGAAACGTGCGACCCTCCAGCGGATGTGTATATCATTTGTCGTTTCCGCTATTTCCCTGATCAATTCCGGATTTTCAAGCTTCATCGCGGCAGCCAGTCGGATGGCGTCCTGCAGGGCCGATCTTGCGATGCGCCGCAGCAACAGTTCGTTATCAATGGAATTCACCGCTGCCTGGCCGCGTTCAATATCCCAATCGCTTAAAGCGATTGCCGATAGAGCCGCCTGATCCCGGTTCAACAGGGCCGCTTTCAGACGGACGGTCTCTTGTGCCGCCGTGCGCGCCAGAGTCGCGATCAGGGAAAAATCGCCCAGCCGCCTGGCCGCTTCAAGCCGAATCCGTTCATCCGTGCTTTGTGCGGCAATTTTGCGAAGTTTTTTGGGAGAGTCTGTTTTCGCCAGGGCATCCATGCGCACGTGTGCCCTGGGGTGTCGCCATCTTGGTTTGAATAAATTTCGAATACCAGGAATTCGCATGGTGTTGGACAGGCTGTCGAGTGTGGTGCGAAAGCTTTTTGCTTGACACTCACCCTCAAATTTTCCACAGTTAGAACATTCGACAATTAGGGCACCCTAACACCAAAGATGCACGGACTCAACCCAAAGAGCTGGCACAAATATAAAAATAAGCGAGCCTTCCTGAACAATGGGCCCTGACAGCCATTCCCGAACCCGATTACAAGCACCGGAACTCAGCCAGATGCACGCCTATTTGGATTTTCTGCCCGATCCGGTGGTTGTACTGGATCTTGCACAAAAGGTGATTTACCTCAATGCTGCATTTGAACGGACGTTCGGGTGGTCGCTGGACCGGCTTAAAGGCGCCGGCCTGCCGTTCGTTCCGGAGAATGCTCTGGACGCCACCGATGAAAAAGTCGCCCAGGTGCTGGCCGGCAAGGTGGTCCACGGCTTTAGAACCATTCGGCTGACACGCGACGGGCAGCGCCTGGACGTCATCATGGGGGCAGCCCTGCTGTACGGCGATGCCGCCAATCCCAGCGGATTGGTCATGACCTTGAGCGATGTAACCCGCCGGCAGCGCATCGCGCGCAGCCGGCGAATCTTGCTCAAAATCTCCAGGGCTTTGCATCGCTATCGACAGCTCGACCGTATGCTGGGATATATCATTCACCTGATATGTGCATGGATGCGCGTCGGAGGGGCTTCGATCATTCTATTGGATGAAGAAGCGAAAGAGTTTTACTATTACGTCACGGCAACGGACGACAGGTCGGCCGGAAAAAAAATTGGAACCATTCGGTTTCCCGTAGATCAGGGGGTGTCCGGAGAAGTTTATCGGACCGGCCGGCCGGTTATCGTGCACGACTACGCCAAAAGCAGATACGCCATCAAGGCTGCAGATGAACTGGTGCAGGCAAAAACAGAGAATTTGCTGCAGGTGCCGCTGCGAATCCAGGACCGCACGATCGGCGTGTTGGGCGCGGTGAATAAAAAAGACGGACAGTTCAATTCAGACGATGCGGAGCTTTTGACGGCGATTGCCGATGTTGTCGCGGCACCTATTGAAAATGCGCGCATCACCCAGGAGCTGAAAGATTCCTATCGCCGGGTTCGTGAACTCAACGAGGCCAAGGACCGCGTCATCTTCCATCTGTCGCATGAGTTGAAAACGCCACTGGCCGTCCTTTCCGCCTCTTTGGCATTGCTGGAACCGACACTGGCCGCCAGCGGGGAGAACCAATGGCGAATGGTGTTGGATCGCGCCAAGCGCAATCTGCAGAGATTGTTGGATATGGAGTATGCCATTGAGGATATCCTGCGCCAGGGAGATGATGCCAACTTCGACAAGATGGCCCGGTTGCCCTGGATCGAATCGGATTCGACTGATGAACCGGAAAATGCTGCCTTGACATTTTTTCAGGAAGTCAATATCGAGTTCCTGATTCATGAGCTCAAGGATCCTTTGAGTGTCATTGAAACCAATGCACAGATGCTGCTGAAACAAAAAGGATCGGAAGAAAAGAAACAGAAGATGAGGCAGCGAAGCCTGCAGCGTATCTTGCGCGGCACAAAAAAAGCGAGTGAACTGCTCGGTGCATTGTTGGAAGTCGGCCGTGCGGACTCTGTTTGCTTCAACTGCCAGGCATTTCTGGTGGACGATCTGGTCAAACAGGCGCTGCTTGAAGCAGTGGAGTCCCATGCCTCGGACATCTTTGAAGCGCTCAAATCAATCGATAGCAGCGATGATCGGTTCGAGGCCCTTGCGCGCCAGGGGATACGTCTGGAAGTCCACCCCAGCGCAGCACAAAACATGGTTGCCCTCGACCAATTGAAGTTCCATCAAATCGCAGCCAACCTGTTTAAAAACGCTATATCTTACCGCCGCAACCTCGTTTTGATCCAACTGGCCTGCAAACATGATGAGGTTACCCTGGCGGTTCGAGACGACGGGCCCGGGATCGCAGAAGAGCATCATGAAAAGGTTTTCGAGCGATATAAGCAAGTCAGCGCCTGGCCCGGGGTTGCGCGGCACGGACATGGTCTGGGCCTTGCCGTGGCGCGCATTCTGGCGCGCGCCATGGGGGGCGATATTGTCCTGGAAAGCCAGTTGGGGCACGGCGCCTTGTTCAAACTGACGCTGCCGCGGGCCTTTCATACCGAATAGGCTGTGGATATCATAATAAATTTACGGATCTAATCTGATACCTTGGTTTTAAAAAGGATGAGAAGACAGTAGATGGTATAGTTCATGCTAAGGATATATATAAGCTAACCCTGTATGATTTTAATGTATAAGGAAACGCCCACGCCCCCGTCATCACCAACTTCAGCAAAGCGGCCATCAACAGACTAGGCCTTTCGGTCAAAGATCAAAGAGTCGATTCAACCCTTATGACTATGTGCATGAAACATTTATGCAACAAGTGAAGGCTCCCATTAGCGAGGCTGATCTTTTCAATTATAGTGCGAAATTCGCGCAGCAAATTTGACGACCTGAGGTCAGATTAAAGAATGTGAATACAATTACATAAAGAGTGAGAAAATTACTTCTTATTGTTATTCCATTCATAGGTTAACTACATTTCGTCCTCAGCAACTTGTTTTTCTAACCTAAAGAAATATTAATGTATTAATTAAAATTTCTTTTTTGGTATAAATATTGCTTTTGTTCTTGGTGTAACATTACCTAAATAAGTTAAAGATCTAAAAACATCTTCCCCTTTTGCCTCGCCACCTTTTTGTCCGATTGCTATTGAGTGACAACTCTTGCACTTAAAACATTTAGGTAAAAATGTAGTTAATTATTTTAGAATCCAAAGCATATTCATATTTTGAGGTCAAAAGCCTAATGAGCTTTCTTATTCATTCTTTTGCTTAGGATTATTCTTACACGGATGTTGCCGACACCCCAAGAAGATAATCGGTATTTGGATTACTCAAATATCCGACATAAAGGTCTCCGGCGATTGATCTAAGTTTTCTGAGACAAAGATCATTTTGTTCCAGCCCTATTCTAAAGACTTTAAGGATATCACAAATGGAAAAGGTCATCTACATATCCGGCATAAGAAAATATATGCTAATAATATTGATGGGATGGCTCAAAATTCCGATACGAAAGTCTCCGGGTGTTGATCGATGATTCCGGAGACGACACTAATTTTGTTCCAGCTGTACTCTATAAATTTTTAGGATATTACAAAAGGAGGATGTCATGCACATATCAGGCCAAAGCAAGCATATGAGAATTTGGATGATTTTATTGGTATTACTATTGTTTTCTGCACCTGCTGAGGCGCTGACCGAAGTCATCAAATTAACAGCTGGTATTGCTGCTGGTAACCTATGCGTTCGGGATGTCAACATCAACGGAGATATGATCACTGAGGATGCCTGTTACGATGACAATCAAAAAGGATCAGCGACGGTGAAAGCAGTGGGCCCAATCGATTTAATATTCAATCGAATCCCAAGACCTCAAATATTGTCCGATAACGCTTTCAACAAAAACTGGGAGCCTAAAATTCACAATGGACAGGTAGTATGGGTAGGATCTAATCATCAATATCATACACAAATATTTTTCTGGGATGGACACCAACGATATCAGCTTACAAATACAGAGAGTTGGAAGGGAAATCCTGGCATTCATCGAGGGGAGGTCGTTTGGGGGGAAGAAACAGCGGCAGGTGGTTCAATTTTCTTCTGGGATGGAAATGATGCTGTTCAAATTTCTGATCCTGATTATGACAATGGTCTAGCGATGATCAATAATGGGCAAGTAGTGTGGATAGGAAATGACGGATATGATCGAGAAATATTTTTCTGGGATGGTATTTCTACTACACAGTTGACAGACGACGAATATACTAGTGAAAGCCAATGGCTTCACAATGGGCAGGTGGTATGGGAAAATTTCGATGGAACTGATGATGATATTTTTTTCTGGGATGGTACCAACATTACCCAGTTAACCGACAATAATTTTAACGATAGAGAGCCTCAGGTCCACAATGCAAAAGTAGTGTGGAGTGGTTATGATGGTCAAGACACGGAAATATTTTTCTGGAACGGATCGGTCACTCATCAACTGACGGATAATAGCTATATGGATAAGGTCCCACAAATACATAATGGAAAGGTAACCTGGGTTGGCAATACAGATGTTAGCGATACAGATATTTTTCTATGGGAAGGTTCTGGCATTATAAATATATCCAATACCGTATATCCTGATTTTGGGCCACGGATTCATGACGGGCAGGTGGTGTGGTATGCTTTGGATGAACCCGGATATGAAGTGTTCTTCTGGGATGGCAATACCACTTATCAGCTCAGTGATAATGATTACTACGATAGAGAACCAGAGATTCATGATGGGCTTATTGTTTGGGGACGTTCTGACGGCAGTAATAAGTCACAAATTCTTTTATTCGACCCAGGAGCACACGTTGTCGATAACTTTGATGAAGAGTTCAGTTCGCAGCCAGGGTTGTGGGTACAGTCTTCTTTTGTAGAAGGTGGATATGATAGTGCCTATAGCTATGCCCCACCCGGTGATGGTAATGCATGGGCCAAGTGGGCCTTCTCATTGGGAATATCTGGTACCTTTGAAGTTTTCGCTCACTGGACATCTCATCCAAACCGATCAAATGCCGCACCATTCACTATAAACAACCATGGAAAAGAATGGATAGTGACAGTTGATCAGACAGCCAATGGTGGACAATTCGTTTCACTTGGTACCTTTAAATTGGCTGCAGGTGATGTCGATGTGGTGCTGAATGATACGCCAGACGGATATGTGATCGCAGATGCAGTAAAGCTTGTGTACAAAGGGAAAAGGATATGTAATCGTAAGTGTCTTAGAGATTGTATACGAGGTTGCTGTAAATCATGTATTCTAGAAAAGGATTGATTCTAAAGAGATTGATCACATTAAGGTTGAATGTTATCCTATATTTGCTTTTTTGACTTAGCCTGTCGCTCTTTGCAGTGCTTGATCTTCAATTTCACAGAAGATAGGTGCGGCAGGCTAATCTTATAAAGTGCGAATTAATATGCTTTCTGTTGCTCAAATTCAGTCGTCCATCAGGTTTAAGGTTGCAGCACTTTGACAATATAATGAGCGCCGTTCCTGGTTTTTCGACTAACTAATTGAAAAGTTATAAAACAGTCTAAAAACAGCTCCAAAAAGATCTTTGGAGGTCAATTTAGGCCTTCAAGACAACACTCTAAACCATATAGATCAACATGACATAGTCTCAAAAAACCTTTTTTTTGGCTACAGGCCGGCAAATTTGTATGGTGCACGATCGGCGGCACTACACATCGAACGTTATATCCTTGCGCTGAATGTCGTCGTAGTAGGTAATGGTGGATTTGTAGGTGTGCAGATCGATATGCGCCGTCGCATAGTGCGGTGATTGCGTCCAGGCAAGTTCGAGCTGGTTGTCCGGCGCATCTTTGATGACGAACTGGCCGTTGAAGGCCGGGTAGCTGTTTCGGAATTCCATCAGGCGCAGGAGCCGCTGCACCACCGGTTTGTTGATATCCACTGCAATTTCGTCCAATGTGAAATTGTGGCGGTTGATATCCCGGCCGTTTTTCGTACGTTCGACCAGCTCGATATCGTTTTCACCGGCCAACAGTCCCACGTAATAGACCTGCGGTATCCCGGGTGCGAAAAAGTGGATGGTGCGGGCGGCGATATAGGAGTCGTCGTTGCACTCCAGCGCGGAATAATAGGTGCAGTTGACCTGGTAGATGTCCAGGTTCTTGTACTCTGCTCCGGAGTAGATTTTCCGCGTATTCGATCCTTTTTCATCCAGTCCGTTGAGTGTGGCCTCGATCTCTTCAGGTGTCAGCAGGTCCTGGACGTCGACAACGCCCATGCCGTCATGGGTGTCCAGGGTGGTCAGCTGGTGACGCGGACAGATGCGGAACCAGTTTTTAAGCCTCTCGCTGGTGTGGTGGTACAGGGTGTGAAGCACCAGCATGGGCAGTGCAAAATCGTAGGTCCAGTACCCTTTGGCGGCGATTTTCTGGTGATACCTGTAGTGTTCGTGAACTTCAGGCAGCATAATGGTGTCAAAGGGAGAGATATACTCCTTGAGCCAGGCCAGAATTTCCCATATTTGCGGTTCCAGAAAAAAGCAATTGGTGCCCAGCTGATGCGTGGTGTAGGCGATGGCGTCCATGCGGATCATCTTTGCATTGGTGCGCGCCAGGCGGATCAGGAAGTTGCGAATGACTTCCTTGGTTTTGGGTGAGGTTAAATCCAGGTCGATCTGTTCGTAGTCAAAGGTGCACCATATTTTTTCCCTCGAGCCGTCTGCACGCTCGATCATGGTGTAGGGCGGACGCGGTTTGCGGGTGTACACCTTGGCCAGGTCTTCTTCGCTGATTTCTCCGTCCGGGCTGAGTTTTCTGAACGGCATGAACATGTCCGCATATTCCGAATCGGCCCCCTTTTCAAGATAGTCCTGAAAGTAGACCGATTGGCGGGAGATATGGTTGACCATGAAATCGAACGTCAGATCGAAGTCTTTTCCGATCATCGCGACATCCTCCCATGTACCGAACGCCGGGTCGACTTCATCATAAGTCAACGGTGAAAACCCGCGATCGGCGGATGAAGGATAGAACGGCAGCAGGTGAACGCCGCCGACGGCGTAAGACAGGTAGCGCCGCAGCACATAGTGCAGTTCCAAAAGGTTCCCGCCCAGACTGTCCGGATACGTGATCAGGTTGACTTTGTTCTGTATTCCCATCGTTTAAGCGCCTCCATCGGAATTGATGAATCGGTAATGTCGCAGCCCTTCAAGAATGCCTCCGGCACAGGGGGATTTAGCAAAGTAGACATTACGGTTGCCCTTCAGCTCCCCGAGTTCATGGCTGAAGTTGGCCACGATGACGGCCCGTGGCTCTCCGCGCAGCATTTCTTTGTCATTGCCCGAATCCCCGCATACAAGAAAATTCATCAACGGGATTTCCCATTTGTATGACAGATACCGGATGGCCTTGCCTTTGGATGCGCGAAACGGCAGGATATCCAGAAATTGGTCATGGGAGTAGATCAGGTTGTATCGGCATTTGTTGGCCAGAAGACAGTTGTGAATCTGGGCCAGTCGATCTTTGCCGGGCTTCATATAGTAGCTGATCTTGAACCGCCGCTGAGCAGACGCCTCCTGATAGTCCAGAAAAGGAAACGCTTTCAACAGTTTTACGATTTTATCCCTATTCCATTGGCTGCTGATATGAGTGACCCATCCCTGGCCGGGATTTTTGTCGGATCCGTAGAAGATGGCGCTGCCGACGCTGCTGATAATAACGTCGGGCACCGGTACATTGTGTTTTTTCAGTATTTCCCGGGCCGATTTGACGGTGCGTCCGGTAGCGACCCCGAAACCGATCTTGTCGCGATTGGCTGTGATAAGGTCAAGCAGTTCGGGCAATTGCGTGTTGTCCTCTCCGATCAGCGTGTTATCGATATCGGTGATGATAAATCGATTCAGCCGCAGCAGTCGTCTGCCGATGGCGTCCTTGGGTTTTGCGGTATTCATATCCGTGGCCTCGCCCTTCTGAATCAGCTCTTTCAGCTTTTGGACATAGGTTCGGGCATGGCTTTTCCAGGTATAGTGTTTGCGCACGTTCATGATACCGCTTTTGGAGTAGGACTCCCACAAATCCTTGTCCGCGATAATTTTGCGAATGGTTGAGGATATGGAGGCGGGCCGGTTGGGATCGATCAGGATGCCGTTGTCGCAGTTGCGGACGATGTCGTTGGGTCCGCCGTCATTGGTGGCGACGATCGGCAACCCGGTGGCTGAGGCCTCCAGCAACGTGATGCCGAACGGCTCGGTCAACGCCGGATTGACGAAAACACCGTTTTTTTCGGCCGCTATGCGGTACAATGCCGGCACTTCGTGCTCGAAATCATGCCGTTTTGGGATGGCCATTTTGCCGTAAAGGTCGTACTTGTCCATCATCAGCAGCATTCGAGTCAGAACATCGCGCTCATTCTCTTCCATGGCATCGATGTCCTTGCGCAGTCCTGCAAAAATGGCAAGGTTGGCCATGGTTTGAAGCTCTTTATCTTCTCCGTATGCCCGAATGAGCCCCGAGATGTTTTTGCGTTTGTCCGGGCGACAAAGCGCCAGGATCAACGGTTTGTCCGGATAGAGAAAGAATCGGTTCAGCTCTTTGAGCATCGATGCTTGAGCGTATCTATCCGTTTCCGATTTTTCATTTTCTTCCAGCATATCATGGTAGAAGGGATAAAATTTTTCGATGTCGATTCCCGGTGGAATGACTTTGTATACCGGCACATTGTGGTTTCGGTATTCGCCGTACTGCTCTTTTATTTCATGGTGTGTGCTGGTGACAACCATCTGTGCGTTGGTTAGAATCTGTTCCTCAACATCGATGCGATGGTTTATCTTCAGCTTTTTATCGATGTCAGCGGCTTTCATCCCGTCCGCCAGCAGTTTTTGCAGTTTCGAACGTCCCAGAGAATGACCGGTATAGATAAACGGCAGACCGAAGATGTTTGCAAGATGCATTGCCACATATCCGCCATCCGGATAGTGGCCGTGGACGATATTCGGTATCCTGCCTGAACGTTTGTTGAACTTGATCGCTTTATCGATGTATTCATCCAAGTGGGGCCAGAGCAGTTCTTTGCGGATATAACGGCGGCCGCCGCATTGGATTCGGACGATACGAAATTTATCGTTAATTGTTTCAATCGGTTTAGCGTAATCGGATGAGACATGCTTGTCGCCGACAATGCGGGTGAACAGATCCACCTGGCCCACGTCATTCCTGGCGCTTAAATCCCGGGCCAGCTCGACCACATATTTAATCTGCCCGCCGGTGTCCGCGTCCCTCCCCAACTCAAGATTTTCAGCTCTGAGCAATCCATGCAGGCTGAACATTTGAATGTACGGTTTGGTTGTACCCATCGACCTTCTTTCCAATTGGATGATGCGGTTATCGATTTAATCCGATCTTATGGCTGCGGTTTTAAGGGAAATGACGTAAAGATCGGCTTGATATGGTCGAGTGTGTCCTCAAGTGGGGGCGTCAGGAATTTCGCGTACACATCGAGATGAACGAGTGCGTTGACCGCGGAATCCCGCGATGTCGCCGCACGTAAGCGCTCCACCACGTAATCATTCAAAACGGCGATATCGTCGTAGATCTTAACCAGCCCTTCCAGGGTCATGTCTTTATCCTGAAGACCTTCATCGGTAAAATAGCGTGCCAGCAGAAATGTGGCTGCCGCCCGCCATATGGTTTCATCTTTGTTTGCAAAAGGCAGGTGAAACCTTGCCATGGGTTTGAAAAAATGAGTCAGCGGGCAACTGCTTCCGGCTATCAGAAGCCCCATCAGCGAGCTGATTCCTTCCTGTGCGGATGTTTTTAGAAGGACTTGGCGTTCGCTGTTGATGACTTTTACATCGACCATCTCAAATGACATCAAACGGTCGAATCGATTGATGGCGGTCGATAGATTCAGCGCCACCGGGCACTGCGGGTGCGATTCCCGGGTTAGAGGACAATGCGGGCACTGACGGTAAGTCAAATCTGTCCAGAATGGGGGATCTGTTTGCTTGTCCGGTAAAATTTCAATGGTTTCCTCGTCGAAAATCAACTCAAAATTTTCTGTATGATTGTCCGGTAGTTCGAATTGGTAGATGATAGAAAACGTTTCCGTCATGATCAAGCGCCATATTCTTGGACATGTCCAGGTTCAGTTCAAAGCGTTGCTTGTTTAGGCTCCATAATTTCGGGCATTATTGTACACCGCTTGAGGATCTGAAACAAGCCTTACCCACAGGTTCCTGCTGCCGCCCGTCGGCTGCAAAGGGCAACCGGACCGGTTGAAAAATAAATCTCATGGATGCTGTTGTAGCACATAACGATTTGAAATAAAGAAATAATAACAATATTTCCATCGTCGTGGCTTGATCCTGTCTCAAATTGCACTTATTTATTTGATGAAGCTCTGAAAAAATCGTTCAATTGCCGCTAGTTCGATGGCGCCCCTCAAGCAGTGAATGGAATCGTAAAAGGAGGCACCGATGGCCAGACGTTTCATCAATCCTGGAAGAACGGGTATCTGGGCCGCCGCCGCAGCGGTCCTGGTGCTATTGACGGGGTGTGCGCATCATTACGCGCTGCCCCAGGAGGACCGGCAGTGGGCCTACCGTGTCGATGCACGGACTGACGCGGAGGCACTGCGCTGGGCGCCCGTTTTCATCGTTTACGGCCATGCCTGGGAATATAACCGGATCGGCAGACCGACCATTCGCATCACAGATAATGACCGCGAAGATGTGTCCGTCGATCCCGATCATCCTGCCATCTATTACATGCAGCGAACGTTTACAACCTCAAGGGCCGCCTATACCAATGACATCTTTCGCATCCATTTTCCGGAAGTTCCGTACAATTTCAGCCCATTCAACCTGACCGCAGGAAAGAATGTGGGCGTGTTGGTGATTGTGACCCTGGACCACCAGCATCGACCGGTTCTGGTTACAACGGTGGGCACATGTGGATGCTATAAGGCGTTTGTTCCGACGCAATATCTGCCGGCCGATGCATTACCCCTTGATTGGGCAGGACAGCGTCAAGATGTTTATGGCGAGGATCTGCCCCGCATGCTCAACATGGAGGGTTACAGCGATCCGCGCTTCGTGATCCATTTGCGGCCCCAGGTGCATCGCGTCATGAATCTTGAAGTGTTGGATGATGCACAGCTATCAAGTCAACGGTTTCGCTCGGTTCCCATGCAAAGCTACCCCATGAACCAGTTAAATCGCCTTCCGGTCGACGGTGGATTTAGAAGCTTTTACTATCAGGATGGAGTGTTGAAAGGTCACGTCAAAGGCTCGATCAAGCCGTTTGAATCGTTGTTTATGAGTCTTATCAGCCTCGACTTTTACATCGGGATGGATAAAGCCTATGCCGACCCGGAGCAGACCGGGAATCCGTTTTACACCAGCCTGAAGCCGTGGCGCAGAACGGATTCCAATATGTGGTATTTTGCCCGGTTTCTCGGCTATTGGGGGTGGCGATTATAGATATTGCAAACAAAGATGCCTTCCCGCTCACTGGAGACGAGGGGAAGGCATTGTGTGTGGATTTGGCAAGGCAACCATCCGTGGTCGTGTGCATATCGGCATCTTTTATTGCCGCGATAGCTTCCTTGCAATTTCGGCGATGTGGCGGCCCTGAAAACGGGCTCCCTCCAACTCGTTTTCGCTAGGTGTACGCTCACCTCCGGTGCCGGCGATGGTTGTGGCGCCGTAAGGGGATCCGCCGCTAACCT
The DNA here is from genome assembly GCA_050291625.1 of Desulfobacteraceae bacterium. Taxonomy (GTDB): domain Bacteria; phylum Desulfobacterota; class Desulfobacteria; order Desulfobacterales; family Desulfosarcinaceae; genus JARRKU01. The sequence continues at coordinate 30,544 of JBNKKC010000073.1, forward strand.
CATCGGTACGCATTTGACCCTGAAACGCATAGGGCAGCCCAACCACGACAAAGCCTTGATGCAGCAGTGTTGTATGAAAGGAAAGAATGGTCGACTCCTGTCCGCCGTGCTGAGTGGCCGTGCTGGCAAAGACCCCGCCGACTTTACCGACCAGAGCACCCGTTTGCCAGAGTTGACCGGTAGCATCCAGGAACTGGCGCATCTGGCCGCACATGTTGCCAAATCGCGTGGGCGTGCCGAATATTACGGCATCGGCGGTCGCCAGTTCATCCACAGAGGCTTCGGGAACATGCGCGAAAGCTTTCTGGGCTTCGACGGCTCCCATTTGCTGCAACACGTCTTCTGGTAGCGTTTCCGGTACGCGCCGCAGGACAACCTCAGCGCCTTCCACCTGTCTCGCTCCTTCCGCAACAGCCTCAGCCATGGTATGCACATGGCCGTATGTCGAGTAGTAAACAATCATTATTTTCATAGCGTTTGATCCTTTCTATTCAATTATTCAAATCTAGTTTGAAGCGGCGATCGATCATTTGATAAATGTGCCTTGTCGAAACTCTCTAAACGCCGTCTCAAGCTCTTGCTCGGTATTCATGACAATGGGCCCCCTCCATGCGACAGGTTCACCCAACGGCTTGCCCGACAGGAGCAGGAACCGCACATCGTGCACGGAATGGACGGCCAGCCGGTCGCCCTTGTCAAACAGGACCAGCGTACCGTTGTCCACCGGCGTACCGTTGACATTGCCCTCGCCGTCGATGACATAGATGAAGGTTGTGTACTCCGGATCGGTTGGATGGACGTACGTCACGTCTGTTGGTATGCTGCAGTCCAGATATAACGGGTCGATCACAATGTCCGTCACCGGGCCGGCAGTATCGGCCACCTTGCCGGCGATTACTTTTACGGCGACGCCGTCGGCAAGGGTTGTCAACGGAATCTGGTCGGCCGTAAGGCCCCGATAGCGCGGGCGCATCATCTTCTGCGCCGCCGGCAAATTAGCCCAAAGTTGAAAACCATGCATGGCACCGTCGGCATCCCCGCGGGGCATCTCCTGATGGATGATGCCGCTGCCGGCCGTCATCCACTGAACGTCGCCTGATGAAATCACCCCTTTATTGCCCAGGCTGTCTCCATGAGCCACGTCCCCTTTCAGTACGTAAGTGATGGTTTCGATGCCGCGGTGCGGATGCCACGGGAATCCCTTTATATAATCCTGGCGATGGTTCGATCGGAAGTCATCCAACAGCAAAAACGGATCCAGCTGCGGTGCTTCGCCGAACCCGAAAACCCGGTTCAATCGCACCCCCGCGCCTTCGGTAACCGGTTTTCTCTGATATAGTGCACGGATCTCTCTTTGCCTGGACATCGTGCGGCTCCTTTTTTGCTATAGGTTTATGGCTCGCCGCGCATGGCTCAAAGCTGCTGGTGTTTCGCCAAACGCTCACTTCGCCGAATTAAGGTTATTGGCCTGACCGCTAGCTCTGCGCGCGGTAAATGCGTCGGTGATGCGCCGCCTTTTATTTTTCATTTGCGGCCTGTGGCCGTGAATGAAAACCAACCCTGGAGGTGGTGGACATGCATCGCTCGGCATTTCGACCTATTTTTTTCAGCAACCGAACGAGCTCACGACGTTCCCGATCCGTCAACACATCGGCGACCAGTTCCAGGTTTTGTGCATGCCGATGAAACGCCTGCCGGATGACCCGCTTCCCCGATTCGGTCAGTCTGATCAAAAAGCAACGTCCGTCGTTGGGATCCTTTGCGCGGGCGACGTAGCCTTGACGTTGCAGTCGGTTCACCGCTGCTGTCATCGAACCGCTGGTCAGCAGAACCTTGTCGCCGATCGTGTTGATGGGCAGAGGCCCCTTGTGCAGCAAGACTTCCATGATCGCAAAATCGCTCAGCACCAATCCAGTTTCAGAAATGCTCACCCGGTCGACCTGTTCGATCGCCTTTGCGGTCTTCCACAAAACCAGTCGTATGTGCGGCCCTGTCTGCATGGGTCAACCTAAGGCTAATTATCTTGATGTCAAGATAAAAACGCCTCCCGCCGTTCCTGGTTTCTTAATTGCCCCTCTAAGGTGTGACCTCCTGTTTTGTTGCCATGCCGTTGCTAAAGGCCGCCACTGTTCGCGGTGAAGCGATAGCCGGAATCGTGCTGATCCCGGTTGGTTGTTAAAAAACCTTGCAAATAGCTATTATTTTAAACTAATTTATGGATGAACACTCGTGAGTTGAGGAAATGACGACCGGAATAAACATGCAAAATAACAGCATCCTCGTGGTGGACGATGACGAATCGGTTCGCAAATTGATTCAGATTACGCTTCGGAGGCAGGGGTATCGGTGCATTGGGGCGGCAAACAGCCAAGAGGCGAGACAACTCCTGGATGTCGAGCCGGTTGCATTGATTCTGAGCGATATCCACATGCCGGGTGAATCCGGATTGGACCTGGTGGCCCACGTTAAATCGACGTATGAGGATATGGCGGTCATCATCATCACCGTGATCGATGATATCGAGACGGCTCAGCGCGCGCTCTCTTTGGACATTTACGGTTATATGGTCAAACCCGTTGACAGGAACCAGATCGTGATAGGCGTAGCCAATGCGCTGCGCAGAAGGCAGCTGGAGCTGAAACAGACATATCAGAGCCGCGAGTTGGAAATCAAAATCAATCAACGGACCCGGGAACTTTACGAAACCGTTGACAAGTTGAAGGCCCGCGAATCAGAACTTGCCGCAAAAATGGAAGAATTGCAGGAACTCAATACGGCGTTGAAGGTGCTGCTCAACAATCGGGAAACCGATCGCATCACTTTAGAGGAAAACATTCAGTCCAATGTTCAAAAATACATTCTGCCTTGCATCGAAAGGCTGAAAAAAAGCACGCAGAAGAGCCGGCAGGTCCAAAGCGAGCTCCGATTGCTGGAAACCAGCCTGAATGACCTTGTCGCTCCGTTTGCCAGGCAGATCTCATCCGATTATTTCGGCCTCACGCCAAATGAAATCAAGGTTGCCTTGCTGATCAAACAGGGGATGACCACCAAGGAAATCGCCAGGGAGTTGAACCTGTCCGTCAATACCATTATGACCCACCGTTATAAGATACGAAGCAAGCTGGGCATCAAGAATCAAACCAAAAACCTGCAGGTCTATCTCAACCAGTTCCCGCGTCAGTGATTTATTATCACTGAAATATAGCCATTATTTCATCATCCATCCCGTAAGTGTTTCCGCCGATAGAGAAAATTGAGCGATAGGTTCGTTCCAGACAAATGGGCAACAAGATGATCACAACATTTACGGGGATAGTCAATGAGGGCAATGCAGCAACCGGTCAGACTCTTAATCGTGGATGATGACCCAGGCATACTGAAACTTTTAGGACACATCATTGAGGCTTGCGGTTACCGATGTTCGACGGCTGCCGATGTCGAGGCAGCGCGTCGACTTCTCGGAACCCGGACATTTGATTTGCTGATCACGGATATCAGGATGCCCGGTGAATCCGGTATCGATTTGATTCGATTTGTCAAGGAAGCGCATCCGGATATGGCCGTTGTGATCGTTTCCGTCATCGATGATCCGCAAGAGGCGCAATTGATACTATCGATGGGCGTCTATGGCTACATCACCAAACCGTTCGACAAGCATCAGGCGTTGATTACCATCAACAATGCGCTGGTCCGGAAGCAACTGGAGACGAACCTATCGGATCGCGAGCAGCGGGAGCGTGAGCTCAGGATGTCCGAAGAAAAAAACCGGACAATCGTAGAGAACATCGGCATGGGAGTGGCTTTGATATCACCCCAGATGAAGATCATGGAAATGAACAGCAAAATGCAGCAATGGTTTCCAGAGATCACGGCCGACGGCAAAAGTCACTGTTATCGATCGTTCACCCGCATCCCTCGCGATACACCTTGCAGTCGATGTCCGACGGTGAAGACGCTCGCGGACGGAAAGGTCCACGAGATGGTGAAACAAATAACGCTGGCCGATGGGAAACGTGATTTGAAAATCATCTCATCGCCCATCATCGACAATGACGGCAAGGTGGTCGCCGCCATCGAATTGTTGAATGACATCACCGAAGAACTCACCATGGAAAGAGAGCTGCAACAATCTCAGAAGCTGGCCTCCATCGGACAGCTTGCAGCGGGCGTGGCCCACGAAATCAATAATCCCACCGGTTTTGTGAGCAGCAACCTTGGGTCGTTAAGAGGCTATCAAGGGGATATCGGCAAGCTGATTGATCTATACCACGAACTTAAAAAAGCGATAAGAGATGGCGATCAGTCCCTTTGCGCGGATCACGTCACTGATCAAATTGAGAGGATCGAGGCCGTCGAGCAGGAGATAGATCTTGATTTTATCCGCGAAGATATCGTCGACTTGATAGATGAATCAAAAGAGGGCACAGAGCGTATAAAGAAAATCGTTGAAGATTTAAAGCATTTCGCTCACCCAGGCCAAGATAAAATCCAGGATACCGACATAAATAAAGAGCTCACCTCCACATTGAACATCGTAAACAACGAGCTCAAGTACAAAGCGTGCGTTGTCAAAGAGTTCAATCCGTTGCCCATCATCATGGCCAATCCTCAACAACTGAATCAGGTTTTTATCAACATCCTGGTCAATGCGGCTCAATCCATTGAAAAAATGGGCGAAATAAGGATTATGACGAAAGCGGTCGACGGGCATGTCCAGATCCATATCAGTGATACGGGTTGTGGCATCTCCGAAGAAAATCTGACCAAAATATTCGATCCTTTCTTTACCACCAAGGGGGTGGGAAAGGGCACCGGTTTGGGTATGAATATCGCCTACAACATCATTCAAAAACACAGGGGCGACATTCAAGTGGAAAGTCGGGTTGGAGAAGGAACCACGTTTATCATCACCCTCCCTGTGGAGGGGCCCGGAGACGACGGTCCGGAAAATGACGTGGCAGCGCAAGCGTGCATTCCGTCGTCTACCAGTGATCATCAGACGGCTCCGCAGGTATAGATCGATGACCTTAAAGTACTCACATACGTTGCTGCTTGTCGACGATGAGTTATCCATCCTCAAATCCCTTAAAAGACTTCTCCGCAGGGAAAAATACCAGATTCTTACTGCAACCAATGGACGTGAAGCACTCGATGTGCTTGCGAAAACCGACGAGGAAGTGTCGCTCATCATCTCCGACCAGCGCATGCCGGAAATGACCGGAGCCCAGTTTCTGGCAGAGGCCGTCAATATCTCACCCGATTCGGTCCGGTTTCTCCTGACCGGCTACGCCGACTTGAATGCCGTGGCAGACGCTGTAAACAAAGGCAGGATTCATCGCTACATTACCAAGCCCTGGAATGATGATGAGATCAATGAACTGATCCGCATGGCGCTGTCTCAAGTTGAGCTTCGCAAGGAAAACGCACGCCTGACTGAATTGACCGAGCGACAAAATGCTGAATTGGCAAAGCTGAACAAAGACCTGGAGAAAAAGGTGCAGGAGCGAACCTGGGCGTTGCAGGTTCAGAACAAAATGCTCCAGGGCGCGAACATCTCGCTGGAAAAGAGCGTCATGAATGTGATCCGCCTGCTCTCATCCCTGGTAGAATACAGCAATGCCGGATTGGGCCATTATATGAAGGAAGTCGCTGAATTCGCAAAGGAAATTGCACGAGAAGCCGAACTGGATGAACAGGAGCGGAATCGGATTGAAACGGCCGGGTTGGTGCACGATATCGGTCTGCTGGGCATGCCTGATCATTTGATAGTAAAAGATCCCAAGGCCATGAACCAGCAGGAATTTGAAGCGTTCAGCCAGCATCCGATGGTTGCGAGCCTGTCTCTATCGCCCATTGAAGGGTTCAAGGAGATTGCTGAAATCGTCTCCTGCCACCATGAGCATTTCGATGGCGGCGGCTTTCCGAAAAAACTTGCCTCCGAGCATATACCCATCGGCGCAAAAATCCTGGCCGTCGCGGCGGACTACTGTCTGATGCTGCATCTATGGCCTGATGATGTCCGGGAAATAATGATCCATGCCCGCCGCTATCTTAGCCGAGACGTGGTTTCAGCGATAGACATCACGGACAGCTCCATGAAGACGGATATTGCCGAAAGCATTATTCGTGAAGGCGCCGGTTCCCGCTATGATCCGGCCGTCGTAAAGGTCTTTTCCCAGACATTGGAGCGCAAGTGTCCGAAACCGGAGATTTTTCTGGTCAAAGTGCCGGCCTTGAAGGAGGGGATGACGGTCATGCAGGAGCTGCGTCTCAAAGACGGAAGGTTGCTGCTGAACAAAGGGACCGTGCTGAACGAGCGATGTATTCAAAGCATAAAAAATATCGGTTCGGGCAATTTGACGGATCATCATATCCAGGTAGCTCAGCCGACTCAGGCACAACATTCAGAGGCAGATCATGGATCGTAGCCAGATAGTTGCAAAGATCGAAAAAGTCAATAATCTTCCGACCCTTCCCAGTATTGCCTTGGCTGTCAACAAGCTGCTCAAGGATTATGATTCTCCAATGGAAGATCTGGTTGCCTTGCTGGAAAAAGATCAGTCGATGGTGATGAAGATCCTGCGACTGGTGAACTCCTCTTTTTTTGGATTCAAAAGCAAGGTCAAATCGGTGGGTCATGCGGTAACACTGCTGGGTTTCAACACCGTACAAAATGCCGTCGTTACGGTGTCTGTCATCGAAGCGCTGACGTTGAAAAACAAGATCGACAGTTTTGAGATCGATGATTTTTGGAAACATTCCATCAGTGTTGCGGCAATGAGCAAATATATTTCGATACACACCAAGTTGTGCGCTCCAGAGGATGCTTTCACGTCGGGACTGTTGCACGATATTGGCAAAATCATCTGGGCCAATTTTTTCCCGGATGAACTGGTTCGCATCTTGCACGAGATTAAGAAAAATAGCGCGACATTCTACGATACCGAAAAGGCACTCGACTTGCCGACCCACAGCCTGCTGGGAAGTGTTTTGGCAAAGCGTTGGATGCTGCCCACAGCAATGGTTGAAAGCATTAAATATCATCACTCCGGCAAAAACGGAATGACCGATGGACATTTGACGGACATTGTCCGCATGAGCGACAGGATTCTTCACATGATGGAAGGAGACAATGGTCACCATCTTGATCTGGAATCGTTTGAACCTGATGTCAGAGAGCCTGCAATGAAGTTTTTCCAAAGCAACCCAGAGTGGTTTAAAACAATTTCCGGTGAGATGACCAAAGCGTGTGAATTCTTAAATCAGGAGCAACAATCATGAGCGATCACCAACACACCGCGCTGTGTGTCGATGATGAGCAAAGCATTCTCAACGCAATCAAACGTCTGGTCAGGAAAGAGAATTACCGTTTGCTGACCGCCAACAGCGGCCAGGACGGTCTGAACCTGTTAGCTGAAAACGACGTGCAGATTATCATTTCCGATCAGCGCATGCCGGGGATGAATGGTACGGAATTCTTAAAGCAGGTCAAAGAGCTTTACCCGGATGTCTTGAGAATCATCCTGACCGGGTACACGGAGGTCGATTCCATTACCGAGGCTATTAATGAGGGCAGTGTATACAAGTTTTTTTTAAAGCCGTGGAACGATCACAATTTAAAACTCGAAATTCGCCAGGCGTTTGAGCAGTATGACCTGAAACAGACCAATAAGCACCTCCATGAAAAGGTTATCGCCAAAAACAATGAGCTAAAAAACATCAATGAAAACCTCGAAGCGGCGGTGAAGGAGAGAACCAGGACGCTTGAGATACAGAATCAGGCCCTGCAGTTGTCTCAGGCGGTCCTGGAAGAGCTCTCATTGCCGATTCTGGGAATCAGCCGCGAAATGATGATCGTGTTGGCCAATAAGGCGGCGAAGGCACTCGAACTCGCGGATCACCCGTTGAATATCGGGGACAGTCTGGATGCCTATTTTCAGGACGAAACGCATGATTGGATTGTCAAGCATTTTACGGATGATGATCACAGGCAGTTGGAATGTGAAGGCCGCAACGCCAAGCGATTCAAGATGGAATTGATACCGTTGACCGGACGATTCAGGGGAAAGGGGTTGATTTTGACCCTGGCACCGGAAGCATAGGTTTCATACGGAGTGCGAACAGATATTGACCAAAGATTGGCATCACTGACCTCAGTGCGGTGATCGAATAAAAGGAAGGCAGGCATTGGTGCGACGTTCTGGGTGCGATTGCCGTTAATAAAACAGTATTGTCTGCAGTCAGACAGTGCCTGCATAAAAGGAGAAGATATGAAGCACCATTCGATTCTTATAGTTGATGACGAAAAAAACGTATTGAGCGCCATAGAGCGGGCTTTACGCAAGGAGCCGTATACCGTTTATTCGGCCGACAGCGCAGAAAAAGCGCTTCAGCTGATCAAGGCGCGTGAGGTCAGCCTCGTCATCAGTGACTATAACATGCCGCATACAAACGGATTGGAGTTTCTGAAAAAGATTAAAAACCTTTATCCGCATATTCTGACCATCATGCTGACAGGACAGGCCGAGGTCGAGGTGGCGGTCGAGGCCATCAATGCCGCCGGGGTCTATAAATTCATATTAAAACCATGGGACGACGAGGATTTGAAGATTACGGTGCGCCGCTCGCTGGAGTCCATCGATCTTGCCTCTGAAAGAGACCGATTGCTGCAAAAGGTGAAAAGTCGGGATGCCATATTGAATGACCTGGAGGCTAAATTTCCGGGCATCTCGAAAGTCCATAAGGATGACAACGGCTATCTGATACTACAATAGGGTGAAATGAATACACCGGAACATCTGGACCGTCATCTATTTAAGAATCTGAAGGCTTTGTCGGAGTCTTCATTCCCTAAAAAGTGCGGCAGCTGTGGTGAGGTCTATGAATCGTCGGAGCAGTTTGTCCAAAAAACCGCCGATGTCGCCGGCAGAAGCGGATTGAAATCAGGCCGGGGCGATTGCGGAGGACAAATTGTGGAACTGTTCCGAAACTGCATTTGCGGGTCAACCCTAATGGAATGCTTCAACGACCGCCGGGATCTGAGCAAAGCGGGTTTAAAGCGAAGAGAACTCTTCGGACGATTGATGACGATTCTAAAAAAGAAAGGGTTGCCTGCCGATCAGGCCCGCACTGAACTGCTGAAATTGATCCACGGCGAGAACAGCCCCGTATTGGAACAAATGGGTGTCAAATTCAAGTCTGCTTAAAAATAGACGTTCAGATAAAGTTTTTGGCAAGGCTAGAGGGAGGAAGCTGTATTGTTATACCGCAACGACCGATAACGCAGCCCAAAAACTTTATCTTAACGTCTATCGGTTATTTCTGGTCATCGTCGAGCTTAGACAACGCCTTGAGCAGACCCAAAGGCGATTGGTGCATGGACAACTTCTGAATGGCTTCCATGCGCTGTTCACTGCGCTCAAACTTTCGTTGAAGCCTGGCCTGATAAGCTTCCTTGAGCGCCTCCACCAACTTGTCGAAATCGTATGGTTTTTCAAGGTATTTAAAAGCGCCGAGCTTGGTGCACTCTACCGCGGAATCCACAGTGGCATGCCCGGTAAGCATGATAATCTCGATGAATTTGTGGCTCTGTTTCAGGATTCGAAGCACTTGCGCACCGTCTGTACCCGGCATCTGAAGATCCAGCACGGCCACATCGAAACCACCTTTATGGGCGGCCTTGATGGCGTCATCTCCATTGGTTGCCGTTATGACGTCGAATCCTTTTAATCTCAGCCGATCGGCGATCGTCTTAAGAAATTTGACCTCGTCATCGACCAGGAGGATTTTTATCGCGTTTTCACTCTCCATGACGTCCTCCGCCTGTTTGAGTAAGGTTAGGGTTTGTCGCCCACAAGTTTCCTGGCTGGCATTTCTGCCGGAATCAGTAACTCAAGATAACCATCTGCCAGCTCTTTCTCAATGCGAACACCGATCGATGCCGTCATCTTTTGGGTCCATTCGTCCGGAAACTCGGCGAGCGCCCCTCTGGCGAACCCGGTGAAAAGAATCCCCCAGGCCGAATCGTTCCGTTTTTCAACAATGATATCCAATGCCGAACCCTGCTCTGCATGTCGAAAGTTCTGCACGACCACCTCATAGACAATGGCCTGGAGAATGAACGGGCAGGTAATAACGACCGGTGCTGCCTCAGTACAGGGGCGGACCTGCGTTTTGCCGACGAACGAAAGGTAGCCGGTCAGGCGGCCGACCAGATCCAGCACATCCATCACATCCACCGATACAACGGGGTTATCGATGCTATGGGCAAACCGGTTCATCTGCCGTATGGTGAGAAACCCCCTTTGGATCTCCTCGATAATGCTGTCGACACTGCTTTCGAGCATATCGCCGTCGATCGGTTTTCCTTGGGTCGCCAGGCCTGAAAGGTCCTTCATGAATCCGGCGGTTTCGGATATGATCGCCATGATGTTTTTCAGCTCATGGGAGATCGAGGCGTTCACTCTTCCGAAAAAAGCCAGACTATCGAATCCCAGCAAATTGTTTAGGTCTTGCATCAACCAACTCTCCCTGTTCTGTCCACGGTTGGAGGGCGACGAAAAGCCGGGTGCAGAGATGACGAGGGCGGGCTTCCCACGCTGTTCGTCATGCCATGCCGGCCAAACGGTTCAACGTCTCAATCAGTTCATCGATCTTAAGCGGCTTGGGCAGATACTCTTCAGCTTCCTTGGCCCCCACCATATAGTCTGCGTCGGATCCATGTCCTGTCAGGAAAATGAACTTCATATTCGGAACCAGAGTCTTCAATTTCCGTCGGAGTTCAATTCCCCCGATTCCAGGCATCTTGACGTCGAGAACCGCCACGTCATAGCGGCTGCCTGTCTCGACCGCCTCGAGAGCCTCCGCACCCGAGAAAAAGACCTCGGCCTCGATAGCCCTGAGCTCTAGTCGTTTGGACAGCATTCGAGCGAACTTGCGCTCGTCATCCACAAGCAGAACTTTCATGATTAAGCATTCCTCTCGACGGTGACGGGCAAGGTGACCACGAAAGTCGTCCCTTGACCTGTCTCGCTTTCGACCTTGATGTTCCCGTGCAGTTTTTTGACCAGGCCATAGGTGATGGAGAGACCGAGTCCGGAACCTTGCCCTTCTTTTTTGGTGGTGAAAAATGGATCAAAAACCTTTTTGAGATTGTCTTCTGAAATGCCGCATCCATTGTCCTGGATAATTAAATTCACCATGCCCGGGCCGTCTATTTCCGCCCGGATATCCAAGAAACATCCATTTGCGATGGCATGGAAGGCATTGTTGACCAGGTTCAGAATGATCTGCTGCAGCTTTCCCCGATCGGTTTCTATCAGGGGGATGGTTTCCGGAATGTCCACATGAATCCGGATATCCCGATAGAGCGCTTCCTTTTTATGAAAATTGAGCACTTCGTCCACCATGTGCTTCAGATCGATGGGTTGAATCTGCACATCGAATCGGCGGGCAAAACCCAGCAATTGCCGGGTGATCACACCGCACCGCTCGACGGCCTCAATAATCGAATCGATGTGCTCAACGAGCTCCGGATCCTGCTGAAATTGGGCCTGGAGTGTGAACATGTCTTTAATGTAGCCGGCGGTCTCATTGATCAAGGCCAGCGGATTATTGATCTCGTGGGCCACACCGGCGGCCAGCTGCCCGATCGAGGCCAACTGGGCATTCTGTTCAGCGGCCATCATGGTTTTGGCCTTTTCCCGATCGGCCTGGAAGATCTTGTTGACCATAAAGGTCGAGGTTAACATGATGACCAAAGTGATCGCAGCGGCACTGGCCACGAAAAACCAGTTGATCTGGTGACGAAGATCCAACCAGACTTTCATCATCCCGGCTTTCTGCTTGACCACCATGAGGATAAAAGATGTGGGGGCAATATTGGTTGTGATGTATGCGTAGCCGACGACGATAGGCTGGCCGTCTGAGCCCTTTGCAAACAGGGAATGGGTCCGCTCCGCATAGGGCGGAATGGCAACAGCCGCATAGCTCGAACCTATTTTATGAAATTGCGAAGGCGTCTGGATTTCACCCCTATGGTTGGTGAGGAAGATCTCCGCATGCTCCCCGGTGCGGAAGGCCGACAAGGTCTGGTTGAGCCTTTCGGTTTCAAGCGTAGCGCGCAGAAAAAAGTGGTGGCCGTTGGAGTGCATCGATTTGACGGCCACGACGATATGGGGAACGTCACGGTACCCGGCGAAGACCTCGCTGACACATGCGCCGTGCTGCCGGCACTCCATGAACCATGACTGCGTGCTGTAATCGTTGCCCTTCAGGTCGTAAGGGCCGGCATAGGAGACCTGGGTGCCGGTGTCCGCAATCACGCTCAGATCGGTCAACCCGCCGAATCCCACTTTCAAGTTGCGCAGCAGTTCGGCGAGAGCATCCGGATCCGTCAGGCGTTCGTACCCCATCTCGTTTACGGTAAAGGTCAAGGCCGCCAGGCGTTCCTCAAGAAAATAGGCCACTGCCCGCCGGGCATTGGATGCCAGGCGCTCTGTGCGCAGCAGGGACTCGGTGTCGATGGAGCGTTCGATGAGTTGATAGTAGATGATGGTGATAAAGACCAGCGGTATCAGCGCCGTCGTCAATAAAATGGCAATTCCCATTCCCCAGATTTTGCGATAGTCCCGGAAAGTGACGTAGGGCAGCAGCTGCTCCTCGCTCTCTTTCTGATTCCAGGGCCATACGAATCCGAGGATTTTTTTCATTAAAACGCCCATACCTATATCTCGCCTATCTGGCGCATGATGTCCAGCAGATAGTCGATGTCCAAGGGCTTGTTCATGAAGCTGCGGGCGCCCAAAGCCATGCATGCTTTGCGATCTTTGTCCGTTCCGTGTCCAGTGAGAATAACTACCTCGGTTTTCGGATGGTGCTCCTTGATGCGACGCAATACCTCCACCCCATACAGGTCCGGCAATTGAAGATCCAGGATGACAACCGGAATCCCCTTCTCGGCGAGGAGTTCGAGGGCCGTCCGTCCATCGTAGCGAACGTCACAAGCAAGACCCCGCAATCCCAACCGTCTCGCCAGCATATCTGCGTAGCGCCGTTCGTCATCAACAATTAAAATGTTTGTTCGTTTCAAATTGAAACTTTTTATCGGTTGACTGTGTTGAAAACATGCTCTATATGAAACAGATAAAATAAAAAGTTTAATTTGTAAACAGTTTGATGGAGGAAAATGACTAAATGTTAAACATTCGGATGTTCCCGATCGGTCGTTGGCTTTTTCCCATTCTTACTCTTTTTTGGGGATTCCCTCCGATTGCCGCCGCCACGGAGGCCATGCTCGGTGATGCGCCATCGAAGCCATGGTGGTTCTGGCCGGTGGTGTTGTTCTTTTTCTGCCTGGTGCTCGGAATCCTGGCGGTAATGGCCGGTGTCGGGGGCGGCGTGTTGTATGTTCCGTTGGTCAGTGGTTTTTTCCCCTTTCACATCGATTTTGTGCGCGGCATTGGATTGATGGTGGCCTTGGCGGGTGCGCTCGCCGCCGGCCCCGGTCTGTTGCGGCGCAATCTGGCCAACCTTCGTTTAGCCCTGCCCGTGGCTCTGATCGCATCGAGCTGCTCGATCGCCGGCGCGATGCTCGGACTCTACCTCTCCCGTTTGAATCCCAATCTGATCCAGAGCTGTCTGGGGGCGACGATCGTGGGTATCGCCATCTTGCTGCTGCTCTCCAAGAACACTGAAAAACCGGTGGTCACCCAGCAGGATGCCATTGGACTGGCGTTAGGGCTGCAAGGCGTCTACTGGGATGATGGCGCCAGGGAGAGCGTGAACTGGAAAACCCATCGCACCCTGCTGGGGCTCTTTATGTTTATTCTGATAGGGTTGCTGGCGGGAATGTTCGGATTGGGCGCAGGATGGGCGAATGTCCCCGTGCTCAACCTGCTTATGGGGGTCCCGCTCAAGGTCTCTGTCGCCACCAGCAAATTTCTGCTTTCCATCACCGACACGTCAGCGGCCTGGATCTATCTGAATCGAGGCTGTGTCATTCCCTTGATCGCCGTGCCCTCCATCGTCGGGTTGATGCTCGGATCGATCATTGGTGTACGGATACTGGCCATCGCAAAACCTAAGTTCATACGCTATATGGTCATTGTCGTGCTGTTCTTTGCCGGTCTGAAGGCCTTGGATAAAGGATTGGGGCTGGGTATTATCGGCTAGATCATGGCCGTTGAGTAAAGGATCGGCACAGGAAAGGAGACAAAAGCATGTCTGCTAAAGACAACCCTCAACTCAAACCCTCCAAGGAACAGATTATCTACGCCAACTTTTTGCTCATAGGGATGGTCGCCGGTATCATTGTTTTGATGATCACCTATGCCGTTTATCTGACGGGGCTGTTGGAGCCACACGTGAATATGCAGGTAATTTCAGCTAATTGGGGAAAGGGTATTCACGAATATCTGGAAATCACCCATTCTCCACTCGGTTGGGGGTGGTTCGGCCTTCTCGGCAAAGGGGATTTTTTGAACTATATCGGCTTTGCCCTGCTCGGGCTTATGACCATCATCTGCTACATCGTACTTGTTAGAGGATACGCCCGTCGGAAAGATTGGGTATTTGCCATCATTTCCATATTGGAAATTCTCGTTCTGTCACTGGCAGCCTCCGGCATTCTGGGCAGCGGCGGACATTGAACCTTGTCCGGGGTGATATAGATTTTCAAAAAGGTAGGTGAACATGACGAAAAAGACATTAAATCTTTTACTGGTCGATGATAATCCCAAATTTCTCGCTTCCTTCGCCGGGCGTGCCAAACTGAAAGGCTATCAGGTCTTCACTGCCGGAAACGGCTCCGAGGCACTGGAATTGGCCGAAAAATCATCGATCCACGTAGCCGTCGTCGATCAGCAGATGCCCGGAATGAACGGTTTGGAGGTCATCACCAAGCTTAAGGCGATGAACCCCGATATTCGGACAATATTGCTGACGGCGCACGGTGATGACAAATTGAAAGAGGCCACCCAGGCACTCAACTCCAGCTATTTCGACAAGGAGGAACTGGGACGCCTGTGGGATTTTCTGGCGAACCTGCCGCTGGGAAGTATCAACATCCTGCTGGTTGACGACAATGAAAAGTTCGTCAACCTCCTGGCGGATCGGATTCGGCTGAAAGGATATGATCCTCTGGTCGCCTTGAACGGCCGTGAAGCGCTGGAGATAGCGGCAAGCAATAAGATCCGGATGGCGGTGGTCGATCAGTTTATGCCCGACATGGAGGGACTGGTGGTCATCACCAAGCTCAAGGAGATCGATCCCCAAATCCAGACGCTTCTCCTCACAGGGCATGGAGATGAAAAGCTCCGCGAAGCGACCCAGGCGCTCAACTCGCAATACTTCGACAAAGAGGAGATGAATAAGTTCTGGAGCTTCATCCGCAGAAACCTGCAGCGCTTCGAAAAGCATATGGCCGCTGCTGGAATGGCCACCGGGGGCGACCTTGATGATGCCCTGGAGATCGAATCACAACATGAGAAAAAAGAAAAATAGCTCATGTCTTTACAGGCAATACAGGTTCTTCTGGTAGACGATGAAGAAAAGCTGCTCCAGTCAATAGCCCGACGCATGCGGCTGCTCGGGATTGAGCCTTACATGGCCACCAGTGGAATGGCGGCCATCGATATCGTCAAGCAGTTCTCCGTGGACTTGGCCATCGTCGATCTGCAAATGCCTGGCATGGATGGACTGGTGACCATCACCAAACTCAAGGAGATCAGACCCGACCTGAAGACCATTCTGCTTACCGGCTACGGCAACGAGAAAGTCAAACAGGCGACGGAATCGCTCAACACACTCTACTTCGAAAAGGAGGAGGTGAGGGATTTCTGGCGGTACATCAATAAAATGACCGCCGATGGCCAGGTCGTGGTTGTTCGTCCCGCAGCCTCGGAGACCATTGCCAGAGAGGCTGATCCGGTGGACCACTCTTCAGAAAGCGCCCACGTCCACTCCCATCTCACGGCCTTTGAATCGCCTCGGCCCAGTGAGGTCTCCGCCGGCACAGCCAAAAACCCAACGGTGTATAACCGGCCGCGAATCATCGGTGAGACCTTTGCCATGCAGGTGCTGCGGAAAAATATCGCCAGGGCGGCTTCTCTGGATTGCACCATCACCCTGAGAGGAGAGACCGGCACCGGCAAGGAGTTGGCGGCGCGCGTCATCCATGCAGGCAGCCTGCACCGGGATCAACGCTTTCTGGCGGTCAACTGCGCCAATCTCGGCAGCGAACAATTCGCCGGAGTATTGTTGGGGTATAAATCCGGGGATCTCGACGAGGCCCTTCGAACCCACAGCGGCATTTTCGGTACCGGGACTGTCGGAACACTTTTTTTCGATCATGTCGAGATGATGTCCGTACAGATGCAGACTCAGCTGCTGAACGTTCTGAACAGGGCCAATACCTGGCCGCCCGATAAACCCGGCGACATCCAATTCGAAATTCGCATTCTGGTGGGTACTGAAAAGCGTTTGGAGGACTACGTCAAGGCAGGTCAATTTAACGAGGATCTTTATGATCATCTCAAAGTGTATGAGCTGACCATTCCCCCCCTTCGTGAACGTAAAGATGACATTCCTCCGCTTTGTCGTTATTTTTTCGATAAATACCGCCAGGAACTGGGGAAACCGGTTGAATCCATCTCACCGGAAGTGATGGACATCTTTAATAACTACAATTTTCCCGGCAATGTTCGTGAATTGGAACACATCGTGGAGAGGGCGATTGTTCTGGCGGATGGGCAATCCATCGAGAGGGAACATCTGCCGCTGAGGTTTCGCGAGGATAAGAGGTTGAAAAAACAAACGAGCACTCATCAATTATTAACCCTGGCGGAGTTGGAACAGCGATACATTCTCGAAGTGCTCGAAGCTTCAAAAGGCAACAAGTCCAAAACAGCAGAGATCCTTGGCATCAGCCGAGCGGCTTTGTGGCGCAAACTGAAACAGCAGAAATCCGACTAGTTTAATTGGCAGCGACTATTTCTTTTTTTCGTCCATCACCTCTTTAGCGGTATCGAATTGGCCGGCCTGGGCAAATGTGGCGCTTACCATCGCTTGCTCCAGCCGCGAATACACCTTTTTTGCCGCTCGCAGGATGCGTTTGTCTTGCTCGCGCTTTCTGGCATAGGCCTCATCGATGATTTGCGTGACGATTTTCTGATCACAGGGCTTCTCTAAAAACTCGAAGGCACCCTGTTTCATCGCTTCTACTGCCATCCGCAGGGTGCCCTGGCCCGAGAGAACGATACATTCTATAAGGGGATTGATCAGCTTTATCCTGCTCATGGCAGTAATGCCGTCGGTTTCTTTCAATATCAGGTCGATAATGGCAACATCGTGATCTTGAGTTTGTGCTTCTTTCAGTGCCTGTACGGCTTCATAGCAGCCGGTCACAGTGTAGCCGGCTAATTCCAGGCGCTCTTGCATGACATCAACAAACTCTTTTTCATCATCCAACAACAGAACGTGTGCCTTTTTCAAAATGCTTCTCCTCTTTTGTGTTTTCCTAAATCACTAGAAAAACTTACCTTTTCGCTTGCAGGCCGTCAAGTACTAAATTGGAATATGCGCTTATCCACAAAGCACAAGCTGGCTTGAAAACAGCCTGAATCTGTGCCTGTTGCGCAAAGTTGATTTGACGGTACCCAATAGCAGCGAATGGCCTGCAATTACATGCAACTTGAGCATTCTGGATAACCGCGTTTGAATATACCATGGGCGACAACTACCGCGGCAGGTGCGGTGCAAACGCTTCGATGGCGACGTGTATGGGAATAGCGAAACCAAGGCCCTCAAACTTTCGGGTGAGGCGTTTGAAGGTGTTGATGCCCAGCACATGGCCCTCGGCTGTGACCAGCGGCCCTCCGCTGTTGCCTGGATAGATCTGTGCGTCGGTCTGGATGAACCCCCTTTCAAAACCGGAAAATACACCTGAGGTCACTGAATTTTGGAGTCGCGCCGGACTGCCGATGGCATAAACCGGATCGCCCTGGGCCAGAGTTTGCGCGGATGCCGGTCGCAGAACCGGTGTCCGGTAACCATCCAGTTTGAGCAGCGCGAGATCGTGATCGGCGCTGGTGGCTACCAAACGGACGTAATACCGGCTGCTGTCCGCAAGTGTGATGGCAAAACTCCGGGATAGATCCGCAACCGTTCTGCTGTAGTCGTATCCTGAGCGTTTGGTTTCAAATTCTTTCCGCTTTTCCTCATAATCCTCCAGGCGCTTCTGAAAATCTGCTCGCCACTTCCGGTAGTATTCCAGCCGCTGCGCATGCTTTCGGGCATAGTACTGCTTCGCATCCGGCCGGGTCTCTGTTTCGAATCGGCGCTTCAAAGAGTCGAGTTGGTTCAGATAGTCACTGAGCTGCCGCCGTTCGTCGGTGAGCCGCTCTTCGGCCTCGGTAAAGTGTTTTTCGGCCTGCCTGAACTGATTGTCGGTTTTGGCAGATGCACGTTCATTGACGCGTACGACGTGCTTGTTGGTGAGGATGTGACCCTGATCGGAAATAAAAAAACCGCTTCCGGAGCCAATGGCTGTTTTGATGAACACGGTGGCGGCCGCGGCCTTTTCAATGGCATTCGATGTGGCAAAGCCCGCCAGCAGTTGGCGTCCGCCTTTTGCTTGTGGCGGCCGGTTCGGATCGCCGGTTTCCAGTTCCTGGCTGTCACCCGGCATATCCTCCGGCGGAGTGTCCGTGTAGTACCAAGTTCCGTTTTTTTGGAACTTGTAGATCTTGGCAGCGCAGGGACTAAACGACAGCAGCAGCCAGGCCAGAATCATGGCACAGGCCACTGTATGGCGTCGTGTCTCTTCTATGCTCGATTTATGGATGGACACCGGCCTGACCCGCGGCAGCATAGCCCAAGTCGAATGCTTCCCGGTTGATGGCTGCAAAGGCGGGCTTTGTCTTTGTCTCGATGGCCGTTCGAACATGCTCGGCGGTCACGGGGATGACCTCGGCTTGAATGAGGGCGCCCAGAAGAACCATGTTCAGTGCCATGGTCGTTCCCGCTTTTTTCGCCAGGGCCAGGGCGTCAAAGGCAATCAATTGCCTGGTCTTGGCCCGGATCAGCTCCTGGAGTTTTTCCAGGTCGGGATAGACGCCTTTCCCGATGGCAACCGTAAACGGCGGCAAAGGCGCCAGGTTGGTAATAACCACCGTATTCGGGTTGCATTTTCCCAGCGCACGCAGGGTTTCGGCTGGTTCGAAGCCCACCAGTACATCCGCTTCGCCATCGGAGATCAGCATACTGTCGGCTTCACCGAATACCACAGCCGATTCCACGACGCCGCCGCGCTGGGCCATACCGTGGATTTCGCTCATGCGGACCGGAACACCCGCCAGCAAGGCGGCTTCACCCAGCACTTTGGAAGCCAAAAGGTTTCCCTGTCCACCCACAGCCACAATGATCAGTCGAATCGAATCCATCGTTTTTCCTTTTTATTTATCAGGCCTTCTTCAAGGGCGTGATGGCGTTTTCCGGGCATATCTGGGCGCAGACAGCGCAACCGACACACACATCGGGATCAATCTTGACCCGTTCGCCATCCAGATAAAAGGCCGGGCAGGCAAACGCATTCAGGCAGTCGCGATGGTTTTTGCAGCGATCAGTCACCTGAAACGCCCGCGTTTTAAGCTGTTTCAATCCTTTGGCATACAGCGTACACATCTGTTGAGAGATGATGACCGATACCCCCCTGAAATCGAGGGCGTCGCTGATGGCCGAGATGCTTTTGTTCAATTTGTAGGGATTGATCACGGTGACGTGTTCGACTCCCACAGCCCGAACCACCGCTTCAATGGAAATGCGTTTGTAGCCGGGCAAGTTCAGTGCGGCCATGTCGACGCCGGGGTGCGGCTGGTGGCCGGTCATGGCTGTCGTGCCGTTGTCGAGGATCACCAGCGTGAAATCATGGCTGTTGTAAACCGCGTTGACCAGGCCGGTGATGCCGGAGTGGAAGAAGGTTGAGTCGCCGATAAATGAGATCACTTTTTTGTTTGTGGCCCGGGAGAATCCGCAGCTGCTGCTAACCGAAGAACCCATGCAGATCAGAAAATCCCCCATGGAGAGCGGTGGCATGAAACCGAGTGTATAGCACCCGATATCGGTGGGATAGATGGTTTCACGGCCGGTCGCCGCTTTGGCAATGGCATAAAAGGTGGCCCGGTGGGAGCATCCGGCGCACAAGTTCGGCGGCCGGGCCGGCAGAACCGGGACGTCGCTCAGGTCGACCTGTTGGGGCGGTGCATAATCGACTCCGAAGTAATCGGCCATCACCTTGCGCACCAGTCCTGGATTGTACTCGAACAGACGTGAGAAAAGATCGTCCCGTTTGCCGTTAATGGCCAAGGTCAGGCCGGCCTCCTGGGCCAGAGCCTTAACGCTTTCTTCCAGGTAGGGCTCACCCTCTTCGACGACGAGGACCTTTTCGCAGCCTTGTAAAAAGTCCTTGACGAGATTGGACGGCAACGGATGGGTGAAACCGAGGCGCAGGATTCGAACCTGTTCGCTCAGTCCCAGATCGCGGACGGCATCCTTGACATAGACATGGCTGACACCGCTGCAGATCACACCCAAGTTTCCCCGGCCGGCGATTCGGTTGTACTGGCAAGATTCCGAGATCCCGGCTGCTTTTTCAAGGTTGTTCAGCAAACGCTGATGAAGCTGACGCGACACGGCCGGCACAGTCACATAGTGCATCGGGTCTTTTACGAAATCCCCCTTCGTTTGAGGGGGGCGAATGTCTCCGAGCGTGACGAATGCATTGGAGTGGTTGATACGCGTGGTGGTGCGGAAAATGACCGGCTCGGCAAGTCTCTCGGACAAATCAAAGGCGTAGATCAGCATCTCTTTGGCTTCGGTCACGGAGGAAGGTTCCAGCATGGGAAGTCCCGACAATTTGGCATAGAAACGATTGTCTTGCTCATTCTGACTGGAGAACATAAACGGATCGTCTGCCGACAGGATCACCAGACCCCCCTTGATTCCGACATAGGCCAGGGTCATCAGTGGATCGGCGGCTACATTCATTCCAACATGCTTCATCATGCACATGGTCCGCAAGCCTGAATTGGCGGCTCCCGCCGCAACTTCCAGGGCCACTTTCTCATTGGTGCTGTATTCGAAATAGAGGTCGCTTTGCTGCGAGATCTGAAACAGGTTCAATGAGATCTCTGAAGAGGGTGTTCCGGGGTAGGTGCTGCCGAAGGCCACACCGGCCTCAACCGCACCGCGGGCAATGGCTTCATTGCCCAGCATGAGCATCTGCTCACCTGGACTGTCGGTCAATAATTTGTGCATAGCCTGTCCTTCATTGGAGTTGATAACTTGAAAAAAATGACACGATTTGCCCTATTTGTCCAGAGTATTGCCGATAATCGGCTGGCCCACCACCAGACATTCCAGGCCGAAGGGAAGGTAGCCTCCGTATCCCAGCAGGGGCATGGCAAACAGATGGAACCGGTCCACAAAGGGGATGGCGTAGCGCCACTGGGCGAGGCTGTATATGTTCCACAGTTCCCAGAAAAATCCGCATATCAGTGCAGACATGGCTGCGGCCATGATGTGGCGCCAATCACCGCGGGACAGGGAATGGAATAGAGTGTGGCGTCCCCACAGGGTTTGCAGGGCTGTCAGGATAATCAATGGCGCACACCACACCAGCGGATAGAGAAGATCCGGATAAACGCTCATCAACATGAGGCCGCAACCGGAAACCGCCAGGGCCGCCGTTGCGGCCGCACCGGGTCTTGTGATCCGGATCCGATGCACCCGGTTGAGGCCGACATTAAAAATAGGCCAGGTCAGCAGTAAGGCATGCGTGCTGAGCACTGCCGGCAAAACCGTGGCAAAAGCCAGAGAGGCAAAGCCGATATATCCGACAGGTCCGAAATCGTCCACATTCACGTAATACCAGTTTTGCACAAAACGGTTCAAGTACTCGAAAAACCACCAGAATGCGGCACTGACCGGCCAAAGCAGCGCAAACCGGCCGGGCGACTGCGTCATGGGACAACGGCCGCTGCGTTGCATGCACCACGCATTGACCAGCACGATATAACCAACCCAGGGTATGGCAAATGTATGTTTTTGGAACAGGGCGAACCAGTTGAAGCGCGACCAGGCCAGCCCCCAACCGGCGAGCATGAGTGCTGCACCGAGCCAACCCCAGATCGGAAACCGATCGCGCGATGGTTCCCGGACTTTCGGAAGATGAGCGGCTGCCGTATGAAACATGAAAACCATCAGGACAAGCATGGCTGTGTTCAAGGCGCCGATGATAGCGAAGACGCGCCAGTCAAACGGTGCATGGGCGACATAGCGGGTCAGGGGAGGAAAGTCCAGGTAGGCGGAAAGCTCTCTGCCTGTCAACCAGACGCCGACCAGCGGCAGCCCGAGAAGCATGGCCGCGCATAAAAGCCATCGGATGACGCGCGAAAGCATACGATGTCCTAATTGAGCGTCAGTACCTCATAGGTGTGGGAAGCCACATCGATCATCAACAACCGGTCCCGCAGTACCGGCTGGCCCAGCAGCACCTTGATCACCTCCGCACTCTCCGCGGCAGCCGTCAGCATCACCGCCTGGGGCAGGCAGCCCAATATCGTCTCCACACCTTTGGATCGGTTCAACTCTTGCCGGGGCCCGTAAATCAGCTCCAGCCCTGTATCTTCCGGGAAAATCGTGGTGACCTGTCCGCTCAGCCCGGCAACGGCCGCCGAGACAAGTGGAATTCCGGCTTTTTTCGCCGCAGTTTCGAGCAAAAATCGGGTCTCTATGCTGTCGAGACAATCGACAACGACATCGCTGCCTTCGAGAATGCGCTCGGCATTCTTTTGGTCCAGACACTCGGAGTAGCTTTTAACAGATATGGAATTGTTGACGCGCATGACCCGCTCGGCGGCCGATCGGGCCTTGGAACTGCCGATAAGGTCCTGCGTGCACAGCAGTTGCCGATTCAGATTGTGATCTTCGAAATCATCGTGGTCAGTCAGAACGAGTGTCCCGACACCGGCTCTTGACAGACATTCTGTAACAGTCCCGCCCAGACCGCCCAGACCAATGACAGCAACGCATCCTTTGAGCAGCCGGGCTTGCTGTGCCGCCGAATAGGTATTCAGGTTCCGAGAGTATCGCTCCGGAATGATATCGTTTTCCAGGGCCATGATTTCAATTGCCCTGCCGTCGGTATTGAACTGGACCGCAAGCTGTTCGACCTGATCGACCGGCAGGGTGGGCTCCAGCGAACCGTCAGGCATTTGCTTGGGTAGCGCAACCCGCTCAATAGTGGTCAATAAATCCATGGATTAACCCCCTCCTACAGGAGGGAATATACCCACCCGCTCGCCGCCGTGCAGTACGGTATCCAGATTTTTCCGAACACCATTGATAAAAATCAGTTTGGCTTCGGTCGGTGAGATCTCCAAACGATCGATCAACTGGCCGATCGTCATACCGTCCTCGATCGATAGCTGTGAGGCGTCGGCCGGCAAACGGGCAGCCAGCGTCGCGTAGAGGTTAAGGTCGATGGTTGTTTTCATGGTGCACCTGTTTGATGACGTTTCTGGCAACGTCTGGCCAATTCATTGTTATAGAATAAGTTAAAGTAAAAACAATGAGTTGTCAAGTCATTGGCGGGTTGAGAATCATTGTCTGACGTTGGGCGGATCGCTTGGGCGTTTAGGTTTATACGCCCTGCAGATATCGCCCGAATTCTGGTATACTACAACGCTCGGCAGGCGATGACTCTTGAACCCCATGACCTTGCAGCCATGCGGCGCAGTCGGAACCCAGGTGATAAAATAGTAAATGCATTTGCGGCAATCGATACGCTTCATCACGTAACCTACAGTAAAAAACATTGACCCGATAGTTCAGCCATACTATCGAATAAGATTGTTGGCAAGGTACAGAGCTGAGGAAGGAATAAAACACGACCTCTTTTGCAGCACTGAAGCATATCCACAACAACCTGCTTGGAGTTGATTCATGTCATACCCCATTAAAAAGGCGCTGGTAACCGGCGGCGCCGGGTTTATCGGTTCTCATCTTGCACAGGCACTGGTAGAGAAGGGGTGCGCCGTATCCGTCCTGGATAATCTGTCCACCGGGCATATCGAGAATCTTTCCGGATTTCGAGACAGCCTTACGTTTATCGAAGGGGACATATTGGATGACACGACACTGGTTCGAGCCTTGGAAGGATGCGATGTTGTATTTCACCAGGCCGCCGTCGTTTCGGTTACCCAGACTGTCCGGAATCCGGTTCCATCAACCATGGTTAATGACCTGGGAACCCTGAAAGTCCTGGATGCAGCTCGATTGAAAAAGGTTCGGCGCGTGGTATTGGCGAGTTCGAGTGCCGTGTACGGCGACGACCCGCAGTTGCCCAAAATTGAAACCATGCTGCCAAATCCGCTGAGTCCTTATGCGGTCCAGAAACTGACCAATGAACATTATGCCGCGCTCTACTACAAGCTGTTTGGCCTGGAGACGGTTTGTTTGCGGTATTTTAATGTATTCGGCCCCCGGCAGGATCCGTCGTCGCCCTATTCGGGTGTCATTTCAATCTTCATGCTGCGGGCCGCGGATGGTCGACCACCGGTTATTTACGGTGATGGCCTTCAGACCCGTGATTTTATTTACGTCAAGGACGTGGTTCAGGCCAATCTGCTGGCTGCGACCGGTTCGGCGGCGCCGGGTCAGGTTTTTAACATTGGAACGGCCCGTTCCATCAGCATCAATACCCTTTGGGAGCGCATCGCCGATATGGCGGGATCCAATGTGACTCCGATGCATGAAGCAGCGCGCGCAGGGGATGTGAAACACTCATGCGCCGCCATCCAGAAAGCCGTCGATCAACTGGCATTTCAGCCCGCCGTATTGTTCGAAGATGGATTAAAAGAGACCTATGCGTGGTGCCAGCCGGTCAAAGAATGATGTGGAAGTTTCCGCTGTTTTCGTTGACGTTATGCAACAAAGTAAAGATGCTCCATGGGGCGGCCCATGAACCACGAACGTTGGAAAATCAGCCTGTCTGAACTGAATTGGATTAATTGATGGCTGCCTTTTCAAACAGGTTTTTTGCGGTGATGCCCCTCCATGTACCTCTACCGCTGACCGTGGGATAGCCTTTCGCCGCAATATGACGGGCGATCTTTTCCCAGTTTTGACCGTCCGCCCGCATCTGACCAATCACATCGACAAGGATATCACGGTCTTCGTCGCTCAGACGTCCTGCAGACAGGCTTTCATCATTCGGTTTTATGCCAACCTGATCAGTTTCGTCAGATGATTCGGCTGCGACGGGCTCATCTGTCGGCAAGGCGGCCGCTTCCGGCTGCGTGTCGGGTTGGTCGGAGAACAGCGTGTCCGCATCCGTGGCATTGGGATTGATCATGCGATAGATATTCTGAGCCAGGATCTCCATGGCACGTGCTTTGCGCTCCTCGGCTTTGGTGCGGGCTTCGGTAGCCTCTGCCATGCGCTTCTGGGTTTCAGAAATTGTCTCCAGAACATCCTTCACGGCATTTAGGCGTTCGAATGTCTCCAATTCTCTTTTGCGCCGATCCATAACATTTCTGCGCGGCCCGCCTTTATATTGGGGGTCGTTGTAAGATCGACCGGAGCGATCGGTTTGTTTCAACTTGCCGCTGCGTAAATTATGTAAAAAATCATCCATTTAAGTTTCTCCCCAATAGATTCATTATTATATACTGCTGTTTTAAAGCCTATATGTGATTCCGTCCAAGAGGGTGATTAACCGGCAGATAGAGACAGCCGTTAAGAAACGGCACAATGTAGTCCTATGAGCAAGAATCAATGCAGAGGCAGGGACCCTGGCACTGTCCGCTGAAGATCACACACACTGTGGTTATCGGTTGTCTGTTTGGAATACTTTAATGACAGTCCCGCATTTTGCCACAATCCACAACGAACCGGTCTGCGGCTTTTTATAAAACGGTTTGTTTCCGCAACTATCTCCGCCAAAGAAACGTAGATCGCGTCCACCCCATGAAACGATCCATTCAGCCTGCAGAGACATTAGAATTAGATTAATCCTTTTTTTTAAAAAGGTCAACCGCCTTATTAAATTTGGGCTTCGTGGGCATTTTTGTATACAAGAAGTGGTTTCAAAAGCTTCAATCGGACCCAAGATCCCCCGCTAAAGCCCAGCGGGATAAAAAGGCGGGGAAAATACGTTCAACCGGAGGCATACATCGGGTATGTCGAGGATTGAACGTTTTTCCCCAACGCCGAGGTTGGGTTCGAGGAGAGTTTTTGAAACCACTTCTATGATATCTCCATGATACATGGCTCAAATGTAAGCGTCGCAAAATAATCTTCGATGGTTTCGGCCCTGCGAATCCGTTCGATCTTGCCGTCCGAGCGCAGCAACAGTTCCTGCGGGCGCAATTTCCCGTTGTAGTTGAACCCCATTGCGTGCCCGTGAGCACCGGTATCGTGGATGATCAACAGGTCGCCGCAGGCGATGTCCGGCAACTCACGCTGGACGGCGAATTTGTCATTGTTTTCGCATAGAGAGCCGACTACATCAACCGGACCGGTAGCGGGGGTGTCCGTTTTGCCAAGTACATCGATATGGTGATAGGCGCCATATATGGCAGGGCGCATCAAGGCGGACATGCTGGCGTCGACTCCAATATACGTTCGATAGATCTCTTTTCGGTTGATCGCCCTTACCACAAGAACACCGTGAGGGCCTGTCATGTAACGGCCACTCTCCATGTAAAGCTTGGGTGCATATCCGTGGTGCGACTTGAATTTATCGAACAGCGCACAGATCTCCTTACCCATCGTTTCCAGGTCAAATGGCGCATCGTCTGGCCGGTAGGGGATACCCAATCCACCTCCCATATTGATAAATTCGAAGCGGATGTTGAGCTCTTCGGAAACCCATTCAACAATTTCCAGCAGCATTTCAACAGTTTGCACCATATAGGCATAGTTCAGCTCATTGGATGCCAGCATGGTGTGCAGTCCGAAGCGTTTGCTTCCGCGCTCGGATGCCAGCTTATAGGCGTCCAGCAACTGGTGATGAGCAACTCCGTATTTAGCTTCAATGGGATTGCCAATAATGGCGTTGCCGGAGCGCCTCGGCCCGGGGTTGTAGCGAAAACAGATCTGCTCAGGCATCCTGGGTACTTTGGGAATTAGTGAAATGTCGTCTAAATTCAGAATGGAGCCTCCATCATTTTCAGCCGCTTCAAATTCTCGCGCACTGGTGTTGTTGGATGTATACATCAGTTCGTCCCCGCGGCTTCCGATTCGGCGTGAGAGTATCAGCTCGGCGATCGAGCTGCAGTCGAACCCGAATCCCATCTCCTGCATGATTTGCATGATGCGGGGGTTTGGCAGCGCCTTAACGGCGAAGTACTCTTTAAAACCTTCGATGGAGCGAAATGTGGATTTAAGCTGCTGGCCCGTTTTACGGATGCCGACCTCGTCATAGATGTGACAAGGTGTTCCGAACCGATCGGCGATTTCAGCCAATAACGGAAAAAGACGATTCCGAAAATCGGTAGACATTGGCATGGTTTGCTTCTCCTTTTATTGCAGTGCGTTTTGGATGCGCTCCATTGCGATTTGCACATTCTTATAACTGTTGAAGGCGCTGATGCGGATATAGCCTTCACCACATCTGCCGAATCCCGCCCCCGGAGTGCAGACAACTCCGGCTTTGTTCAGCAACTGATCGAAGAACTCCCACGAATCTCTTCTGCCATGGATCCAGATATAGGGTGAATTCTCGCCACCGACGCAATCATACCCCAAAGCGACGACCGCCTTGCGAATATACGCCGCATTGTTCAGGTAGTAGTCGGTCAGTTCCTTGATCTGGGCAAGGCCTTCCTCGCTGTAGACTGCTTCGGCAGCGCGCTGGACCGGGTAGGAGACGCTGTTGAACTTGGTCGTATGCCGGCGATTCCACAAATCATGAACCGGTACGGCTTCTCCGGATTCAGTGTACGCTTTGCAGGACTTCGGGATCACTGTAAACGCGCATCGTGTACCGGTAAAACCGGCTGTCTTGGAAAAGCTGCGAAATTCGATGGCAACTTCCTTGGCGCCCTCCACCTCATAGATCGATCGCGGCAGCGCATCATCGCGGATAAAAGCCTCGTATGCCGCATCATAAAGAATGATGGCTTTTTGATCCCGGGCGTAGTCGATCCATTTCGTCAACTGAGCTTTGGTGATCGTCGCACCTGTCGGATTGTTGGGATAGCAAAGGTAGATCAGATCCACGGGTTGGTCCGGCAATTGAGGGACATAGCCATTTTCCGCCGTACTATCCAGGTATGTCACTCCCTGGTATCGCCCGTCCTGAAACGATCCGGTGCGGCCGGCCATGACGTTTGTGTCCAGATAGACCGGGTAGACGGGATCTGGGATGGCGATGCGGATATCGGATGCAAAAATCTCCTGGATATTTCCCGTATCGCATTTTGCACCGTCACTGACAAATATTTCATCTGCCTGAATATCGGCGCCCCTCGACTGGAAATCGTGCCGGGCTATTTTTTCACGCAAAAAATCATACCCTTGTTCGGGGCCGTAGCCTCGAAACGTACTCTCTATCGCCATGTCATCGACAGCGGCGTGGAATGCGGCAATGCAGGCCTCAGGCAACGCGCGGGTAACATCACCGATTCCAAGTCGGATGATCTCCCTGTCCGGGTTCTCTTCCTGAAATGTCTTTACGCGCCTGGCGATATTGGCAAATAGATAGCTGGCTTGTAACTTGCTGTAATGCGGATTGATTCTAATCATTCGTTTCCTCACTTGCTGTAGATAGGTCGATATTCGGGACTCTTATGGCCCCACAGGCCATGAACAACGCACGGGACAACCAATTTGCAGCGCCGTGCCTATTCATGTTCGATATTTCCAAGGGGGATGCGTGCCGTTTCTTTGATAGTGGACATAACGATGTGCGACCGGGTCCCACTCACTCCGGGTATCGCACGGATACGATCTCGGATCAATTGGTCCATCTCCGATGGGTCTGCAACCCGTACCTTTGCCAAATAACCATCGTCGCCGGCAATAAAGTGCACTTCCTGGATTTCGTCCAGACCGGCCAGGGCGTCTGCGACAGCCGTTGCCTGCGCGCCGGCTTCAACGGTGATATGGATGAACCCGACCAGGCTGCGCCTAAAGCGGCCGGGATTCAGGCGTACCTCATAGCCGTCGATAAAACCCTGCTTTTCGAGCTTACGGATTCGTTCCAGAACCGCCGAAGGTGCCATCCCGATCTGTCGGGCAACCTCCACGTTGGGAATGCGGGCCTTGTCCTGCAGGATTTTCAGAATTTTAAGGCTAATTTCGTCGATCATTCTATAAATTACCTTTTTGACGAACGTTATTCTATTAATTTTATTAAGTCAAGAATATAATTCTGTACCGTATTCCTGTCATCCGGCCGTATGTAATTGCGATAAAAAATGTGAGGATGTATTCAAATGAATGCATAGCGTGCTTCAGGGGAATACCATGGAGTTGGATAGAGAGCTATTGACTTTTGACAGGTGGGCCAATAGGTTGTTTTAATTTGTAACCATGTCCATACCGTACGATCCCTTCCGGAAATGAATGATGAGGCTCAGGACATACGATGGCGAAAAAAGCAAATAGTTCGTCAGATTCCAATGGCCGGAAGCCCGCGGTCGGTCAGCGCCGCCGGCCGTATGCCTCTTCATCCCCGGATATCAGGCCGAATGCAAAATTGCAGTACGAACATATGCTGGCGGAAATTACGACAAACGCCCTCTCGAGTTTGAGTATCGACCACTGCCTGGAGCGATGCCTGGACGTCATCGGTAACGCCATGCAAGCCGACAGCGTACACCTGTATTTCAAAGACATGCATTGCCAGGAATTTGTCAACCTGGCCAACTGGCGGCAAGACATCGACACAGGTGAATCACCACCGGGCGATATGTCGGGGCTGGTGTCGCTGCCGATGGTATCGCGGATGCTTTCAACCGGAGAAACATATCATTGCATTGATACGGAAGCGTTGACGGATACGAATGTCAAAAAACTCCTCAAGCGCTTTAACATCAGATCATTTGTCGCAGTGCCGCTGCGTCTTCAGCAATTTGTCAATGGCGTATGTTTCATCTGTATGGCCATGGTGACCGATGTTTGGCGTTCGACAGAAAGGGGCATTCTGGAGACCGCGGTTCAGATACTGGCCCAGCGACTGAACAACCATTCCATCGCTCAACGTCTGGATGAGAGTGAGGCCCTGGTTTACCAGATGTATCAGTTGTCGCCTGTGGCGATCTACCGTATCGATTTTTCACGTCAACAATTTATAGCCGTGAACGACCACATGTGCTGTGCCACCGGCTATTCAAGAGAAGAATTTCTTTCGCTCAAACCGATGAATCTTCTAACCGCCGAAAGTCAGAAACTTTATCGCCGACGACTGAAGGCCATGGCGGAAGGCAGACCGGTATCAAGCAATGTAGACTTCGAAGTGGTCACTAAGAGCGGTTCCGTCGAATGCGCAAGTCTTCACATTCGACACCTGTTCGATGGCGGACGAATTATCGGCGCGATGGTAGTGGCCCATTTCGTTACCGAACAAAAAAAGACCCGCGAGGAGCTGGCGCTCTATCGTCAGGAATTGGAATCACTGGTTCAGGCACGGACATCGGAGCTGGCGGAGATCAACCGGCAGTTGCGCGAAGAGATTGAGCAGCGGAAACAGACAGCCATGGAACTTCGGGCCAGCTCCGAGCGATTGCAGGAGATGAATACGGCGATGCGTGTTTTGTTGGACAAACGAGGTGAAGACCATCAGCGGGCCGAGGAACTGATCCGGCTGAACCTGAAAGAATTGATCGACCCTTTTTTGAACCGGCTTGAAAACAGCGGTTTGCGCAGAACTCAGAAGCAGCTTCTGGAAGTGATACGCATGAACCTGGAAGAGGTGGCTGGATCCCCCACTCCGGATTTTTCGAGCAAGTACTACATGTTTTCACCCAATGAATTGCAGGTGGCCAACTTGATCCGGCAAGGCAGGACCTCCAAGGAAGTGGCCCGCCTGCTCAACCTGTCCGCACGGACAGTTGACTCCTACCGCGACAGCATTCGCAAAAAACTGGGGCTTAAAAACAAGAAAGTGAATTTGAGAACCTATCTGGCCTCCATGTAACTGGTTCAATCGATCATGTTGAGATTCAGTGGCGTTTCATCTTTGCGGTGAGTCCACTTCTTTTTCGTCAGGGAGGACTGGGGTATCCGACACCTTCGGCAGGATTGGTTCGACAATTTTATAAGGCGTTTCCAGCGTCCGTTTCAATATGCCGACGATGCGTGAGCCCATCGCTTCGATGGATAGCGGCAAGACCTCGGGATCGGCAGCCGGGCCCTTGACGCGCACGGGAACAGCCACCAGCGTTCCCTTTAAAATTCGATTGATGATCGGAATGTGTTCGATGACCCAGTCCAGGCTGGTGAGGGGCGAGATCAGTACGTTCAGCTTCAAATCATCCGCTGCCACATCGTAGTTGCCTTCCGCCACCAGGTTGATCGAATTTGACTTGAGCACCCCTTCCTCGACCTGAAGCAGAC
>JBNKKC010000074.1:0-5753 GCA_050291625.1 Desulfobacteraceae bacterium
CCATGACATCATACAGGGGCAGCAAAATGGAGAGGACGATCAGGCCGAAGACGGCGCCCAGGCCGATGATGGCCATGGGTTCGATGGCGGCCAGCAGGGCCTGAACCGTGCGTTTGACCTCCTGATCGAAATAGTCCCCCAAACGCTTGAAGGCTTGATCCAGGGTGCTGAAGATCTGCTGAATTGCAATTCCGGCGCCGAACATGGTCGTAAAATTGTGGCTCAGCCGCGGCAGGCAGATCTCGGTTAGAACAGGGTCCAGGAGGGGAAAGATCAGGTCGCAATCCATTTGAGCAGCACCTGATGCAAGTCCCGCTCGTCAAGGGGCTTGGAGAGATAGTCGTCCATATCGGCGGCCAGACACTTTTCTTTCTCGCCTTTCAGGGCATGAGCGGTCAAGGCGATGATGGGAATCTTGGCCTTAGGTTTTCCCGTCAGTGGGGCAGGGATCTTCGTTGGTTTTGTTTCAGGCTGTTGGCTCTCCCACTCACGGATGCGTCGGGTGGCTTCGTAGCCGTCCATTTCCGGCATCTGGATGTCCATGAGCACGGCATCGTAGAAGCCTTTTGGCAGCGTGGTCACCTTGTCCACGGCCGCTTTGCCGTTTTCCGCGGTGTCCACTATCATTGCCGTTTCCGCCAAAAGCGCCACAGCCACATCCCGGTTCAATTCGCTGTCTTCCACCACCAGCACGCGCCGGCCTGCCAGCTGCTGTACCGGCTCTGCATCCGGCTCTGGCACGAGGCGAGGCGCCATGGCGTCAACCTTTCCAAAAAGGTCCATGATGGTATCAAATAACTGAGAGGGTTTGACTGGCTTTAGAAGCATTGCGTCCATCGCTGCCTTGTCCATCTGCTCTTGTATCAATTCACGGCCGTAGGCGGTGACCATAATGATTATTGGGGTTTGTCGTTTTTGGTTTCTGATTTCCCCTTCCAATCGAACGGAAACGTCGGCAGGTCCTTGGTGATCCAACTCGCGAATACGTCTTATGACCTCAATACCGTCCATGCCGGGCATCTTCCAGTCTAACAGCACCAATCGGTAAGGCTCTCCGGCTACGGCCTGCTCAATGGCCTCTATGGCTTTTTCGCCTCCGTCCACGGCCAACACACTAAAAGTAAAGGATTCGAGCAGATCGCTCAGCACGTGCCTGGCCGTGGCGCTGTCGTCCACTACCAGGGTCTTTAACCCGTGTAGATCCTCGGGTGGGATCAGTCGGGGCTTTTCTTCCTTTCCGGCCTCAAGCAAGACAGTGAAGAAAAAGGTGCTGCCTCTACCCGGGGTGCTTTCGCCCCAAATCCGACCACCCATCAGATTCACCAGCCTCTTGCAGATGGCAAGGCCCAAGCCGCTGCCTTCGTGTTTGCGGGTAAGGTAGCCTTCTGCCTGGGTAAAGGGCTCGAACAGGGTGGATAGCGCATTGGCGGTGATGCCGATGCCGGTGTCGGCGACTTGGAATTTGAGGACCATTTGCCCGGTCTTTCTATTGGTCTGATCGTCCGGTTCCACCCCGACAACGATTTCTCCGGTCTCGGTAAACTTAACCGCATTTTCAATCAGATTGGTCAGCACCTGGGTCAGCCTGCCGGCATCGCCAATCAACTGCCGGGGTGCTTGCGGCGCCACGGAAAAAATCAACTCCAGATCCTTTTGAGCAACACGGTCGTTGAACAGGTCGTCCAGCTGCTCCATCACCTGGTCCAGGTCGAAGGAGGCATGGGTAAGCTCCATTCGGCCGGCCTCCACCTTTGAAAAATCGAGAATGTCGTTGATCACCTCCATGAGATTGTTGGAGGCGATCTGTACCTTGCGTAAATAGTCCCGCTGTTCAGCTGCCAGCTTGGATTTGAGTACGATATTGGTTAGTCCGGTGACTACGTTTAAGGGAGTGCGAATCTCGTGGCTCATGCGGGTTAAAAAATCGCTTTTGGCCGCGTTGGCCGCCTCGGCTTGTTCTTTGGCGACTGTAAGTTCGGCTGTCCGTTCATCTACCAGCGCTTCCAGATGCTGACGATACTTATCCAATTCCTTCTCGGTCATTTTGCGCTCGGTGATGTCTAACATGGACAACAGCACCTTACCCAGAGAATCCTCATAGCCTGGCGCCACAATAAGCTGCAGGACGACATGTTTTTCTTCACCCGTTAGCGCTCGTTGGACTGCTTCGCTCTCAAACTTCCGCGCCCCCTCGGCCAATATGATCAGCTCTTCCTGAAATACCGCCAGCGAATCTTCGGTTAAAACGTTCGGAAGGCCGGCGAAAAGCTCATCTTTGTCTTTGGCCTTTAATAAATCTAAGGTGGCTCTATTGACGTCCATAACTTGGACCAGTTTGGCACAGTGAGAAACAGCCTCCGGGTTGTTTTCGAAATAGGCTCGGAAATTCGTGATTCCCGATTTGCGCAAGCCGTCAAAATATGCTTTGCCTTGTGAAAAATCCTCCTCCCACAAAGAGATAGGCGAATTCTCAAACAGACCACGGTACCTGTCCTCACTATTGCGAAGTGCCCGCTCTGCCTGCTTGCGTTCTGCAATTTGCTGCTCAAGGCTGCCAATCAGTTCCGAGAGTTGGCCGGTCATGCTGTTGAATGCTTCCGCCAAGTGTCCAATCTCATCTCTGGTCTCGGATTTTACCCTCGATTGCAAATCTCCCGAGGCAATCTGTGTTGATGTCTCCGCCAATTCCGTTATCGGCTTAGCGATGCTGCGCCCAATATATAAACCTACGCCAATCACGACAAGCGATGTCATAATGATGATGATTAACATAAGGTTCCGCAGGCGATGGGACGGGCCGAAGGCTTCTGATTTTTCTACTTCTGCCAACAGGATCCATTTGAACCGGTTTATATTTAGCGCTCGGTAAGCGCTAAGAACAGCAATACCTCGGTAATTTTCAAAAATCCCAACACCATTTCCACCCGATAACCCCTTCTGCACAGCCATGGTGTCCACTTTTTGCTCAAAAAAATTGATCTGCCCACTAAATCGGGTTTTGGTTCGCAGCATATTATCTGCTCCAACCAAGTAGGTTTCCCCTGTTTTCCAGAAACCGGTTTGGACTTGCATGAGATCGTTCATTTGATCCGATGATAGTTCGTAGATGAGGCACCCTATGATTTTATCCTCATCCAAAATCGCCGCTCCAATAAAGCTTACCGGCATATCTCCGGCAGGCGGATACGGTCCATAATCGGTCATTTGCATCTGGCCGGACTCGTCATTGGCAAGTAAATAACGGATCAATTGGGCAGGAAGCGTATCTTGGTATGGGGCTTCAAAAAGATTGGTAGCAAAGTCGTCTCTTTTGGCAAAGGTATAAACGATGTCTCCTTCAGGCGACACCAACCAGATATCCTCATATCCTTTGGTTTTCACCAGTTCACGAAAGAATGCGTGGTATTTGGCGTGATAAACGGCATATGGATTATATGCCTGCAGATAAAACAAATCCGGACGCCCCAGAAACCCCATTTGTCGGACTTGATTCAAGCCAAGCCCGCGTACGCTGATTTCCAGCTGTTGTATGCCTGTTTTGACATAAGGAAGTCCGGCTACCAGTTTAATATCTTGTTCAATCTGTCGCAGGTAGTTTTCGACTTGTCTGGTTTTCAGGTCCCGCACGACGGTGAGCTGGTTTGAGGTTTGCGAGCGAAGTGCTTCCTGAAATTGGAAAAATGCCATGGTCACCACAACCGCCAACGGGATGATCGAGAAAGCCAAAAATGAAAGGATCAGTTTGCCCTTTAACGAATATAACAACGTGTTTTTAACGAAACGTTGCAGAGTTTTAATTCGACTCATCACTCTCCGCCTCTAAAATCGGCGATTCCGGACATTCAACCTTTCCAATTGAGCCTCCTGAAAAATGCATCGCGTTCAGTGTTGTCGCCGATCTACGATTGGCTGTCATCTGCTGTAACCGGCTTCCTTCATCAGCGCGTTGACTTGACCAGCCGCTTTGTCCAGCGCTTGTTCAACCGTATCTTTTCCGAGCCAGGCATCTTGAATGGCCCCTGCCCAAAGGTTGCCGACCTTTGGTGCCAACGGATTGGGGCTCCAACGCATTGCAGCGAGTTGGGTGACGAGCTTCGTGGAATTCTCATACCAACGGCCGTTATCAATAGTGCGCAGGAATGCTTTGACCCCAGGATCGAACCATACGGATTGCCTTGGGGTCATCCAGTTTCCATAGTCAATTGCCCGACGGAGCATATGTTGACTTGTAATCCACTGGATGAATAGCCAACCCGCGGCCTTGTGTTTGGAAAACGAATTGATACCAAGTGCCCAAATCCACAGGAAGGATTGTTGCCCATTGGTACCTGGAGGTGGCAGCAGGTAACCGACCTTGCCTCGGATAGGAGAGCCTTCTGCTTCGAGTATTGTGGAGAAAGGGTTCGCGTCCATAATCGCAAAATATTTCCCGGCCTGAAACTCTGCGGCAACCTCGTACCAGTTATAATTGGGCCAATTAGGCGAACCGGCATCTTGCATCATCTTGACCCAGTAATTTCCAATTTCAATCCCCATAGGCGAATTAAAAGCGGCTCTGCCGGTCAATGGATCCAGGTCGCTTGCGCCATAGGATGCCATCATGGTCATGTGGTAGGTGTGAATCTGGGACCAGCTTCTGATTCCCCGGCCGATAAAACCATGTAATTTGCCGTTGGAAAGTTCGGATATCCGCTTAACTTGACGATACAGGTCCTCCCAGGTTTTTGGCTCGGTAAAACCATATTTTGCCGCAAGATCTTTGCGGTACATAAGGGCGCAGCCCTCCCACCACGCAGGAATGGAATAAAGCGCCCCTTGACCTAAGCCGCTGCCGATGGTGCCATTCCACATCGATGCTTCCAAGACGACAGGAAAGAAATCGCTGGGGTTATACCAATCCTTGTCCGTAAGGGCAGGGTCTGCAATATAGGGTCTCAGGTCCTCGATCCAACCGGCCTTGGCATATTGCCACTGGTAAAGCGGTGACGTCATGAAGACATCAATT
This sequence comes from Desulfobacteraceae bacterium, assembly GCA_050291625.1. Classification (GTDB taxonomy): domain Bacteria; phylum Desulfobacterota; class Desulfobacteria; order Desulfobacterales; family Desulfosarcinaceae; genus JARRKU01. Next base: position 5,006 of record JBNKKC010000074.1, read on the forward strand.
GTACCCTTGCCGCTGATAAAATCGATATTAAGCTTCTGGAAAAAATCTTCTTCCGGCAGCACATCAACAATTACCGTGATCCCCGTCAGCTTTTTGAATTCGGACAAAAGGCCGATGATAGTTCCCTGAATAGGATGGCCGCTGAGAAGGACGTTAATGGTGTCACCATCAAAACGGCGCCAGTTAATATCCGCTTTGTCAAAGGGCGTTTTGGTATCGCTCCAGGTTGGTTTCAGCATGATGATGAGCAGTAAACCAGCCATCAAAAACGGGAATTGGCGAGTTGCCATCGGTCTCGCGCCTCTTAAAAGGGCTTTTCTGAAAATGAACATTTTTCAACATCCCTTTTTGATTGCCCATCACAGTGGATTTTTCCTGGGCTCCACATTTTCGCATAGACACCCATTGGGTGCTTCAAGGATTTGGTTGTTTTAAAATCAGGTGCTATGCACCCCGCTACAACCGCAACGATGCATAACTATTACAGGCAGGTAGAGGCAGGGCAAACCAGATGCAGCGACACCTTTCCATTTTAATCAAAAATATCGAATTTAGACAAGGAACAAATAATTAAGCCAAAAGCCAATACTCTAAACGCGAAGTGATCAGTACGCCTTGCCCATGGATCCCATGACATCATACAGGGGCAGCAAAATGGAGAGGACGATCAGGCCGAAGACGGCGCCCAGGCCGATGATGGCCATGGGTTCGATGGCGGCCAGCAGGGCCTGAACCGTGCGTTTGACCT
>JBNKKC010000075.1:0-10745 GCA_050291625.1 Desulfobacteraceae bacterium
ACATCTGACCGCTTACCCTGAAAAGGAGGTATATGTCCATGGTACAGGAAGTGAAAATCGGTGAAGTCAAGGAGGGGAAATACCTGACCTTCACCCTTGCCGAGGAGGAATACGGGCTCAGCCTGCTTAAAATCAAGGAGATCATCGGCATGATGCCCATCACCTCGGTGCCCCAGACCCCCAAATTCGTCAAGGGCGTGATCAACCTGCGCGGCAAGGTGATTCCGGTGGTGGACCTGCGCCTGCGTTTTACCATGGACTCCATCGACTATAACGACCGCACCTGCATCATCGTGGTGGAGATTGGCGCCCGCGGCACCGATATCGTCATCGGCATCGTGGTGGATTCGGTCTCCGAGGTGCTCAATATCAAAGGCGAAGACATCGAGGACACCCCCACCTTCGGCACGACCCTGAACACCGATTACATCCTGGGCATGGCCAAGATGGAGGGTAAGGTCAAAATCCTGCTGGACATCGACGAAGTGCTGGGCGCCCAGGACCTGGAGGCGTTGGCCCATGCGGCCTGATACCTAAAAACGCTGTGACCGATCAAGAATAAAGGAAGCTTAAAATGTTCAAGCATATGAAACTCGGAACCAAATTATTGCTGGCTTTTTTGGCCGTCGGTGTAATTCCGCTGGCCGTAGTCGGCCTTGTCACGCTGAACAAGGCCGGTAACTCCATCTCCCAATTGGCCTTTAACCAGCTTGACTCCATGCGGGCGATAAAAACCGCACAAATCGAAAAGTTTTTCGCCGAGCGCCAGGGCGACATGGGCGTTCTGATGGAAACGGTAGGCGCCTTGCGCCAGGAAGCCTTTTCCAAGCTTGAAACGGTTCAGGAACTCAAGACCACCAGCATGAAACATTATTTCAAGAATCTGCGAACCCAGCTTCGCACCCTCAAGGACGACCCCCTGGTTTTGCAGGCCCTGAACGAGATGAACAAGGCCTTCAAGCAAAGCGGCGACCGTACGGACACCTTGCAGTGGCAGAGCGTAGCCCGGCGCTACGATGCGCACCTTCAGACTATTGTCAAGGAAAATGGCTGGAACGACCTTTTTTTGATTCATCAGGAGGGGGGCATCGTTTACACCGCCGCCCGTGAATCGGACCTGGGAATGGTGATTCCCAACAGCGATCTGGCCAATTCGCCCATCGGCAAGGCCTTTCAAAAGGCCCGCACCATGGGTGCGGATGACATCGCCGTGGCCGATTTTGAAGCTTACGCCCCGTCAAAGGGCGCCCAGGCAGCTTTCATGGTGGCCCAGCTCAGAGATGCCGAGCACACCCTGCAAGGCTATGTCGCTTTTCAGCTCCCCACCGACGGCATCAATCAAATCATGCAGCAGCGCACTGGTATGGGCACCAGTGGTGAAAGCTACCTGGTGGGCAAAAACAACGACAAAATTGCTTTTCGCAGCGATATGCTGACCATGGGCAACGGCAAGTACGTGATCGGTCATGAAATTACGACGGCCTATATTGAAAAAGCCATAGCGGGAAAAAGCGATCAGGCCGTATTTACCGACAGCGCCGGCAACCTGACCATTGTTGCCTTCAACCCGCTTCACATTGATGGGGTCAATTGGGCCTGCGTCTCCAAAATGAATCTGGAAGAGGCCATTGCACCTAAACTCAAGGGGGCGGACAAGGATTATTATACCCAATATATCGATCAATACGGATACTATGACCTGTTCTTGATCCATCCCGAGGGCAAGGTATTTTATACCGTCGCCAAAGAAGCTGATTACGGCAGCAATATGGTCAACGGCAAATACGCAAGCAGCGCCCTGGGAAAATTGACGCGCAAGGTGATGCAGACCAAAGCATTCGGATTGTCGGATTTCGAACCCTACGCGCCCAGCAACAATGAACCGGCCGCCTTCATGGCCCAACCGTTTATCCAGGACGGCCGGGTGGAGCTGGTGGTGGCCCTGCAACTGTCCCTGAAAGCCATCAATGATGTGATGCAGCAGCGCGCCGGCATGGGCGAGACCGGAGAGACCTATCTGGTGGGGCCGGACAAACTCATGCGCTCGGATTCCTTTCTCGATCCGACCAACCACTCGGTCAAAACCTCTTTTGCCAACCCGGGAAAGGGCCGTGTGGATACCGAAGCCTCGCGGCAAGCCCTGGCTGGAAAGACCGAAGAGAAAGTCATTATAGACTATAACGGCAATCCGGTCCTGTCATCCTACGCTCCGCTCAAAGTGGGGGATGTGACCTGGGCCCTGATCGCTGAAATCGACGAAGCCGAGGCCTTTGCCGCAGTCAAGGCGATTCGGTGGCTGATCGGGATCGTTGCCGTGGTCGGCATCGGGGCCATCGTTGCCATCGCACTGCTGATCACGCGTTCGATCACCAAGCCGATCACCCGCATCATCGACGGCCTCAACGAAGGCGCCGAGCAGGTGGCTTCGGCCTCGGGCCAGGTCTCCACGGCCAGCCAGTCGTTGGCCGAAGGGGCCTCCGAGCAGGCCGCTTCCATCGAGGAGACCTCATCGTCCCTGGAAGAGATGTCTTCCATGACGCGCCAGAACGCCGACAACGCCGCCCAGGCCGACACTTTGATGAAGGAGGCCAACCAGGTGGTCGGTTCGGCCAACGCCTCCATGGGCGAGCTGACCCAGTCCATGCAGGAGATCTCCAAGGCCAGCGAAGAGACCTCCAAGATCATCAAGACCATCGACGAGATCGCCTTCCAAACGAATCTGCTGGCCCTGAACGCGGCCGTGGAAGCAGCCCGGGCGGGAGAGGCCGGGGCAGGTTTTGCCGTGGTGGCCGACGAGGTGCGCAACCTGGCCATGCGGGCCGCCGATGCGGCCAAAAACACCGCCAACCTGATCGAGGGCACGGTTAAAAAGGTCACCGCCGGCGGCGAGCTGGTGGCCAAGACCAACGAGGCCTTCGGCGAAGTGGCCCGCTCCTCGGCCAAGGTGGGCGAGCTGGTGGGTGAGATCGCCGCGGCCTCCAGCGAGCAGGCCCAGGGGATCACCCAGGTCAACACGGCGGTCACCGAAGTGGACAAGGTCACCCAGCAAAACGCGGCCAGCGCCGAGGAATCGGCTTCGGCGGCCGAGGAGATGAACGCCCAGGCCGAGCAGATGCGCTCCTTTGTGGGAGAACTGAACGGACTGGTCAACGGCGGCAACCACGGCCTGCAGCCCCATCTCCAGACGGGCGCAGCTTCCAAGGCTAAAAAAATCGGGCCGGCCCTGCACTTGCCCCCGAAACAGACGAGCAAACGCGGAACTGCATTCCCTGACCATCAAGCAGCGAAAGCAACCCGGGACCCTGAAAAGGTGATCCCCCTGGACCAAAGAGACTTCGAGGACTTTTAGACTAGTACTCGTTTTTATTCAGGCAGGCGGCATTTAGCACCGCCTGCCTGATGAAACTCGAACACCAAACCACAAACGAGGAACGCCGTTATGGCTGAAGTCACGGAACAAATAGGCAATCAGATCGAATCCATCGCCCTGGCCCTGGTGACCATGGACGGCGAAGATATCCCCGCCATGGGAGAGATACTCAACCAGCTGGCACAGATTAAAGCCCAAGGCCCGGTGTTGGGTTCGGACACTTTTGTGACCCTGGCCGGCGCCCTGGAGCACTACCTGGAAAAGGTGGTCCTGCGTCAAACCAGCGACCTGGCGCCTTTTGAAAACGGCCTGGAGCATCTGCAGCGCTGTTTTCACAGCATCTGCAACGGGGTCGAAGACTGTCAGGACCTGTCGCCCGTATTGGCTCAACTGGGCGTTGCCCCAGGCGGCAGCGGCCAAGAACAACGGCACCGACAGCAGGCCGCAACCGATGCCTACCTGAAGCAGATTCAATCAGCGCCTGAACACACCGAGACCGATGAGGATGTCGCCGCAGCGGTCAATGAAGATCCGGAGCATTTTGACTGCCCCGATCCCAACCCGGATGAAGAAGACCGTGAGATCATCGCCGGCTTTGTGATGGAATCTTTGGAGGGCCTGGAGACCGTCGAGGTCAGCCTCATGGATATGGAAGAAAATCCGGATGACACCGAGAGCATCAATGCCATCTTTCGCGCCTTTCATACGATCAAGGGCGTTTCGGCCTTTCTCGGATTTATGCGCATCAACCGGCTGGCCCATCGGTCGGAAAACCTGCTGGATATGATCCGCAGCGGCGAACTGGGCATTGATCCGCAGATCGTGGATGTGATTCTGGACTCGGTGGATATGCTCAAGCAGTTGATCCAGGCCGTTAGAGACGGTCTGGATACCGGCGGCGAAATGGATCCGGGGCTGGACATCGCCCCTTTGGTGGCCCGTATCGAGGCGGTTCAGGATGGGGACAATGAACACCGGCCCATCGGCCGGATCATGATTGAACAGGGCGTTTTGGAAGAAGAAGATCTGAACCGGGCCCTGGAGCAGCAAAAGGCCAGTCCGGATAAAAAAGTGGGCCAAATCCTGGTCAAATCGGGCAAGACGACGCCCAAGCAGGTGGTGTCGGCCCTGCGCGACCAGAAAAAAGGCCTGGTTCAGCGCACCGAGCTGCAGGTCAAAGTGGACACCAAAAAACTGGACACCCTGGTGGATATGACCGGCGAGCTGGTCATCGCCCAGTCCATTTTGCGCCAGCATCCCCACATCGCGGCGGCCCGGGACCAGAGCCTGGTGCACACCCTGGGCCAGTTGAGCCAGATTACCTCGACACTGCAAGCCATGACCATGTCCCTGCGCATGGTGCCCATCAAAAGCACGTTTCAGAAAATGGTCCGCCTGGTGCGGGACCTGGCCCGCAATTCGGGCAAGCAGGTGCGCCTGACCATGTCCGGAGAAGATACCGAGATCGACCGCAACGTGGTGGACGAACTTTACGAACCCATGGTGCACATGATCCGCAACTCCATGGACCACGGGCTGGAACTGGCCGCCGAGCGCACGGCCGCCGGCAAAGAGCCCAGCGGGCAGATCAGTCTCAAAGCGTTTCACCGCGGCGGCAACATCGTGGTGGAGATCAGCGACGACGGCCGCGGCTTGAACAAAGCGCGCATCATCGAAAAGGCCAAGGCCAACGGGCTGATTACCGACGAAAGCAAGTTGTCCGACGAGGAGATCTACAACCTGGTCTTTCAGCCCGGCTTTTCCACGGCAAAGCAAGTTTCCGAGATATCGGGCCGGGGCGTGGGCATGGATGTGGTCAAAAAGGCCATCGAAAAATTGCGCGGCCGGGTGGATATCCAGACCCGGCCGGGCAAAGGATCGACCTTTGTGATCAGCTTGCCCCTGACTTTGGCGATCATCGAAGGCATGCTGGTGCGCGTGGGCCGGGACCGGTACGTGATTCCGGCCCTGTCGATTATCGAATCGTTCCGGCCCAGCCGGCAGCAGTACTCCACGGTGGCCGGCCAGGGGGAGATGATCTTGACCCGGGGCAAGCTCAATCCGCTGGTGCGCCTGGATAACTTTTTCAACTGCAGTTTCGATACCCATGACCCCTGGCAGGCGTTGGTGGTCACCGTGGAATATGACGGCAAATATATGTGTCTGCTCCTCGATGAATTGCTGGGCAAAGAAGAGGTGGTCATCAAGAGCATGGGCCAATACATGCAAAACGTCAAAGGTATTGCCGGCGGGGCCATCATGGGTGACGGGCGGGTCGGTCTGATCCTGGATATGGCCGGTATCTGGCAACTGGCCAACAGTGTCAATTAGAATTCAGGAAAAGCGATTTTCACAACGAAAACCTTTGAGTATTGACATTAAGCACGACTTCGGAACCGCCAAACAAGAAAGAATGGAACCCAGGATGAACATTATTGTCGGCGTCTCGGACATGAAAGTGAGCAAGGATCCGGATGGTGTGCTGATCACTTATTCGCTGGGATCGTGCATCGGCATCGCCGTGTTCGATCCCGTGGTCAAGGTGGGCGGGCTGTTGCACTATATGCTGCCCGAAAGCAGCCTGGACAGCGCCAAGGCGGCGGCCAATCCCTTTATGTTCGCCGATACCGGCATTCCCCGGCTGTTCAAATCGGTCTATGAATTGGGCGGCCTTAAAAGTCGCATGCGGGTCATCATGGTGGGCGGCTCCCAGGTTTTGGACCAGAAGGGTTTTTTCAATATCGGCAAACGCAACGAGATGGCGGCCCGCAAGCTTTTTCATCGCAACAACGTGGTCGTGGACTTTGCCGAAACCGGTGGCAACGGCAATCGCACCATCCGGCTGGCCGTCAAGGACGGCAAATGCTGGCTCAAAGGCTCCGTAGAAGGTGAGAGGGTGATATGATGGACATTCAAAGAATCATCAAAAGCATTGCCGGGCTCAAACCCATCCCCCACGTGGTCAATAAAATCATGACCATCACCCAGGATCCGGACAGCAGCATGAAAGAGCTTGCCCAGGTCATTTCCTTTGATGCCATGGCCACGGCCAATTTGCTCAAAGCCGCCAATTCGGCCTATTACGGGCGCGCCAAAAAATTTGATTCCATCCACCAGGCCATCGTGTTTCTGGGCATGGATGAAGTGGTGGATCTGGTGCTGTTGAACAGCAGCGCAGAAAATATTAAACGCCCTCAAAAGGGATACGAACTGGCCGCCGGTGATTTGTGGCGCTATTCGGTGGCCTCGGCCCTGCTGGCCCGCAAACTGGCCATGACCAAATCCATGGATAACGCTCATCTTATATTTACCGCCGCGCTGCTTAAAGACATCGGCAAGGTTGTTCTGGAACAGTATGTGGCCGACGACCATGAAAAGATCAAGGCGCTGGTCTGCCAAGGCAATTGCAGCTTCCGGGAAGCCGAAAAGGCGGTGCTGGGCATCGACCATGCCGAGTTGGGGGCCCTGGTGGGACGGGTATGGCAGTTCAGTCCCATGATGATCGATATTATCGGCAGCCATCACCAGCCGGGACAAGCCAGCCTGGCCAAAGCAGAGACCGCCATCGTGCATGCCGGCGATATGCTGTGTATGATGATGGGGGTAAACGGCGGATTGGACGGGCTGGCCTACCGGTTCGATCGCGAGGCCATCGAGTCTTTAGGCATGACGGATGTGGATCTGCAAGCTCTTATCGCCGACTTTGCCGAAGAACTGCAAAAAGTAGAGGAGTTGATCTCTTGATACTCATCCATTACGGCCAAAACGAACGCTATTTGCAATTGTCAAGCACAGAAAGGACAGGCCATGGCCTACAACATCTTAATCGTCGATGACTCCTTTCCCATGCGGGCGGTTATCAAAAAGGTCATCAAAGCATCCGGATTTGATATCGGAGAGCTGCTGGAAGCCGGCAACGGCAAAGAGGCTTTGCAGGTTATGGATCAACACTGGCTGGATCTGGTGCTTACGGACTACAACATGCCCGACATGAACGGTCTGGAACTGCTCAAGGCCATGAAACAAAGCGATACCCTGGCCGATATCCCGGTGGTCATGGTCACCACCGAGGGCAGCGATCAGCGCGTGGAAGAGTTTCTCTGCCAGGGGGCGGCGGCCTATATCAAAAAACCGTTCACCCCCGAACAGATCAAGTTGCACCTAAATCGAATATTAGGAGAGCCCGAACATGGACAAGTCAGCACTGACCCAAGCGATGAAGGCCTCGATTTCTGAGGTCCTGGAGCAGATGTTCTTTCTGCCCATCGATTTTATTGCACCGGAAAAGGCCTGCGCCGACCCGGAGCCGGCCACGATCATCGCCAAACTGGGCTTTTCCGGCTCGTCCGGCGGCACCTTTGTGTTGCAAATGCCCGCAGCGCTGGCCCAATCGGTTGCGGCCGACTTTTTGGGTACCACGGCCCAAGGCCTGTCCCGGGAGCAGGTGGCGGCCACGGTGCTGGAGATGGTCAATATGCTGGCCGGCAGCACATTGAGCACGTACGACCACCAGGCGCTGTTCAATCTGCAAATCCCGGAATTGATCAGTGCCGATGCGCTGGGCGCGTTAATCGAGAAAGTCGCCGATCAAATCGTGATCAGGATTCAAACCCCTGAAAGCCCGATGACGTTTCAGGTTGGCTTGCAGTAGACGCCAGGATGCCGATTGCGACAACTTTTAAAAGACAGGGCAGAATCGACCCCATGGACAGAAATATTCGTGTTTTGATTGTAGATGACTCGGCGGTGGTGCGCAAAGTGTTTGCCAGCGAACTTTCCAAGGAACGCGGCATCGAAGTGATCGGCACGGCCCCGGATCCCTATGTGGCCCGGGACAAAATCGTGCAGCTGCAACCGGATGTGATCACGCTGGATGTGGAGATGCCCCGCATGGACGGGCTGACCTTTCTGAAAAAACTGATGAAGCACTATCCGCTGCCGGTGATCATCGTCAGCTCGTTGACCCAGAAAGGCGGCGCCATGGCCATGGAAGCACTGGCCGCCGGCGCCCTGGAAGTGATCTGCAAACCCACGGCGGCCTATTCGGTGGGTGACATGAGCGTGCAGCTGGCCAATAAGATCCGGGCCGTGGCCCACGTGGACATGCGCGCCCAAACCTGCGTTCGGCAGGCCGGCATTGTTCCGACAGCCAATGCGGCCCTGAGCCAGACCACCAATAAGATTATCGCCATCGGCGCATCCACCGGAGGCACCGAGGCCATCAAAACGGTGCTCATGGGCATGCCGGCCAATGCGCCGGGCATCGTCATCGTCCAGCACATGCCGGCGCAATTTACCACCTCGTTTGCCCAGCGGCTGGACTCGCTGTGCCAGATCCATGTCAAAGAGGCCGAAAACGGCGACTCGGTGGTCAACGGTACGGCCCTGCTGGCCCCGGGCAATTACCATATGCTGCTCAAGCGCAGCGGCGCCCGTTACTACGCTGAGATCAAAACCGGGCCCATGGTGCACCACCAGCGACCGGCCGTGGATGTCATGTTCCGGTCGGTATCCAAAAATGCCGGCGCCAATGCCGTTGGCATCCTGCTGACCGGCATGGGGGCCGACGGCGCCGCCGGATTGCTGGAGATGAAAACCGCCGGCGCCAAAACCATTGCTCAGGATGAAAAAAGCTGTGTGGTTTTCGGAATGCCCAAAGAAGCCATCAAACGCGGTGCCGCCGACCGGGTGGCGGCCCTTAACGACATCTCCAGGCTGGCGTTGCAGATGATTATCGGCAGCCCGGACCAGGGTGTCAGTTGAAAAGAAAGCCGGCGGCCATGCAACTTTCAATGCGCCAACTGACCGATAAAGAGTTCAGACAATATTGCACCATCGTCTATGACGAGTGCGGCATCCACCTTACCGGTGAAAAGCGTCAATTGCTCAATGCCCGCCTGAGCAAGCGGTTGCGCACGCTGGGCGTGCAGGCCGATCAGTACATGCGCATCATCGAACAGGACCCGGTTGAGCGCTGTTGCTTTGTCGATGCCATCTCCACCAACCACACCTTCTTTTTCAGAGAGTCCAAATCCTTCCGCTATATCGACGAAACCTGCAAACATGTCTGGTGCGCAGCCGCCTCCAGCGGCGAAGAACCCTACTCGCTGGCCGCCTATTGTTACAGCCGCAACATCAATGCATCGATTCTGGCCACCGATATATCCAACACCTGCCTGGATAAGGCCCGCAGGGGGATTTACCCCATCAGCGCCAAAAACAATATTCCCGCCGATATCTTGAAAAAATGCTTCCAAAAAGGCCGTAATCAGTGGGAGGGATTTATGCGGGTCCGGCCGAAAATCAAGCAGATGGTCCGGTACGAACGCTTCAATCTGCTGGACAGCAAGTTGCCGGAACAGCGCTTCGATGTCATCTTCTGCCGCAACGTGATGATCTACTTCGACAGCCAAACCAAAGAAAAGGTGGTGCGCAACCTGGCATCGGTCTTAAGACCCAAAGGGTATTTCATTATCGGCGGGGCGGAGAGTCTCAATGGTCTGAACCATCAATTTAAATATGTGGAACCCAGCGTGTATATGCAGAATTAAGCGTGCAAGTCGGTTTTCGCAGAGGGCAGTATTGCAGTTGAAGACATATTCAAAGTATTTATTTAACGAGGAGCTATCAAAGTTGATCAAATCCAACCAGGCGCTCCAAGCGACCATAAAAAAAATGAAACAGACTCAATCCGATTTGATTCAGCGCGAAAAATTAGCCTCCGTCGGTCACCTGGCGGCGGGCATTGCCCATGAAATCAACAACCCCACGGCGTTTTTGAGCAGCAATCTGCAAACGGCAAATGGCTATTTGCAGGCGATAGGCCTTATGGTTTCCGACTATCGACAATTCATAGCTGAGTTGAAGGGATCGGCTGAGAACATTATTAGCGGTGACCGAGCTAAATCCCTGCTGGATGCGATCAAGCAGAGCGAAGATCGTACTGATTTTGATTTCATCATGGCCGATCTGTCCGACATATTTGCCGAAAGCCGGGAAGGAACCGACCGCATCCGGAAAATCGTTTCCGATCTCAAGGACTTCGCTCGTCCGGGCGAGCCGGAACGCAATTTAACCAACATCAACCAAGGCCTGGACGCCACGATCAGTATTATCTGGAACGAATTGAAATACAAGGCCGAGTTGATCAAGGCGTACGGCGACCTGCCCCGGATCAACTGCCATTGTCAGCAGATCAACCAGGTATTCATGAACCTCCTGCTCAATGCCGTTCAAGCCATTGAAGAGCAAGGCACCATCAGCATTCGCACCTGCGTACAGGGTGACAGTATCGAGGTGCACATCAGCGATACCGGCCAGGGCATACCGGAACAAAACCTGTCCAAAATCTTCGACCCGTTCTTCACCACCAAGC
>JBNKKC010000076.1:0-1604 GCA_050291625.1 Desulfobacteraceae bacterium
CAGCGTCACCCAGGGCCGGTATCTCCAGCCATCTGATAGAAATGCCATTCTGATCGGACGCGCCCTGGCCGATCAGATGGAGACCCGTATCGGACACAAGCTGATTCTCATGTCGCAGGATGCCGAGGGTGAGATCGCTTCGGCGGCTTTTCGCATCTGCGGCATATTCAGAGCGGAGATGGTCGCCACTGAAAAAAGTTATCTCTTTGTTACAATAAACGCCGCACAGAAAATGCTCAAGATGGGGAACGCTGTCTCGGAGATCGCCATTGTGTTGCCGGGCCACGAAGAAGCCGAAACCACCACCGAAAGGCTGCGGGCACAATTGCAGCGCCAGGATGTCAGTGTACGATCCTGGCGGCAGATTCTGCCGTTGATCATCGCTACCCTGAAACTCTACGACGCCTTCGTTCTGTTCTGGTTCCTGGTGGTTTTCATCGCCATGGGGTTCGGCATCGTCAACACCACCTTGATGGCGGTGTTTGAACGCATGCGCGAATTCGGCCTGATGAAAGCCTTGGGCATGCGCCCCATGCGGATCGTGCGCGGCATTTTAACCGAGGCCGCCCTGATTCTGCTTTGCGGCATGGCCGCCGGCAATCTGCTGGGGCTCGCTACCTGCTGGCTGGTCTCGCAGACCGGCATCGATCTTTCGGCCCTGGCCAAAGGTGTGGAATATACCGGCATATCTCGTGTGATCTATCCGGAAGTATGGTCAAAAGACGTTTTCAACGCCAACGGTGTCGTGCTGATACTGGGTCTGCTGGTCAGCCTCTATCCGGCCGTCAAGGCCGCCAGATTCCTGCCGGTGCAGGCATTGGCGCATAACTAGACGAACCTGTATCCAAAATTAAGAATGCTTTCATATGCCTCTAAAATGCGCTGAACCTTTTTTAGTTATCGGTCCTAAACGGAATGGAGCAACATGACGACACCCATCGTACAGTGCCAGGACGTGGACAAAACCTACCGGCAGGGGCGGGTTACGGTCACCGCGCTGCAACAGGTGGAGCTGACAGTCGAAACCGGGGGATTCGTGGCGCTGGCCGGACCTTCCGGATCGGGAAAGACCACCCTGCTCAACCTGATCGGCGGGCTCGACCTTCCGGACTCGGGATCGATCCGGGTGAACGATATGGACTACAGTTCAATGAACGCATCGCAGCTGGCCGAACTGCGCCTGCATCATATCGGCTTTGTGTTTCAGTCCTACAACCTGATCCCGGTCTTGTCGGCCGCCGAAAATGTCGAATACGTCATGCTGCTTCAAGGCGTTCCGGCTGAGCAGCGGCGACGCAGGGCTCTGCAGATCCTGGACGATGTGGGGCTGGAAGGAAAATACGACCGCCGGCCGGCGGAGCTTTCCGGCGGCCAGCAGCAGCGTGTTGCCGTCGCCCGCGCCATCGTCTCCAAGCCCTCGATCGTGCTGGCGGACGAACCCACGGCCAACCTGGACTCCAAGACCGGCGAGGGGTTGCTGCAGCTGATGCAGGAAATGAACACCCGCCGGGGTGTGACCTTTATCTTCTCTACACACGACAACATGGTCATCGAATTCGCCCGCCGCGTCGTGACCATCCACGACGGACGCATTGCCGACGACC
>JBNKKC010000077.1:0-10504 GCA_050291625.1 Desulfobacteraceae bacterium
CCCTTTTATCTATTTGATAAGTTAGGGTATCATGTGTTTAACAATGCAAATAGAGTTATCGATGTCTTGGCACAAATGACCGTTAAAGTTATCGATGTCTTGGCACTTTTGAGTTATCGATGTCCTGGCATTTATCAGTTAAGTATTAAGTTAAGGAATTCTGCCGATTGTATGGTCTGGATATCCGGCTGTTAAGGGTCTATCGCGGTAGAATATATCTCCTGCGTCGTATAGGATTTATAAAACGTTTATGTTTGCTTCGATTTATCTGGTAAGTCTGGCGGTGTTCACGGGCGTGGTGCTCAGCCTGGTGGGCATCCTTTTGCTGGTGGAGAGCCGGCTGGTTGTTAAAGGAAGCCGTCGAATCGATATCAACGACGACGCGGACAAAGGGGTCCTGGCCGAAGCCGGCGGCACGCTCCTGGGCGCTTTGGTGGCCAACAAGATCTTTCTACCCAGCGCCTGCGGCGGCAAAGGCACCTGTGGCACCTGCAAATGCAGGGTTCTGGCAGGCGGCGGCGACATCCTGCCTACCGAACTGGCCCTGGTGAGCCGCAAGGAGAGAAAACAGGACATTCGGCTGGCCTGCCAGGTCAAAGTCAAGGACGACATGCAGATCCGCATTCCGGATGAGGTGTTCAACATTCAAAAGTTTGAGGGCACGGTCGTTTCCAATGACAATGTGGCCACCTTTATCAAGGAACTGGTCATCAAACTCGACAACGACCAGCGCCTCGATTTCAAGGCCGGCGCGTATATCCAGTTTGACATTCCGGAGTATGAAGCCCAATTCAAGGATTTCAGTATTGCCGAACGATACAAGGCCGCCTGGAAGCAGTACAGCCTGCTGACCCTGACCTCCCGATCGGATGAACCGGTCAACCGGGCCTATTCGCTTGCCAGCCCGCCATTGGAACCTGAACTGCTGAAATTCACCATCCGCATCGCTACTCCGCCACCCGGCCGCAAAGATGCACCGCCGGGCATCGGTTCATCCTATGCATTTAATTTAAAGCCCGGAGATCGGGTCGTGTTGTCAGGACCTTACGGGGATTTTTTCGCAAAACCCACCCGGCGCGAAATGTGTTTTATCGGCGGAGGGGCCGGCATGGCACCGCTGCGCAGTCATATTCGCCAGCAATTGTTGGCCGAACAAACAAGGCGTCGCATCACCTTCTGGTATGGTGCCCGGTCGCGCAACGAAATGTTCTATGATGAGGAGTTTCAGGAATTGGCGCAGCGGTTCGACAACTTTTCCTATTGGGTGGCCCTGTCCGACCCGCAACCCGAAGACAATTGGACAGGCGAAATCGGCTTTATTCATCAAGTCGCTTACGAGCGCTATCTTTCGGATCATGAAGACCCCACGGAAATCGAATACTATTTATGCGGACCACCGCCCATGGTTGCGGCCGTCGAAAAGATGTTGTACGATTTAGGCGTCGAACCTGAAATGATCGCCTACGACAAGTTCGGATAGCGCCGATTGCTGACAGCCGACTCAACCGTATCGCCTATCAACGTTCCAATCTCCATCTGGCACCGACGCACCGACTCCGGCAGATCGCATCCTCCATCGGCATAAGACACTTGAAACATATTATGTCTCAAACAATAAAAAAAGGGGGCTTCATGAAAATTTCGGTCGATAAAAATGTGGTCGAGTTTGTACCCGACAACGAAACGGAAACCGTCCAACTGGAATCGTTGTGGAACGCCATCGTGGACTGTGTCAAATTCAATCGCAGGCTGGTTCCCATCGGGGAGTATGTTCCCAGCAAATCCAATACAGCGCGCTTTGCCATTGAAGGCGACTGATTCCGAATGGAGCTGCCGAGCAATTCCGAAGCGTTTCCATCATAACCGGGTGGCTGCCGAATCCATCTCCAGCGGGATTCGGCAGGCGTACCGGACAAAGAGATACCGTAACCAAAACCAATCGGATGCTTTAAGGAGGAACAGGCATGCATAAAGTATTGGTGGCCTACATCAGCAGGACCGGAATGACCGAAAAGATGGCCAACTACATTGCCGAAGGCCTTCGGATCGCCGGGCAGACGGCGGAGGTCAAAAAGATATCCCAGATTAAAAAGGAAACCGAACTCGAGGGGTATGACGGCTATGTCCTGGGCTGTCCCACCTATCATCGCGACATGACCAGCGGAATGAAAAATTTCCTATTCCTGGCCCAGAAGGCGAACCTGGTGGGAAAGATCGGCGGGGCGTTCTGCTCTTATACCCACAGCGGTGAATCGGGCCCCATGATCTATGACACCATGCAGTTTGTCTACAAAATGGATATGGTGGACCTTGGAGCGCTCAACCTGAAAGAGCATACCATCGATACCGGGGAAGGAACCAGGGCGTGCCAGGATTACGGCAAAGCCATCGCCGAAATGCTGAGTTGATACATTGTCAGAAGCCCATCTTTTCCGGCGGTCGGCGCTCGGGAACGTATTGGTGCTCAATGGTTCCGTCGTTCCAGGCCTTGGAGACATACAGATTGCAATAGCAACTGCCGAATTCTTCAACATCCGGAGCGCGGTACTCACAGGGGCAGATGATATCCTTATCCGCGTCACGGCTGCCGGCTGCCAGACGGCACGGACAGACCATATATCCGTATCGCTCCTTGTTGATCAACAACGCTTCGAGCAGGCCGTCCACATGCTCTCTGTCGCTGCTGAAACAGTACCCTTTGGGCTCCTGGATTTTTTTTAGCGTCTCATAGAGCTTTGCGGTATCCATCATAACCCCAGGGCCTCCTTGATTTCGTCCTCTTTGTAGCCCACGATGACCTTATCGCCGATCATGATTGTCGGAAAAGAGCATTTGGGATTGAGTTTTTTCACATCTTCCAGGATGGCCTTGCGTTCGTCTCCCTCAAGCAGGTCCACGTCCACGAAATCGTACTGGACAGTGCATTCAGACAAAAATTTCTTGGTCGATTTGCAGTGACTGCAGGTACTCAGCGAATAAACCTTCACCTCTTTATCGGACATACCGCCTCTCCCTTTCAATGGCGTTTCGTGTGATTGGTTTTGATGACACCACGTGTCGTTCACGCGCAAAAATTGGAAACGATGGTCGAGGTGTCGTCACCGTGTCACACCCCCTTTGGGGGGCGGCCGTTACCACGTATCAGACCGACATCGCCGCATCGAAATTCACGCATTCTAAAGGAGCTAAATAATACACGTGATCAGGAAATGCAAACTAGCAACTGCCGCGGCAGGCCCGAAGCCATCGACGAATAGCGTGATCGTAAAAAATGGAAAAACCACAAAACACTTGTTGACAGGCGAAATCGCAACATATATGAAAATAGTAATGGTTACTATTAAGGTTATCAACCCCAAAGCGTTGCACGGAGCATTCACGAGCCATCAAAAATGGCTCTAACGAACTATATTTACGAACAAAAAACCTTTCTAGGAAAGGAGAAACCATGCCAGTCAAAAAGCCAGAAAAAGAAAAAAAAGAAGTGCCGGTGTCCGATCTGACATCGTGTTCCGCCACTCAGCAGATGTTGTTAAAAGCGCGCAGGGATGGGGTTGAAATTGCGTTTGATCGTGCCCAAAACATGAAAGCGTGTCCGATCGGTGCCGATTCCGCATGCTGCAAACACTGCTTCATGGGGCCATGCCGCCTGAACTCCAAAGACCCTTATGCAAAAGTTGGGGTGTGCGGCGCCACCATCGATACCATCATGGCGCGCAACTTCGCCCGCAACGTTGCGGCCGGCGGTGCGGCGCATACCGACCACGGTATGGCCATGCTGGAATTGTTCCGTGAGGTGGCCAACGGCCATATCAAAGATTACGAAATCAAGGATGTCCACAAGCTGGAAAGCGTAGCTAAGTCCGTCGGCGTCGAAACCGAGGGCCGCAGTGTCAAAGAGATCGCCTCCGACCTGCACAAGGAGTTGGAAAAAACCTACACCCAGGTTGACGGGGAGATCCCCTTTGCCAAGCGCGTGCCTGAAAAAACACTGGAAAATTGGCGGAAATACGGGATTGTGCCGCGAGGCGCGATGCGCGAGATCATGGAATTGATGCATCGTACGCACATGGGTGTTGACCAGGACTATGAGAATATTACCCGTCAATGCAGCCGCGTTGCGCTATCGGACGGCTGGGGCGGATCCATGGTCGCAACGGAAATATCGGACATTATGTTCGGCACACCTTCGCCGGTCGCCATTGAAGTCAACATGGGCGTGCTGAAAGAAGACCAGGTCAACATCATCGTACACGGCCATGAACCCAACCTGTTTGAATCCATGATCGCATCGGTCCATGAACCGACCTTGGTCGAAGCGGCAAAAGCGGCCGGGGCCAAAGGCATCAACCTGGTCGGCATGTGCTGCTCCGGCGCCGAAGTGCTGGTGCGGCACGCCATTCCGCATGCGGGCAACTTCATGTCGACAGAAGCCATCCTGGTGACGGGTGCCGTTGACACGATGTGCGTCGACGTTCAGTGCATCAAGCAGGGGCTTGTGAAGGTGGCCGAGTGCTATGGAACGCCGCTGATCACCACCAACCCGCGCTGTAAAATCGAAGGCGCCACGCACATTCAGTTTGAGGAGCACAGCCCCAAAGATTGCACCGACGACATCGTGATCAAGGCCATCAGCCGGTTCAAAAATCGCAAAGCCAAGGTGGAAATTCCGAAAAATGTGAGCATCGGCGTTCACGGTTTTTCCCACGAGTATATCAATTATATGCTCGGCGGAAGTTTCCGGGCCTCCTATACCCCGCTGAACGACAATATCATCAACGGTCGTATCCGCGGAGTGGCCGGTGTTGTGGGATGCACCAATCCACGCATGAAGCAGGACTATGTCCACGTCGAACTGGTCAAAGAGCTCATAAAGAACGATGTGCTGGTGGTACAGACCGGATGTTCGCAGATCGCTTTGGCCAAAGCCGGTTTGACGACGCCGGAAGCCGCTCACCTGGCCGGGCCGGGATTGTCGGAAGTGTGTGAAACCGTCGGCATGCCGCCGGTGCTGGGCTGCGGATCGTGTGTGGACAACAGCCGTATTCTGATCGCCTGCGCCGAAATGGTCAAAACCGGCGGCCTGGGCGACAGCATTGCCGATCTGCCCGTAGCCGGTTGCGCGCCCGAGTATTTCAGTGAAAAAGCCATTTGCATCGGCCAATACTTCGTTGCCTCAGGCGTGTACACGGTATTCGGCGTCACGTTCCCCATCGTGGAGAACACCAAATTCCACGACCATCTGTTCAACAAACTGGAGAGCGAACAGGGAATGGGCAAGTGGGGATTTGCCACAGACCCGCATGAAATTGCGCGCCTGATGATCGCCCATATCGATAAAAAGCGCAAAGCCCTGGGCATAGACAAATCGCGCGAACGTGTTCTCATGGATATGGCCGATCGGCGTGAAATCGCCTGATGAACCGGCCAACAGCCATCATTTAGCAGCCCATCCATCAAGAGGGCTCCCATTTCGGGGGCCCTCTTTAATTAATGGTCATCGGTTTGAAGTGTTACCCATGTCCGGATTGCACGCCCTTTTCCTCTCCCCCTCAGGGGAGGTTGCACGTCCTATTCCTCTCCCCCTCGGGGGGAAGCTGCACGCCCTTTTCCTCTCCCCCTCAGGGGGAGAGGCCAGGTGAGGGGGTGGTCTTTGGCAAGGTCCACCCTCACCCTCTCCCTCAAGGGAGAGGGAATATATGCGGCGGCTCTCCCTCAAGAGAGAGGGAATAAACGGATGAACAAAAATTATTGGGTTGCGCACCATCCGTTCAACCTTGTATCTTTATTCTATTTTAAAGGAGACAACTGATGTCGCATGCACCAATCGGCTCCGGAAAAAGCAGTTTCGATCTCATCGACGCCGACCTGCTGCTGCGGTCGATGCAGTTGAAGCCCGACATGACGGTTCTCGATCTGGGCTGCGGCTCCGGCAATTATACCCTGGCCGTAGCAAAACAATTGCAGGCGCCCGGTCGGCTCATCGCCATCGATCTCTGGCAGGAGGGGCTCGACTCCCTGCGGCAAGCCGCTGAATCCATCGAAACGGTTCCCATCGATATCCATGCGGCGGATATTCGCCGCAAACTGCCCATTGCCGACGGCTCTGTCGATCTGTGCCTGATGGCCACGGTACTGCATGATCTGGTCCACGAAAGTGACGACACCACGTTTCTCAGCGACATCCGCCGGGTACTGAAGGCCGGCGGTGTATTGGCCATTGCGGAATTTAAAAAGAAGGACGGTCCGCCGGGACCGCCCAAGGCCATCCGCCTGCGCCTGGAGGATGTTTCGGCCTTGTTGCTGAGGGCGGGCTTTATTCGATTCAGCGGGGTCGTCGAGTTGGGAGACCACATCTATTTTGCCCGGTTCAGGCAATTGCCCCGTTAACAAACGCGTGTCGAAGAGGCTCCCCCTGCGGAGCCCTTTGGTTTTGCCGGTTGCGGCGGCTAGTACTCCCAGCCCAATGACATCCACAAATTAACGGCCTCGTATTCATAGGTGTAGGTCCGATCCACCGAGCCGTCGCCGTCATCATCTCGATCCACACGCGTACGGTTGCCTTGTGCATCGTATGTATACGTCGTTAAGGACTCTGGAACGCCATCGCCATCTTCGTCAATTTCTTTGGATATCAGATCGCCAAGGGCGTCAAAAACATAGATTTCGCGCTCAATCTCAGACCCGTCGCCATTTTTGTCCCACTCTTCAAGGGTCATGTTACCGCTGCTGTCGTAGGTATAAGTATATCTTGAATCCACTACAAAGTCTGCGTTGTAGTCATATTCCGCAAGCGTCCTGTTATTGTCGGCATTATAGGCGTACTCGGCACGATAATTCGCAGTCCCGGTTGCGCCATAGTCACTCTCTTCAAACGTCTTATTGCCGTCGGCATCGTAGGCGTAGGTTGTAATCGTATCGGCGTCGCCGTCGCCGTCGCTGTCTTGTTCGTTGCGGACGAGATTTCCCCGGGCATCGTAAGTGTATGATTCACGCTCATCCACCGTAAGGTCAACGCCATCGTCTCTCTCGTACTGCGTTATATTGCCGCTCGCATCGTACGCATAGGATTCGCGATAATCCAACACACTGTCACCATCGCTATCGAATTCATCGAACAGTTTGCTGCCGTTGGCGTCATAGCCGCTGAGGCGGTGATAATCGGCGACGCCGTCATTGTCATCGTCGTTTTCATAGAGCACATGATTGCCGTTGGCGTCATATTCATTGACCACTAGCGAATCAATCACTCCGTCGTTGTCGATGTCTTGCTCTTCAAGGATATCATGGCCATAGGCGTTGAACTCGGTTATCTCACGAAAGTCTATCGTTTCATCGTTGTTGTCGTCTCGCTCAAAAAGCGAACGGTTGCCCCGTCCATCGTAGCTGAAGCGACTGTACCTATCAATCAAACCGTCGCCGTCGTCGTCCGTATTCATCCTGGACACGGCCCATATGACCGGACTCAAGCCAAGACCGGCATACAGATGATCCAAGGCATAATAAGGGTTGCAGATGCCGCGCATTCCTCCCCAGAGGCCGGCGGCACGGCCGTCGGCCAGAAGTTTGCGAAACGCGAAATCCTCTATAAAATCACCATACGGCTGCAAAAAGTCGATGGTTGCACCAACCGCCAGGTTGTGCAGTTCCGAGGGGATTTGAATGCCGTTATCGACATCTCCGTCCTGGTCGAGGGTCTGCAAAAAAACGGCGATATTGATGGCCACATCCAAGGGTATTGCCGCTTCGACGGCATAGAGCCGTTTTACAGCCTGTCGAATCTCCCTCCCGGCAACCGGCGGTGTTGCGCCGGCCAGATCAAACGGCGACAGGGTCGCCGCACCGGCTGCCCCGCCGACCAACATGTCGCCCACATAGAAGCGGACCGTTTCGCCGGACAGATACTGAAATGAGCCCTGGGCGTCGGTCTGACCCGTCTGGGTAGCGGTCTCATAGTAAAGCCCCGATACCGGTCCGTCCAAAAACCGACCGGTTAGGGGGCCGGCGTCGTTGCCGCTGCCGCCGCCTCCACCGCTGCTGCAAGCGATCAATAGAAAAAAAACCAGGATAAAGCCACCGGGATGAGGAACCGTTCTTTTCATACCTGTCTCTCCTTATCGTTTTCGAAATCCCTCCGGATATGAGCACCTACGGCGTCACAGGCATCGGTGCTCCGCTTATCGACAGCTTCAACCCACCGTATGGCGCACCGCCGCAGGACCGGCGCCCGGATCCGGGCTGCGGCGCATCAGTTGTCAAATCCAAAAGCGCTCCACTTGTTGACGGTCACATGCGTAAAGGTATCCATCCGATCCACAATGCCGTCGTTATCATTATCGTAGGAGGTGGAAACCAGTCGGCCGGCGGCGTCATAGGCGTACGTCGTTCGCTCGTCCGCAATGCCGTCGCCGTCGCTGTCAAACTCCATCAGCGTCCGGCTGCCGTTGGCGTTGTAAGCTGTCGTTGTACGCTCATCCACCGTATCGTCGCCGTCGTTGTCGCGCTCTTCCAGAATCCGGTTGCCGTCGGCATCGTAGCCGACCCCATACCAACGATCGATGATGCCGTCGGCGTCGTCGTCGTTGGCAATACGCGTCATCAACCCGTTGGCATCGTAAGTCCATGTCGTACGGCTGTCCACGGTGTCGTCCCCGTCATTATCGTATTCAACCATGGTGCGGTAACCGTCGGCATCGTAGGTGGATGTCGAGCGATAGTTCACAGTGCCGTCGTTGCCCCAGTCGATGGTCTCGGAAATTCGGTTGCCGTCGGCATCGTACGTATAGGTTTCGACATCATCGATGGTGCCGTCGAAGTTGTCATCGTCCTCGACGGTTATTAGATTGCCGCCGGCATCGTATGTGGAGGTCGAACTCATGTCCACCGCGCCGTCACCGTCTGCATCGCGCTCATAATAGATCTCATCACCGAACAGGTTGAACGTCCTTGTTTCCCGATCGATCGACAAGCCGTCCCCATTGCTGTCGTAATCGTGGCGGATCTCGTTGCCGTTGCCGTCGAAGACGTAGACATTGCGCTCATCCGCAACGCCGTCGCCATCGCTGTCGTATTCGTCCAATGTTTGATTGCCATAGGCGTCGTAGGCCCAGACATAGCGGCTGTCCGGCACACCATCGGCGTCGTCGTCATGTGCACGGACGGTCCGGTTGCCGCTGGCATCGTAGGTATAGGTGATGCGGCGATCCGGTGTGCCGTCCATATCCGTGTCACTCTCAATGGCGGCAACGGCATCGATGGATGGGGTCAGCCCCAAGCCATCATACAAGTGGTCCAGGGCATAGATAGAATCGACCCGGGCACGGGGGCCGCCCCAAATCCCGGAGTCGCGTCCGGCAGCCAGCAGACTGCGAAAGGCAAAGTCTTCCTCAAAGCCAAAGAAGGATTGATCGAAGTCAAGGGTGACACCTGCGGCCAGATTGTGCATCTCGGACGAAATCTGGATGCCGTCCGAGGCATCGCCGTTTTCATCGATGGTCTGCAGAAACACGGCAATGTTGATCACCCGATCAAGAGGCGTGGGCATGCGTTGGTTGATCATTTGATGTACTGCACGGTAAATATCAGCCTGGCTGGTGGGTGGCGTCATGCCCGCCAGGTCGAACGGCGAAAGCGTTGCCGCGCCGGTCGCCTGGCCGATTAGGATGTCGCCCACATAAAAGCGAACCGTTTCGCCGGACAGGTACCGAAATGAGCCCTGGGCGTCGGTCTGGCCCGTCTGGGTGGCGGTCTCATAGAAAAACCCCGCCACCGGTCCGTCCACAAACCGACCGGTGAGGGGGGCATTGCCGCCGCCCCCGCCGCCCCCTCCGCTACTGCAAGCGGCCAATAGAAAAATCGAAATAACGGCTAAAATACCGCAACGGGGATAACGAAACTTTCTTTTCATACCTGGTACTCCTTTAGTTCCATTGCCGGCGGTCCGGTGTTCGTGACGATCACCCGATCCAGCTGCAAGATCAACGGATGTTCTATGCCGAAAACGAATATCTGGATGTAATGGACGCGGCGATCCTAAATTTCATGCAGGGAGGGCCAATAAAATATTAGAATTTTCACGAAAGGTCTGAGACTGGAATTGACTACCTAGAAATTGGGAATTCTCCTTCCCATTCCATACCATCCTTATCCGTCACCCTTTGAAAATACACGAAAATCTGGAAGGCACGACTATTGCTTCACATAGATGGCACGTCATGGAATCAACCACGGAGCCGGATGTATGATTCGGGCGCATACCAGCACATATGAAACCTATGATGGAGCATGAAGATGAAACGTACAACCATCATCCGAACGATCGACCGCTGCCATCAATGCAAAAAGATTCTGTTCCGAAAAAAAGATGGCACCCTGGCATGCCCCAACGAATGCCGGCAGAGCGGACGCCGCAGCGCGTTCAATACGTTGATCGACCCGATGAAAGACCGACGGGTCCGGCCCAGGTTCGACCCCTGGGAGCATGTGAGATATTAACAGCGTCCGC
>JBNKKC010000078.1:0-7316 GCA_050291625.1 Desulfobacteraceae bacterium
TGCAAAACAACCTGGCCGCCGTGCAGTCGAGCCAGGTGATGGCCCTGGACCCCTATCTCACCGTGGACGCGGCCTCCGATCCACGCGGCCCCCTGGTGCAGCTGGCCGGGGTGAACCTGCAGATCGTCAACGGCCTGGGCAGCACCGAAACCATCAACGGCCTGGGCAATCTGATCATCGGTTATGATGAGGTCAATACGCTGCCTGATATCACTGTCTGTTCGGATGGTGACTATACCGACCAGGCGAGCTGTGAAGGCGCGGGAGAGATCTGGAGCCGTTCCCACAAAAGCGGCTCCCACTATCTGGTGGCAGGCAAGTACAATAATTATTCCCAGTACGGCGGCATCGTCGCCGGATATATCAACTTTGCCACTAATTCCTTCAGTACGGTGACCGGCGGTGATTATAATACAGCCAGCGGTTCGCATAGCAGCGTCAGCGGCGGCACTACCAGCACGGCCAGCGGAAATTCTAGCAGCATAAGCGGTGGTTGTGGTAACAGAGCCGGAGGTAATTACAGCAGCGTCAGCGGCGGCTACAACGGCAGTGCCTCCGGAGTGTATGATTGGCAGGCCGGAACCTTATATGAGGATAATTGATCGTCACCAGCCAGGCAAGTAAAGTCAAACGTAGACTTGACTTGACCCTATTTCATTTTTCCTGGACTTTGGCCATCTTTTTTTGCGCAAGCCCGGTGTAAAACCCGTCACAGTAAAAATGTGATTGCGATCACTGACTCGGTGGCAATTCGATGCTAAATATGATTCAAACAGAGCAATCACTACCTGCCTTTTCGCCACGAGATTTCATGGCGATGAATCGTGTTTCGTAAGTCAAAGGAGGCCGCCCCATGGTTTCTTTCATCGTCAAAAACGACCGGTTCAAGAATAAGCGCTGTTCATGCTGCGACCGCCGGATCAGGCTCCTGAGAAATCAGCAACGCCTGGCGCTCTTTCTGGACGCGAAAAGCACACAACAGCGTGCGTTTCAATGCGTAAACTGCGGACATATTTTCTGCAATGACTGCAGCCATAACGGGAGCCAATGTGCGTGTAAAAGCAACGCATGGGTTGCACTGCCCTATTTAGAGAGTTCAACCGAGGAGGCAGGCGAGCTCCAGATCGCCTGATCCCGGGGGACGCCAATAGCTGTCATGGCGGCTTAAAGGAAAACCTTTAATGCGGGCCGTTCACGTCATGGTGTCTTTGCCCGAACGCCCAAATAATACGGCTTTAAGCTATTAAATAATAAACTGTAAATGTGTGGGCGTTCCCTAAAGGTCCCTCAAAAAGCTCCTTCCTCATCTGCCCTTCTATTTTCCTGGCCATCGTACTTTTTTTCAATCTTTAATCTTTCTTTAATCTGAGATGATTTATCCTGCAGGCAGGCTGACCGACGGCAACGTCTACGCTTAGAAAAGGAGATTGCCATGAAAATAATAAGCCTGCACCAGGTTCAGCACCTGGATGAAAGCTACTACGGCATTCTGGGCCGATCCTGCGTGATGCAGGATCTGTCTGAATTGATCGAAAACGTCTCCGCGACCGAAGCACCCGTCCTGATTACCGGCGAAAGCGGCACAGGCAAGGAGCTGGTGGCGTGCGCCATCCACGAAGCCAGCGAGCGGCGGCACAAGCCCTTCATCAAGGTCAATTGCGCGGCCCTCAATGAAAATCTGCTGGAGAGCGAACTCTTCGGCCACGCAAAAGGCTCATACACAGGCGCGGACCGGGCCCGCATCGGTCGGTTCGAGGCCGCTCATGGGGGCACCATCTTCCTGGACGAAATCGGGGATATTCCCATGTCCACCCAGGTCAAGCTGCTGCGTGTGCTGGAAGAAAAGGAGATCGAACGGGTCGGAGAACACAAACTCATCAACGTGAACGTGCGCGTTGTCTCCGCAACCAACAAGCACCTCGAGAAGCTGATCGATACCGGCGCTTTCAGGCAAGACCTCTTTTTCCGCATCAATGTATTTCCCATCAGGTGTCCTGCCCTGCGTGAACACAAGGAAGATATTCCGGTTATCGTTCAACGCTTCATTAAAACCAATGCGGCCAAGACCGGCAAGCGCATACTGGGGCTGACCCCGGGCGCCATGGAGAAGCTGGCCCAGTTCGATTGGCCGGGCAATGTGCGTGAACTGCGCAATGCCATTGAATATGCGTTTGTCCTGTGTCCCGGCGGCAGGATCGACATCCCCCACCTGCCTGCCGTGGTTGCGCAGGACCCCGCGGAATGCCCCCCGCCGGAGTGTGCCCCGGATTGCAACCAGCAGGAAAAGGCGGAGTTGTTGAAGGTGCTGCGCAAAACCGGCGGCAATCAGTCCGAAACAGGACGCCTGCTGGGCGTCAGCCGTGTTACGATCCGGAAGCGGATCAAGAAGCACGGCATCGAAGTGCTGCGGGAAATTCGAGGATAGCGATGCTGCACCCGACTTGAGAACCCTTATGGGGGCATTTTGAAGTCCGCCAAAGTTTGGGACCTTTTCGTCCGTCTTTTTCATTGGTTGCCGGTTGCCGGGATCATCTCTCAACCGGTGTCGGCCGAGGACTTGAAGAACGTTCATGTCAGCGTCTCGACCAGGTAAACTGGTGAGGGAATTCGTCGGCGCGTACGTTGGACGGCAGGGCCGTGTGGCACACGGCGCAGGCCGATCGGCGTTCGGGATTCGAACCGGCATGCTCTTCCCGGAACTCCGACAGATCTCCGCCCTCGGGCTTGGATGAGCCGTGGCAGGCCGCGCAGCTGCCGATGGTTACCGCGGCGTTCTGGTATTGCTGGGCCTGGTAATTGTCGGTATCCTCCAGGGAAGGTACCATGGCATGCGGGCTCTGGTGGCAGCCGGCGCAGTAAAGTCCGCCATGTCCGGTGGCATTGCGGTACAAGGTGCTGCCGGTATCCACCTCTGCAACACCGCTGTGGCAGGTGACGCATTGAGGCTCGTCAACCCAGGGAACCCTGGCGTTGTTGGTAATCGCCGCGGCCACTTCGCTCATGGTTCCGTGGCAGGTGATGCAGTTGCCGTCGGCGGCCGTGTGGGCGATGGAGCGGCTGCACTGAGTGGTTTGTCCGGGGTGGCAGCTGTAGCAGGTGATGTCGCCGCCACCCGGTGCAGTCCGGCCGGCATGAAACCCATGCATGGCTTCGGAAAGGTAGAGACCGGAACTTCCCCGGTCGTTGGCCGCAGCGCCCAACGCCGGGCTGCCATGGCAGGAAGCGCACAGGATGGGGGCATCGGCCTTGAGGGTCGTACCATGCGCCGCATCATGTGCTTCCAGAATATCATCAAAGACATCACTCTGCGAACCGCCCGGCGCATGACATCGGCCGCAATTGATTTCATCCGAAGTGGGAATCATGGCCCGGGTCTGGACCAGGGTCGTGCCCACCAGATCCTTTACCGTGATCTGCGCCACCTGATAGGGATCCTTGGTAGTGGTGCCGTCTTTTACCGGTGTCAGGGGAATGCCGTCGGCCTGGAAATGATCGTTGACTGGCTGCATCTCGCCCGCCAGGCTGTTGTGAACATTGGGGTCGGAAAGATTCAAGCCCGTATCGGGGGCCAGCCCTGAGGCTCCGAAAAGGGCCAGGGCATCCGCATTCCAGAACTGGTCGTAGAAGAGTTTGTTCAACGAAGTGGTGTTATTCAGGACCTCATAGGAGACCTTCACGTCGCTGGTGACGATGCGGGGCGGATTGCCGCGCTCGATCACCTGGGCCCACAACGTGTTGTAGGGCGGCAGGATGATCAATTGATCATAGGTCGGATTGAGGCAGTGCATGCCCAGGTCGTTCCAGGCCAACACGACGTAGTCGCCGCTGGCGGCCACCCCACCACCGTTACCGCCGTCTCCATCATTGTCACCGTGGTAGTCACCTGAATTGCCGCCACCGCCGCAGCCGAAAAATAGCACTATCAACAACGCAAATAAAACTCCGATTGTCCGCAACCTGCTGCTTTTTGGTGATCGAATGTAACCCGACATGTCATAACCTCCCGGCTTTTCACATAGCGCAAATTAAAAAATCCATTGCTTCCCGGCGCCTTATTATCACATCTTTTTCGTATGGGACGAGCGTCTATCACTACCATATCCGCGTTGCTGTCGATCTGCTTTTCACGAATTACCGCAGCATAACGGCCTTTCAGCTCCATCCTTTCCGGAAGATCTCCGGCAGACACCTTGACGTTTATTCTGCAATCGACATGCCATCCAACTATAGTTTTATTGTGATCCTACTATATCTATTTAATATATATAAAAATAAATGATGACGCGCCTGCCGGAGACCGGAAAGGTGTTGCGGATTGACCGTTAACAAGGTGAACACTTTGGGTTTCCAGGTGATAACCATTGAACGTACGCGCTATTTTTCGGAACGTTAATCTTTCTTTAATCCTGGATGATTTATCCTGCAGTCAGGTTGACTGAAGACACGACTACGCTTAAAAAGGGAGATAGCCATGAAAAAAATAGTATCCACCATCCTGGCAGCCCTGGCGCTGACCGCTGTTCAAACCGCTGTTTTCGCCGGCGATGACCAGGGATACCGCAGCAAGTTTTTCGGCACTGTCGAAGCATTGCCCGCAGGGTTCAGCGGCACCTGGATCGTCAACGGACGGTCGGTGGAGGTGACGCCTCAGACCGTGATCGAACAGGAACGTGACCGGATAGCCGTCGGCACTTATGTTGAAATCGAGGGGCGCTCCGATGGCCGTACAATTACAGCCTACAAAGTCGAAGTCAAACGCAGGGCGTACGATTCCGGACATTAGAGAGATGACTTGCGGCGCCATGGTTCCGACAAGGACGAGATTCACGGTCATCAGGATTTGTAGCACGCCATGCTGAAAATTGGGATGACTGATGATGCCACCATGGCGTCGGCGGGCAGGCGCTGCGCCCGCGGCAGCCTGCCCGCCATAACCATGCAAGAGCGAGGAAGCACCATATGAGACTGCTGATCATCGAGGATGAAAAACCGCTGGCCCAGATCCTCAAGAAAGGCTTCGAGGAACAGGGATATTCCGTTGAGCTGACATTCGACGGAGAAGACGGCCTGTTTCTTGCCCAACATTATGCCTTCGATGCCATTCTCCTCGATATCATGCTGCCCAAGCTCGACGGGCTCTCGTTGCTGGCGGCCTTGCGCAGGCGGGAAAACACCACGCCGATCCTGATGCTCACGGCCAAGCGGGAATTGAGCGACAAAGTCACCGGCCTGGAAAACGGCGCGGACGACTATATCACCAAGCCTTTCGATTTCCCGGAATTACTCGCCCGGGTGCGTTCGGTTATTCGGCGCAGCAGAGGAAAGCCCGCTCCCCAGGTCCGGATCGGCGACCTGACTATCGACACGAACACGCGGCAGGTCCGTCGTGCCGATCAGGAAATCTCGTTAAGCGCCAAGGAATACGAATATCTCGAATATCTGGCCCTGAACCGTGAAAGGGTGGTCCGCCGCAGCGAGTTGCTCGATCATATTTACAGCACTGAATACGATTTCGACAGCAACATCATCGATGTCTACATCAGTAATCTGAGACGCAAGATCGACCGCGACTATCCGAACAAACTGCTGCACACGATCAGAGGCGTAGGCTACCGCCTGACCTCGGACCTGGATCAATAATATGAAAGCGCGGAATTCCATCGCCACCCGGTTGTTTCTCTGGCTGTTCTATTCAGGTCTGGCGGCCTTGGTGATCGGCGGCAGCGGGCTATACCTCGAAGCCCGCGACATCATCTTCTCAGCCCTTGATCGCAAGCTGATATCGGATATGGAGATTTTCACCGGCTTGCTGCATATCGAAGACGGCGAACTGGAATTCGAAATGGCCGAGGCGACCACCGGAATTTTCTCCATCCCGCGTTCAGGCCATTACTATCAGGTCCAAATCGACGGCCGACGTCATGTCGACTCTGTTTCCCTGGCCGGAGAACGGCTTGAATTGTCGTCCGATCAGCTGGACATGCAGGATACGGCCAGGCATCTGGAAGTCTATACCACCGTCGGTCCTGCCGGAGAACCCCTGCGGGCCATGGCCAGAACGCTCATCATGTCCGGTCATTCAACCCGAATCATCGTCGCCCACAGCATGGAAGACAGCATCACGACGATGCACCGGTTCGGGAATATGCTCCTGGCTTTCGGCGCCATCGGCACCTTGCTCATGGCCTGTGTCGGCTGGGCCATCAGTCGCCGCGCCGTAATCCCTTTGCGGAATTTTTCTGATAGAATCAACCAGATCAGCGAACAGACACTGGACTGGCGCATTGACGTCAAACGGCAGGCTCGGGAACTCGGCAACCTGGCCGACGCCTTTAACAGGATGCTCGACCGTTTGCAAAAATCGATGTCGGCGAGAGAAGAGCTGCTCTCCAACGTCTCCCACGAACTCAAAACACCTGTGACGGTTATCCGCACCCACTGCGATGTTTACCTGCACAAAGAACGACCGTCTGCGGAATACGTTGAGGCGCTGGGGATCATCCGCGAGACAGCGGACGCCATGGGACATAAAATAAGGCGCCTGCTGGCCATGGCCCAGACCGATGCCGATCTGATGCACGGATCCGGAGTTCGATCGCTGGTCCTGGATGAATGTCTGCGAAAAGCTCGAGTGACTATCGAACCCCTGGCCCGTGAGCATCGGGTTGAAATCAGCGAGCGAATCACCCCCGGGCTGAAGATCCTCGGCCATGAAGAACGGCTCGTAGAAGCATTCTCAAATTTGCTGGAAAACGCCGTCAAGTATAATCAGCGGGGCGGGACAGTGACCATTTTCGCCGATAAGCGGGTTGATCAGGTCCAGATCCGTATCGTGGATAGTGGCTGCGGCATCGGTCCGGGTGAGATCGATCAGGTTTTCAAGCGCTTCTATCGAGGCAGCGGCGCAGGCCAAACGGAAGGCACGGGTCTCGGCCTGTTTCTGGTAAAAAAAATCATCGAGGCCAACCGCGGCCGGATAGAGGTCGATTCCCGCAAGGAAACCGGGACAACCTTTACTGTCAGCCTGCCGTCGGGGTGACCCTGAAGGTTGCCCACTGCAGGCGATTCTAAAAAGATTTTTACCGATGATACCGATCGCAATAACCTTGTTGATCGAGGTGCTCTTGCACCGTCGCTAAAATCCTGCCGCTACAGGCAACGTGGGCTGTGCATTGGACCGTGTCACTATCTCATCGGCGACCATCTGGTCGAAAGCGCATCTCAGGCAGTTGTAGTTATGGGCGCAAATTTTGTAATGAACCAGCCCGTTCACCATGTGCCGACATTTTCCCCCGTATTCTGCCATGCCCACAAGA
>JBNKKC010000079.1:0-78300 GCA_050291625.1 Desulfobacteraceae bacterium
CCCAGACCCCGAAACCAGAAGTCGCCGAAGTTGTCCGTTGTGGCCGTAAAGCTGTCGCCGCTGGCATCGTCCCTGAGGGTGCAGGCGGCGCCGATGATCACCTCTTTTTCCACCGGATCGTAGACCGTGCCCGCCACAAACTTTTTGGGCAGGTGCCGGTAGTAGACCCGCGACTTGGTGTTGGCCGCCGGATTGAGCAGTTCGGCGTCTTTGATAAAGTCGGCAAACGCTTCCTCTTCACCGAAGCGCAGTGCGTCGGTGGGGCACTGGTCCACGCAGCGCGGCACCGGCCACTCGTCCGGATCGTTGTCGCGCAGATGCGCGCACGAGGTGCACTTTTGTGCGATGTTCAGGCTGTCGTTGAAAAAGATCGCATCGTGCGGGCAGGTGTCCGCGCACAGCTTGCAGCCGGTGCACTTGTCCGGATCGATGATCACCATGCCGTCGTCGCGCTGGTAGATCGCCTCCACGTCGCACTGCTCGATGCACGGCGCCTCGTCGCAGTGCTGGCACATCCTGGGGATGTAGGTGACCTTGACCTTGGGCACCTGGCCGCGCACCCGTTCGGTCAGACCGATCCAGAACTGGCCCGTGTCGGGCTGGGGCTTGGCGTACGGGGTCCAGTCGTTGGCCACGTGCTCGTCCTTGCAGGCGATCTGGCAGCAGTAGCAGCCGTTGCAGACGCTCAGGTCTATGGCAAATACTTTCATTGGTTGTCACCTCCTTCGATCCAGGCGTCGACACGCAGCCCGGCGGCCGGGTCGTAGGGTCGATTAAACGCTTCGGGATAGTCCCTGCGCCACTGATCCCACTCATCACCCGTTACTTTGGCCACCTCTACGAGATACCCGCCGGCGATCTGCCCCACGCAGTTCTCCGATGTGACGGCTTCGGGCGTGATGGTGTTGATGGCGCCGCCGCGCTCGATCTCTCCGGTCTTGATGGGGTCGTGGCGGGAGCCGTGGTCCATGTAGACCACACCGGTGCGCAGGCGTTCGGTCACGTACGCACCGCCCAGGACGATACCCCGTTCATTGTAGATCTTGACGATATCGCCGTTTTTGATGCCCCGCTTTTCCGCCTCCTGGGGATTGAGCCAGCACGGTTCATACTTGTAACCATCCGGTCCGGTAATCTTGCAGGTGGGCGCCTCCCGGGTCCAGGTGATGTCGTCGCACTGGGCATGCACCCGCCAGCGGCCGTGGTTGGACATCATCAGCATTGAAAACATCTTGGCCCGATGGCTGGAGAGCCGCTCGTCGTGGTTGTGGCTCTTTTCGATCCACTTGGGAATGGGCGGCCGCTCCTTGTCGTCCGGATAGGCCTTGGCCAGGGACTCGGAATAGAATTCCAGCTTGCCAGTGGGGGTGGCCAGGGGGAATTTTTCAGGATCTTCATAGAAGTTGCGGAAACCGGGAGCGTCCTCTTCCCAGTCCTTGGCCGTGCTGTAGCACCAGTACTTTTTCTCCCACAGTTGCTCCCAGCTGACCAGTTTCTCTCCGCCCATATATTCCCAGATCTTTTTCTGCATATCGAGGATAGTCATCCCCTCGGTCA
Source organism: Desulfobacteraceae bacterium (assembly GCA_050291625.1). Taxonomy (GTDB): domain Bacteria; phylum Desulfobacterota; class Desulfobacteria; order Desulfobacterales; family Desulfosarcinaceae; genus JARRKU01. The sequence goes on from JBNKKC010000079.1 coordinate 1,558, forward strand.
GATCTTCTTCGAGGGTTTCTATTTTTTTGCTGATTTCCAAAACGATCTCCGAATCGCTCTTGGACTCGCCAATAGGTTCGATGGCCTTGTCGGCAATCATGATATTGGGCTGCTGGGTGCCCTGGCGGATGTTGGTCAGAATATCGTCCACTTCCATGAAGGTGTTGGCCGGCAGGACAATATCCGCATACAGGCAGTCGTTTTCGAACCAGGGATGCTGGGCCACGATGGTCTCGATTTTGGGATTGCGCATGGCCAGCTCGGTTTTATTGCCGTAGTTCCAGCAGGTAATCCGGCAGGGGGAATCGGTCCAGATCATGTGCAGTTCACTGCCGCCCTGCTCTTTGGCGATGGGAAAGGTATGCTCGTTAAACTGATCCAGAACCAGGGCGTTCTGGGCTCCGGTGCCGCGGAAGGTGATGGGACCTTCGTGGTCGATGGCTTTTTGAATCAAGGTCTTCGGGATGACCTGCTGCTGCCAGGCAGTCACCGACGAGAGCACCGGCAGCGAGAGCCGCTCTTCGATCTCGGGGTTCCAGAAGAAGGTCCCGGACATGCCCTCGGCCCGCGGCATGCCGAAATAGGTCAATTGATGTTGGTGGACGCCGGGTCCGCCCAGACCCTGCATCCCCAAAAGGATGCACTCCAGCCTCGCCGGTTCATGAGAAAACGGCCCCCGGATGAATCCGCCGCCAAAGTAATGGGCGATGGAGGTGGTCTTGGCGGCAAATTCCCTGGCCAGCGCCTTGATGGTCCACTCGGGCACGCCGCACTTTTTGGAAGCCCATTCCGGTGTTTTGGGAATGCCGTCCTCTTCGCCCAGAACGTATGCTTCAACCTTGTCCATTCCGACGGCATGGGTCTTGACGTACTCCTTGTCGTAAGTGCCTTCGGTGACCCACATATAGATGATGGCCAGTTGAAGGGCCGCATCGGTGTTGGGCAGCACCGGGATCCATTTGTCGGCATGCACCGCGGCGCCATAGTTCAGGTCGGGACAAATATAGACCTGTTTGATCCCCGCCTCGGACCAGAAGTAGCACAACCGGCTGGCGAACTGGCCCGTAAATCCCCATGGTGTGGTTTCAGGGTCGCAGCCCCAGAAGAGCACCATCTCTGCATGTTCAGTGGTGTCTTTGACGATGTTGGCGGCCGGGTACATGATCCCCTGCGCACCCTGACCCCACACGTGTTTGGCGCCCCAATACCAGCCTTCCCAGCTGTCCGGGTTGCGCACCTGAAGTGTAAAACCTCCCAAATACTCGAGCAGTACGCCCGGATGCCCGTGGGGTGTATTCAAGGTCTTGCACTCGCCATGTCCGTCGCCCTGCAGCAGGATGGCGTGAGGACCGTAAGTTTTATGGATGCGCTTGATCTCGCTGGAGATAATATCGGAGGCTTCATCCCAGCTGATACGCTTGAACTTGCTCTTGCCTCGGTTTTGGGGGTTCCGCTCGCCATTGGGGTCCCAATCCACTCGTTTCATCGGAAATTTGACCCGGTTGGGACTGTAAACCCGCTTCTTGTAGCCTAAAGAAAACGCGCCCGGAAGTGATTTCCATGACGGTTCGATGGATTTGCCGTTTCGGGTCATCTTCCATTGACGAACCTCGGATTTATCGTACTTCCATCCATATTTCATGGGACGGACACGCACGATCCTGCCGTTTTTGACATCCACCATGCCCTCGGCGCCGCCGCCGAAATAACCGCCGAGACCTAGCGCCCTCAGTACTGTTTTGTCTTTGGTTTTGATCGATTTCATCGGATGATGGCTCCTGTTATTGTATTTACAGCACCATTATCTCCCTGGCCTGAGCGGTCATGCGGATCAATGGCAGCAGGTAAGTTGGGTTTTCAGGGAGTTGTGCGACGTGCACCTATCATTTTATGCAAAATTACATGTAATCAAAGGGGTGTCAACACTTTTTTTGCAAACCCCAATGTCATTAACTTAAATTGTTTTAACCGGGATCGAAATCGCTATCGGGATCGTTATCGAAAAGAACCATCATACCAGCATGTTCGATCCCGATCCCGATAGCGATCCCGAAAAGAGATTTGACAGGTCGCCCCTCTTAGGCAGTAATCCATCCCCATCCCTACCCAGTAGTATATCGTTTGACAGACTTGAATTCGAGTGTAAGGTGTATAGCAATGACTAACCATGGCTAAAGGTATGGTGGTTTCGTGCTCGTGCCCAGCGAAGCGGTGCTCGTAATCGTAATCGGATCGATCAGAGGTGATCGCAAGAAAGCATCAATTACGATTGCGCGCACGAGCACGATTAAAAGAAGGCAACTATAGTTTTGTAGAGAAACGCATAAGCTTATATCCAAATCGTGCCAAGGGACAGACTGGTTTTCAGGTTGACGGCAATCGAAGTGCCCCCCTCCCCCTCTTTGAAAATGCCGATACGATAGGCCCCACTGTTGGGAGACAACCCGTCGAACTTGAAATCACCAAAGGCATCGGTTCTGGTCTGGTCCAGAATCTGATCCGCCTTGATCAACCGCACTTTCACATTTGGAAGACACTCTTCCACATCGCCCGTGCGGTCGGCAACGCTTCCGGCGATGAAGCACCGGTTGAATCGATAGAGATTTTTATAAAAGACCCGGGGATGGGTCGGGTTGGTCTCCGTCCCCAACACGGTCAAACCATGGCGTTGTTTGATCTGCTCCATTTCTTCGGGTTCGGCCCGACCGATGGACAATGCACCCGTGGGGCATGCCTGTACGCAGCGGGGCGCTTTCCAGCCGTCGTCCAATAGATGCGCGCACAGCGTACATTTCTGCGGCAGATGCTTCTGGTCGTTCCACCAGATCGCGCCATAGGGGCACGCGGAAATCAGCTGCTGCTGCCCCTTTGCCTTATCGGGATCGATGATCACGATACCGTCTTTGCGCTTGTATACCGCACCGCTGTGCGCCGCTTCGATGCAGGGGGCCTTGTCGCAGTGCATGCAGGGCTTGGGCAGATACGCCACATCCATGACCGGGAACTCGCCCCGCTCCTTGCGCAGGATGTTCATCCAGCGATGATCGTGCAGCGGTTGACTGGCGGCATAGCCGGGCCACTCGTTGCCGCAGTGTTCGTCTTTACAGGCCAGGAAACAGTTATTGCAGTTTTCGCACTTGGCCACGTCGACAATAAGGTGCCATTTTTTCATTCGTCATCTCCTGTGTCAGGGTCGCCCCATAGCGCAACCTGCACCAGACATGAATTTGAGGCCGTCGAATGCGATCGTTTGATGATATTGCGGCTCGACGTCAACAGGTTGATGCAGCCGCCTCGATCCGCAGATTTTCCAGGCTCTCCGATGGGATCGTAGACGGCCGATCCTTCATAGGAGTGCACCGTCCCGGGCGGAAGACGATCGGTCACCTGGGCCGCGAGGATGACGGCGCCGCGATCATTAAAGGCCTTCACCAGATTTCCGGTGGCAATCCCCCTGGTTTCGGCATCTTTGCGATTGATACGAAGTATCCAGTAGAAATAGCCGTCTATTTTCATGCGGTGATCCTTGACATCGTTGATCGCTCCGTCCTTGGCATCGAACATGGTGTGAAAACTGTAGCGCGGATGAGGCGATATCAGCTGCAACGGATATTTTTCCAGCAGCACTTCGGTATGATGGCCTTCCCATGACGGCCGGTAAGTGGGGATCGGCGGCCGCTCCGGATCGTCGGGCGCAAACCGTTTCAGGCTGGAGGACTCGAATTCCAGCTTGCCTGTCTGTGTTTGCAGGCCGCGGCGCCACTGCCCGGTATAGTCCGACGGCAGGGGAGACAATTCCGGAACATTTTTATTGCCGCCTTCGGCAAACCAGCGGTAGGAGACCGGTGCACGCAACGACTCCTCAGGCGCCGGAACGACAAAGTACCCTTTTTTCAGAAAACGCCGCCAGGAGGTTACCTTGGGCAGGTCGCTGGCGTCGAAGAGACGGCGGCACCAGTCCACCTCGGTCATCCCCTCGGAGTAGGGTGCCCCCAACCCCAGCCGCTCTGCCAATTCGAGAAAGATCTGATAATCCGACTTGGACTCCCCCAACGGCTCGATGCACTTGTGCTGCATGGTGATGATACGGTGGTTCCACTGGATGAATTGATGATGGCTGTACCCGCCGGAATTGGATGTCTCGGCGATATCCCAGCGCTCAAAATTGGTACAGGCCGGCAGGATCACATCGGCGAATTTGGCTTCCCCTTCGAACCAGATCGACTGGTTGACGACAAATTCAAGGTTATCACTGCGGTAGGCGCGGGCATAGCGGTTGGAGTCCGACATCGTGCCGAAATGCGAACCTCCGTACTTGTAATACATACGAACCGGCGAGTGCCCCGGTGCCGGGTAGCTGAACTTTTTAAATTGCCCCTCGATGCTCCTGGGATCGGTGGGATACCCTTCACAGGCCTGATCCAGAATCGCTTCGGGAATCCGCAGCCGGGGGATCAATTGGGAAACCGAATTCATGCTGGGCAACTGGGGCATGCGCTGGTACATGCTGATCCGAAGGCCGGTGTTGTCGAGATCACCTGAGAAACCTCCTTCGGCATAGCCGGGGAAGTAGAAATTGGTGTCCACCGGAGCTCCCTGCTGCAGGCATCCCATGTTCACCCCCGGCTTGCCCAGTCCCTGCATGGCCATCAGGCATACCATGGAGCGGGCCCAGTCTGTGCCTGTGGCACAGCGGCAGGCGCCGCCAAACCCGACCAGACCGCCCGGTGAAAGATAAGTCTTTTTGCGGCCCCACTCCCGCGCAAGGGCCCGCACATCCCTGGCCGGCACATTTGTCTCCGCCACCTGCCATTCCGGCGTCTTTGGCACGCCGTCGGCATTGCCGAGAATGTAATCCCGCCACTTTTCGAATCCGACGGTGCGCTCGGCCACATATGTCTTGTCGTAAAGTTCTTCCGTAATCCAGACATGGGCAATTGCCAGGGCCATGGCATTTCCCGTATCGGGTCGCGGGGCGATCCACTTTCCGCCCAGCAGCGCCGCGGTATGGTTGAAATAGGGGTCGATGTGCACCATCTTTATGCCCAGCGACTTTGCCCACTGCCTTCGCACCGTTCCTTCGAAAGCGCCGTAAACGCCGCTGGTGGATTCGGGATCGCTGGACCAGAAGACGATCATCTCCGCCTCTTTGAGGCAATCCTCGATCGTACCGTAGGTATCGGTGGCCCCGTTGCGGATGCTGTTGCCCCAATGGTGCATGGCTCCCCAGTACCAGCCTTCCCAACTGTCGGGATTGTGCACCACATGGCTGGATCCGATGGAGTTCATGAATCGGGTTTTGGCCGACAGCCAGTAGCCTAAATTGCCCCAGGTGTGGTGCGAACCGCTGCTGTTCATAATGGCCCCCGGCCCATGGGTGCACTTGACCCGCCGGATCTCTCCGGCAACAATGTCCAGCGCCTCGTCCCAGGATATACGCTCATAGCCGGAGATCCCCCTGTTGCGGCAATTTCGCTCGCCATCCGGATCGAAGTCGACCCGTTTCATGGGATAGCGCAGGCGATCGGAGGAGTAGATAAGGGATTTCAGCCCGAAAACATAGGGATTCACCGTGCCTTTGCGCGGTGGTGTAAATGTTTTGCCTCGCGCCTTTATCGTCCAGGGAGGGGCGTCCTGATCATCGAATTCGATGGGTGTGATACGGATGATTCTGCCCTTTTTGACATATACAAAAACAGGCCCGCCATTGGTGTTGTTGACATACCGCATCACGCCGCTGCCCATGTTTGTGCCGCAGCGTGGAGCGGCTCTGAATGACTGAAGCCGTTTCAGTGTCTGCATGAACCAGATGGCATATTCGTCGGGCCCCTCGATATCCACAACGAAATTCTTCATGCCGTTGATCTGCCTCAGATAATCGTTGGGCGCACTCATCAACTGAACGGCCGAAGCGGCATCCTTGAAAATCAGACACAGATCCGGATCCGGTATAACGTTTGCGGAAGATGCCACCCGGCCATTGGAAAAGGAGAACGTTCGACCGAGCGAGCCGTCGCGTATTTTGATCTGGGCCGTGAAATTTTTGTCAGCGAGCCGTCGCCTGAAATCAGGTGACAGCAGGCGTTTGGCGCTTATCATGACATAAATGCCCGCCAGCAGAAGCCGGAATATCCAACCCGAAAGGCATTGTGACTTGCCCGAGATGTAATCGATCATTGTCGGTACCATCAATTGCCCCCGAAAAATAAATTTAATAAAGCAATTCCTGTACCATATCCAATTAGATGTTATCTCAGTATGTTACATTAATCACTTGTCATAATTTACGCTATTTAGTATAATTGTATTACGCTATAGGGTACATGAAACATATTTTACCAAATAGCGTATTTTATTATGGAAGGAGCAATGCCCCCATCATGGACGAAAACCGATTTTTCAAAGATGCAACCCTGCTTATTTGCAGCAGTCTCGACATCGAGGTCGCCCTATGGCGGTTCCGAACGTTTATCGAACAGTATATGCCGGCGGATGAAATTTACCTGAACATTTACGAACCCGCTATTGGCGGGTTGCGCTATATTGCCAGGGCAGACGCCCAGGGCGGCGAGAAAATGGCGATGTCCGTTAAACTTCCGGGTGACCTGATCCATGCCATTGAAAGCGGTCAACGATTGAAGGATTACCTGGTGATCAACCATCCGCAAAGCGACGCCATGGGGCTTATTATCCAATCCGCCTTCAGCATGTCCGAGGTCTCCTTTATTGCGTTGCGCCTGATTATCGAACAGCAGCGTTTGGGAGTCATCGATGTTTTTGCCCGGGGTTACGATCGCTTCACCGAAGATCATGCCAGATGTCTGGCCTTGCTGAGAGAACCTTTTGCGATCGCCATGGCCAACGCGCTCAAACATCAACAGGTGGTTGAGTTGAAAGAGCAACTGGCCTCCGATAATCGCTATCTGAGCAGCACCTTGATCTCGCAGTCGGGCGACGAAGTGATTGGAGCGGACAACGGCTTGAAATCGGTGATGGAAAAAGTGGCACATATCGCTCACCTGAAAAACACCATCTTGATATTGGGCGAAACCGGAGTCGGCAAAGAAGTGATCGCCAACGCGATTCACCGCATGTCTCCGCGTCGCAACGGTCCCCTCATCAAAGTCAACTGTGGGGCCATACCGGAAAATCTGATCGACAGCGAGTTGTTCGGACACGAGAAAGGAGCGTTTACAGGCGCGGTTCAACAAAAGCGCGGTCTCTTCGAGCGGGCCCACGGAGGCACCATTTTCCTCGATGAAATCGGTGAACTGCCGCCCTGGGCCCAGATTCGACTGCTGCGCGTCCTTCAAACCCAGGAGATCGAACGGGTCGGCGGATCACCGCCAATCAAGCTGGACATCCGCGTTATCGCAGCAACACATCGTGACTTGAAGGCCATGGTGGTTCAAGGAACATTCCGGGAAGACTTATGGTTCCGGATCAACGCCTTCCCTATTTATATCCCACCCCTGCGCCGCCGGACCGAAGACATCCCGCTTCTGGTAACCCATTTCATCCAGAAGAAATCACGTGAATTCGGCATATCACCGCCACAGGTGGCGCCCGGCGCCTTGCGGCACCTGGCCAGCCAACTCTGGCCGGGAAATGTCCGGGAACTGGAAAACACAGTGGAACGTGTTTTAATCCAGCACCGCCAGGGGCCCATCCACTTTCACCGCGTTATCGAAAAAGAAATTGTCGCTCCGCCGGCCTTGTCCATCGAAAGCGATCGCAGATTAAAACCGTTGAATGATGTGGTGCGGAGGCATATTGAAACAGCGCTGCATCTGAGCAAAGGCAAAGTCAACGGCCCCGACGGCGCGGCAGCCTATCTGGATGTCCATCCCAACACCCTGCGAAAGCGGATGCAGAAACTCGGTATTGCATATGGACGCAAATATCGCAGCCTTTGGGCGGAATCATAGGTTCACAAGGGTTCTAAAGCAACTATGCATTCGCATCATCATGGTGCAGCTGCAGCGTTTGCCGTATTTGCGTCAGCAACCGGTGCTCAGCGACATTCACACTCAAATCGGCAAGTGCGATGTTAACGGCAATATCAAACGCCTCCTCGCGCTCGGTTTGGGTTTGAAGCATCTGTGCAAGTCCGGACAGTGCAAGGTCCCTATGGCCGGAGAGGATACGCGCCTGGTTGCGCACCATGTGCTTGATCCCGGAAGGACTGATATGTTGGAAGCGCTCGTGCCGACGGATAATGGACTCGGCAGTTTCCATTTGGCGCTTATCCAATACCCGGTCCACTCCGGATACTGCAACGATAATACGTATCACAGCCTCAGAAAAGCCGCCCTGTGAAGCATTCCGTCTGGCGTAGGCCAGCTCCCGGCGACGCAGCCGCTTGACTTGTGCTTCAGTGAGACCGCCTTCCGCCACAGGAACCTGTTTTCCCCACCAGAAATTGACCCACGGATTGTCATAGATCGATTTAAAGAGCAGTTCCTGAATGCCGTCCCTGGTGTCCCTGTAAAAATCGAGGGTTGCAGATAGCATATTGGAATAAAAGGTTTCAGCAACCACAAATGGATTGTCGTCGGATACCGGCCGCCGGTTTTGCCTGACCAACCCGGACCATGCCGCCAAGGGCCATACCAGCGGGTTGGCATCGGACCAGCCGTAGCGTTGAATCCGCAGCGGGTGCAATTGCCGCAGCCCTTCGGCGATCCATGGTGTGATCAGCGTGCGCACCCAGGGTCGGCCCCAAGTGCGGTACAGGGCATCATTGGTTTGGGAGATGTCTGCCACAGGCACAAAAGCGGCTTCATCTTCCAGGCCGTCATCCATGGCCAGAATATCGTCCATATCGCGCGCTTCAAACCGCACGGTATAATCCTCAATGTCGGGATTGGAGGCGTTGGCCGTAATAACCATCTCGTAGAGTCCGGGCACCATGTATTCAATCATCTCCAAGCAGCCGATGATTTCGCGATGCTCTTTGGCGACCACCTTTCCGGAAACAAATATCCCCAGGTGGCCGATGCTTTCATGGATCATATAGATGATGATCTGGCCCTGGCGTTTAATCTCTTTCACGGACCCGTAAACTTTGTAAATCCAGTTCAGGGCCTGGGGTGGCGTCGTAATATTGTCGCCACTGGAAGCAAAGACAAAGATTGGATCCTTGAAATTCTTGAGATTGATCGGGCGGCCCTTCTGCAATTCCACCAATCCCTTTTCGAGCTCGTTGCCAACGAACAGGCTGCGGGTTATGAAGCTGATCTCCTCGGTTCCCAGTTTAAAAAAGCCGCCCCACCATTTCTCGAAGTCCAAGAATCGGCGCGCTTCGGTATCCACGCTGGCAAAAAGGTTGTATTGCTTGGTCCAGTAAGTGTTGGCCGGGTTGAGGTCCTCAAAACCGGCCACCAGGTGTGCACCATCGAAATGACCGCCGCCCAGATCGGACCACAACGAGGCCAACCACATGCCGCCGCTCAATCCGCCCCGATATCGCATGGGATTGGCACCTTCCACTCCTCCCCAGTACGAGAGGGGGGAACCGTTGAGGATCATGGGTCCCACCACGTCGGGTCGATCCGCACCAATGAGCGCGGCCGCCCAACCGGCCTGACAGTTGCCGATGACCGCCGGTTTTGGTGCATCGGCATGGCGACGGGCGACCTCCTCCAGAAATCGGATCTCGGCCTGCTGAACCCTCGAGATGGTTTGCCCCGGCGCCGGTTCAGTAGAAAACAAAATGAAGTAGACCGGGTGACCGTAATCCAGCGCAACACCGATCTGGGAGTTGAGTTTCGATCCGCCGATCCCCGGTCCGTGACCTGCCCGCGGGTCTATCACGACTAAAGGCCGCAGCGTTGTGGCGCCTTCGGGCCTCTGTGCCTCGCTTGAGCGTTGCCGCCTTCCGGCGGTTTCACGAGAAGCGTGGCGTCGGTCTTCGGCACCTGTACGGCGGTTGCACATCTTTACCAGGGAGTAATTCACCGGCGGGTCAAACGTCATTCCGTCCAGAACCAGCTCGTAATCAAAGGCAAGCACCGGAGGCTGGCCGGCGCGCAGATGTTTAAGGTAATTGTTGCCCCGCTGGCGTAGAATGTCGCTGAACAGAATCGAACGCTGAAACCGATCCTGAAGGTACTCAACGCCCGCATTAAACCAGTATAGCGGCCATGCAGGGGCCAAACTTGTGTGGCATGTCATGATCACGCCTCCATATGCACATGTTTAAAAATGCCTATCTATTGATAAATCACTTGAAAGTCAACATACGGCTGCGGCAGGTGGTATTTGTTTTTCAGGCGGCATAACCGACAGGCATGATCAGCAGGGGATCGTTTTGGGCAGGCAGCATCAGAACCTCCGCCAGCCGTCTGTCGTGAAATGCCCCCACAATGCCGGCTTTGAGGCCAAGCGCTTCGGCCTGCAGAAAAAGATTCTGTCCCGCATGACCGGCTTCAATCAATGTATATCGGACGCCACGCTCTCCATATTTGCCGGTTTCCCGGCGGTATGCGGCGGTAATCACAAGAATCAGCGGCGCCTCGGCCATCCACATCTGGGAAAGGGCGGCTCCGGCAATTTCACCGCGCAAATCCCTGTTTGCAATCAATGCCAGCGTGTGTCCGGCGGCATCGTAATGGTACACTCCCTCTTCCATCCGATGGACACTTTGACCTCCGACAGCTGCATAGACTTCCATGGGATATAACGCACCCGCTGATGGAACGGCTCGTTTGAAACCGCGGCGGCCTGTAACTCCCTGAGCCGACCATAACAATTGTGACAACTGATCCAATGCCAATGATTTCGGATCAAACGCCCGCACGGTTCTTCTCTGCTGGATCGCCTGTTCCACGGAAACCGGTCCCTCTTTTTTCGGCTGCGGCAGCTTCATATCCGCCCCTTGCCGTTCATCCGGCACCTGCAATGGGAACAATCTCCAGTTTGCTGTGGACTTCTTTGACGCCGTCTATTTTCCGGATGGCCTCACAGCACGACTCGATATTGTCACCGGACCGGGCCAAACCGTTCAGGACAATCACGCCTTGCGCCACTTCAATCCGTATCAGATCGATACCCGGATATCCCACAAGCAAGGCGCTTGCTTTCTGCACCAGCGCTTTGTCTTCCAGGCCGGCTTCTACTTCCGCAGAGCGACGGCTGAATTCCGGTGCGCGGGTTGCCTCCACAATCAACGATGCTGCGGTTCCCACCGACATGGACCTGGTATTGAGGATGACGTCATAAAGCGTTTCATCCGCCCAATCGATGTCAAAGAAGGATCGAATGAAACCCGACGAATCGCGATCGCATTTCGCAAGGAGCTGTTCGGCCTCTCGATCATCACTACCCTCCATTTCCGTCAGGCGTTTTTTTCTGGTTTCCAGTGGTGCGACGATCCTCACATGCAGTGTGCCGGGAATCTTTTTCAGCAGTGCCTGCCCGCCGCGCCCCAGAATGACCGCATCGCCCCCCCTGGCAAAATCGTAAACAACGGCTCGAAGCAGAAAGGTAAACCTCTTTTTCTGATCGCGCATGGACTGCCAGATACTGGGTTTTTTGCCGTCAAACTTTTCAAATTCAGGTGCCGGAAGACCCTGTTCAGCCATCGCATCACTTATCTTTGTTTTATCCACCAGCTCATACTGCAGTGTTTCAGCGACTGCTTTCGCAATGTCATCGCCAAAACTTCCCATTTGCCTGGATATGGTGATAATGGCCATGGTATCCTCTCTTTTTTAGTTTTGCCGAGCGGATGTGAATCTGTCCGATGGACGCCCCATCGGATCGTTATCCAACAGAGTCATGGGGTTGCCGGATTGGCAATAAAGCGGCAAGTGGAGTCACAAAGAACCTTGGTTCGAAATCGATGGATACTGCAGGAGACAAATGCGAACACAACGCGATGAAAGGGTGACGCAATTCAATATTCTGATTAAACAGGCCATTCGATCATCGAAAATCCCATGAACGCCCCATAGATAAAATTTACCCCAATATCCGGGCGGTGTCAATTTTCAAGCCCTGGCAGATTCCATGGGTCAGCGCAGACGTGTCATGTTACCGAATCTGCCTTTTTTACACGCAGACCGGCACAGGCAGCACCATCTGTCTATTTTATCTAAACTGGCTCATTTTGTTGATACAATAATTGGCTGCTTCGCCGTATCATTGCTTCAGCCTTTGTATCCTCAAGCGTTTCTCCAATCCGTTGCATCAGGTCGAGAATCAGCCTTTTGATCATCGGCTTATCGTCATAATTGACAAGCATACTTTCGATGTTCTGAATGGCAAAGATCTTTTCCCAATCATGAGTGAGCCGTTGGACATCATTTGTCAGTTCCGATATATGCTGCTGAATTTCCGCCAATGACTCTTCAGAAGGCATTTCGTCACCAAATGTCAATGAATTACAGTTGAGAATGGTTACCGACTTCACGATATTATCACGGGCCTTGTCGAGCTTCAAATTCACCAGCGTCTCCACCAGGGAATCGAATTCAGTTTCAAGGCGGTCATAGATGTCATCATCAGAGTCGTCCACAGATGGATGTGCAGCCAATTCTTCAACAGTCATCAGTATCTTGATCAGGATGCATGTACTATACGTCAGTGGATATGTCTCCCGCCGGTCGTCCTTTTGGACGATTTCCAATATTTCCTCCGGCTGCGAATCTTCATAGAACGCCGTATAGAATCTTATCCCGAAGCTTAAAATCGAGTCAGACACACCCAGCGCGGCACCGTGCTCAAGGAGTCTCAAGTAGGCGACCTGCGGTACCTTGAAGTTGATAACTGAATTGAATAATTGATATAAGGCTTGGTCGTCGATATCGACAGCCTGGTCTGCCATGATGGTTTTTTTTGTATAGCGAATGGCCTTATCAATCTTGCCGACACCCAGGTTGGCAACGGCTATGGTCCCCCGAACAGCCGAATCCTGGTTCATGGTTTTTTCAAGCCAGTGCAGCGCCTCTCGAAAACGACCGGTTAGCATATAACGAGCCGCTATCGTCAGCAGATCCTGATCCTCACGCTCAAACTTCTTATAGTGCACTAAGACCTTGACAATGTTTGTATAGTACAAGATTCCTGCAAATCCCATCAGATATCGGATGGGCGGCTCAGTGCCGCTCATCAGCATATCCCAGGAATCTTTAAGAGACAGCATCTTTTTCCCAACCTGCAAGAGGCCCTGGAAAGTGATCTGACTGCCGTCCAAATAATTGCCGATTAAACCGAAGGCAGCACATAACACCAGCAAATCACATATTGCAATGGCAAGAAACTGAAAATAGGGATTGCCGATTGTGCGCCGGAGATTGATCTGCAAGGGTGAAGGGTTCAGCACATATGCCATGTGTCTGGCCATCACATGCAACAAAATCACCCAGATGAATAACTTGAGATGTAAGTCTCGCGGGACTTGAGAATCAAATACCACTAAAACGACCATCGATAAAAACGCCAGAGTGGTGGATAAAACAACGTCGTTTCTCTCCAACTCCGATTTTGCCATCAGGGAAAGCGGGTCGTCTAAATCCAATGCGGTCTTTTTCAGCAGAATAGCAATGATCACGAACGGCCAAATGGAATATTGACTGATGATACGGAACAGCAGCCATAGGTTTATTCTGATTTTTTGGGTTGTATTGCCTTGCCCGCTGAGCTTCGCCAGAAGTTGCCGAAAACCGTACCGAGGATCTTCTTTCCATTTTCTTTGGGAATTTCGTATGGTGATGATATCAAGAACGATATAAACAGCACCAATGGCGATGTAAGCGTAGAAGGCGGCGCTGAAAAAGGAGTGATCAAATATAAAAAAAAGAACACTGAAAACGATAATAAGCAACAGAGTGAAAATGATGGAGCCGTGGATGATATCCCTTCGAAACTGCGCTTCCCGAATAATTTGTTGGGTCGGCACCAAGCCGGTACCAGCCCTGGTGTCCGTCGGGTTGAGTGCCATGATCGCCTCCTCTCGTGAAGAAAACCACATCCGGTAATGCGGATCTATGACTTCCGCAGCACCGATAGGATCCCGATCCGGTTTCTGAACCGTTTCAACAAGAGGTCATCCCATGTACGCTACCCTTTTCGGATGAAAGAACCGGCACCGGAGCTCACCGTCATCTATTCCTGGTTTTAGGCCCATCAATTCCAGAGATCGAGTTTTCGCTGCGATCTAAACAATCTGTTGCTGATTGAACTTGTCAGGGCGATGCTATTAAAGCAGTATTGATACCGGGTGTCAGTGATGAATATCACATTTAATTCTTTTTCAGATGCAATGGCAAACACATGTTGGTAATATACGCCGTTGAAGCAGCAAGCTCATGCCGACGTATTGAACCCTAAATTCAGGACCAACGATGATGACCAAACGCGCTTACGCCACCATCATTGCCGGATTTTTCACAGTGTCCATTGCCTATGCCGTTCGGTACGGCTACGGCATGTTGTTGCCGGAAATGCTGCCGGCCCTGGGCATCGGCAAAACCCAGGCCGGTGTGATTTTCGCCGCCTACTTTGTCGTGTACACCGTGGCCACGCCGCTCCTCGGGGCGATGACGGATCGCTACAATTACCGGTTGATCCTGATCCTTTTCACGCTGCTCCTGGCCGGTGGCGCCTCGATGATGGCCTTTGCCGAGAACCTGTGGCAGGCTTGTCTCTTTTTTGCCATCGCCGGATTGGGGCATGCCGCCTGCTGGGCACCGGTGACAGCGCTGGTCCAAAAATGGGTACCCGATCATAAAAGAGGCATGGCTCTGTCCCTGGTCACCATGGGCGTTGGGCTGGGTATTCCCCTGTGGGGATTTCTGCTGCCGGTCATCGTCGCCGCCTCCGGCTGGAGGGTCGGCTGGCTTGGGATGGGGTTGTTCGGCCTCGCGGTTTCGATTTTAAATATCGTATTGGTGCGCAATCCATTGCCGATGGATGACCGGGGCCAGTCGGCAAAACAGACGAAGGCCTCATTCTGGCAGTCCTACCGCTCTCTTTTCAACGACCGTATTTTCTGGATCATCGGCATGGCCTATCTGTTGGTGGGTTTCAATGTGCTGGTGCCGTTCACCTTTTTGCCGGTTTATGCCAGGGAATTTCTGAAGTTGCCATACACTTCCGCCACCCGATTTGTCGCCATTATCGCGCTGTGCGGCATTGGCGGACAACTGACACTGGGCCTGATGTCGGATGTCGCAGGACGGATCCGTGTCATGAAAATGTGCGGTCTGATCATGGGCCTGGGCTGTCTGGGAATGATGTTGGCGCATCAGCCATGGACCTTGTACCTGTGCACCGGACTCTACGGCCTGGGCTACGGTGCGGTGTGGCCGGTATACGGTGCCGCAGCCTCTGATTTTTTCCCGAGAACCCAAACCGGCGGTATCGTCGGTCTCTGGACGGTGTTTCTTGGAGTGGGCTCGGTTATATCGCCGGTGCTGTGCGGCTGGACCATCGATGCTGCAGGCACCTATTCGTGGGCGCTGATTCTGGGTTTGGGCAGCGGTGTGCTTTCGGCAGTCGTGCTGTTGTTGATGCCGGGCCGAGCCCGCTGAGAATCCTCTTATAACCGCCAAATAATATGCGGCTCATTACGAAGGGGCAACCGGCGATACGTGAATTTTGGGTAGCCCACCATCATGGCACCGTAACAACGGTGCCCCTGAGGCAGCGCCAATGCTTGAAGAAGGGGCATGTATTCATCGGCGGCCCTCATGAAATAGCCGGCCCAGCAGCAGCCCAGCCCCAACCCGGTCGCAGCCAGTTCCAAATAGGTCAAAGCGATGGTGCAAGTGGTCTGGGCCCGGGGGTTCTCTTTTTCCGCATGCGCGACAATGACCGCGGGAGCGCCACGGAAAATGACATCGACGCCCTCTGCCCAACCCGCCAGGGTCTTTTCCAGGTGCATGGCGACGGCGGTTTCAGGATCGTTATCGACGACCCAGCGCATCCAGTCGGCGACGCGTTCGGCGATGCGGTGGATCTCATCCGTTCGACCCAACACCAGCCACCCGACCCCCTGGGTATTGCGCCCGGAGGGGGCATAACGGGCTATGCGTATGAGCCGTTCCATACGATCTTGCTCGACAGCCTTCTTTTTGTATTTGCGAATCGAACGACGGCTTCTGAGAAAATGTTCGGCATGCTCTGCTGATAATGTCAGATCCGGCTTGACGGACGGACACTGCTCTGCCGCCATGGCTTCATGATCCAGGCTGGCGGTCGGACAAACGGCCACGCAATGGCCGCACCGGATGCAAGCCGCTTCGGCTCCGGATTTAGGGACGGGATACCGGCCTTTTTGAAAATCAATAATTTGCGAAGGACAGACGGCAGCGCAAAGGCCGTCCTGGCTGCAGGTCTTCTGCTGAATCTGAAATAACGCCAATGTTTGCTCCAAATCCTTGGTTGAATGGGTTGGTTGGTTTGTTCTATCTCGGTGCAAACAACACCATCTTGGGGCGCTCTTCCATGGCCTCGACCAGTTCCTTCAGATGGCCGAACGTCATGCAGCGCGACTGACAGTGCTTGACACAGGCGGGCGGCAGGTCTTCTTTGCGTCGGGCGATGCACAGGTCGCACAAGTCGGTGGGATATGGCAGATAGTCGATGGCCAGCCCGGTGTACGTCTCGTATTCGAATTCGGTGACCGTAATGCCGTTTTTACCGGCCGGCAAATTGTGCTCCTGCTGGCAGGCGACTTCGCAGGCATGACAGCCCGTACAATAGTTGTAGTCGATCAGTAATCCGTATTTAGCCACGATTTGCCCCCCCGTCCGATATCTTTTCCAGGGTGACCAGAGTTGTTTTATACTGGCCTCCGCCGAACCCTGAGGAGCTGCACTGGGGACCGGGGATCAGCAGATTGATCTGGTAGTCCCACATGCCGAACAGATCCGGCTCCGGACCGCTGCGCTCCGGCAGCCACCACCCGTGACGGGTCTGGATGTGCGAGCGATGGACTTTACGCGTCAGTTTGGCTTTGCGCTTCACCCTTCCGAGATCGTTTTTGATATACACCCACTCGCCGTCTTCGATGCCATACGTCCCGGCGGTATCGGGATGAATCTGTACCAGAGGATCGGGCTCCTTTTCCCTCAGCCAGGGAATGCCTCGATGCTCGGAGTGAAAGTAGAGCTGACTGCGGGCGCCGGTAATCATGATCAAGGGATACTTCTCAAACAAATCCGGTGTGGCTGTGGGGCTTTGGGGCGGCTCAACGTAATGCGGCAGCGGGTCCAAGCCCCAGGATTCATATGTGCTGCAGTAGAGCTCCACCTTGCCGCTGTCAGTATCGAATCCCGGCCGGCCATCCTTGCGCAACAGGCCCCGCTCATGGCGATGATACGGTTTGAACGGCCCTTCCTCGGGCATCGCCCACCCTCCCTTGTCCGCCAGTTGCCGGAAGGTCATTCCGGAAGCGGCCAGACGCTCGTTGAAAAGATCTTCGACGGTGCGCCACTTTTTCATGCCTTCGGGGTTGAAGCGTTTGGCCATTTCAAAGTTGATCTCCCAGTCGGATTTGCATTCACCGACCTGGACATGCTTCTGAATCACCGCCAAGGGAGCCCACCAGGCCCGAAAGCTGTTTTTCTCGGCAAATGTGGCCGCCGGCAGAAACACGTCGGCCAGAGCCATCGATGTCGGGTTGTGAAACAGATCCACCACCACCACAAAATCCAGTTTCTTCAACGCCTCGTAATGCAGTCGCGCACGCGCAGCCTGTCCTCCGAGGATGTTGGCGGTCTGAATCCAGGCGCCTTTTATGGGATAAGGTTTTCCCGAAAAGATCTGGTCGATCACCATGTCCGGATGGGCCCATCCCCTGAAATGTTTCACCATGGGATAGACGTCTGCGCCGATGCGCTTTTCGGTCAGTTTATTGACCAGTTCCTCACCGTACAATTCCACCAGTTCTTCGGTTGAATAAGGATAGGAAGAGACCCCATGCGAGGGGCGCGCGATGACGTTTCCGCCGGGGACATCGATATTGCCTGTGATGGACCACAAACAGATGATGGCGTGCGCCACCGACGTTCCCTCGGGCTCCATATCAACCGGTACCCCCCAATGAACGGCGGCGGGTTTACTGGTGGCGTACAGCGTTGCCGCGGCGTCGATGGTCTTGGCCGGTACGCCTGTGATGCCGGCGACTTTGTCCGGCGGATAGTGCCGCACCCGCTGCCGAAGCCGGTTGAATCCAATGGTCCACTGATCGATAAAGGCCTTGTCGTACAATTCCTTTTCGATGATGACATTGAGCATTCCCAAGGCCAGGGCGCCTCCGGTGCCCGGCCGCAGTTGCAAATGGTGCGCCGAGCGGGTGGTCATCCAGGTATGGCGGGGATCCACACTGATGATCCTGGTTCCCATGCGCATGCAGTCGACAATCCAGTGCCCCATGAAAGCATCGGGACACCCGTTGGGTGGGTACTGCCCCCACACCATGATCACTTCAGGACGTCTCCAGGCAGGATCATCATACCGTTTTTCCAGGAACTGCGAGCAGTCGGTGACCGCAAAATCGCCCATAACGGCTTTCATGGCCCCGAGGCGGGGCGTGTAGCATGATTGTCCGGACAAACCCAGCTGTGCCCAATTGGGACTGCCGTAGCTATAGGTTAAAAATGATATGGGGCCGCCGATATCCCGGCCGGTACCCTGAGCAAAGACCATGGCCTCGGCTCCGAACCGGTCCCGGATATCCTTCATGCGCCGCTCGCAAATGTCGAAGGCATCGTCCCATGAAATGGGCTCGAAGTTGCCCTGGCCTCTATCGCCCACACGCTTCAAGGGTTGGGTGACGCGATCGGGGTGGTACATGTACTGGGTCAGCGCCAGTACACGGGGGCAGGATCGACCCTGGTTGAAGGGATGGTCCTCATCACCTTCCACCTTGATCAATTTGCCGTCTTGCACATAGAGCTTCTGGCCGCACCCGCCGTGGCAGCCCGGGCCGGCAGACCACGTAACCGTGGGAAAGACATCAAGATGCCGCATATATCAATTCCCCATCGTTGATTGGGTTTATACAAATCCGTCGACCGCCAAAGGCACGACGCCGAACTGGTGGGTCAATCCCATGTAATCGTTGTAGACCCACTCCTCAACGACCTTGCCGTTTTCCCAGGTGGATACCACACACCCCACCATTGAGATCTCTTTTCCGGTAGGCGGTGCCATCAGGGTCGGGGTTTTACCGGTATGCTTCCCGGTAAGCGTGATCCGAACCACCGTCTTGTTTGCGTCCACCAGAATCTCCTCCAAGCGAATATTGAAGTTGGTATAAGCGCTGCGGACATCGGCAACAAATTTCTTATAGGCTTCCAGGCCCTCCACTTTCTTCATCGGCGGTTGGTGTCGCAGGTAGTTGGGGGCGATCAATTCGTCCAGTACGGCCAGATTGCCTTTGTTATAAGCCTCTTCAAATATCTTTCGGACCATGGGCTTGAGTTGTTCGGACATTTCCTCTCTCCTTTTGGTTAACGATAACATTTGGAATCGTCACAATGCCCGGACGATTCCCATCGATAATCACAAACCCGATTGATCATAGCGCACAACGGATAGATACAGGATGAGAACCGAACAAACAAGACACATCATCGGAACAACGGCATCATACTATCATCATCTTACACCGGGGTTGAACAAAAATTTGCTTGAATCTTTATGGTAATTCTGATAATTGTATGCAATATTACATGCTATCTTTTCAAATGCAAGCCCTTTATCGTTTTTTTAAGAAACGACATCCAAGCCGCATGGCAGCCCCAAACTGCTGTGGCGGCGATAGGGGCCAAACCGGCAAGGGAGTAAATGGAGCAGCCATGGAAGAAGCCATATTCGGCCGACGGGCTAAAATTCATTATACGGTCAAGCTGAAAAACGGCAAATCCGTCGGGTCGTCCAAAGGCGGTCAGCCGCTTTCATTCACCATCGGCAGAGGCAAGGTGTTTAAAAAGCTGGAACAGGGCATTATCGGGATGAAGGTGGGTGACGTTCGCACCATCGACATCGCTGCGGAAGACGCCTACGGCCTCCGCGATGAATCCCGGGTCATGCGGATCGATCGCTCCAAAATCGATTCCAATATGGAATTACAGATAGGCCGGGTGGTCCAATACCGAAGCGAAACCCAGGAGACGGTCAATCTGCTCATTCGAGATCTGGACGACGACTCAGTGACGGTGGACGCCAACCATCCCCTGGCCGGTGAGGCGCTGACCTACACGGTGCATCTTGTGGCGGTCGAGTAAACGAACACGACTATTTCGTACCCGCACTGCGGTAGGCTTCATCCAGCCGGTCTTCCACGTACTCCAGCAGTGCATCGTCGTATTGATCGATGTCGAAGCACATGGCATCTTCACCGAGAAGCCCCTCGGGGACGAAGTCCCCCTGTTCATCAGGATCGGCAATCATATCACCGTAGAAGCAGACCGAGAGCCATCTCGGGTCGTCTTCAATGACGTCCACCATGACGAACAGTGAGCGCCGGCTCTGGTTCGGATGCGATGCTCGAAGCGAATAGGTGACACCGGGCCGCGAGACAAATTCCAGAACCACCCCGTCCTGCGCTTCAAGACGGCTTTTCAGCCGGACAAAAACCTCCTTGTTGCGCTCCGATGAATCGCTCCATCCATCGATAAAATCGTTCAATTCACTCAACGATTCGTTCATACCGTTCCTCCAAGAGCCATTATTATATTTCCCTCAAAAACACGAGCAGCGGACAAACCGCCAGCGTTCCAAAACCCAGCAAATAGATACCGATCTGAAAGCTCCACGCATCGGCGATAGCACCGAAAAGAGCCGGAGCGATGCCGATGCCGACCATCATGGAGACGGCCATGGTGACACCCGTGTATAGACCTCGCTCTTCGATTTCGGTCAATTTGGAAATGGCCACGATGCCGGCCGGAAAAAAGACGACGCAAAACGTTCCCTGGAGCAGCAGCATGCCGATCACCAGCCACAAAGGCCGCGCCGCGGCCAACCCGACAGCTGACAGCGCCGAGGCGATCATTAGAAAGACCAATACAGGTTTCGTCCTGACCCGATCCAGAAAGAAGCCAAGGCCGATCTGGCCTGCGAGTCCACCCAGCCGGGACAAACTCAGGAGCCGGTTGGCCATTTCGACACTCATTCCTTTTTCATTCACGAGAAAAAGGGGTACAATGCTATAGACTCCCATCACACTAATGCCGCTGGCAACCCAGAGGATGAAAACAATCCACAAATCGCCTCTGGCCAGCAACGCAACGATCCGGGTCCGGGGCTTGTGTTGGGGGGCCGGATCAGGTGTCTTCAACCAAAACACCAGCGCCATCAGGATGACGAGGACCGCCAGCACCAAAAAAATACCACGCCAGGGCATGACACCCAATGCCAGGGCAACGGCAAACGGAATGGACAGGATGTTGAAGCTGGCGGCCGTCTCGTGGACCGAAATGGCTCTTCCCCAGAGCTCTCTGTCGAACACGGCGGTCAGGATAGGGACGGCACAAGGCAGGTAGAAGCCGCCCCCAATTCCAAAGAAAAACAGACAGAACGCGAACGAGTTATATGAATAGGCAAAGCAAAGCCCTGCCAAAGCACCGGCCATGATCAGAAAACTCAGTGAGATGAGCCGCTTGTAGCCGATGCGTAATGAAAAATAGCCGGCGCTGCTCAAGGCCAATGTGCTTCCTCCGGCGACAAAGAACAACAACCCGCCGGCTTTGGCATGGTTGACGGCAAACTCGGATTCGATGATGGGCAGAAAGGGAGAGATGAACGTACGTGTTGAAAATGCCAGATACCACATACCCCAAAACAGCATTAACTGAGATATAGACTTTCCGATAATGTTTTTGGACTGCGTTATCGGTCGTCGCGGTATCACAATACAGCTTCCTCCCTCTAGCCTTGCCAAAAACATTATCGGAAAGTCTATTGGTTCTGCATTCTCTATAGGTTCATTTTTTTCTATAGCATCCGATAATGCTGTTGGACCGCGCTGTCGGTCGTCGCGGTATCACAATACAGCTTCCTCCCTCTAGCCTTGCTAAAAACATTATCGGAAAGTCTACATTCTCTCGTAGAGGCTCACGATCTTCTCGGGAGTCAGGATTTTTTTGAAGTCAGGCCCCAGGGCGCTGATCAGGTCGCGCTCGAGCATATAGGCCAGTTCGATCATCTTGTCCATCTGCTCCGATGTCAATCCCCGGGTGACACCTGTGGGCATTTGAATGTTGTGTTGTTTCACCATTTGTTGGAACTTGGCTACATCTTCACCATAGTATTCTTCCAGGTGGTTGAAGACAATGCTGTTGGCAATGCCGTGCCGATATCCCAGGATAAAGGCGATGCCGTAAGACAGCGCATGGCAGATTCCCACAGACGAATTGGCAATGGAGCACCCCCCCAGCAGAGATGCCACCATGTAATCGTCGTAATTCTTCTCCTTAAGGAAAAAATCTTCCACCACCGATTTGGCCTGCATGGCAAAGGGTCTGCCCATGGCGTTCATGGCACTGCCGTGGGAGGCCTCCACGCAGTGGATGAAATTGTCCATGCCTGTATAAAACTCCTGTTCAGTCGGGACCGTTTTCAGCAGCTCGGGATCGAGCAAAATGGCATCGTAAATGCTGTAATTGCTGTTGATGCCAAGTTTCTTGACCGGTCCCGTCAGCACAGCCGTGCGAGTGGCTTCCGCCCCCGTCCCCGACAGGGTGGGGACGGCGATTTTGGGGATGGCCGCGTTTTGAACCAGATCCCATCCCTGGTAGTCCGCCGCCGATCCGGGATTGGTCAGCATAATGGAAACCGCTTTGGCCACATCCATGGTGCCGCCGCCGCCGATGCCCACCACAACTCGTGGCAGCTCGTCGCCTTTGTCCTTTACAATGGCGGCGCAAATCGTATCGATATCCACTGTCTTGGGTTCCCTGTCCGAAGCGTCGAATTCCATGACCAGGTCACGGTCCGCCGGTTGCAGACGGTTATACAGGCCGGTCGTTCGATGTACCGCATCGATAACATAGACGGTGTAACGATCTCTATCGGGATAACCTTCGTCGATGTATGCATTGAGGTCGTCGAATGTTTTCCGGCCAAACAGCACATTAGGTACGAATCGTGTGATCTTCATTTTTGGTCTCGCTTCCTCAAATAGTCGTTCGCGTCGTTCGGATCAGATCCTTCCCTTAGCACTGAACATCCAAAATTTAAAACGTTTTTTCGGAATACAGCACACCGGCCAAAAGACGGGAATAGTTAAAAACGGAGCTGTTCTCCGGAGAATTGATAGGTGACGAGGCCGTCCTGCTCATGAGGACTCGATAACCGCAGAATGGCCTTTTGCAGCAAGAGTGACAAACATCTCTCGTGCATAAACGGCAGGCAATTAAAAATGATGGATATGTCTATTTATTTTGAGAAGATCTCATTTGTCTGAGTCAAAATGCCCGGCATACACCTCCTGACAATCGACCGTCGTTCCGCATTTCATGCACCTGGCGAGATTAATGACGCATGCACCTTTTTCCTGAATTTCCGCACATAACGCAGCCTTGGCGGCACCCTCTTCCTTGGTTTGCAAAACAGCTCCGCAATTGGGGCATGTCAAGAATCCGGCGTCCTTGGTTGTCGTCTCTTTCTTTCGGCGAATCATATTCATCCATCTATTCATGTCTACCCCCTCTCTTTCATCAATCATCTGCATTCCATAAAAAATCCACAGGAGCAAAAGACGCCCCAGTCCCGAATCGACACGCAAGCATGTTTCGCCAATCGGCAAAACATATGGGTGAACTCGCTCATTCCGGCATGGCAGAAGCTTCTACAGGTTCCAAGAAGGATCCACAGTCTGGATGAACATCTACCTTAAAGTGATGATATTCGTATCATTTATTATTGCTGAGAGCTGACCCTGGTATAGCCTATTCGTCTGCTCGCGGCGTTTTCAATAGACTGCGGTGGTCTTTAAATGTATCAAATATTAGAAATGATGATACTTGGATCGGGTATCGTCGAAATCGATACTAAAACTGCTGGGAAAAAGCAAGATATTTAGGTGTGCCTGCCATTTATGCCATCGAATTGAAAAGCCAGGACAAAATGACAGTCCGGCGAATTGGCAGGCTGTATAAAGCTATTCTGTTTCAGCCGAGAATAATGGTACACATATACGGAGAGAGGATCGTGTCATGCTTTTTACGCTGGTCTTGATTGGAGCGGTGGCTTTGGGCGTCCAGGCAATTATCGGACTTGGGTTTTTTGCATCATGCATCGCAGAGCGGGAGACCCGGGCTTCGGTTTATGCATTTGTCCAATTTGCCCTGATGGTCGGCGTGCTGATGATTTACCTGATTCTGGCGCAAAACGGATTTTTTTATCGGCCACCGGGCGACAAATTATTCATCCTGTTGATCTGCGTCAGCCTGGTCGGCCTTATTTTTGTCATGCGACGTGAATCCAACCCGCGAGCGAAAAGCGGCAGCCAGGGCTACATGGTTGGAAAGATCCGGAGGTTTGACGAAAGGGACCTGGTCTTTGCCCGCAACAGAACACTGCGCCCCGGCACGGAACAGTACAAGACCTATTACGACCAGCATCCGGAGCGTGAAGCCCCGGATGCCCAGAGAAGGGAAAAGGGCGGCGCCACCGGCCCGGTGGGAAAAATCGACCATCCCAATTCGGGCTTTGAGGTGGCCATGACGGCCGCCTGTCTGAGCATTCCCCACTACCTGTCATCTCCCCCTATGGTCAAGCCCGGTGCCCATCCGATGGCGAAGCAATTTGCAAAATTCGGTTCGCCTTTTGACGCCCTTGAGGCCACGCGCCGGGTCAAAGGATTCGCCAAAAAACTGGGAGCGGACCTAGTGGGAGTGACACCGATCAATCCCAATTGGATCTATTCACATCGCGGTGAGATATTTAATGAGAATTGGGAAGATTGGGGTCGGCCCATCGAGCTGAAACACAAGTATGCCATTGTTTTCGCCGAAGAAATGGACCGGGATCTGACCATGACATCGCCGCACACGCCCACACTGATTGAGAGCATGCGCAACTACGCCAAAGGCGCCGTCATCTCCACCCAGCTGGCGGCCTTCATTGCAAACCTGGGTTATTCTGCCACAGCCAACCACCTGCGCCACTACGAGTTGATCCTGCCCCCGGTTGCGGTGGATGCCGGGCTGGGCGAACTCAGCCGAATGGGCTACTTGATGACCAAGGAGTTTGGTCCCCGCATCCGTTTGAGTGCGGTAACCACCGACTTGCCCCTGGTGGCCGACAAACCGGTGGACCTTGGCATACAAAGCTTTTGTGCGATTTGTAAAAAGTGCGCCGTGTGCTGTCCGTCTCAATCGATCCCCGAAGACGATGCCCCCGGCCGGGTCAACGGGACATTGCGCTGGAAGCTGAACGAGGAGACCTGTTTTAACCATTGGGCCAAGATCGGTACCGATTGCAACGTCTGCATGCGCGTTTGCCCCTGGAGCCACGCCCGAACCTGGCCCCATCGGCTTATCGTTTTCCTGACCCAACGCAATCGACTGAACCAAAGACTGTTCACCCTGCTGGACGATATCTTCTACGGCTGCAAACCCAAAGCCAAGAAGTACAACGGTGATTGGGCTGGATATTAGGATCTGACCTTGATCATTCGGCCTGTCAAGGGTCACAGGCATCCTTTGGCCCCGGTTTTCTGACCAGGATCTCAATGGTCTTGACAATGCGTTGGCGGTTGTTTTTAATAACTTCTATCGAATGCCTTCATTGGTTGGTTGCAACCGGGTGCTTTTTACCCGGATTCGTCCCAAAAAGATGAAAAGACAACCCTTTTTTGACTCACAGCAGGAGGAGTGTATGTTTGCCGTCATCGTAAAAGTCCGGATCAAGCCGGAGTATCGTTCGGAATTCATTCAAGCCATGCTGGCCGACGGTCGCGGCTCGGTGCGACACGAGCCCGATTGCCTGCTGTTCAATGTTGTCGAAGATCACGCCGATCCAAATCTGCTGCACCTTTATGAAGTCTACACCAGCGAACAGGCTTTCGAGCGGCACAAGCAGACGCCGCACTTCCAGACCTGGGTGGAAACGACCAAAGACTGGCTGGCCGCTCCTCTGGATATTGCCAGCGGAAATCACCTGTTCCCGGACGATATGGTCTGGCAAAAACAGGGCTGAATGCGGTCATTGCCGGAAACGGCGATAGGTTTACAGATTGTATCAAAATCAAGTTCCTATCTTTAGAGATGGATGACTTGCGTCGGAGGTGAGACCATGGCGAACGAGGATAAAATCGCCATACTTACTCTGGTCAGCAACGTGAAAGGCTCCGGGCCCGGGCACAGCGCCATCGTGGCAAGCGGGAAAACGACGTCCAGGGTCGCTACCTTCGAAGAGATCGGGGGAGCGACCGCGTGGGTGATCCTCGATACGAAGACATACCTGCACCAGAACAGGCACCGTCCGGTGGTCGTCCAGGAGCTCAACGAAAAGGTGAGGCCACTGGACGTCGTGGGCTACGTTCTGAGATCGATGAAGCGTCTCGAAGGCTACATGAGTTCCGGCGTGTGCAGTACGCAGGTGGCATGGGCGATCGATGCGGGTACGGTCAAGAAGTTCGAACCGAAAGGAATCGATACACCCCGTCAAGTCTACCTGCTCGTCAAGCATCAAGGGCTGGTGAAGAGCACGTACTACTACTGGCCCGGTGCCAGTGCGAGTGTGCTGGGAGACACGTTCTCAAAACTCCAGAATAAACTGGCAACCGACTATGCAGGCGTACCTGAGGCGGCACCAAGCGCCGGCGTTGCCTCCTGGTAGGTGACCAGCCCGCACTGACTTGATCCAGATGGAGGTAATTTGACTCGCTTGCACCTTTAAAAAGCAAGAGGCGCGGATTTCTGCGCCCCTGTTTTATAAAGAATAGGGCCAGCCCTTACTGATGAGAATATCTATTGCTAAAACAGAGGGGGGTGCGATCATTAGACCGGATTCACCCCCTTCATTTTATGTTATGGATCGTATAGCTCAAAAAAACTGGAAAAAGAATTGTTTGGCTATATCGAACCCTATCACAGGTCAGACTATATTACAGATACCTTGGAGATATATGCAATGTTAAAACGAGATTTATTGGTCCAACATCTCCGCTATGGCTTTTTGATCATACCACCGGCCGGCTGCCATGACTCCATGGATTTTCCGGGCATTGGCCACATCTTCTAATGGGTTTTGTTGCAGCAGAATAAGATCTGCTCTTTTTCCAGGTACTATAGTTCCAAAATCATCTCGCCCATTCATTCGATTCACAATTATAGAAGCAACGACGGTTCCAGCGGCAATTGCTTCATAAGGTGTAAAACCGTTTTCAACCAAGATTCTTAGCTCATCATGAATGGAGAATCCCGGTACGATTCCCATTCGACCTGTCCCGGCGTCTGTAGAAAGCAGCAATGGGGTATTGATCTCTTTTAATGCCACCAATAGCATTTTGTCTAGCGTGTACTTAAAGAGGGCAAAAACCTCACCCCCTCTGAACTGCATCTGATGTTTTTCCACACCCCTACGAAACTGGTCCAAGTAACTTGCCGGCAAATAGCGGTTTTCTGGTCTTCTCAAAAACTGATCCGGATAGAACAATTTCTGCTCAATGAGATCGTCCACCACCAGGGTTGTGCAAACTGGAATCTGCCTGCCTTTGAGTTTATTCATGGTCGCGTCGATCAGCACTTTAAGCTTCTGTTCTTTTTCCTCGGGCTTTAGCTCTAGAAAGGGTGCAAATCGATCGAAAGTGGTTTGGATAGCATAGGCCATCCACTCCCCTTCCTTTTCAAAATAACGCTGGCGATCTATATTTGAAAATTCCCATAAAAACTCTTCGATATGGGCAATCTCATCCATGCTTTCAGCCAAAACACCGTCCAGTCCAACCTGAAACGGAATGTGACCGGCTGTATAAATGTCAAGCTTTTTGGCCGTTGACAAGATAGTATTATATTCCACCCTGGTCACAAAAGAATAGATTTTGATGAAATCGAACCCTTGGTATTTTTGTTTGATAACAATTTGTTCCGGGTCTTTTTTAAAATGACCCCGAAGCTGCGGGCCACAAGTCAAAATACTGGGACCGGCAAGACGCCCCGCATCGATTTCCTTCCGCCATTTAAGACCATACCGGCCGGTTTTCCCTCTCGGCCCGAAACAACGAATTGTCGTGACGCCATTGGCTAGATAAAGCTTCAAAGGGGACACTGGCCAGACATCGCTCATCCAGTCGTATCGCAGATGCATGTGCATGTCGGATAGACCAGGCATCAGAAACGCGTTGCGACAGTCGATCACGTTTGCGTTGGCCGGTATCTTAGTTTGGTTGGAAGGACCGATGACTGTAATCTGCTTTCCTTCAACAACCACGGTCTGGTCTGATAGTACAGTCTCGGCTGTCATGGGTATTAGGTTGGCATGAATGAATGCCGTGGGTCGTTTTTCAAGAGCTAAGGCACTTCCAGCCATTTGGACCCAGAGTGTCAAAAAGCCTATAGCGGGTATTAGAAAATATAGGTGTCTGCGCAGCAATCAGAGCTCCCTATTTCAAATTTGACCTGAGTGGCGATATATGGAGAATATCACATCAATCTCGATTCCACCAAAATTTTTGATTACATACCACTGTACGTAACAAAAGGTGGTCTTCGCGGGAGATATTCTATTCACCGATTTTCACCCCTACCTGGCAGAGGGCGATTTGAAGGGGTGGGCCAAGACCTTGGACCAGCTGCTTGCGCTGGGGGCTGATAAAATCATCCCGGGGCATGGCCCCTTGTCCGGCTCAAAAGAGGTGCTGGCGATGAAAGCTTACCTGACTGCCTTTGATCGCCATGCCCGAAGCCTGTGCGCCACCACAACCGATATAGAACAAATTACGGCCGAGATGATCAAACGGCTTCCTCCAAGAGCGGACGGGCAGTTTCTCATTCCGGCCAATATACAGGCGCGCTATCTGACGCCATCCCAGAAATGAATACCAATATTAAACAGGGGCGCGGATTTCCGCGCCCCTGTTTAAATCGTGCCGACCATCAAACGCCCTGATGGACATTAAATCGACATGATCGTGGTACCACTGTTACCCATCAGGCCGTAAGTCTGGGCCATGGCGACTTTAGGATTTTTCACCTGCCGCTCGCCGCATCTTCCTCTGAGTTGATTGGCGCATTCGATGACCTGCCAGAGCGCCTGGGCCGAAAGCGCCTCGCCATGCGAGGAAAATCCACCGCTTGGATTGACGGGCAGTTTCCCATCGATTTTGGTCTCGCCGTCTCGCAGCATCTTGTCCGCTTCTCCCTCTTTGCAGAACCCGCAGGTTTCCAGATAGACCAGGTAATGCCAGGAGCTGTTGTCCGGCAGTTCCAGGATATCGACATCCTCGGGACCGATGCCGGCTTTTTTATAGGCCTGTTGGGACGCCGAGTAGCTTTCGCTCAGCATGGGGGCTTCGGCAACGGCCGGGCAGGAGAGTGCGGAGATTCGGATGGTGGGATCGCCGTACATGGCGCTTCCCATTGTGGTGGCGTCAATCTTCACCGGTTTGTCGGCTTTGGCGATCAACTCCTTGTCGGCGGTGACAATGACAGCCGCGGCGCCGGTGCTCACCGGACAAATCATGTAGAGTCTCAGCGGATCGCAAACGTAGACGGAGTTCATGACCTCTTCCAGGGTGTAAGCCTTTTTAAATCGGGCGTCCGGATTCTTGGAGCCGAACTCGCTCATCAGGACCTTGACCAATGCCAGATCCTCTTCGGTGGTGCCGTACTTCTCCATCCGTTTGCGGCATTCCAGCGCCCAGTAAATCGGATTGGGCATGGCGCCCATTTTCCATCGGATCACGTCCCTGTCCTGAACGGCGTTATCCGATTTGGCGGTCAGAAAACCTTTGGGCGATACGTCGGCCCCAAAAGCCAGGGCCGTATCGGTCTCGCCGGCGGCCACGCTGTTGTACGCCATTCGAATGGCGGCGGATCCGGTGGCGCAGGCATTGTAGACGTTGACCACCGGAACGCCGGTTTCGCCAAAAATGGTTTCCAGATATTGACCGGAAAGGTGACCGGCGTTTCCGCCGTAGATAAAGATTCCGGCCATGATGGATTGAATCTTCCGCCATTCGATGTCGGCGTCTTTAAGCGCGTTGTCGACCGCCACCGCCGCAAAATCGGCGAATACCTGCTCGGAAAACCCCATCCAGGGGTGTATCCCGGTCCCTAATATATAAACATCTCTCATGGTAGCTATCCCTTCTTATGGTTATCCTGATATTGGTTATTGAACAGCTTTAAAGGCCCAGGTCACCACCTGCTGCTTTTCCTCGTTGGTGAACATCGTCAGGATGGTGGTTTCCATTTCCATCCCCAGTTTGAGGGATTTCAGATCGGTATCCGTAATGATGCCGGTCACCTGAATTTTTTCCGCTTCAAACTCAACCAGGCCGATGCCGTACGGTGTGATCTTTTTCTCTGTCTTAAACGGCGGGGGACAGGGATAATATTGAACGGTATAGCTGGCCAACTTGCCTTTGTTGGGAAGCAAGACATCTTCCACACCCTCTCTCGAGCAGCCGGGGCGATGTTGATAATGCTCCTTCGGGAAGAAGTAAGTTCCGCAGGAGTTGCATTTTGCGCTCATCAACCGGACTTCACCGGTTGACCAGTCGACTAAATTCGGTATGCGCGCCACCTTATTTGCCATATTTTCCATCGTCTTAATTCTCCTAGTTAATAGATAAGAATCCTTTACTCCCTCCCCCTCGACGGGGGAGGGTCGGGTGAAGGTAAATGAAATCAAACCCTATTCCATCTCCCTGCCCAAACCCCTCCCGCCAGGGGAGTGGCGATTTTTTTAAGGCACTGATGAATAAAAAACGCTTCTAGCGGCCGACAAACACCGGCGCTCTTTTTTCAAGAAACGCATTGACCCCTTCCACCTTGTCTTCAAGGCTCAAAGAGAGGCTGTAGAGTTCGTACTCGTACCTTAGACCGCTTTCCAAGTTGGTCTGCATGCCCCGGTTGATGGCGGTTTTGGCCAGCTTCAGGGCCGCCGCGCTTTTGGTGGCGATCTTCCTGGCCATCTCTTTGGCCGTTGTCATCAATTCATCCATGGGCACTACCCGGTTGACCAGGCCAAGGCGATCGGCCTCTTCCGCCCGGATGATATCCCCGGTAAAGATCAACTCCTTGGCCCGGCAGGCGCCGATCAGCCGCGGCAGGCGCTGAGTCCCACCCCCGCCGGGAATGATGCCGATATTGATTTCGGTCTGGCCGAATTTTGCCTTTTCCGAGGCGATGATGATGTCACACCCCATGGCGATCTCGCAGCCGCCCCCCAGGCAAAACCCGTTGACCGCTGCAATCACGGGCTTCTCCAGTTTTTCCACCATCTCACCCAGACGGCTGATATTATGGGCGGCAAAGGGGGTGGTCCGGTTGAACTCCTTGATGTCGGAGCCGGCCACAAAGGCTTTGCCCGAGCCGGTGAGAATCAGCACCTTGATCTCGTCGTCCGCGGCCACCTCGGCAATGGCGGCGCCAAACTCGGTCCGGGTCTGGTTGTTCAAGGCATTCATCGCCTCGGGACGGTTGAAAGTGATAACGGCGATATTCTCTTCTTTTTCGAAAATGATATTTTCGTAGGCCATGCGATCCCCCTTAAGCGGATAATTTTTGTTGGCGAATACCGTACTCGCACAATTTACTTAGAGCTTTTACACCGGAGATCAAGGAAGGGAACACCGGCAGATCTTTTCCCAATTCGTCCATGATAACATGCTTATATTTGTTGTATCCGACAATCATACACACGACCACCGGCTTTCCGACCTCCTGGACGATCTTCTGGATGATCTTTTTTTGAACCGCTTCCTGAGTATATTCGAAACCGGCCAGAATAAGCACCGCAGCATCAATGTTTGGATCCCTGAAGGCATCGGGGAAAGTGGTTTCCAGGGTTTTAGTAAAACCGATTTTGGTCACGCTGAAATACAAATCAACCGGATTTCCTACCGGCGTGTCGAACATGTCCTTCAATTTCTCGGTCGTTTGCGGTGTCAGTTTGGGAAGTTCCAGGCCAAAATTGGCACACAGATCGGATACATTGACCCCCACACTTCCCGCCAGGGTGATCACCGCCACGCGATTGCCTTTGGGAAGCGGTTGCGTGGAAAAAACTTTGGCGAAATCCTTCAGTTCCGTAAAATCATCCGCCATGACCATGCCGGTTTGCCGGATGGCCGCTTCCACGATCTTGGCATTGCTGGCAATACTGCCCGTATGGCTCATGGCGGCCTTGGCGCCGGCTTCGGTGCGCCCCCCGCTGAGAAAGATGACCGGCTTATCGGCGGCAACTTTCCTGGCGATGCGGGTCAGGCGCCGTCCATCGGTGACGGTTTCCAAATACATCGAGATGACATCGACGTCATCTTCGCTGCCGAAGTATTCCAGCAAGTCATTTTCGTTGACATCGCATTTGTTGCCGATGGAGCACACCTTGGAGACGTTCAGGCTCTCATTTTCGACGATATCCGAGGCCATCCCGGCCGCCAGGAGCCCGGATTGTCCGATGAGCACCACGTTGCCCCTGGGGACTTTCTTAGTCATCGGATAAATGGATGTGACAATATCGCGGGAAACGATGCCTGAGCAATTGGGCCCCATGACCCGGATATCGCTTTTATGGGCGATATCGATGATTTGCTGCTGAAAAATCTTGCCCTCTCCACCCATTTCGGCGAACCCGGCCGACTCGATGATGACGGCCTTGACGCCTTTTTGGGCACACTGCTCCATTGTAGCGACCGTCAGCTTCGGCGTCGGAAGCGCCGTGACGACCAGATCAACATCACCGGGTATGTCCGTTACGCTGCGATAGACCTTATAACCCAATATCTCGTCCGATTTCGGATTGACCGGATATACGTCTCCGGAAAAATCACTGTCGGCGATATTTTTTACGATGACATAACCCAGTTTGCCGGGAGCGGCGCTGGCGCCGATGACAGCAACCGATTTGGGTTTGAAAAATAATTCCATCATGGCTGAATTTTCCTCATATGTTGGTCTTTAATCTAAGCTGCAGCTAAAATAATCCGCGCGTCGACGACAACGGCGCCCTGTTGATATGCAAACACAGGATTCATATCGATTTCGGCAATACTCTCTGTTTTATCGACAAGCTGCGAAAGCTTTAAAAGCATCTGCTCAAGAAACGGGATGTCAGCCGGTTCTTGCCCCCGATACCCCTCCAGCAGTTTTTTCCCTTTGATCTCATTGATCATTTCGGATGCATCGTTTTTTTCGAGCGGTACGACTCGAAAAGCGACATCTTTTAACACTTCGACGAATATGCCTCCCAGTCCGAACATCAGAACCGGTCCAAAGGATGGATCTTTGGTCATTCCGATAATGACTTCGGTGCCGACTTTTGCCATAGCCTGGACCGCAACACCCTCAATATCGGCATTCGGGTGTTTGGCGCTGCAGGAGGCCATGATTTCGTCATAGGCCGCTTCCACTGCGGCCTTGTCCGGCAGGTTGACTTTCACGCCGCCGGCATCGCTCTTATGGGTGATATCCACGGAAGAAATTTTCAAGACAACCGGATATCCGATCTGTTCGCTGATGGCCACGGCCTCATCTTTTGTGGCGGCCAGCCGGGTGTCCGTACAATCGATGCCGGCCTCGTTGAGAATCTGTTTGGCTTCGATCTCCGTCAGAACCGTTCGCCTTTGATCCCTGGCTTTCGCCAGGATGTCATCTACTAGCATAATGTCTCCTTCTATCGGCCGGTTTCGAACCGGAAGCTCTGATCCGGATCGATGATGGCCAATACACGCACGATACAGCCGTCTCCACCGGTCCAGCGCCACGGAAACGCCGTGAAAAAACAGCGTTTGCCCGTCACCTTGTCCAGATCTCCGCCCACATTCTCGATGCCGGGGATGCCGCCTTTGACCATCAGGGTTTTGTGGGCCGGCTCCCAATCCGGAAAATCCTCCTTGGGATCCCGCCCGGTGGCCGCCTTGTACTCCTCGATCAAATGGGGTTGGGAGGGACCGAGGCCGTGATCCACCAGTTTGGTGGCGATGGGATGGTCGTTGGCCTGGCAACCGTATCCGACGCATTTGACTTTTTTATCCACCAGCCATTGAGCGCCTGCCCCGGAAATGCCACAGCCATAGGCGAAGTATTCATCGCTATCGGCCCACTTGTGATGAAAACCGGTGTTGATCATGACGATATCGCCCTCTTTGATTTCAGGCTCGGCATTTTCCAGGTCTTCGGGTGTGATGACCCCCCATTTGCCTTTGGGGATGGATACGGCCACCCCGGTGCCGCACAAGCGCCACAGGGGATAATCGCTGATACCGGGGGTGTTTTCGGTCACGTGGCGGGGTGCATCCATATGGGTGCAGCGATGCATGATCCCCTCCCAGTTCACCTGGTAGATCCCGTCTTTGGCGTGAAATTTGTCGATGGTGACATTGACACCCGGACTGGAGGGCCATTCGGGCATGTGTTGTTGGAACGTATGACTCAAATCGTATATTTGCAGGCTCATTTTCCCTATCCTGTGATGTTGGGATTAACGGTTTAGGCGTCGCCCTTGTCGATTCGGCATTTGCCCGCCGGGTCCATCATGCCGACAAACCGGACCGGGCAGGCATCGCCGTATTTGAATTTCCACGGTGTGGCTGCGAAGGTGGCCCGTTTGCCGACCAGCACATCCACATCGCCGCCGATCTGCTCGATGGTCGGGATGCCGGCCCCGGAAAGGGTCTTCTGCGCGATATTCCACTCGGGATGCTCCTTTTTGGGATCCAAACCGGTGGCTTCCTGATAGGCTCCCACCAGACGGTTCATGAGGGGACCGCCGCGATGGGGCCCCAGGGAGGTGGCCAGGGGATGGTCGATCTGGGCGGTGTCCACGGCGACCAGTTTGCAATCCTTTTGCACCAGCCACTCGGCTGCATCCTTGGACAATCCCGGCGATTGACCAAAATACTCCAGGGAATCGGAATATTTGTGGTGCCATCCCGTCACGATCACGACGATATCGCCATTCTGCACGCCAGGCTGGGCGGATTCCAGATCTTTGGCCGTGATAACCTCCCAGCTTTTTTTGGGGATGTCTAAAACAGCGCCGTTACCGAACAAACGGTCGGCGGGCACCTCGGCCAAATCGGCGGCACGCTGAACCATGTGCAGGGGGGCGTTCATGTGGGTGCCCGTGTGCATGACGGTGTTGATTTTCCATGCCAAAACACCGTGCTGTGCATGTTTGACGCCGCGAAACATTTTCACGTCCGCCTGCCCGGGATAGGAAGGCACGCCATGGCCCCACTCATGGCTGAGTTCGACCAATTGCAGGCCTGAATAGGGATCCGTTGTAATTGTCATGATAACTCTTCCTTCTATTTTCTTATCTTGATCTGATGATTGGTTTCCTTTTCCCCCACGAAGGGAAAAAGCCGGGTAAGAATTTCAGCGGTGGTTCCACCCTCACCCTAACCCTCTCCCTCAAGGGAGAGGGAATAAATGGATTCGCCGTTCACATGTCGTGCATGGCGATAATTCACTGTTTCGCAAACAAACCGGCCCAACCCAAAACAAATCAATCGCAAAGAGCACAATCAAACGCTAACGTTCGATCGCCAAGCTTTGCTACGCAGCCGTCAACCCTCCATCCACATAAATGGTCTGTCCCGTGACGAAGTTGGCGGCATCGGATACCAGGAAGTTGACCGCACCGGCCATATCTTCGGGCATGCCGATTCTTCCAAGCGGCACCGCCGAAGCGTATTTTTTGGCCAGTTCGGGATTTTCGGCAATGTGCCTGGTGCCCGGTGTGATCACCAGCGCCGGGCCCAGGGCGTTGACCCGAATGTTGTGGGGTGCCCATTCCAGAGCCAATGCTTTGGTGATGAGCTCCACAGCGCCTTTAGTGGCGCAGTATCCGGTGTTTCCTCCGGTGTAGCCGCGGATTCCGCGCACCGAGGAGAGATTGACGATGGCCCCGGCCTTCTGCTCCCGCATGACCCTGCCGACGATTTTGCATGCGATCATGGTGCCTTTGACGTTGACGGCAAACAACTTGTCCCAGTCTTCCATGGGATATTCGAATGCATCCCGCTTAACGTTCATGCCCATGGCATTGACCAGGATGTCGATTTTCCCGTATTTTTGCATGACCTGATCCACCATGTTCTGCACAGAGCTTTCATCGGTGACATCGGAAGTAATGCCGATGGCCTCGTTTCCCGATGCGGCGGCAATCTGTTTGGCCACTTTTTCAATGGCCTCCTTATTGCGGCTGGATACCACAACCGTGGCCCCATGAAGCCCGAGCCCCATGGCCAATGCCTCTCCAATGCCGCCGGCGCCGCCGGTTACAATGGCTATTTTTCCGTCGAGCTTAAACATATCTTTCATTTTTAAATCTCCTTTATGGTGTCACGATAAACACCAGCACCTCCGCCGGTTTTCCGTTATTGATCACCATGTCCCGCTCTTCTCCCGGTGCGATATAAATCAGATCGCCTTCGTTGAGCACGTGCGTCTCGTCCGGCCCGCTGACGGTAATGGAGCCTTTGACCACATAGTATACCCTTTCCTTCGGAGAAGAAGACATTTCCGCACCGCCGTTGGGCTGGAAATAGGAGTAGCAGACCGTTGTCCGTTTGGACTGGGCCTCGGTGATTTTCTGAAGACCGTATACCTCGGAGTGTTTGGCGGCTTCATATTGCGTGCCTTTGGCATCTTGGACACTGATCATCCCTTATCCTCCTTTTTTAAGGAGAAAAAGAGAGAGGCGATCCCCCCCCTATATACAACGTGTATATATTCTTGGCTCACCTCTCTCTTAATCTTCTGGTTGGACCCTATTTAGGTTCCAGGACAATTTCGCCCAGGTTCACATCTTTACGGGTCTTCAACTCCAGCTGTTTGGTCACGTAGCCGTCGGCGTCGATGCTCAGCCGGTAGGTTTCGTTCTTTGCCAGGCCTTCAAATTCGAAGTCGCCGAACAGATCGGTTTTCGTTTCACGGTCGACACCGCCGCCTGAGAGCGAAACGGTCACCCCCCGGGCGCACTCGGACTGGTTGTCCTGAAAGACGATTTCGCCTGCCACAAAACGCTTTGGCAGGCCGATATATTTGACCAGCGGATCGGCTTTGAACTCCGGTCGCAGATCTTCTGTGTCGGCATTGGATGCCAGTTTGGCGATGTCGCTCTTGGGATCGTCCAGATCGCCGAAAACCAGGGCGCCGGTGGGGCAGGACTCCACGCAGCGGGGCAATGTTTCACCCTCGTCCAGGCGATGGGCGCACAGGGTGCACTTTTGCGGCAGTTGGGCGGCAGCATTCCAGAAGATCACCCGGTAGGGACAGGCGGCGGCAATGGCATCCTGGCCTTTGGCCTTTTGCGGATCGATGATCACGATGCCGTCGTCCCGACGGTAAACCGCGCCGTCCTTGGCCGCATCCATACAGGGGGCGGACGCACAATGCATGCATGGCCTGGGAATGTAGGAGACCTTGGGTTTGGGATAGCTGCCGCGCTCGATCTCTTCGATCTGCATCCAGAATTGACCGTCCAGGGGCTGGGCCGCCGAATACCCGGGATAGTCGTTATCATAGTATTCGTCACGGCATGCCAGGAAGCAGTTGTGGCATCCGCTGCATTTACTGACGTCGATAAGTATACTGTAACGTGGCATTTTGTCTAGCCCTCCCATTTTTCTATTTCGATGAGGCAGGAATTGGGCGTCATTCCGGGCGCATTTTTGGAGGTCATGCGGCTGGGGGTCAGCATGTTGACACAACCGCCCTTGTCCGGCGAATCGTCCCTGCCGGGAATCAATGGGTCGTATTTGGCCGATGAGGCATAGCTGTGGATGACCCCCGGCCGGACCCTTTCGGTCACCACGGCGATGCAGAGGACCGAGGCGCGATGGTTGTAAAGGCGCACGATGTCATGATGCCGGATCCCCCTTGCCGCGGCATCATCCGGGTGGATGCGGGCCGGCCACCAGGCGTAGCCGTTCTTTTTGACACGGTGAACCGGGATATCGTTCAGCCAGTCCGTATGCTTGTCGTAGTGCACGTGGAAGGAGAACCGGGGATGGGGAGAGAGCAATTGCAGCGGATATTGTTTGTACATTTCGCTGTGATGCCCTTCGAAACTGGGAATGTAGCGCGGAGACACCGGACGCTCCCAGTCGTCCGGAAAGCTGGCTTTGAGACTTTCCGAAACAAATTCGATCTTGCCGCTGTAAGTGCCCAGTTGATCGGCCTTGTCCGTACCCCGCTTGGGGTTGTTGGCGTCGGGAGTGTCGCAGGCCCGGCCCTCGGCAAACCATCTCAACGACGGCGTGGACTTGTAGTCATCTCTGAGGTTGATGATGCAGTACCCTTTTTTATCGAACTCTTTCCAACTGATCAGTTTGGGAAGATCGGAGGATTCGAAAAAGGCTTTGCACCAATCCAGCTCCGTCTTGCCGCCATCGGTGTACTCAGCTTTCAATCCAAGCCGATCGGCGACCAGACTTAATATTTCATAGTCGGACTTTGACTCCCACAAGGGGTCGATGCACTTTTTCTCGCGCACCACCACCCGGAAATTGCAACCGCTGCTGGCATGAACCGTGTAGCCCCCGCAAGCACCCCATTCCCCGAGGTCGTCGCGTTCGAAGTTGGTGCAGGCCGGTAAAATGATGTCGGCCATGCGGGTTTCGCTGTTGTACCAGATGTCCTGGTTGACGACGAACTCCAGATTGGGGCTTTGATACATGCGCACCCACTTGGTGGTATCGCTCATGGTGCCCATGAACGAGCCGCCGTAGCGGTAGAACATCTTGACCTCCGAGTGCCCTTCCATGGGGTAGGTAAAGTGCTTGAACTGCTGCTCCAGGGACTGGCCGCAGAAGCCCTCGCCGTACCAGCTGACCGGCGGGTTGAGAACGGCTTCCGGCAGGGTGAGGCGCCAGAGGCGCTGTTTGGTGGGGTTCATGGGCAGGTAGTCGGCCACATCCGAGGTGGCCATGCGTCCCTTAAGATCGGCATATGCCGGAAACCAGATACTGGTATCCGAAGGTGCGCCCATGGTGGTTCCCCAGATGGTGCGTCCCGGTTTTCCCAGTCCCTGCATCGCCTGCAGCAGCACCATCATGCGGGCCCACTCTGTTCCGAAAGCCGTGCGGCAGGCGCCGCCTTCGCCGCCCCGGGCGCCGCCCGAAAGCACGGTGCGTTTGGCCGCCCACTCTCTGGCCAGCGCGCGTATCACCCGGGCCTTGACCGTGGATTCTTTTTCCGCCCATTCGGGCGTCTTGGGCTGTCCGTCAACTTCACCCAGGATGTATTTTTTAAATTCGTCGAAACCGATGGTGCGATTCTCGACATATTCCTTGTCGTAAATCTCTTCGGTGATCCAGACATGGGCGATGGCCATGGCCAGACAAGTGTCGGTGCCCATGCGCGGCGCGATCCATTTGCCTTCCATGACGCCGGCCGTATAGTTATGGTAGGGATCGATAAAGACCATCTTGACGCCCTTTTCTTTGAGCCACTGGCGCCAGATGGCGGAATCCTGACCGGTGTAAGTGCCGCGCGTGGTATCCGGATCGTTGGACCACAGGACGATCATTTCAGCGTTTTTCAGGGAGTCTTCCAACAGGTCGTATTGTTCCGGCATACCCAGCCGCCAGAAAAACCCATAAGTATGGGTGGCGCCCCAGTGCCAGCCTTCCCAACTGTCCGGGTTGTCAAATACAGGGGTGGCTTCGAGCAGGTTCATGAAGCGGGCAAAGGGCCCCATCTTGTATCCGACGATGCCCCAGTTGTGATGGGAGGAGGTCATGCCGGTAACGGCCGAATTGCCGTAGGTTTTCCGGATTCGCTTGATTTCGCCGGCAACGATGTCCAAAGCTTCGTCCCAGGATATGCGTTCGTAAGCCGATTTGCCGCGGTTCTGGGTGTTGCGTTCACCGTTTGGATCGAAGTCCACCCGCTTCATCGGGTATTTGATGCGTTCTTCGGAGTAGAGCCTTCGACGCTCGGCATGCACATAAGGAGCGATGTTGAACTTCTTCGGCGGCGAGTACTTTTTGCCACCGGCTTCAATGATCCAGGGCTTGAAGTCTTTCTCATCAGCAACCAACGGCCGAATACGCGTCACCTTACCGTCCTTGACATAGACGGATACGGGTCCGGCATTGGTGCAATTGGTAAAAACTTGTTCACTCATTATCGAATCTCCCGGTATTTGATGTAATGGCATGCGAATATTTGAGCGGACCGATCATGTGCAGCCTGGCCGGTGCCGTTTTGTTGCATATAATTGACTTTAGTCCCATATACTGCAACTACATTCACCTTATATAATATCAGGAACTGTTTGTCAAGCTAATTTCACGCAAGATTACATGTAAATTATCTCTTTTCCGTCAACATTTCCCGAGAGTTCGTACGACGCAATGGCGTGACCGGTCAGCGGGACGGAGATATGGGCGAGATGGAGATGAATCAGGAAAGGATAAGGGCTCCGGCAGGACAAGTCAGCTCCGGCCTGAACGGTGCAATGTCTATATTGCATACAATAAAGCCTGTTATTTGTTGATCGTCAAGCATTTTAGGATTGATATTTTTCCGATGGCGGGTTAGAACCGGCCAGTGTGTTGTAATATATGAGATCGAGTTGCCATATATAAGATAGGTTTGTGACCGGCAGGCATACAATGACCCCATCGACAACCCATATGTCATCCACGGAAAAGGCACTCAAAATAATGATGGCCTTCACACCTCACAATCATCCCATGGGTACGCTTGAGTTGAGCAAAAAACTGGGGATTCATAAATCGACGGTCAGCCGTCTGCTCAACCTGTTGGCCGACAACGGCTTTTTGCAGAAGGATTCGGAAACAAAAAAATATATACTGGGAAGGGCGGCGGCTGAGATCGGAAATGCGGTTCACCGATCGCTGAACAATGAAATCGTCACCATCGCCCAACCATATCTCAACCAGCTGTGCGATGCCGTCAGCGAAAGCGTCGCGCTGGAAGTCGTTTCCGGCACCAATGTCGTGCTGGCATACCACAGCGAAGGTCGGAGGCACATCCGGTTTTCGTTTCAACTTGGAGAGAGAGTTCCGTTCCATGTCGCCGCAGGGGCCAAAACGATTCTGGCTCACAGCCCTCCGGAATTTGTCGAACTTTGCCTGCAAGGAAGATTGAATCGCTATACGGATAACACCATTGTATCCAAAAACCGGTACAGGAAAGAGCTGGCCGAGGTTCGAAAAACCGGACTGGCTTATGATTACGGAGAACGATACGAAGATACCAGGGCCATTGCCGCGCCGATTCTCAACCATGAAGGAATAGCCGTGGCAGCCGTAGTGATTGCCGGGCCGGCCTTTCGATTGACACCCGAGTTTCTGGAAGATGTGGTGACGCCGCTGAAACAGACGGCAGCCGATATCGCCCGACGGCTGTTTCCGTAAAAGAAGGTTTCTGGTTGCTGGTTGGAGCTCAATGTCAATACTTGAGGGCTTTTGAGCCCACGTAGGTTGGGTTGAGTTCGCGAAATCAAACATTCGATCATCCTATTGTTGGGTTTCGTTCCTCATCCCAACCCTGCACATTGGCCATTTTCTCGTTGAGTTAATGGCATCAGGTTGGAGTTTTCTGCCAAGTCCAACGCTCTAAAGCCGGGAACCTGAAACCATGAACCAGAAACCAGAAACCAGGAACCCGAAACCAGCCCACTTCCGTTGGCTCGTTCTCGCAGGCGCCTTTGCGATTCTCTTTTTGGTTCAAGGCAGCCGCAGCATCATCGGAGTGGCCTTCAAACCCATTGTCGAAGAATTTGGGTGGGCGCGCGGTTCCTTTTCGCTGGTTCTTTTTATGCACATGGCGATCTTTGCGCTGATGCTGCCCATTGTCGGCCGTTTTTTCGATCGCTATGGAGCCAAGTGGGCAATCATCATTTCCTCCCTCTGTCTGACAGCGGGGTACCTGGGCATCACAGCAGCACGATCCATGTGGCTGTTTCTGGTGTTGTATGGCCTGTTTGCCGCCGTCGGCTTCGGCGGATGTTCCATCACCCTGTTCGGTGCTGCTGCCAGCAAATGGTTTGATCGTCACCGGGGCATGGCTGTCAGTCTGGCCATGTGCGGCGGACCGCTGGGGCAGTTTGCCATGCTGCCGCCGGCCACCTATGTGATTTACACTTATGGTTGGCGGTGGGTGTTTATCGCATTGGCGCTGTCTATCCTGGTGGTCAGCCTGGGAGTCGCCATGACCCTGATGAAGGCGGCTCCCTCCCGCAATACCGATCCGTCCATTGGAGCCGGCTCATCGCCAGAACCTGGGTCGGGCGGTTCGCCGGCCGTTGATCAAACGTCAAAAGGCGACTTAAGCCTCGCCCAGGCCATGAGAACCCCTTCTTTCTGGTTTTTTACCATTCTGATGGCCGTTTGCGGCGGCGGCGATTACCTGGTCATTACCCATCTGGTACCCATGGTGACGGATACGGGCATCTCCGCCAGGACGGCCGGCAGCATGATGGCGTGGTTCGGCCTGACGGCCATGGCCGGACTCATGATAACAGGGCCGGTCAGCGATCGATTCGGAAACAAGCTGCCTGCAGTAGCAACGTTCGTGTTGCGCCTGGTCGTATTTGTA
This sequence comes from Desulfobacteraceae bacterium, assembly GCA_050291625.1. Lineage (GTDB taxonomy): Bacteria > Desulfobacterota > Desulfobacteria > Desulfobacterales > Desulfosarcinaceae > JARRKU01. The sequence continues at coordinate 44,268 of JBNKKC010000079.1, forward strand.
CTGGTCCTGTTTTACCAGAATACGATCTCATTCTACGTGTTTGCCCTGGTATTCGGATTTACCATGTTTATCACAGCACCGATCACCACCACGCTGCTGGCCAAGCTTTACGGATTATCCAATATTGGTCTGATCTCCGGTGTTGTCACAACGATCCATCATTTAGGCGGCGGATTGTGGATCTGGCTTGGCGGGGCGGCATTCGACCGTTTTGGAAATTATGACGTGATACTGGGATCTTATGCCGTATTTTCAGCTATCGCAATTCTTTGCGGGATTCTGATCAGAGAAGAACCCCATGCGGTTGCGAACAGCGGTTACAGTGATAATAGTTAGCGGCATAAAGGGATAATAACTTCCGACATCGCACTTTTTAACAATAGGAGGGCAGCATGCCAGAAAAAGAGACCACCGGGAAACAGAAAAAATATGTATATGTCAAAGATGCCGAAGGGATCGAATATGTCTGCAAGTTAGAGGACTTAAAGAGGGTTGACAAACTTTCCGAGGAAGAAAAGGACAAATGTATGAGCCCTCCCGGCGATGCCTGATGCATTCGTCCCCCGACTTCGACGGCGTTCATCGATCAGGGCGGCTGTCCGCTGCGTTGATTACTCTTGACTGTCGATTCTTTTTGGATTAAAAAGCAATCTAATCTCAGATAATATTGAGGGAAATAGCCCAAATATTATGGCAATACCGGCACTCCTCCCCCCCCTGTCCGGTATAAATCCTTTGCTTTCAAATTGAGTGTAGACATGCAACCGCATTGATGGATCCTGTATTGCGATAACGTCATGCAGGCCGTTTCGTTGGCAAGCGGCTGAATTGGCGATTGATATACATCTATGGGGTTTTCGGCTGAACCCCGATAAAAACTGCGGGCCGCTCGTTGTTCTGAATGCCGTAATGAAAGATGTGGCTGATTGTTGAACGGGAGGGGCCCGGCTAATTATCGCTCGGAGGAGGACAAAAAATGAGGAAACTATTGGTAATGGCAATGGTACTGGCCCTTGTGTCACCGGCAATGGCCGCCGACAATCTGACCATATCGGGATCGTATGAACTGTTTGGAATCGGTGCGGACAACCTGGATGAGCAGCAAAATCATGATGGTGTCGACCTGGAAGATGCCGACAAGGTCCATTATTTTTATCAACGCTTTCGCGTCCAGCCCAAGTTCCAGGCTGCGGACGGCATCTCCGCCACCCTGCGCTTTGACTTTGCCGAAGGCATCTGGGGACAGGATCGCAGTTTCAGCGGCACCACGGGTCATGTGGGTGAAGCGGAGGAAATACAGGTAGACCGCGCCTATGTAACCGTCAACAAGGGCATGGTGATGGTGATGGCCGGTATGCAGTTTGTCCCGCTGGGCCAGACGCAGGTGTTTCGCGATAACCAGCCGGCTCTGCAGCTTATCCTCAAGACCCCGGTGAGCGTCCGCCTCGGCTGGGTTAAAGTCAGTGAAAGCTGGGGATCGACTGCAACCGCGCCCCTGAGTGATGAGGACGACCTGAACAAAGACACGGACCGCTATCTCATCGACGTGGGCTACAAGGGCAAAACCTTCAGCGTTAATGCGTTTTATGCCACGCAGGTGGACGGCAGCAAGGGTGACACCGACGGAGACCTTGTAGACGACAATTTTGAAGACCAACCCAACGTGATGGGTGTGAATGCCAAAGCTCAGGTAGGTCCTGTGGCGCTTTACGGCGAGGCCGCCACTTTTGGTGGGGACGACGGCAACGGGACCGATTACGTCGGCACCCAGGTCAATATCAACGGCCGCATGAAAATGAGCGACTCCCTGACCCTGGCGGCGGACCTGTTTTACTCCACCGGCGCCGATCCCGGCGAACGAAAACGAATTCACATCGGCGACCCGTTCGCCAGGTTCGATCTTAAAAAAGGCGGCGCCATGGGGTGGGATGATCTCGTCTATGGACGAAATCCTGGCGAACTGTTTACGACCAGCCCTCCGGGCGGTATTTTGCCCGGCGACGTCTTTGATCCGTTCCTGACCGGAGCCGGTTCCATGGGCGGCGGCTTCGGCGCCAAGTTCAACCCGATTCAACCGCTGACGCTGATCGGCCATTTCCATTACATGGTCGGGGATAGCGACGACACGGGTGTCGTCGGCGAATTCGACAAGGGCTACTCCGCGCTGGTATGCGCCGTTTACCAGCTGGCCCCGAAAACCAGCCTGCATGCCACGTATCATATCATCGAAGCCGATTTCCTGGATGACATCGATGTCAACTCGGCTTATATGTACACGCTGTGGATGAGGGTGAATTTCTAGAACGATGAAGACCGGAAATCTGGTGAATTCACCAGATCCGGTTTGATTCTGATCTCATAATCAACGCATAACACGGAGGGGAGCCTGCCGACGGCGGGTTTCCCTCCGTCGCTTTTGGGCTCGTGGAAAAACAAATTATGCCTTCTTGCCGTTTAAATTCGTTTTCCGGGTTGCGACAGCAGGTGCCCGCAACGCCTGTCCTCCCATTAATGCGCCTTGACAAGGGATCCGAATCCGGCGCAATATACGGAGTTTGTTTCTTCCACGGACCTTAAATTCAGCCAAAATTAAAACGAGACGGTAAAGCTATGTGCAACAAAGGATTAAAACAATCAGCTGGATCGACTTTTTTCAAGACGGCAATCATGATCATGGCTGCAGGAATCGTTCTTGCTGCCGCAGCAGCCGCCAAGGCTGAGGCAGTGACACGGATTTTAGTGGTCCCTTTTACGGTGCATGCCGGCCAGGATCTGGCGTTTTTACAGCGCGGCATTTCCGAGATGCTGGTCTCACGCCTGGGACAGAACGACAATGTCGTCGTTGTTGCCGCCGGCAAGCCCGGAGATGATATCGCCGCCCTGGCCGGCGAAAACCAAGCCGACTATGTGGTCCTGGGAAGTCTCACGGTGTTGGGCGACCGGGTGAGCACCGATTCTAAAGTTGTCAAGGGGACCCAGGTCGACCAGCCGGTGCTCTCCTTTGGACGCTCCGGCAGTAAAAAAGACGATATCATCGACCATATCGATGCGTTGGCCAACCAGATCAGCACCCGCATTCTCGGCCGCAAATCGGGCCTGCCCGACCAGGCCGCCATCCCGGCTCCGGTGTCACAGCCTCCGGTGGCGACCGCCCCCAAAGCGGTACAGCCAGCGGCTCCAACCCAGTTGGCCGCCTCCGGCGGCGGGCGTCCGTTGAGCAGCATGGAACAGGATGCCGGGGCCCTGGCGCCGATGAAATTGCCCGGGATCGCCGATTTTCGTGACCAGCTGAACGGATTGGCCGTGGGCGACGTCGATGGCGACGGTGTCATGGAAATCGCCACCATCGGCAAAGGCCGGCTTTACCTCTTTCGCCCGGCCCGGGGACGGTGGGTCAAAATGGCGGAATACGACGGAACGGGAATGTTCATCGGTGTGGACATGGCCGATGCCAATCACAACGGCCGAAACGAAATATTCATCACCAATTTTGACAACACCGAAGGGCGGGCGATCTCATTTGTGATGGAGTGGGACGGTCACTCCTTGAAGCGCGTTGCCGGGAATTTGCCCTGGTATTTTCGAACGGTGGACGTGGCCCAACGCGGCCAGGTGCTTGTAGGCCAAAAACAGGGTATCGGCGATCGCTTCACCCCCGGAATCTACGAGATGCAATGGCAGGCCGGCAGTTATGAACCGGGCGACCGCTTGCCCCTGCCGCGCAAGGTCAACATTTTCAGCTTTGCCTACGGCGCGGTCCGCTCTCCGGACCAGTTGGAAGTGGTGACCTACAATTCCGGCGGACAGGTTCAACTGCTGGACCGGAAAGGCTCCGAAGCGTCTGTTTCAACGGAAACCTACGGCGGCAGTACCACCGCCATCGTGTTTACCAGCGAAGAGCAATGGGACGATCAGGACTATATCTATCTGCAGCCCCGTATTCAGCTGCACGACCTGGACGGTGACGGCCTTCAGGAGATATTAGTGGTGAAGAACCAATCCGGGCTGCCGGGCGGAAGTGTTCTGGTGCGCCAGCGTTACTACAGCAAGGGGCGCATCGAGTGGCTGGGCTGGCGTGGAGAAGGCATCCGACCCGTCATGCAAGGCCTCGACATGGCTCGCTTTATCGCCGATTGCGACCTGGTGGATCTGGATGGTGACGGCCATCTTGAAATCGTGGCGGCCGTGGTCAAAGAGACGGCGGGCGTCATTAGCAAAGGTTCCAGCTACTTGATTGTATTTCAGATGAATTAAGTGTCAAGTGACCAGTCTGCCAGGGCATTTGCTTCACAGAGATCTGAACTGAGGACACGGCTGCCGGCTTAACGGTCCAACTCGGTCCGCACCGCCCTGCCCAGCGTCTCCAGCACATAGGGTTTTTTCAAATAGGCGCCGGCCCCCAGGGTCTGGGCGGCCTTGACCCGACCCGTTTCCGAGTAGCCGCTGACGATGATGGCTTTTTGTCCGGGGCGAACAGCCTGAATCGCCCGGTAGGTTTCAAGTCCGTCCATCCCCGGATCCATGATCATATCCAGTACAAGCAGAGCCGCCCTGTTTTTTTTCAGCCAGTCAAGGGCCGCTTCTCCGCTTTCCACAGCCTCCACAGTATATCCCAGTCCCTCGAGAATCTGGCTGGCGATCTCGCGCTGCTCGGCCACGTCATCGACTATCAGAATGCTTTCCCCGCGACCCCGGATCTCAATTCGCGGGTGCGCCTCGGCTTTCAGGTCATGCGATTCGCGGGTGATAGGCAGGTAAACGTGGATTCTGGTCCCGATCTCAGGACTGCTTTGCACATCGATGTAACCGTGGTGGTCCTGAACCGCTCCCCACACCACCGCCATCCCCAGCCCGGTGCCGCTACGGCCCATAATTTTATTGGTGTAAAACGGTTCGAAAACCTGACCGATATCTTTTGGGTCGATTCCCATCCCGTCATCCTCAACGCACAGCAAGACGTAATCGCCTTCGCGCACGTCGCTATATCCACGGATGGGGCGATCCACATAGCAGTTGGATGTTGAAATCAAAACGGTTCCCCGGCCCTCTATGGCTTCGGCGGCATTGGAGACCAGGTTCATCACGGTCTTTTTCAGGTGCAAGGCCGAACCCCGAAGATTCAACAACTTGCTGTCCAGCTTGGAAAAAAACCGTACGCCGTTGTGCAGGCTTTGCAGTTTCATAAATTCCGGCGACTGAAGATAATCCTTCACAACGGCGTTGAAGTTGAGAACCTCGGTGGTGGTCACTCCGCGCCGGGCCAGGGTGAGCAGGTCTTCCACGATGGCGGCGGCTTTTTGTCCGGATTCGCTTATTTTCTTCAAGGGTTTGTACAGGGGATCATCGGTGTTCATCCTGGATAAAAGCAAATCAGGATAGCTGACGATGCCCAGCATGACATTATTCAGATCATGGGCGACTCCGCCGGCCAGCAGTCCCAGGGCTTCCATTTTCCTGGAGCGAGCCAGGCGTTCCCTCAACTCCCTGCGCTCGGCCTCAATGGTTTTTCGGTCGGTGATGTCCTGAACCACCCCGGTCAGTTTGGATGCCTGGCCGCGTTCGTTTCGGGTCAGTTCGGCCCGGGCATGCAGATAAATGTCGCCGCTGTCGTTCTGCCGGCGGGCCATGAACTCGATATCCAGAAAACGTCTTTTCTTGAGCACCCTTGCCATACGCGCCTGCAGACGGTTGAAATCAGGCACAAGAGATCTGAACACCTCCAGGCTGCAGTTATGCTCATTGAATCTCAACCCAAAAATAGTAAAAAGCTCTTCCGAAAACCAGAAGGTGCGCGACTTGTAGTCATATTCCCAGTTCCCCAGATGGGCGATGCTCTGGGCATATTTCAGCAGTGCCTCGCTTTTCAACAATGCTTTGTTGGCGGCTTGCGCCGATGGGGTGGCCTCGTCCGGCTTTTCCTTCGCCCTGTCCAACCTGACTTGCCCGGCTATATGGTTGTCCCGGGAGATCTCCCGGCAGCTCACATAAGCATAGGCCAGCAGACTGGCCGTCAGGCTGACCAATAGAAGACGCAATGTCATTCCCACAGGAAGGATATGGATAGCCATGTTGGTATCCAAGAAAACGAGCAAGCCGATGAGTATGAACAGGGCGCCGCTCCAGATCAGTCCTTCCTTGCGGCCAAGCAATAAAAAAAGTATCAGCGGATAGAGCACCAACCAGAGGGTTCTCTCCCCGGTTCCTGCTTCCGCCGCCACAGAGAAGCAGATGACGCTGAAAAGGAGCAGGGCACCGGCGCGATAAACCACAACCGCATTTGTCAAATGGTGCAAGCCGAGGATGCCGGCCAGGAGGATCAGGGCTGCAGTGATATCAACCCATCCGCCTGCCGGGTTTTCTTCCAGAAGGTTCAGTAAACCAAAGCCGACCAAAAAGACCATGCCGGAAAGGGCCAGCAAAACAAACAGGCGGCGTCTGTGGATATCTTCGCCGTCGTTGCCTGACATATACTGATGCAGTGTCAACCGGATTTTTTTCATCTGAATAGGCATCGTCGTCGCAGTTCAGCTGATCTTGATAACCGGTCCCTGTCTTCTGAGATAAACGCTTGATGTTGGCAGAATCAAGTATGGCAAAGCGACGCTTGTATGTCAATCTTATCGTCAATACAACATGTTGCGCGAGGAAAAATTAAGGCGGGCTATCATTTCCGTTCCGCCATAATTGGGAAATGGGTCCGCCAACGATCTTCGGTGAAAGGCAATCAGGCAGGAAACGGTATCTTGTTTTCATCCGGTCATGAACCTTAGCCCTGTCTTTGGCGGCGCTGGGTCTCTATATCCTCCGGGCCGCCAAAATAGATGCAGTGGGCCAGGCAGACGTTGTCAGCGCACGCCGGCAATAATCCGTGATCCACACGATGGTGGCACAGATTGCATTTGCGTGCCACCGAGTGCTCCTCATCAAAGGCGATGGCATCGTAGGGACACGCATCCAGGCAGGCCTGACAGCCGCTGCACAGATTCTCGGTCAGCACGACGATGCCGTCTTCTCTCTGAACGATGGCTTCTTCGCTGCATGCGTCCGCACAGGGCGGATCATCGCAGTGGCGGCATAAACTGACACGGAAAGTGAATTGCGGCCTGCCATCCGGGGTTTCCGATGCGTCTTCATCTACGGTGATGAATTGGACGGCTCCATCCAGATTGAACTCCTGCATGCACGCCACTTCGCAGGTTCGGCACCCCCAGCAGTCTTTTTCATCGATGATCAATTCGTAAGGTTTCATTATTCGCTTCGATTCTCCGGATAAACGCGGCACAACAGCGACCGGATATGCGTCGCCCCCATGGCCGGATCGCAGTTGTCGTAGGAATTGTCGATCAGCATATTGACGTTGGACGATTCCCAATCGCCCTGGCTCTCTTTTTCTTCGGGGAACCACCAGGCGTGCTCGGCGGAAATCACTTCGGGCCGCAGGCCCTTATAAAGCTTGGCACGCTGGCGGATCTTGCCCCTCCGGGACTCGATCACCACCCAGTCGCCCTCCTGGATGCCCTCTTTGGCGGCCGTATCCGGGTGGATCTCCACGACGGGATCGCGGTGCAGACCGCGCATCCAGGGAAGTTGGCGATTTTCGGTGTGAAAAAAGCCTGGAATACGGCGCCCGGTGATCAAGGTATAGGGGTACTTCTCCAACAATTGCGGCGTGCTGCGGGTGCTTTCGGGAGGTTCATGATAGGCCGGCAGCGGATCGTATCCCCATTTTTCCAAAAGCGTGGAGTAGAGTTCGAATTTGCCGGTGGGAGTAGAAAAACCGCCCGTTTCGTATTTGCGGTAGGCCACCTCGCCCCTAAGATAATCCATCTGCTTGAACTGCTCGAAAGTGATCCCCATGGGTTCGAGAATGTAATCGAGGCCGCCGGCGAAGGTTTCCCACCAGTGCTGTCCCTGCCCCACCCGATGCGCCAGGGCGTTGATCATTTCGTGATCCGGCCGGCATTCTCCCACCTGGATGACTTTGCGCCTCGGCAGAAGATAGCCGTGACGCTTCCAGTAATCGCCGATGTAGTCCATCTCCAGCCATGTGGACGCCGGTAGAACGATATCGGCCATTTCCGCCGTGGGGGTGATAAAAAAATCGGAAACAGCCAGAAATTCGACTTTTTCCAGCGCCCGATAGACTTCTGACGGTCTTGCGCGCGTAAGCAGCGGATTGGAGCTGATCAAAAAAATCATTTTCACCGGGTAAGGCTTCTCGGTAAGAACGGCATCCCAAACGCACTTGGGATTGATGATGCCGAATTTACCGGCCAGGCGAAAACGATCGCCCCCCAGCCGTTTGGCCGCCTGTTCTTTGGGCAGCTGCTTGTGGGCGCCGAAGGTGCTCACCTTGACGATATTGGGTGTCTTGAACAGCACCTGACCGCCGGGGACATCGATATTGCCGGTAATGCCCATCAGCGCCATCAACGCACGGTCGTTGTCGGCGCAATTGATCTGCTGCTCGATGGCCACGCCCCATTGAATACCCGCCGGCTTGGTGGTGGCATACAGGCGTGCAGCCGCCGTTAGCTTGTCTACGGGAACCCCGGTAATCTGTGCCACCGTTTCCGGCGGGTATTGGTTGATACGCTCCACAAACGGTTGCCAGCCATGGACGTACGTTTCGACAAACCCGCGATCGTAAAGTCCCTCATTGACGATGACGTTGGCCATTCCCAGGGCCAGGGCCGTATCTGTTCCGGGATTTAGCTGCAGCCAAATATCGGCCCGGGCGGCCATGCGGGTCATCCTGGGGTCCACGACGATCAATTTGGCGCCTTTGTCCAAACTCACCGAAAAAGACTCGCCCTTATACTCGTCCGGATTGCTGATGACCAGATTGTTGCCCCATACCATAATGCACCGGGGGCGGTTTTCATAATCCACGATAGGGTTGGATCCGCAGGTGATGATGCTGGTGGCGATGCGGGGGCCGTAGCAGAAATGACCGGCCGTGAGCACATTGGGGGTGCCGAGAAGATTGGCGAAGCGGTAGATGACACTCTCGTTCTCGCGGCCGGTGCCGTATCCCATAACGATCGATTCGGCACCGAAATCGCGCTTGTAGCCGTTGATCCGGTCCGCAATGGCATCCAAAGCCTGATCCCAGGAGATGGACTCCCAGCGGCCGCTGCCTTTGGCTCCGATGCGTCGCACCGGGGTTGTCAGGCGGTCCGGATGATAGGCCAATTGCAGGGAGGCAAAGCCTTTGGTGCAAAGCGTACCGTGATTGATGGGACAGTCGGGGTCACCGGATATCTTGACGGCTTTGCCATTTTTCGTGTAGACGATGACACCGCAGCCGCCGTGGCACATGCGACAATGGCTTTTTACCGCGCTGTCGTATCCGTAAAGCGCCATCTCTTTTTCGATATTACTGTATGTAAACTCAGCCATGCGCTCGCCTTTCCAGCCTTACATCAGGTGCTCCACATTCGTGTTCATGCAATACTCAAAACTGAAAATCAATGTTAATTACCTGATATCAACAAGGACCGCAAGTGGATCTTGATGTTGAAACAAGCCGCTACTTTTTTATCACATTCAGATGAATCGCTTCCCCTGCTTTAGTGCGGGTTTCAAAAACATAGTTGTCTTTAGCCTCGCGCGATATCAAGCGGCTGTTTTTGCCATCGATGCGGTCTTCAATCTTGCCACGAGCTCCGGCGTTGATTTGTTCACTGACATTTGTTGTGCTTGGCGCCTGGTCAATCGGCTTTGCCGGTTCAGGCGCTGCAACCGCTTCACAAGCCGCCGCCTCCAACGCTTTGGCCCACATCTTTTTAAACAACTCGTTGGATTCATAGATATCGGCGGTATTGAACTCTCCATCAATGGCATAGGCAAATCCAACAACATCATTGGTTTCCAAACCTTTGGGAGAGATTGCCTGAACATAAGCGTTGCTCCTTTTTTTAACATCCCTGTCCTCGAGGGTCAATTGCAGGCTGCTATCCGACACCCGGCTCTTAACCGACTTTCCGAGCTTACGGCTGAGCCTTTGCTGCTCCTCTGCCACCGCCTTCCAGACCTCGCCCTGTGATTTTGCTTTTTTGGCGGCGATCTTCAGTTTTTTGGAACTCAAACGCTTCTTTGAACTGCTGAATTGCTGCACCCTTTCTTTGCCGCGCTGGCGCCAGCGTCCCTGCTCCACGCAAAAAGCATTCAGAGGCACCTTGCCTGATTTTGGCGCCAACACGACATCCTGCCCGATGGTGCGGTCTTGCTTGCCGCCCTTGACAATGTCACCGGACTGAATGAAGACATGATATTTGGAAGATAGATTTTCAGCCGTCAGACGGTTCACGTCACCTGTTTCGTTCACCCGCACGATTCCCTTCTCAAGTGCTTCATCCAGGGCAATATACTCAGTTTTTTTGAATTGAACCCTGTTATGAATCAAATAGACGGAAAGATTTTTATGGGTATGCGGACCGGTCAGAAAATAACCACGCTCAACAGGTTGGGATGATATCGTGATGGAATCGGATGGCTGTTGGGCATGAGCCCCTCCGGCCAGAAATACAATAAAAAAACCGGCGATCAGACGTGTTAATCGTTGCATCGTTATCTCCTTTTGCTTGATGGATGATAAATGACAAAAATATTGATACCGGTTTAAGGAGATAACAGACTGCTGCGACATATGGTATTCAAAGAAATGCAAAAAGAATGATGGTCTTTTTTACATTTGTTTTACCTTAATAAGCTCCGGATGCACCAAATGCCCCAACCGATTCTCTCAGACCGACCGATGGCGGAACAGCCAGGCGGCCATTGGCAGGGTAAGGCAGGCGAGCAAAAGCAGCGGCCATAACTGCGGCCAGATCATGGCCGTGTCCGCGCCTTCGAGAAAGATGTTTCGCAGGGCAACAATGACATAGCGGACCGGGTTCACCAGGTCGGCCCGCTGCAGCCAGAAGGGCATATTTTCCACCGGTGTCGCAAGACCGGAAAGGGTCACTGCCGGCATGATGAAGAGAAATGAACCGAGAAGCCCCTGCTGCATGGTCATGGAGAGTGATGAGACCAGCAACCCGACGCCCACGATGGTGATAATGAAACATAGCAGGGCCAGCACGAGCGCACCGACCGTCCCCCGGAACGGCACGTGGAACCAGAAAACCGCACCAGCGGAGAAAAGCAGGGCGTCGAGCAGACCGAAGACAATACCCGGGAGCGATTTACCGATGAGGATCTCGCCGGGTGTAAAGGGCGCCACCAGCAGTTGGTCGAAGGTGCCGAATTCGCGTTCCCGGGCCACCGACAGGCTGGTGAGGATCATCACCACCACCATACTGATGATTCCCCCCAGGGCCGAGACGATGAACCAGCGGCTTTGCAGGTTGCCGTTAAACCAGGCCCTGTCGACGAGCCGCAGGCTCGGGCCGTTCGGCGGTCCAATGCCCGCTTGGCGCAGTTCCAGGTTGAACTGCTCGACGATGGCGCTGAAATACCCCATGGCGATGAGCGCCACGTTGGGATTGCGGCCATCGGCAATCACCTGTACTGTGGCGGGCTCTGCGTTGCGAAGCTTTCGCTCAAAATCCGGCCCGATATGGATCGCCAGGCGGGCCGCCTCCCCATCGATGATGTCGGTGAGCCGACGTTCGTCTTCGAGATACTCTGTCAACCGGAAGATCCCCGATCCGTTCACATGGGAAAGCAACTGTCGAGACAACACGGAGCGCGACTCGTCGAAGACCGCATATCGGACATTCTTCAAGTCATAAGTAGCGGCGTATCCGAAGACGAAGAACTGGATCAACGGTGGACCGATGATGACAAAGCGGCTTTTCTTGTCTTTCAGGACCATCGAGAATTCCTTCAGCACGAGAGCCAGTATGCGACGCAGGGCTTCCATTATTTTTCCAATCGTTTGGTGATCTTGCGAAAAGCCATGCCCACGAAAAAGACGGCCATGCCGGCAAGAACGAGACCGTTGGGCAGCAGAATCGGCCAGACATCGCCGGCCATGAACAGGGTATGGCTGATGCTGACAAAGTAGCGTGCCGGTACGATATGGCTGATAAGCTGGATGAAACGGGGCGTGCTCTCCAGATCGAAGAGCAAGCCTGAGAGGAAAAAAGCCGGTAGAAAACCCGCCACGATCGATATCTGGGCGGCCACGAACTGAATGCGGATCGCCGCCGAAAGCAGCAGGCCGAACCCCAGAGAGGCCAGCATGAAAAGCGAACCGAGCAGCAGGAGCGCGGGTATCGAGCCGCGAAACGGCACCTGGAATATCGTCACGCCCACGCCGACCGACAACCCCATGCCCAGCATCCCGAGTACATAGTACGGAATGATCTTGCCCAGCAGGATTTCCACCCGTCTGAGAGGCGTCACCAGCATGGCCTCCATGGTCCCCCGCTCCCACTCCCGCGCCACTACCAGGGCGGTCAACAGGATACCGATCAGGGTCATGATCAGCGTGATCAGTCCGGGCACCATGAAGTTTCGACTCTCCGTGCCTTCGTTGAACCATACCCGCTGGGATACCGCAACGGCCGGCAACCCCACGGATTCCCCTCTTTCGCGGCGCATGGTCGACCATCCGGCAATCACATTGCGGACATATCCCTGGATGAGCCGGGCCCGATTGGCGTCGACGCCGTTGATGATCAGTTGTACGGGCGCCGAGCGCCCGTCTTGCAGAACGGCTGTGAAATCGGACTGCAGGCGGATGACGGCATCTGCGGTCCTGTCGCCGACCATCTCCCTGGCTTCGTTCGGGCCGCTGACCTTTGTCACTGCGAAGTGCGGCGAAAGTTCGAAGCGGGCCACCAGATCTTGTGCCGTAGGACTGCGATCGTCGCTGACAACGGCGATGGGGATGTGTTCGGCATCCAGGGTCACCCCGTAGCCGAAGAGAAAAAGCAGGATCATCGGCATGACGAGCGCCAGGGCGATGCTGCTCGGGTCACGCAGGATCTGCAGCGTTTCCTTGAGAAGAATGCCGCGCAGTCGCATGAAAGATAGATTCGCCGGTATCATGGTCCCTCCCCTTTCCGACCGCCGTTCGCTCGGCCCCTCTGTTCGGGTACGGCCACCTTGCCTTCCGCCAGGGCGATAAAAGCGTCATCCATGGTCGGTTGTGGATTGTCCGGAGTGCGGGCCAGTTTTCTGATCTCCGACGGGGTCCCCATGGCGAGTGTTTCACCTTGGCTCATAATGAGCATCTGATCGCAGTATTCGGCTTCCTCCATGAAATGGGTGGTGACGACCACGGTCACCCCCTGCTGGGCGAAGCTGTTGATTCTGAGCCAGAACTCCCGTCGGGCGAAGGGATCGACACCGGATGTCGGTTCATCGAGAAAAAGAATATCGGGCTCATGCAGCAATGCGGCCGCCATGGCCAGACGTTGCTTGTTGCCGCCCGGGAGGTTGACCGCCGCGGTGTTGCGCCATCTGCCGAGTTCGAACTCCTCGAAGGCCCATTCCATGCGACGCTGCAGTCGCTGTTTCCCCAAGCCGTACGCCCTTCCGAAAAAGCGCAGATTTTCCCAGGCGGTCAGCTGGCCGTACAGGGAGAACTGCTGCGCCATATAGCCCAGGCGGGCCCTGGCTCTGGCCCGCGACCGGCGCAGGTTGCAGCCTGCCACGCTGATCTCTCCAGCGCTTGCCGGAAGCAGGCCGCACAGCATGCGAAACGTGGTGCTCTTGCCGGCGCCGTTCGGTCCGAGAAGGCCGAAAATCTCCCCTTCGTGAACCGTAAAGCTGAGCTTTTTCACCGCTTCGAAACTGCCGAAAAATTTCTGCAAACCCCAAATCTGCACCACCGGTTCGGTCGGCCTGCCTTCAGAGGAATCTTCGGGGCAAGCGACCGCTTCAATCTGCAGACGGTGCTCGGTGGGTGGAATCAGCGACATGAAGGCGTCTTCAAAATTCGGGGGCTCGGGCGTGCTGGAATACTTCGTCCCGTTCAGGGCGGGTACGACCGCATCATCGCCGCGGCTCTCCGTCACCACCCGGACCCGCCCGGAGCGGATGGTGGCGTCAACGATACCCGTTCGGCCGGCCAGTCGGGTGTAGATCATCCGGGGCTTGTTTGCGTTAACCGGATCGACCAGGAAGACCTTGCCCTCGGTCTGCTGCATAAATTCTGCAGGGGCGCCCTGGGCAAGGATCTCCCCCTCGTGCAGAACCACCACATGGCTGCACCGCTCCGCCTCGTCGAGATAGGCGGTGGAGACGAGAACACCGATGCGGTCCGTTTCCATCATTTGCTTGACGATTTTCCACAACTCCCGGCGTGAGACAGGATCGACGCCGACCGTGGGTTCATCCAGCAGCAGGATTTCCGGAGACTTGATCAAGGCGCAGGCCAGCCCGAGTTTCTGTTTCATGCCGCCCGAGAGGGCGCCGGCGCGGCGCCGGGTGTAATCACCCAGACCGGTCATCTTCAACAGGCGTTGATAGCGCTCCCTTCGTTCGGCCATCGGCACCGCCTGCAGATCCGCATAGAGGTTCATGTTCTCGGCAACTGTCAGATCCTGATAGAGCCCGAATTTCTGCGGCATATACCCCACCCGGCTCTGAATCTCGTGCGTATCGGCGACACTGTCCAGCCCGAGAACCCTCACAGTCCCCGACGTCGGCACCAGAAGGCCGGCGGCAATGCGCATCAGCGTGGTTTTGCCGGCGCCGTCGGCGCCGACAAGACCGGTCACCTTGCCGGCTGCCACGTCAAAGGAGAGGTTTGAGAGCGCCTGAACGGCGAGTCCCTTCCTGCTTTTGAATGTCTTGGACAGCTGCCGCACTTCCAGCACCGTCTCCGGCGATCTGCTTCGCGGGGGCTTATGAATGGATTCCCGAAGTGTCATGGCAACCTCAGGCCCCGGTCTTTGAAGCGGGTGCCGAGGGCCGATCCGTCCCTTCGTGGGGTTTGCCGGCGGCATGCCGCTCGATGGTAACCGTTACCGGCATGCCGAGACGCAAACGGTCGTCGCGGTCACGCACATACACTCTGGTTTCGAACACCAGCTGGGTCCGCAGGTCCTCGGTCTGTACGGTTCTGGGAGTAAATTCGGCCACCGGGGAGATATAGCCCACCCAGCCCTCAACGGGTTCGCCCGGCAACGAATCACTGCTCACGCTGGCCCGCATCCCCAGTTGGAGCGCGCCAAGCTCGGGTTCCGGCACATAGGCGCGCACCCATTTGGGATCGGTCAGCGCCAGCGTGAGGACGGGACGACTCGGCCCTGCCTGCTCTCCCGGTTCCAGCAGCCGGCTCTGGATGACACCGACGGCCGGAGCGGCGAGCGTCCTGTCGCCCAGGCGGATGTTCAACAGCTTGAGCATCGCCCTCAGGGCTTCGAGTTGGTGTTCTGCCGCGGCGACATCCTCTTTGCGCGGTCCTTCCAGCACAAGATCGAGAGCTTTTTCACGAATCCTGAGCTGGGCCTGCGCCACCGCATAATTCGCCTGGGCGTCGTCAAGGTCCTGCTGGCTGGTGGCGCCGGTCTTCGCCGTCTCGCTGAGTCGTGCCTTCACGTTCCTGGCATTGGCCACCCTGATGCGGGCCGCTTCCACTTCCGCGCGGGCCTGCTCGATTTCCTGCAAACGGCTGCCGGTCTTTAAGCGATTGACCACCGCCTGCTGCGCATCGATTTTAGCCTCGACCTCCGCGATCGCGGCCTCGATACGATCGGTTGTCTGGCGCGCCAGCACCTGGCCTGCTTCAACCCGCTGCCCCTCCTCGACGAGCACCTCGGCCAAGCGCGCCGGTTCATTGAAGGCGAGATTTGCGTCCCGAATCTCGATGGAGCCGTAAATATGCAGACGATCATTGCCATCCCGCTGACGTTGTTGCCGATACCATCTTTGGCCGAACACCCCTGCCGCCACGGCCGCCGCAAGAATGAGGAGAAGAAAGATCCGTTTTTTCATAGATGTCCACCATTTTCCTTCATTTACCGGCGGGTCTCCTGACCCAGCCCGGCCGCAATAAATCGGGTGTGCTGCAGGATGATGCGATCAATCTCCGCCGTTTCCGAATCGTTGTATCCCGCCAGATCGAGCGACCTGACAATGGTCTCCCTTGCCACCCGGAAGGCCATGACCTGCCCCACGATGGCCATGGAGCGCAGTTTTGCCAGGCGTTCCGAACGGTTCTTGGTGATGACCATAATAAGCCTCGCAAATGCATCGAGAGTTTTATCCATAAAGCCTGTGAAGATGAGGTCATAGGCCGCCGTTGGATACATCTGCTCCCTGAGAATGATCCGGGAAACCCTTTGTGCCTCCGGTGAGCCGACCATGAACCGGATAAACCGGACAACAAGCTGCTCAAGCAGCTCAATGGCTTCCTCTTTGGCCTGCGGTCCTTTAAAGGGGTGGTCGGAGATCTCCCGCCACGTTTCCTCCAGCTGCGATGCAATCAATTCGACGATATGGCGGACAACGGCTTTGTAGAGCCCCTCCTTGCCGTTGAAATAGTAAGGAATAGCGGCGATGTTGGTCCCCGCCAGCCTGACGATCATACGGGTGGTCGCCGCATCGTATCCGTACCTGCCGAAAATATCTATCGCGGCCTCGAGCAGCCGCTTCCGGGCCCCTGAACCGGTTGAGGGCATCGCTGACGCTTGTGAGGGGTCATCCATGTGATGGCCTCCTTGAAATGGGATGATCCCATATTAATCAATCAATTGATTAAATCAAGTGATTTTATCTGGATTACTCCGCCCGAAGGGCCTCAATCGGATCCAGCCGGGCGGCATGCCGGGCGGGCAGCACACCGGCCAGCAGACCGATCAGGGCGGCCGAGAGCTCCGCGCAGAGGACGTAGATCCATGAGGTGTGCGTGGGCAGCGCCGGCACCAGCGCGCCTAGCAGCCAGGCGCCGCCTGCGCCCATGACCAGACCGGCCAGGCCGCCCAGGCCGGCCAGGACGATGGCCTCGCAGATAAACAAAGCCAGGATCTGACGGCGGCCGGCCCCCAGGGCGCGCATCAGGCCGATTTCAGCGGTGCGCTCGTTCACGGCGATGGTCATGATGGTCAATATGCCCACCGCGCCTACCAGAAGCGAAATTCCGCCCAGGGCGCCCACGGCCATGGTGAGGATGTTGAGCACCGAACCGAGCACGTCCAGCATCTGGTCCTGGGTGGTGATGGTAAAATCTTCGGACCCGTGCCGTGCGATGAGCATTTTTTTGATATCCTTGGAAACTTCTTTGGAATCGCTGCCGGCAGTATACAGAAAATCGATTTCTATCAGACTCTCGCGGTCGAACAGGGCCAGAGCCCTTCCGGCCGGGATATAGACAGCGTCATCCAGATCGAACCCCAGCATCTGCCCCTTGGACGCCATCACGCCGATCACCCGGTACTGCTCGCTGCCGATGCGCACCCGTCGGCCCAGAGGGTTGCCGCCGCCGAACAACTCGCTTTTCACCTTGCTGCCCAGAACGACAAAGGCCCGGGCCGTGCGCGGGTCGTCATCGGGCAGGAAACGGCCCTGGGCCACGCCCATCCGCCACACGGTCGGCACCTCCGGGCCGACCCCGAAGATATAGGTGCGGCGGGTGCGCGCCCCGGCCTCCACCGCAGCATTGCCCTGGACAAAGGGTACGGTGGCGATGACCCGGGGGACCTTTTCCAGGGCCAGGGCATCGGCCAGGCTCAAGGGGCGGACGTTGCTGATCATGGCCCCGGACATGCCTGCGGTGGTGGTTTTGCCGGGATTCACCGCAATCAGGTTGGTGCCGAACTGGGTGAACTCACCCAGCACGAAGCGATGAATGCCTTCCCCCACAGAGGTCAGCAGCACCACTGCGGCGATCCCCACAGCAATGCCCAGTGCGGTCAGCCCGCTGCGCAAGTGGTGACTGATGATGGCCTGGAGGCAGAGTTTCAGGGTGTCGATGAAATACATGGTTTTATTTCGTCAAATTGTGGATATGTCTAATCGTTTATGCGATTTTCCTGAACATTGAACAACACTGAACACCAAAACCTTATCTTCTTGACAATGCGGCCACCGGATCCAGCCGCGCCGCGCGCCGGGCCGGCAGCACCCCGAACAGCACGCCGGTTCCCAGGGCCACGCCGACGGCGGCCAGGGGGGCCCACAACGGGGCTCTGACCGGAAAATCGGGAAACATGCGGGCCAGGGCCAGCAGGCCTGCGGCGGATAGCAGCAGCCCGACGGCCGCACCCACCAGGGAGAGCATGGCCGACTCGGACAGAAACAGACGCAGCACCTGAGCGCCGGGGGCGCCCACGGCTTTAAGCAGGCCGATCTCGTCGGTGCGCTGGGACACGGCAATAAGCATCACGTTCATGATCAGAATACCGGCCACGGCCAGGCTGATAGCGGCGATGCCGGCCACGGTGTAGGTCAGGGCCTTGAAAATGCGGTCGAAGGTGGCCAGCAGGGCGTCCTGGGTGATCACCGTGATGTCGTCTTCGCCGTCATGGCGCTCGCGCAGGATGGCCATCGTGTTGGCTTTGGCCCGGCTGATGGCGTCACGGTTTTTGGCCTGCACCAGGACGCGGAACAGGGAGCTTTGGTTGAACAGGGAGCCGGCCGAGGCCACGGGGATAATGGCCACATCGCTGATGTCCATGCCCAGGGACTGTCCCTTTTTAGCCAGCACGCCGATGACCCGGAAGCGTCGCTCGCCGATACGCACAAACTCGCCCAGGGGGGATCTGCTGCCGAAGAGCTCCATCTTCAGCTTGTGTCCCAGGACGCAAACCGCCTCGGCCCGGCTGGCATCGCCTTCGGGCAGAAAACGGCCGTGGGCCATGCGCAGGTCGCGGATGGGGTACATGGCGGCGGTGGACCCGATGATGAAGACTTCCCGGGAGCGGTTGGCAAAGGCCACCTCCGCGCCGCCGATCATCACCGGTGCCACGCGGCGCACGGCGCTGCTGCGTTTAAGGGCCAGGGCGTCGTCCACGGTGAGGTCCCGGGGTGTTTCCCCCAAAAGGGGCGGCGGCCCGCCGGTGGTCTCGGACCGGCCGGGAATGACGATCAGCAGGTGAGTGCCCAGGGCGCTGAACTGCTGGCTGACATACAGGCGCGCCCCTTCCCCCAGGGCGGTCAGGACCACCACCGAGGCCACGCCGATGGACATGGCCAGTAGCATCAGGCCGGTGCGCAGAGGGTATCCCAGAAGCGAGAGCGCGCAAAAGTTTGCCAGGTCCTTGATTTTCATCAGGCTTCACCGCTGTCCGAGATAATGCGGCCGTCCTCCATGCGGACCCGGCGCTCGGTGCGCCGGCCGATCTCGGGATCATGGGTCACCATCACCACGGTCATGCCGCCGCGGTTGAGGTCTTCAATGGTCTGGATCACCTCTTTGCCGGAGGTGCGGTCCAGATTGCCGGTGGGTTCGTCCGCCAGAATGATGGGCGGCCGCATGATGATGGCGCGGGCGATGGCCACGCGCTGGCGCTGTCCGCCCGACAACTGGTCCGGCCGGTGCTTCATCCGGTCGGTGAGGCCCATACGCTCCAGGGCTTCGGCCACGCGGGCCTTGCGCTCATGGGGTTCCACGCCGGCCAGGGTCAGGGGCAGCTCCACGTTGTCGGCCGCCGTCAACCGCGGGATGAGATGGAAGAACTGGAAGATGAAACCGATCTTGTGCCGGCGCACGTCGGCCTGCCGGCGGTCGGACAGGTCCGTGGTGTCGATCTCCTCGAGGCGGTAAATGCCCCGGTCCGGCCGGTCCAGCAGTCCGAGGATATTGAGCAGGGTAGATTTACCCGACCCCGAAGGTCCCATGATGGAAACATATTCGCCGGTGGTCACCTTCAGGTTGATGTCCTGAAGGGCATGTACGGTCTCGTCACCCACCTGGAATACCCGTTGGATGGCTTCCAGTTGGATCATGGCTGCTCCTTGGTCCGGATGGCGGCGGCGTCCTGCTTAAGCGAGGGATTGTCCACGTTGGTCACCACCAGATCGTCGGGGGCCAGCCCCTCGCGTATTTCGGTCCAGTCCCAGTTGGACAACCCGGTGCGGATATCCCGCTGTTCCAGTCTGCCCGCATCCGGGTGAAAAACAAAAACGCGTTTTCCCTCGATGACGGCTTCGGTGGGTGCCCGCACTACATCGGCGCGCACTTTCAGAATCACTTCGATGTCGGCACTGTACCCCGGAATCAATGCCGCATGCGCCTCGTGTTCGACAAAAGTCACCTCCACATCCACGGTGCGCGCCTGTTTTTCAATGTCCAGTACGTAATCGGCGATGCGGCGCACTTTCCCTTGGAATACCCGGTTTTTGAAGGCGTCCATGGTAATGCGCGCCGGCATGCCCACGCGGATATCGGCGGCATCCACCTCGTCGATGGGGGCGGTCACATAAAAGCAGTGGTTGTCCAGAATATCCACGGCGGGCGGCGTGGCCACACCCACAGGCGAGGGTGTGACAAACTCGAAGCGTTCGCCGTTGATTTCCGCAATCACACCGTCAAAGGGCGCTGTCAACCGGGTGCGCGCCACATTGGCCCGGGACACGTCGAGCTGGGCCTCGCGCACGGCGATGTCCGCCTGGGCGGCCTTGCATTGGGCCTCCAGGGCTTCGGCTTCGGAGACAGCGTTGTCGGTCTGTTCAGCCGAGGCCACGTCGTTTTTGCGCAAATTCAGAATCCGGTCCGCCGTCCGTTTGGCCAGATCGGATTTCAGGCAGGCGGCCCGGGCCCGGCTGCGGGCAGAGGTCAGCTCGTGCTCGGCCAGGGCGGCCTGGGAGACCAGGTCGTCGTTCCAGAGTTCCAGCAACAGCTGTCCCTCTTTGACTTGATCCCCTTTTTTTATGGGGAGTTTGGCGATCTGGCCGCCCACACTGAGCGACAGCTTGGCCCTGCGGCAGGCCTTGGCCGTCCCGGCCCGCGTATTGGCCACGGTGCGTTCCACAATGCCCCGGGTGACGGCCTTGACGTTGACTTCCACCGGTTTGGGCCGGGTCGCGCGCCAAATCAACAGGCCGATACCGGCAACAATAACCAGGGCGATGATCCAGCGCAGGAGGCGTCGCGTCATAAAAGCTTTCCTCTTGGGGGTGTGTGTAAAAAAGGATGAAATATCAAACAGGTATCGTGATCCGCCAAACGGAGGGCAGGATAGCACGCATCAGGGGGTCACTACAAAGGAAAATTCGCAACGAAATGCCGAGACGTTTTAAAAAGGTTGCCGTGTGCAATTGCGCCGGCCATAACAGGCAATGTGGGATGAAATCATGAGTTGTCCATATCTGTTCCGACCGGGCCTGTTTTCCCCACAATTGCATAAAAAGATGGCGAAAGGCGTAATAGGTCTTATCACTTTTGCACCAATGGGGTTTTATCAGCGGACCGATGCGACAAATGCTTCGATCAACCCCAGTACTTCATCCGGTTTTTCCATCACCAGCAGATGTCCGGCATCGGCAATGCGTTGGAAGCGCCCGTGAGGAAATCCGTCAGCCGCCTTTTTCAGGTCGATGAAGCTGCGGTTGGCGCTTTGAGCCCCTTCGAGGATCAGCACCGGGCATTGGACCTTGGGCAGCAGCGGCCAGGGATCGTAGTGCATGCCCCCCATGAACAGGGCTGCCTCCCGGGGCGGCGGGCAGGTGAGTTCCAAACCGAAATCGTGTTTGTGTACGGTACCGTGTTCGATGTACAGATCGAGAAACTCTTCATCCCATTTGGCAAACAGGGGTTTGCTTTTCAAGTAGGTTTTTACCGCTGCCGCATGTTCCCACTGGTTGCGTCGCCGCAAGGACTTTCCGGCCAGCGGGTGATCCTCCACCCGAATCTGGGTGCGGTAATAATCCTCGGGATAAAATATGGGTTCGATCAGGATCAGTCCGGCCGCCCCCAGGTTGAAGTTCGCCTCGGCAAACGTCATCACGGTGCCGCCCATGGAGTGGCCCACCAGGACGGGTTTTTCAATGCCCAGCTCTGTGCTGAACCGGGCCATATCTTCGGCCAGGGTCATCCAATGAAGACCTCCCTCGTCGAGCTGCGCCAACCGATGATCGCAGAAGTAGGGTGCCAGCACCCGGTGCGTGCCGGCCAGTCGTCGGGCCACCGGGTGCCACAACCACGGCAGGAATCCGGTGGCGTGCAGCAGGATGATGGTCGGTTCGCCTCCGGCATAGTCCAGGTATTGCAGTTCGACATCACCGATGTCTTGAAACCGTGTCTCCGGCATAACGTCTGTCATGGCATTGGGTCCTCAGTCCAGTTGGACATGCTCATCGAAAAAGGTTTTTAATTTCGGATGGAGCTCGGGCAGCGGTCCCCCTTGAACCAGTTTCAGGGCCACATCGGCCGCCAGTCTGGCATTTTCTTCCAGATGAAGCCGGCCGAGGGTTTCGGTGGCGGCTTCCGGCGTGCCCAGATAGCCCATTTCCGCCCCCATCTGCTTGAATGTCTGCATCCCTCTGCGCATTGACGCTTCGACATCGATGAGCACCGGAGGCAGTGGAGCGCTCTGCGCTTTATACAGATCCGGATAGCGATAGCGGATGTAAGCGGTTTCGCGAACATCGGCATGGATCTCGCGATCCATATCCAGTCCCGCCGCCCTGCCCTGCTGTTTGGTCTCTGTTTCAGTGCCGGTATACACCACCCGGCTCAGGACCTCTGTGATGCGGACATCGGGATGGCGTTCATTCACGCCGTCGATGGCTTGCAGGATGGCTTTCATGTGTACCGGATCCAGGTGGTGATTTGCAATGATAATAAAGCGGAAGCCATGGACGGCCAGCGAGCGGCAGACATCGGTCACCACCTTCTTCAGCGTGCTGCCGCGGACGGAGATGGTGCCGGGAAAATCGGCGGTAACCCGACAACCGCCTAACGGAATGGCCGGGACCACTATCGCGTGCAGACGTTTATCCGCCTCCACCAGCATCGTTGCAGCCATCTCCGCCATATCCCGGGCACCAAACCAGTCAGTACCCAACGGCAGATGCGGGCCGTGTGCTTCGATGGGACTGATGGGAATCCAGACAACCGTTCTCTCCCTGTCCAAACCATCCATCTCCATCCAGGTCATCTCTTCAAGGCGGTGAACGTTCATCGCTTGCATCATACCTTGGACTGACCAAAAGAGAACATGATGACGGCGAAAATGGCCAGAACGATAGCAATCATATGGTAAACATTAAGGGTCTCTTTGAGCCACACCACGCCGACCAGCAGCGTGGTGGTAACGATCGATATCACGGCGTACAGCACATACTGAGAAGCGCCGTAGCGTGAATACAAGAGATTGAATCCTAGAAAGGTAAAAAAAAGGCCCACGCCGCTTAGACAGGCGGCTCTCCAATTTCCTTTCACCGTATTGATCAGACTGAACTGGCCAATCAAGGGAGCCGTGCAAATCGCCGTAATAAAGGTGATCAGAACGCAGATGCTGATGAAGAGCAGTTCGTTCTCCACGTTGGCGGATTTCTTTTGACCCAGGGTAAACAAAGCGTTGCCCATGGCGGCAATGGTTGCAAAAAGCAGTGGGAGGAATATTTTCATTCTTGACCAAGTAAAAAAGACAGAGTGATGGACGTCGCAACCGTCATGGAAACATTAAGTTGGGGAAAAAGGTTGCGATCCCCGGGAATAAGAGCAGCCCGCCGGTGAGCAGAATGATCGCCGCCAGGAAAGGCAGGATGCCGCGATAGATGGTGCGCAGGGGCACCTGCGGTGCGATGCCTTTGATGACAAAGACGTTCACCCCCACAGGCGGGGTGATGACGCCCATTTCGCCCACCATGACCACAATCACGCCGAACCAGATGGGATCGAAGTTGAACCTGGTGACGATGGGAAAGAAGATTGGGATGGTGACGATGATCAGGGCCATAGAGTCCATGAAAAATCCGCCGACAAAATAGATCAACACCATGACGCCCATGATGGCCATGGGAGGGATGGGCAGTCCGCCGACCCAGTCCGCCAGGATGAAGGGGATGTTGGAGATGGCCAGGAAATGCCCGAACACGGCGGCCCCGGTGACGATAAACAACACCATGCACGATGTCCGCAGTCCGTCCTTGAGCACCTCTACGGTGCGCTTCAGTTCCAGTTTTTTCCTAAACAGACCGATTAGAAACGCACCGAAGGCCCCGATGGAGCCGGCCTGGGTTGGACTGAACCAGCCAAGAAAAAGCCCTCCGATGGTGAGCAGGAAAAGCAGGATGGCTTCGATAATGCCGCCCAGGGAAACGATCTTGTCCTTTAGCGACGTTTTGGGACCGGGTGGGGCAAGCTCGGGATGTCGACCGCACAGCATTATCACCGTCAGCACGAACAACAGTGTCAGGATGACGCCGGGAACGATGCCGGCGATGAACAATTTGCCGATAGACTCTTCGGTGAGGATGCCGTAAACGATCAGCACCGTACTGGGGGGAATCAGAATGCCCAGGGTGCCGGCCGAAGCCACTGTACCGGTGGCCAATTTATCGTCGTAATTGTATTTTTTCATCTCGGGCAGGGCGATGCTGCCCATGGTAGCGGCCGTGGCCGCCGTGGATCCGCAAATGGCGGCGAATCCTGAACAGGCCATAACGGTGGCCACGGTCAGACCCCCCCGATACTGGCCGAACCAGGTATAGCAGGTCCGGTACAGCCGTTGACTGATTCCCGAGGCATATGCAAAAGAGCCCATAAGAATGAACATGGGGATCACCGACAGCGGATAGGAGGAGAGCGTTTCGAAAATGTCCTGGGCGAGCAATGTCAAGGCGGATTCCATACCGTTCAAATAGGCGAAACCGGTGAAACCGACAAAGGCCATGGCAAACGCCACCGGCATTTTCAGCATGAATAACGTCAACAGCACGACAATTCCGACGATTCCGGTCGCTTCAGGACTCATGGATAAATACCTCGATGATGTTTTGAAACCATTTGGCCAGCGCAACCAGACAGACCGGGATGAACGCAACGGCGGTCGCATAGGTAAACGGATAGAGAGGGAGCCGCACTGTGGAACTGACTTCGTTGTACATCTTCAGATCATAACCGTAAACAAAGAGCTGCCAGGTCATGGTGATAAGAAGTGCGAGCATCAGGGTCTGCACGAAACAGGCGATGAGACGCCGGATCAGCTTCGGCATCAGAGGGACGAAAAATTCCACCTGAACGTGCCGTTTTGCGATATACGAGGTGCTCAAGGCGAAGCCCATGGCGAGCAGCTGCAGGATCATCATCAGGTCCAGGGCGCCGTCAACGGGCCGCAAAAAGAGTTTGGCGCCGATGACATCGACGGTAGTGAGCAGCATCATGAAAACAAAGGCCGCAAGCCCGACCCACTCGAAGCCCGCGCTTACCCTCTCATTAAACCGTCTAAATTTTTCCAGAATTGCCATCGCTGCCACCCAAAATCGTGTCTAACACGATATCACTTCGTTTTATTAATCGATTCCAATCCTCAACTTTAAACTTAACACTTTAAACTTAACACTTTAAACTTAAAACTATCTGTTATTATGACAGCTCATCGGGGCAGCTGAAGCCCCCCCCAATCCTGCCCCGAATCAGAGCTGTCTATAAAATAACCGGGTTACCGAACTTCCGGCGGACCCGTCGTCGACTTGATCTGGAACCACTTTTGTTGTTCCAGCAGTTCAGCTTTACGCTTATTCAAAAAGTCGATCCAGGACCGGACTTCCGCTTCGGCATATCCTTTGCTCACCATGTCCTTGACATAAGCCTCGATCACCGGCTGCACCGCCTTGATCCAGCGGTCGAATTCAGCCTTGGGCAGTTCGATATACTCGACACCTTTGGACTTGCCGAACGCCTCGCCCGGAAAGTCTGAGGCATTCCATGAAAGGGCGAACCTCTCCTTGTACTCCCCGCACAGTTGGTTGAAAATCGGCTTGATATCATCCGGCAGTCGTTCATAGCTGCGTTTGTTCATGGCCACAAAGAAAGGATAGCTGGGACCGACGTTCCAGGAGTTGGTCACGCTGCCGACGATCTCTCCGAAACGGAAGGCTTTGATGCCTTCGCCACCGACAAAGACCCCCTGGATCACTCCCTTGGAGATGGCGTCATAGGTTTCCACAATGGGCGTGGGGGCCGGGGTGCCGCCCAGGGCCTTGACCACGTCGGCCATGCGTCCGGGGGCGCGGATGGTCATGCCTTTGAAATCTTCCAGGGTCCGCAACGGCTTGGTAGATGCCAGCACGCTGGGGGTGTTGGCGTGCAGCCAGAGCACCCGGACCTTGTTCCACTCTTTGGGTTTGAATTTTTCATAGAAGTCATTCATGATCATGTTGGCCACCCATCCGGTGGGGTAGCCGATGGGCAGCTCGCATACCTCGGTCACCGGAAAACGGCCCGGTGTGTAGGAAATGTGGGACAGACCGATATCGGTGATGCCGGTTTCGATGGCCTTGATCATGGCCGGCGCCTTGGCCAGCGATCCGCCGGGAAAGAATTTGACCTTCACCCGCCCGTTGGTGCGCTTTTCCAGCTCGGCGATGAATGCCTCGCTCGTCCGGTTGCAATGTTGCGGGCCCGGCAGGTAGGAGGCGAATTTGAGGTTAATGACTTTTTCTGCGGCCATACCGCTGCCGCAGATGGCAAACGTTGACAGCAAAAGTACAACTCCAAAGATTACCAGTAAATTTCTCTTTCTCATGCAAAGCCTCCTTGTCTGGTTGTCTTAACGTTCAAGCAGCCGGGAGCGGATGTTCCGCTGCATCACGCCATACTGCCCCTACGGGGTGTAGGTTTTACAAAATGTCATCATGGCCTTCACATTGTCCGGTTTTGAGCCCTGCAGACCCGCGCCGCTCGACAGAATAAATCCGCCACCGGCGCCGGCGGTCTCCATCAGCTGGCGGCAATAGCTCTCGATTTGGTCAGGGGCTGCCGTACACAACAGCGACAGCGGCACATTGCCGGCGATACAGGCGACCTGCCCCACGGTCGCCTTGGCCCGCTCCATGTCGGTGCGGTCGAACCACCACACCACTTTGCCCTTGGGAAGATCTGAAATGATCTCCAGGCGGTCGTTGTACATGCCTTCGGCGAAAAGCTGGGGCACCATGCCTTCATTGATCAAACCGATGATCAGCTTTCTCAAGGTGGGCCAATAGAAGGTCGTGAATTGTTCTTTGGACATAAAGGAATCCGCTCCCTTGTGAAGCGGAATGAAGGGCATGATATGACCGGTGGCCCGGCAGCTCCTCACGCCGTTTTTAACCATAATGGGGGTCAGTCGCTCGCAGGCCTCCTTGAGCAGATCGGGGCAGCGGAACATATCCAGCATAACCCCTCGGGTGCCCCGCAAACTGTCGCCGATCACATCGAATGGGGCTTTGGTGAACCCACCGGCGAACATGGGATAGCCCTGCCCCATGATCCGGCCGTTGATCCGTCCCGCCGCCTCACGCCACTGCAGCGCCGCTTCACCGGCCTTGCTAAGGGCGGCCAGGGCCGTTTGCATGGGCTGTGCGCCAAAGGCCATCATGCAGGCCGGTATAACGGGGATTTCGTGCACCGGCGGCAGCAGCGGAAATGCGGTCAGCGGCTCCAGAGCGCCGAAGATGCGGGGGAAAAAGGTATTGATAAAGAAACCCGTGGGATCGTCGATCAGGTCTTGATACTCCTCCTGCTTCATATAGGTATCTTCGACAAACTGGTATTCGCTATCCTTTCCCACTCCATGGCCGGGCCAGCGGTAGAGCTTCAGATCGAGGATATCGAGCACCTTTCCGGGAACGATATTGACGGGGCCGTTGTAGGCATCCGGTGCAAACTCGCTGTGGTATTTGACCCATGCGGTTTCCAGAGCCTTGTAGTCATACATGGCGTCAAACATCCGGACCCCGGCATACTCCATGGGGAAAAATCCCGCGGAGGGGCAAACGGGAATACGCTTCGGCGGCCGCTGAAGCTGAATCGCATCCTTGAGCAGGGTCACCCGCTCCTGGTAGGCCTTTTTTGCCTGCTCGTCGGCAAAGGGAACGCTTTGTGCCGACATCCAGATGTCGAAACGCTCCGCCTGCTTCTGGTCCGCATCCGGAGCGACCTCAACAAATCGATCTTTCATGGGGCTGCCCTCCTATTGTTAAAACAATCAGTTTGATGTCCCTGCACAAAGCGCAGAAAGAACATTGAACCGCTTATCCACCTGACCTTGCAGTACCGCAAGGTTTTCATCCTTCATATGCTTGAACTTTCCGATCAGCTTTGTCAGTTCGGACACCGGCTTCGGTTTTTTGACTGTTTGGGTGATGCGATAGGTCCCGTTCTCCGACTCCCACAGCGGAAAATAATTGGTCCGCACCGCTGCGCGACACACCTGAATGGAGGAGTCCATGGGCATTTTCCAACCCACCAGACATGGGCAGAACACATGCAGGTAGACAAACCCTTCCTTGACCTTTTCTTTGGCCTTGGTCAGTTTTTTGGCGTAATCTTCCAAATGGCTCAAGGTTGCCGTGGCCACATAGGGAATATCGTGCATGGACATCACCATGGGAAGATCCTTTTTGGCCGTCGTTTTGCCCTGGCTGGCGGCGCCCACCGGTGTGGTGGAGGTGGCGGCACCGTAAGGCGTGGCGCTGCTGCGCTGGACGCCGGTGTTCATATAGCCTTCGTTGTCATAGCAGATATAGATGATGTTTTCATTGCGCTCGGCCGCACCGCTCATGGTTTGAAAACCGATATCCTGGGCGCATCCGTCGCCGGTATGACAGACGATGGTCGCATCGATGCCCGCCTTGCGGTAATAGCGGGCCAGCCCCGTGGCGCTGGAAGCGACCCCTGTCATGACATTGGCATAGTAGGAATGCTTATGCCAGGCGCGATCGTTCTGGCCGTGAAGGGTCGGGGCCGAACAGCTCGGGGTGCCGAACAGAACGGCCTGTCGTCCCATGATTTTCGAGACCAACCGAAGGTTCAGTTCCATGGTACAGCCGGCACAGCATGAGTTACCGGGGGAGAACTGGTCTTCATCCACGTAGTATTCAGCTACTTTTGGCATTTTTTTCTTTTTCTCAGCCATTTTTTATCCTTTCCCGCTTAGGGCAGCCAGGTCACTTCCCGGTAGTCGTTGCCCTGCGATGCATTATGAATATCATCAACCATGCCGGAAATATGCTCCTTGGTGATGTCCATGTTGGCCAAACCGTCGATAAAGCTCAGCATGGGCATGATACCGATATGGCGGGTGATGGCATTGAGCTCCATGAAGAGCGGACCGCATCCCCAACCGAAGCAGATGCTTCGATCCAGAACCCCTATCGCCTTTTTGCCTTTCAGGACCGGCGCCAGCCGTTCTACCGGGAAGGGGCGGAAAAGCCGCAATTTGACCAGGCCGGCCTTGATGCCTTCCTCCCGCTTGGCATCGATCACCGTTCGGGCGGTTCCCACGGCACTTCCCGACGTGACCAGCACGATGTCCGCATCGTCGCAGCGGTAGGCCTCGATCTGACCGCCATAGCTGCGGCCGAACGCCTGATGAAAGCTGCCGTCGATCTCATCCCATTTCTCTTTGACGCGTTCCAAGGCGGCCATGTGCTTCTTGCGAAACTCAACAAATCCCGCGCCCATACCGTGACTGCCGCACCCTATTGCCTGCCCGGGTTTTAACGTCATTCGTTGGGGCTGGTCTTTGAGCGGCGCCAGAAATTGATCGACCGCTTCCTGTTCCGGAATTTGAATGGCCTCGGCCAGAAATGAAAGGTAGTAGCCGTCATAATTGAGCATCACCGGCAG
Organism: Desulfobacteraceae bacterium; assembly: GCA_050291625.1. Lineage (GTDB taxonomy): Bacteria > Desulfobacterota > Desulfobacteria > Desulfobacterales > Desulfosarcinaceae > JARRKU01. The sequence continues at coordinate 73,948 of JBNKKC010000079.1, forward strand.
TTGGATGTCGTAGTCTTCCGCGAGCCTGTAGCACATGATGACCGAATCGAAAATCTCCTGGCAGTTTTCTACGACAATCTGCACCCACCCGGAATCGCGGGTTGAAATCATATCCTGCTGCCCGGCGTAGACCGCGTGAATTCCCGGCGGTTCGCGGTTCACGTTCACCATCACCACCGGTGCCCGATAGCCGGCGGTTTGCAGCAAGGCGTCATACATGTAAACAAGACCGTAGGACGAAGTGGCCGTAAAGGCCCGCCCGCCGCCCATGGAGGCGGCACAGACCACATTCTGGGCGGAATTTTCACCTTCCACTGCCACATACTCGCAATCGAGGATGCCGTCGGCATGGAATTGGGCCAGCACTTGAACCAATTCGCTTTGGGGGGTAATCGGGTATGCGGACACCACGTCGGGTCGGCAGCGCAGCACGCCGTGTGCCGCTGCAGCGTTTCCTGTCATGACTTTTATATTATTCGTTGATTGGGCACTCATCGGCATATTCTCCTTCGGGCGTCATGGTTATCGCTTTTTTAGGGCACTCCTTGGCGCAGACACCGCATCCTTTGCAGTATTCGAGGTTCACGCCGTAGTAGTCGCCGTCGTCGACAAAGCATTGCGTCGGGCAAAACGCCACACAAATGCCGCAAATATTGCATTTATCCTTATCCAGAACCGGTCGCTCCGTACGCCACTCGCCTGTTTTCAGGCACAGCAGGGGTTTGTTGCCGTCCGACCAGCTCGCCTCTGTTTCGTAGATGTATTTTTCTTCTTTTGCTACTGCCATGAACGCACCTCCACTTCATTATACCCCCTTTGGGCATTGCGAATGTTCATTTCAAGCAATTCGCCCTTCAAATAGTCGGACAGCCCCTTGAGCACCGAGTCCAGGCTGACCCATCCGGTGGTGGCGGCCAACGCGCCGATCAGGCAGGTGTTGGGGATATCTTTGCCGATCTCGCACAGCGCCACATGGGTGGCGTTGATCATACCGGCTTTGCCGATATTCTGAACCGGTGGGGTTTCAATGGGTTTGGCGGTGTTTAAGATCAACACCCCTCCGGGCTTGATCCCGTCATAGAGCGTCTCGAGATCCAAAAGCGTAGGGTCGATGACCATGATGCAGTCCGGTGTGTAGATCTGGGTTTTCTCGTGAATGGGTTGGTCGTCCAAGCGCGTAAACGCAACCACCGGCATGCCTCTGCGTTCGAAGCCATACATCGGAAAGCTGGCGACATGCTTGTCTTCGTAAGCACATGCGGAAGCTATCATTTTGGCCGCCAGCACGGCGCCTTGACCGCCTCTACCATGTATTCTGATTTCTTTTGCAGACATGGGAACAGGGTTCTCCTTTCTCCTATTGCGGAGTTTCCTCCATCAGTTTTTTTTCAATATCTTTGCGCAAGGCCTGTTTATCCAACTTCTCCGCCTTGGTAAACGGCATGCTATCGACAAATTCGATACGCTCGGGAAGTTGAAGTACGGCAGCATTTTGACTCTTCAGGAATGCAATCACATCGTCAAAGGTCAGGGTCGCCCCCGGCCTGGTTTGGATATAGGCACAGGCGCGTTCTCCCATCAATGGATCCGGCATGGGAATCACCGCCACGATGGCCACATCCGGATGGCGGCTGATCAGCTTTTCGATTTCGGTGGCGCTGATGCTTTCGCCACCCCGGTTGATCATCTCCTTGCTTCTGCCGGTCAGGGTGATGTAGCCTTTTTCGTCGATTCTGGCCAGATCGCCGGTTCTGAAAAAGCCGTCTTCGTCAAATGTCTTCTCGTTCTCTTCGGGATTCTTGTAATATCCCGAAAAGACACAAGGCCCTTTCACCAGGAGCTCTCCGATGGTGTTGGGCGGCAGTTCGTTTCCATTACCATCGATAACTTTGTAAATGTCATGGGGAAAGGTGGGCCGGCCGACGGTGCAGCAGATGGTCTCGTAATCATCGACGCTGCGCGTAATGCAGGTCATGCCCTCGGTACCGCCGTATCCATTGTAAAAACACATCCTGAAACGATCCATGATCTCTTTGACCATTTCAGGATGACTGGCGCCGCCGCCGCTGTGCATTTTCTTCAGCGAGCCGAGGTCGAACCGGTCCAGATCTTCGTATTGCAGCAGCCTTTGCGCCAGCGTTGGGACCCAAACAATGGCGGTGACTTTTTCCCGTTCGATGGTTTTGCATATGTCTGCGTTGTCGGTGGATTCCTGGAATATCAGTCTTCCCTGCGTGATGACGCTTCCCAGGAAGCCTTTGGTGAACGAGAGGTCATGGCCCACCGGGCCGACAATCATCGTGGTGTCTTCGCAATGCTGATCCCACGACATGGAGCAGAACTCGACACCGCACGCCAGGCTGTTGTGGGTGCGGGGAACAATCTTCGGCGCACCGGTGGTGCCGCCGGTGGGTCCCATATGGGCAACCTGCAGCGGGTCCGGCTTATGTTTGGCCAGAAGTGACAGATGTTCCGGCGTCCGATCGTTTTCGTCGATCAAATCTTCCAGGCTCGCAAAGCCGGCCCGATCTATTTTGCCCCGAACAGTGATGACGTTTTTTATTTCGGGGCGGCTTTTCAGCACACCGTCGATAATTGGCAAAAAATCGACCTTGTGGGTCTGCTTGGGGACAATCCATGCCGTGGCGCCGGTGATCTCCGCCAGGCGATCGATTTCATACTGGCGATATCGCTCGATCAAAAGCACGGGAATGGCGCCGATTTTTTGGCACGCAAAGTAGGCCGCCACGAATTCGTTCCAGTTCGGCAGCTGGATCAACACACGGTCCGTCTGTTGGATGCCCAGTTTGATCAATCCAAGCGCCGTCCGATCCGCTTTTTCCCTCGCCTGCCCGTAAGTCATGCGACCGAGACGGTCGACATAGGCTTCTTTTTCCGGGTGCATGTCCGCCGCCCGATCCAGGAAGTCACCGAGGGTCAGGCCGCGCCACCAGCCATTATTTATGTAGGTCTGAACATCTTCTTCTTTGTAGGGCACCACGCCTTCCAGAAGCTTGAACATTACAATACTCCTCGGGATGTTCCTAAATCGCCAATCCGATTTTAGCGCCTTCGCGCATGGCATCCACGATCAGGCCCGGCTCCTTGCAGCTTCCGATCACGTGGGTCTCCGCCACTAATCCTTTGAGCTGTTCGGCGATGGAGATATTGGGCCCCCAATCCTGGGTGGTGATGATGTTTTTGCCTTTCATGACGTATTTGCGTTTGTCTTTCAGGGAAATTTCCAGTCCATCGCTGGTGATTTTCTGATACTCCACGCCGGCCCAGATAGGCACATGATTTTGCTTCAGCCAGGGCCACAGGTTGTCCAGATCGTCGATGGTCATTCTGTCCCCGAGCTCTTCTTCCGGTCCGTCGTGCACCATCACAACTTTGCGGTTGCGCTTGGTCAGATATTCGGCCAGCTCGCAGCCGTGCAGGGTGCCGCCCATGACCACCACGCTTTTTCCCACCGGCATCCACAATTTGGATAATTTTGCCATCTGATCCGAGGAAAAGAATTTTAAAAAGAATTTGAGCATGCCATGCAGTTTCTCAGTCTGGATGAGTTTGGGACTGTCCGCCCCCGGCAAATCGAATGTGGTATGGGCTGCGCCGGCGGCGATAATCAGGGCGTCGGGATGTTCGCGTTTGACTAAATCGGGGGTCACCTCGCTTTTCAGATGGACCTTTACCCCTTCCTTCTTGAGCTGGGTGGCCAGGTATTTGACAAAGAGCGTCAGGTCCTCGGTTTCCAGATCCTTTACGATGGCCGCCACCGGGATCAGGCCCCCCAGGTAGCTGCCTTTTTCATACAACACCACGTCATGGCCGCGCCTGGCCGCCACGCGGGCGGCTTCCATACCCGACGGCCCGCCGCCCACCACGAGCACCTTCTTTTTCTTGGGTACCGGCTGGGCTTGAAACTCGGGCTCCAGCTCCCGTCCCAGGGTGGCGTTGGTCCGGCACTCCAGCCGTTTATTGCGATTGCGCATATCAAAGCAGTGCAGGCAGCCGTTGCACCAGCGGATATCCTCCAGGCGCCCCTCTTTGGCCTTGTTGGGCAGTTCCGGATCGGCCAGCAGCCGGCGGGTCATACCCACAAAGTCCAGGCTGCCTTTTTGCAAATACTCCTCGCCCAGAACCGGATCGAGACGACAGGCGGTCCAGACCGGGATCTTGACACCTTTGGCTTTGACCGCTTCCACCAGCGGCACGGAGGCGCCCTTGCCGCCGCGGCTCCAATCGTAATCTTTGGGCAGATCGTCCGGTGGCTCGGGATAGAGGATGCGATCGGGCTGAATCAGTCCGCCGCGATGGCCGTAGCGTTCGCCGCGCAGGTTGAGCCCGTCC
>JBNKKC010000080.1:0-123373 GCA_050291625.1 Desulfobacteraceae bacterium
TCAATGGTTCGATCCGGTGGCAACCGGCAGCTTTGCCGATGATGCTGACGAAAAATCGGTCAGCTTCCCGTTCACCGCCGGCCGGTATATCAGGTTGGTGGCGTTCAGCTCCTCAAACGGGGGACCGTGGACTTCGGTGGCTGAAATCAGTCTGACCGGAATTGAAAGATAATGCCATCGAAATTACCGGAAACAAGCTGGATGAGATGGACGTACGAAGAATGAAATAAAAGCGCGCGCAGACCGGTCATAAGTGGGCCGGTCTGCGCGAAAATGGTTATTGAAATACCAGCATCGTAGACGTCTGATTGACATGTCCGATAAATTCCTCGCCATAAGTGCTGAATCCGATGGTTGGTATCTCCGCGAAGATATCGGCATAAGCTTGCGTGGTACCGCTTTTTTCAAGCTCCAAAGTACGCAAAATGCAATGGAAGTTAATGATGCCGGAGATATGATCCGTCTTTGACGATTTTTCAGCCACTGCCCTGCGTGTATCCTCGACGATATCGGAAGATTCCAGCAAAGTCATCTCCATGCCTTCCATGACATTGCAATAGAAATGCATGGTATCGTCTTCCACACGCTGAGGGCTGCGGACATATGGTTCGTCGTCAATGAAAAGCCCCACGGGATTTGACATGAAGTATTGATCGGCTTTATCGACCGTCGTTCCGACAGCCTCAGCATAGGCCACGGCTGCAGGCTTATGGTTGAATTCGATCACTTTTCTTTCCGCAGGCTTTACCTTTGTGGCCACCAGTTTGGCCGAACAGGGCTTGAAACTCTGAGTTTTTATAAAGCTGAACCCCACCTTGGGCTTCAACAAAATTAAAAGAGCGGCATCGGTATAGGCTTTGCCGTTGGCATACACCCAGGTTTGGGCAAATTTCAGATCATCCCCTGCCGAACCTCCGATAAAAAACAGGTTGCTCAGCTCGCCTATGCGATCCATTAGTTTTTCTTCCGCCATTCTAAGCCCGTCCACCAGGATCAGCCCTACATATTCATCCACCCCCATGGAAAAAGGATTCTCTTTAAAATGAGCAGCAAATCCCTCGAAGGCCTTTTCAACCTGATTATCCGCCTGTATGTGTTCAACGATTTGTAGATTCAGGTCTTCTATCACCTCGGCAGTAAACCCCATGGCGACGATAGAATTTTTCAACATCTTGCCGGAAATGATCTCTCCGGATGTAGAACATCCAAATGTTTGGGCGCCGGGGAAAGCCGTCTGCATGCTTTCACAAATCGTTTGAGGATCATACTGAGACGATGCGAAATAAAGAATGGCCCGGGGGTCGCAGCCGGTCATCTGGGATTTGATTTCAAGCGCCGCCTTTTCCGGAGTTGGTTCAGTGCTGTATGCGGTGACGATATTCATTCGGTCTCCTTATGCAATAGGACTGGCAAAAGATGGTTGGAGCATTCGTTTGAGCAATCAGAGCATCTGTTCGATCTGCTCGCCCACCCTGGCCTTGGCACTCGGAAGTTTGACGCCCAGCTTGGCGGCCAGATCCTTCAGACGCTTCACAAGATTGGGGTCATCGGGTGTATCCAAGGAAAAGGCATCCGGGTTGATACCTTTGAGCATGAATTTGGTCCGGATCAGCTTGGCCACTGTGGGGTCCCCACCAGAGCGCTGAGTGATAATGCTATCGATGATCAGCTTGGTTCTGCCTTTAGACTGATCAGCTTTTGTCTTCACGCGCAACCCGTACGACTGCGCCAGGTTCACCAATTTCTTCAACAGCACCGGATCATCCGGAGTGTCCGGCGTAAGGCTGTCCGGATTGATGCCCTTCAACGCAATCTTGACCTTGATGGCCTTGGCAATGGCGCCAACGCCACGGGAACGTTTGAGAATAATGGCATCGAGAAGCTTCTTTGCCCTGCCATGGGAGAAGGACTCCTCCAAAACCGGTTCAATCAAACCCCGATCATAAAATTGATTAATCCTGCTTATCAGATCATCCAGATCAAAGGCATCCTGCTCGGCAATCGTTTCCACGGACCTTTTGCCGTCCAATGCAAAAAGAACATTAAAGGATTTAATATCATCAGTATAATCGGATGCATTGAATCGTTCAGACCTTTTGAAAATCGTTCTGCCGATTTGCTCCAAGGGGATTGTCATAGCTAACCTCGCTTGAATTGCAGAAACTGAATTGGTTCGACTTGGTCGATGGCCTACCTCGTTTTTTATAAGAAAATAACCTGCTAAATATGCCTTGACTTTTTCTTGGAGTTGGGTATGAGTTTACTTCACAGCAAAAGTAATGCCAAGGCAAAGTAATTTATTCTCCTGCCCGTGGCTTCGATGGCGCGAATCAAACCAGAAGCTTTGCCTCACTCTTATTCCACTGATATAATAGTATATTCTAATCAGTCCACTATTTGGCTGCTTTTCCGTCGGCGAAACGATGCCAAGTTTGCCTTGCCATGCGGACCGGGTGATGAATCACCGAATCTTTCAAATGTCCCTAAAAGCCTCGCGCACGAGACCTAACCTATCTGCAACCTGTTGTTATTTATTATTATTGGTTCATTTGTCAAAGTGTGGCGCAATGGGGTCATACCGGCCAATCGGTCCGGGTTGTCTCGGCTGTCAAGGCAGTGTAAAATAACGATAGCAATGTGGTCCGTAGTGATCGTATTTCAATGCCGGCTGAATTTTATACTCAAAAAAACTGTTATTTTCAGCCGCCTATTGTAATAGTTAGAAGTATTAATGACATCTCAGCCTGCCTGATCATGGAAATGTCGGATCCGTCGGCTTTGAATCAAATCATCGAGGATGCTGTATCTCACATTGAAGCATATGCCGCTGTTGGCAGCGACCCTGGTTTATGCATCGTATCCGACCGTAACGCATCGCTGGATGATATGATTGAATTCAGATCATCCTCTGGCGAACCTCCAATAAAAAACAGGATTTGCGCTGCCGATCCAAAGATCAACCTTTTTCCCGGACAGGCATTTTTAGCCTGAACCGGATGATTGCATTTGTCCCATAGCACCCCAATCCTTTAAAATTAATAAATCCAATGTTATCGGCTATATAAAAAACGACAGCTCTGGGGTTGTGGTTTTTGGCCTCGCCCCGGCATAAGGATTGGGCCTGCCTCAGATGATAAAAAGCTATTTTTACGCATAATTACACAAAATTAGCATACATACTACCCGGCCCGGCGCGGTAATTGCATCGGTAAGCGTAACACCCATGAACGTGCGCAACGATGACACCTCGTTTACCGTAGTATTGCATCCTGCAATTTAGGCTCAATTCCCGACGACGACTGGTCTCAATTCTGGACTCGAAACCATATGGATATCGGTATGCCTATTGCAGTCCGAACTTAATTTAAAAGAGGTGCTCAAGGCGCGCTGTATGACTTGCGCCATTGAAAAGCAATCGATAAATTCCAATACAATGACAGGATTAAGCCATGATATCATATACGTTATCCAGGGACCGGCTGGCGATACTGGCAATGATCAAGCACGCCGGTTGCAGCGTTTGTACGGGCACTTGCGAACATCGCAAAACGGGAGAGCTGCATTGCCACAACATCAGCCAACGCATCAAGATATCTTCGAACGGTGTGAAACATCGCCTGCGCGAAATGGTACAAATGGGCCTGCTTCAAAGGGACCGGGTCGAACGCAGCGACGGCAAGGTGATGGCTAAATATACAGTATCTGACAAGGGGCTGGAATTATTGGAGGAGATATGGTGATAGATTATTAAAAACTGGGTCTTTTTCTTCATTTTGAACAAAAAAAAATTCGTATGGAAGAAGATTGGTCGAGCAAGATCGGTTATGGTTGGGTCAGTTCACAAGACGTCTGCTTGCGTATGAACCACCTCTAGCAGGGGTGGCGTTCTCACGGCCATGGACCGCGATTTAAACGCATAGGGCGCGTCTCCGATCGATTCAGTATTTGCCGTGTGCAATGCACTCGGTTTCATTAATAGCAATCGATACAAGCAAAGGAGGAAGAAATGACCATCCAAGACCCATCATGCACGGTAACCGCATTTTTCAAAGTGAATCCGGGCAAACTGGATGCATTTAAGCACCTGGCCGACCGGTTTGTTAAAACAACCCATAACGAAAGCGGTATGCGCGCATATGGGTGGAGCTTCAACGATGATGAGGCCCATTGCAGGCAGCGATATCAAAACGCCGAGGGCTTTCTGGAACATGTCGAAAACGTTTTCGCACTGTTTCAGGAGGCATTGACCATTTCGGATTGCACCAGGCTCGCCATACACGGCCCCGAAGATGAGCTGGCGAAGCTTCGAGAGCCCTTGGCAGCCATCGATCTTCTTCAGTACTTTATATTAAGAAACAGCTTCCGACGGTGAATGAATGACAACCCCCTTTAGATAACCTGATTATTTATTTTCCGTGGGATATCCCAAACGCTTCCACTTGTTCCAGCCGCCGGCAAGAGCGTATGCGTCTTTGAACCCGAGTTCCATTAGCTTGAGCACCACCCTGGCGCTGGTGTATTCATTTTCTCAGGAGCAATAGACGACAACGAACGCCGTCTTGGAGATTTGGGCCGCCCATGAACTGACATCATGAGGGTCAACGCGAACCGCACCGGTGATTTTTCGTTTGCTTCTTTTCCAATCCGATCCGATGCGCACGTCAAATAGTATCAGCTCTGGCTGATTGATTTTTCCTTTGAGTTGTTCAGGTTCAATTCTTGGAGCGCCGTCATCGCCGAAAGCGGCAGTTGCGACGACCAGGCTGGCTGCAAACAGGATAATGAATCGAAAGAAAAATAATGGATGTGACATGGTTGTTCTTCCTTTCTCGGATGATCAGCCCGTGAGGTCCGTCGCCGTGAAGAGCAACCACCTCTATTTATCGTATCACAATGTAATGATCGTCGATGAGATTACAAGGTTTTTGTTGAGGAGGCGAGAAAAAGGCAGGGACTTGCCTTTCTGAAATAATGATTCCCTTTGGTGATCCGTTGTCATGTATGGCGGGTATTGCCATCGGCGGCGGATTGCATGGATTCCGGGCTGCCCTTTACATGCGAAACGTAATCGGCGGCTGGCCGAAATAGTCGCTAAACGCTTTGGAAAATGAAGAGATGCTGTTGTAACCCACTTTGAGAGCGGCTTCGGTCACGTTTTCACCTTCGTCTTGAATCAGTCGCCTGGCTTCGATAAGTCTTCTCCGCCGCAGATACCCGAAGACCGTCGTGCCGTACAGTTTCCTGAAACCCGCATTCAGCCGGCAGTGGTTGGTTCCAACCGTATGGGCCAGTTCGAATAGTGTTGGCGGATTTTCCAAGTCCCGGCATAAGATTTCCCTTGCATGCCACAGCCGATCGGTTTCGTGGCGGTCCAGTTTGAGCGACATGTTTTTAGAACCATCCTCGCAAATGGTCTGGGCCAGCTTTAATACAATGAGTTCCATGGCCTTTGTTTCCAGATAAAGCGCCCGCATAGGCCCTGAATAGGGGCAATCGAGCAGGCCATCAACAACCTGATACATCATTCGGGACAAGGGCCCGGCATGCGAGTATCCCCGGTTTATACGGCCTTCGGATATCGCCCTCAGGTTTTCGGGAAAAGCATCCAACCGGTCTCCCAGATAGTTGATCAGCGTGGACGGTGCGATGGATAAGCTCAGGTGAAATTGGCGGCGGTCCACCGGCAGGTGTATCGTGCCCTCCATCTGCGGATAATAAAGAATGGAGCTGATATGGTTTCCTTGATTCAACCGGCTTTGAGTCCTGTTGTGGTATGGCGATCTCACTATCCAGAACCCGCTTCCGAAGATATGAAAATAGAAACGCAGCATCGGCGTTGTGGTTTCAAAGCGCATGTCGATGTTTTGGGCAGGCACAAAATCGGCGATGTGCAGGTTCAATCCGGCTGAAATTTGAAAATTTCGCAAGGAACCCTTGCGATGCGGTTTTAGCTGCGAATCAGTATGTTGTGCCATTTCATCTGTTTTTTTCATAATATTGAAAAACGCTCTCCAAGTGTTCCTTGAAGAATACCGTTTTGGAATCTTTACCCGATGTGAACAGACCCAGCTCCTGCGCCATTACATAAAAGTCATCTTCCGGGATATGCTGGATCTTGAAGACCAGCAGAGCGGACAACAGCAGCTTGTGCGGAAAGAGCTCCGATTGCCGCACGGCGTTTCTGAGATCCTCTTTGAATACCTGCCGATGCAAGGCATCCCTGTAGCTCAGACCGACTGTCTGCATGACATCTCCATATGGCAGGGTTTGCTTTTTTTGGGCCGCATCAGTCAGAAGCTCCAGAATCCTGCGGGTCCGGTCCTGGGCAGGCGAAGCCTTGGCGGTGTTGAAAAGATCCGGCTTTTTCACACTGGACCAAAAAGGACAGAGCGGACATGATTCGCCCTGGGGGTAGTCTATTCCGGGCTCGTGCGGACAGGCGTAAATGCCTGGGGTCAGCGCTACACTCTTCACCTCGTGGGATTCAATGTATCTGAAAAACTCCTTGATTGAGGAGACATCTTTGCGAAGATCGCCTTTTTGCGAGACCCATTTATTGATATGTGCCGGGGCCCGTCCTGCTTCCTCGACGATACCGATAACCGCCTTGTCCGCACTCTGATCGTCGCATCCATAAAAGGCGATGATGGCCAGGGGATATCCTTGAAATCCTTTTCGGGCCCTGCGCTCCAAGCCTTTCATCAAGTGTTCCGGCGTTGGTTGCATGCTGGTTCGCTCCTATTCTATCGTGTATCCGACTTCGATATGACGGTCCGATCCATAATCGCCGAAAGTGCAATTGGTGATTTTTTTGCGGTTATGGGCAAATCGCGTCCTGCGGGTATGCACCAGGCCTTCGATAAAGTCCGATAGTGTATTCAACTCTTCAGGCGGCATGACCTTTTGACATTCCGCCAGGTAAGCATCCAGGGTGTTGCGGCACTGCGACTCGGGAAGCATGGCTGTGTTCCAGACATAAATGGCAAGCGAGATCGCCTTTCTTTCAGAAGCTTCATCGCTGCAGGTTTCCAACAGTGGTTCCGCAAAATCCAGAACGACTTGGGACATGATTTCCATACCCTGCTCTTCGTGATGCGTATGCGGCTGATGAAAATCTTCCGTCGAAACCTCTGGTGTGTCGGCCTTTTTCTTCCTTTTGGAGGCGTCGCGGGATTTGGGTTTGTTCCGGATCTTTTCTCGCAGCCTCGCTTTTTTCTTCTTCATATCAATCACCTTTCACACTTGCACTGAAGTATTCCGATCGGCACTGAGGTCATCCTGATTTAGCGGGTACGTCTTTTGTCGGCCAAAGCCAGGTAGCGTCCGGGCGCATCCTCGATGGACACCACGTCAAGACCTGCGTCCGAAAAAAGCTGCCGCATCCGTTCGTCTGATGGCAAATAGTGCCCCGTAACCTCAGGGGTGGCGTCATGATGCCGCGCGATCTGCCTGCGGCTCATTAAATGAGCGATAGCAATCCGGCCTCCTGGTTTTGCCACCCTGGCCATTTCCCGCATCGCCTTTTGCTTTCGGTCAAAATGGGGAAAAGCTGCAAAACAGATGACGCTATCGCAGGTTCCTTCAGGAAGCGGGATTGCCGTGACGTCGGCCTGGAAACATGCCAGGTGTTCCGAACACGATTTCCTCAGTGCTTCCTCCAGCATACAACTTGAAAAATCAAAAGCCATCACCCAACCGGATTCACCCACCGCCGACAGCAAGTAAGGGTGCAAAATACCGGTACCGGTTCCCACATCCAGAACCCAACCGCCGTGAGGAATACCGATCCCTGAGACCAGCGCCCCCAGTCGCCGGCAAAGGTCATCGTCCCCGGCACCCCGGTCCCACCCTCCGGCCTTGCGGTCGAAATAGTTGCGCGTGCGCTCGGTCATCGTCAATCAACTTCTAACACTCCAGCCGGCACGACCCGGCCACCGCTTCCTGTACAATGCGCTGCAGCTCGGCACACGGAATGGGTTTGCGTACGACACCGTCCACGCCACAGCGCTTCAGCTCGTTCGATTCAAGTCTCTGGCTCAGGCCGGTGTACAACAGACATTTCATTTGATTGTTGCCTGTTTCGCGGATGTGTTCCTTTGCAGCTTTGCACAACTGCAGACCGTTCATCCCATCCATGCTGAAATCGCACAAAACCACGTCATATCGGTCACGCTGGATAGCCTTCAGCCCCTTTTCCGCCGAGCTGGCCGTCGTCAGATCAATGGTCGAATCCTCGAAGTAAAGCTCCATCATTTTCAGAATATTTTTCTCATCGTCGATGATCAGGAATTTGATTTTATCATCAGGCAAATTGAGCTTTTGAGGCAGAGGGCGGACCTCCGTCCTGGTCAAGGCATCGGCTACCGGCAGAATAATTGTGAAGGCGGTACCCTTCCCCGGTTTGCTTTTGACGACCATTTCGCCATGGTGTTTTTTAATGATACCATAGCTGGAAGATAACCCCAGGCCACTGCTTTTCAATCCCTTTGTTGTAAAAAAAGGTTCGAACAAGCGTTGCATGTTTTCTTCCGGGATACCAATCCCGGTATCACTGATGGACAGGTAAATCCTTCCATTGCGCATTGCCGGAGCTATCGTCAATGTCCCGCCATCCGGCATGGCCTCCAGCGCGTTTTTGATGACGTTGACCAGAACCTCGTACAGCTCCGATGGATTGCCTTCGACCAGCGCACTCAGCGGCTTGGCAAAATTCAGGGAGTACTTGTGCAGGTCGGCCGGATTGGCCCAAAGCGGTTTGGTCAGCTGTACGGCTTCGGACACCAGCTCACCAAGGTCGAATACCTTGGCCTGATCGATGTGATCCGTTTTTGCTAATGTGAAGTCCTTGATTCGTCGGACGATATCCGCACCGCGCTGGCAAGCGTCGATCAAGGTCAGCAGTACATCCCGGCTTTTGCGAATCTCTCCGGTGTCCAGTTTTGCCAGGGCGGCTTCACCGGCTCCCAGGATCATCTGCAGCAGGTTGTTAAAATTGTGGGCCACGCCTGCCGCCATTTCGCCGACGGCTGAAAGGCGTTCGGATCTGATCAGGGTCTCTTCCATCCGCTTGCGGGCACTTAGATCCCTTGCGACACTGAGAATGGCCGGTTTGCGCTGAAATTCGATGAGACGGGAGTGCAGCTCAAATGGGATCATCTCACCGGTGCGGGTGAGCATCTCCAATTCGAACTGGACGGCTTCTCCCGAACGGATGATCTTACCCATGCTCCGCAGGACTCCGTACTGGGATGGACGGACGATATCCTGAAAGGAGAGCTGCAGCATCTCCTTGTGGGTGTATTGCAGACGCTCGCAGGCCACATCGTTGACTTCCAGGAAATTTCCCTGGGAATGGCAGATAAAGACCGGATCGATGACATTCTGAAACAGTTCCTTGTAGCGCAGCAACGCTTCGATTTTTTTGCGCTCGGTAATGTCCCGAACCAGGGCCACAAAGCATTTTTGCCCTTGGACCTCCACCACCGTGCCGGTGACTTCGGCATCCACCAAGGCGCCGGCTTTGGTTTTGAATTGACGCTCCTGGATGCGCACATATCCATGCTCCAGTGCTTTGCGAATATTTTCATCCACTCCATCGGCCATGGGACCGAGGATATCCTCCACGCCCTTTCCGATGAGTTCCTGGCGCGAATACCCCAGCCATTCGGTGGTGTATGGATTGCAGTCCAGAATATTGCGGGTTTGCACGTCGAACATGTAAATGGCTTCGGGAGCGCTTTCGATAATGGCGCGGAAATTGGCTTCCGATTTGCTGACCTTGTCCAGGACCTGGTTGAATTCGGCTGAAGCCTCCTTAAGCAGATTGGTTAAGATGTCCGATTTCTGTTCGGCTTGTTCCAGCAGTTCTTCCAGTTCGATAATGCGCTGGCTCTGGGTCAATCGCTTCGTCATGCTCAAGCCCCCAACACGCTCAGCGTAATGGTTTCATTATGCAGGTGACTGGGAGCCACCGGGCTGACCGGACAGAATTCGCCATAAGTGTAAAATCCGATGATGGGGATTTGGTGACCGAATTGAGTCCGTACTTGTTCGATTTCCTCCTCGGTCCTGCGGCCCAGCACGATTTTGCGGGCCATGCACGAATAGCAGAAAACCACCTTCGGCGGGGTATCGCCGATGGCGCAGCGGGCCTCTTTGGCTGCAGCTTCGGCGGCTCTCAAAATCGAGGTCTTGTCTCCACAGGTCATGTTGACCATGGCGCCTTCCGGAATCTCACCGGCAAAGGTTATCGAACGCTCTTTACGGTCAACCGACATCGTTGCGCGCAACACGTATTGCCCCCGCTCATCGGAGCCATCCATATGGGAAGTGAATCCCAAGGGGTACTCCACACCGATGGCAGGTAATTTTTCCGCATGTTGCCCGAGAAAACGTTCAAAAACGTTCAAGGCCGGCTCACCGTTCAATTCATAGACCGTTTTGCCCCGCGCACGGGTGACCTGTTTGGCCAGGCCGATAGGCGCCCACCCGCTTTTCACGCCGGTTCCCAGTTTGAAATCACCAAAAAAGCCGATGGCGCATATCGCGTCCGTATAGATTCGATCTCGGCCAAACTGAAGGGTCTTGATAAAGTCTCCGTTGTCTCCGGCGGCACCACCGCTCACCGGGACATTCACCCCAAAAACATCGGCAATGCCTCTCAAAATAGCGCAGCCGTTGCCGGTAAGACCGTCGGAAAAAACCTGGAGGTACCGGGGGGTGGATGAAAAGGATGCGGCCAGCTTCCGGCCGGAGGCCTCACTGTCCTTTTCCAATCCTTGAACAGTGACGATTTCAAAGGCCAAGGTGTCGGAAGCGATGCCGCCCAGCACGGCCGAATTGATACTCAGACCGCTGTTGGATATTTCGCCGGCGGTCGTGCAGCCGATCAATTGATCGGTGCCGGCCCCCTCGCAAATCCCCTTGATCATCTCTTTAATGCCTGGCAGGGGGGGACAGAACAGCCAGCAGGCGTTGGGGGGCTGCCCCAACTCCTGCTGGAGGGTTTCACCCAACTGATGGCCGATGGCCCGTGTGAATTTATTATAAGTCCTTACAGTTGCGGCTTCAAGCATAGTGGGTACTCCAAATTCACGACAAATCCCGGGTCTTAAGAACCCGGTCACGGCCGGTCGAAAGTCACCTTAAGGTGCATTAATCCATGTCCTAGTGACCAAGCTGTATTCGCCAGAGCATCGGGCCGTACGCTTTGATCGTTCAAGACCGCCGTTTCGCAGCAATTCCAATCGGCCTCGGTCAGAGATAACATCAGGTTGCGAAAATCCTCCGATTCCAGCAGGATCCCTTTTCTCAAAAACAGGGGGCCTATCTCTTTGATCAACAAATTAAATAACTTGATGGTCAAAACACCGTTTTGGGTGTCAGTCTCGGTCTGCGATGGCCGATGACTGATGGTGCGCCTGAATCCGGCCAACACCCCCCCGGATCGCATGGTGGCCCCGACTAGACCGGGCATGGCCGCAGAAAGGGCCAGGCAATCGCCCTTTTGAATCAAGGCCTTTGACATATCGTCAACGGGCTTGCCGTTTAAAAATACGGTTTGGATGAGACCGCGCAACCTCACAGGATCCATGTCGCATATCTGACATAACTTATCCTGGATATTACCCGCGATAATTTCTATATAAAATCCTTGCTGTAAAAGCGGCAAAAAGGCAGTGATGAGGTTTTTTTGAAAATGCAATCGCAGGTGTTCGTTTTTTTCGGTATGCATTGAACGATACCCCCCGTACGATCCGACCACCCGTCGTATAGCGTCTATATCAAGACCCAGGAGCCGAACATACCGATGACTCCGTCGTCATGCGTCCCATCGGTCCCGCCCCGATAGCGGGGTCACGGCTGTTTTCACGGTATCGCGCACTATCCGCCGCCCACCGGAGGAAACACACCGATACGGTCGTTTTCCTTTACCAGGGTCGCCAGTTCACATTTAACACCATTTGAAAATATCAGTTTAACCTGATCTCGAGGAATGTTCAACGCATCCACTATCTCGTTGACGGACGTTCCGGCCTCAACAGGATAGCGGGCGGCATCAGCGGGAGCATAAGCTTGCAGCGTTGCATAAAGTTTGAGTTCAGTCTTGAAGGTCATTGGATTCAATTCGGATCCTGCTGCTATCCCGGGTGCGCGCCGGCAGTCGGCACAGGCAAACGACCACTCCTGAAAGTGGTGGTTTTAATTTAATAAACAGTCTAAGCCGTACACCATCGGGGAACGGCTGAGCATTCCCCGATGGTTGTCGACGTGGTTGCTTGTCAGGTTACCAGTTGAAAACGCTGTCCAGTTCTTCGTCCTTTACCTTGAACGTCACCCCGTGTGGGTCCAGCTTCTCTGTAAGGAAAAAGCGCGGCAGACGGTCGTGCTTGGCGGTAAAGCCGGCGGCCTTGTTGAAGTCGCGCTCATTTTTCAGTATCGACTGACCCAAAGCCGTTACATCGTCGGCTGTCAGGCTGAGACCGTAGAAGGCATTGAGCATATCAATGAGCGCCTGGAAGGTTTCCGGCTGATCCAGAACAGGAAATGCAATGAACAGGCACATCCCGGTGGCATCCACCGCAGCGGTGGCGATCTGCAGGTTCCGCGACAGCTCAATCTGGCCTTCGGGTGTGAGGGGGTCCACGCTGCCGCCGACGCCCAGAATATTCGTGGCTACGGCATAGCCGGCGGTGTGGTCGGCGCCCATTGTGCTGGTGGCATAGGTGACGCCGATACCCTGGACCGCCCTGGGATCATAGGCCGGAAGCGCCTGGCCCTTGACGACCGGCACTCGCTCCACGCCGAAGACTTTACCGGTGACTTCCGCGCCGTTGCCAAGAATGCGGCCCAACGGAGTTCCTTCGCCGACCTCCTTGACCAGCTTGATGGCGGCCTCGGCATCTCCGAACTTTGCCAGGCCGGCTTCCATGGCTACGGCGATGGTGGCCCCCATTTCAATGGTATCCAGTCCGAAATCGTCGTCCAGCCGATCCAGTTGTGCAATGGCATCCAGATCATCGATACCGCAATTACCGCCATGCGCCCAGACGGTTTCATACTCGGGCTGCTTGGTCAGGTAGTTGCCGTTCTTGTCGTAGAACGTTCCCGAACAGCGGATGATGCAGCCTTTGTGGCAGCCATGGGTGGCGCTGCCCTTTCCGCCGCGCTCGTTTTCCAACTCGGCCTGGGTTTCGCCGCTGATTTTTGATGCGGTGGCGAACCGACCCGATGAGAAGTTGTTGGTGGGATACCCACCGGCTTCGTTGAGCACATTGGTCAAAACGTTCGTGCCGTAAGCGGGCAGGCCTTCACCGGATACCGGATGCTTTTTAAGGCCGGCGACAAAAGTCTGGTTGGCGGCTTTGAACTTGTCCGGATCCTTGGGCGCCCGCATGCTCATGCCGGCGTCGTCCAGGACGATGGCCTTAACTCCCTTGGCGCCCATGACGGCACCCGTTCCACCCCTTCCCGCGTGGCGGGTGGGTCTTTGCTCCATATCGGTAAAGGCGACGGAAGCAGCGCACATTTTACGCTCGCCGGCTTGTCCGATGGAGGCAATAGCGACCTTGTCCCCATATTCGGCATTCAGTTTGGCCACCACATCATAGTTGCCCAGAAGCTTAAGATCGGATGCACTGGAGATCGTCACACCATCCTTGTTGATCACAATCTTGTACAAGCTGTCATCCTTTGGCGCGCCTTCGATGACGATAGCTGCATACCCGAGTCTGGCCAACACCTGGGCGCCCTGCCCGCCGGCATTGGATTCCTTGATGGTCCCGGTTAACGGACTTTTACAGCCGACTGAGACCCTGCCGGACATGGCCGCCGTGGTCCCGCTGAGCAGACCGGGCGCGATGACCAGTTTGTTCTCGGCACCCAGTGCATGACACAATGGTGGTACTTCCTTGGCAACGATGGCCGTTGTCAGCGCCCGCCCCCCCAGGCCGGCATAATCTCCCAACGCATCTGTCGTTGTACTAGGACCGCCATCAGACCCCATATTGATTCTTAAGATCTTGTCCATACGCAATTACCTCCTTTTGAGATTAAGACTAGTGTTTTCCGTCACCTTTAAGGCAGAGGAAGAAATAAATGCGACCATCTTGCCGGTCTTCAAATCCGTTTCCGGTGTTGCATCAATGGGCGTATACAACGGGCATGCGCCCATTGATGCACCTTGAAAACGAATCCAGATCCTGCGCAATATGGTCGCATGTCTTTCTCCCTCTACCCTTATCGCATGAGCCGGTCAGGCGCCGCTTCGAAGAACAGAAGCCATTGCCTGGAGGCGGGCTTCCTCCAGGACGGTCTTCAGCGGCACCTGTTGTTCCAGAGCCACGCGTTTGCAATCGTCATATTCCGGTTTGATATTGATCAACTCCTCCCCGTGAGTCGCCTTTTTGCATGAAATCTTACCGTAACGCGTCTCCACGGTGACCACATCGCGCTGCAGCATAAAGCGATTATCCAGTCGCCAGCGCAGACCAATGGTGGTGGTCTCCCTGAAGAGAAACTCGGACAAAGCCGTCACCATCTCAGGCCGGCAAAGAATGGTCACCAACGTCCCGCGCCGGTTTTTTTTCATCTGAACCGCTGTGCAGAAAATATCCAGAGCCCCCATCTGCAGCACCTTCTCGATGAGATAATCATACATCTGCGGATCCATATCATCAATAGTGGTTTCAATGGTCGCGGTCTGCTCCGTATCAAATCTCTTCCCGGGTTGGGGGGCCGATCCGACGAATACTCTCAACATATTGGCAATAGAGCGTTCGGCAGTGCCGGCACCATGACCGATGTGTTCAATGGTCATGGGCGGCAAAGAACCAAAGCTGTCTGCCATGGTGGTTAAAATGGCTGCGCCCGTGGGTGTCAGCAGCTCTCCCTGGACCCCTGACGAGTAAATCGGCTTGCCCCGAACGAGTTCGGCCGTGGCCGGCGCCGGCACCGGCAGTGTACCGTGGGCACACTCCACCGTACCGCAACCGACATGCAGGGGAGAGCAAATAATGGTATCGATGCCCAGGGCATGCAGGCCGATGACCCCACCGACAATATCGATGATGGCGTCCATGGCCCCCACTTCATGAAAATGAATACTTTCCCTGGAGGTGTTGTGAACTTTGGCTTCTGCGTCGGCCAGGCGAGTGAATATTCGGACACTGTCTTTCTTGACGGCCGCGGCCAATGAGCTTTTCTCTATGATACCCGTAATGTCGGCCAAGTGCCGGTGGTGGTGATGATGGTGATCCTCTTCCACATGCACCAGGGCCTGGCTGCCGCTGATACCGTTCTTGACCACGGCCTCTTTACCGACATGATAGTGGGAAAGCTCCAGTTTGGCCAGCTCTTGCTGCAAATAGTCAAGTTCCAGACCCGCATCCAGCAGAGCCCCCAGAATCATATCGCCGCTGGCACCTGAAAAACAGTCGAAGTAAGCTATCCTCGTCATATGTCGTATTTCCGTTCCGTTTTAAAGTTCGTTCACCGGCTGCCTCAGCAGGCAAGGCGACAATCACTATCAGCCCGTCAGCAGACCTTCTTCAATGCGCAGCCCTTCTGTTCGGCCGTCCCGTGGGGACGATGCTCCTGGGTGCCGCCGCCCACGGCGATTTTATTGATCAGGTTGGCCTGATAACCGGCCCCGAAACCATTGTCGATATTCACCACCGAAACGCCCGAAGCACAGCTATTGAGCATACTCAGTAAGGCGGCGATACCGCCGAAACTGGCTCCATACCCCACACTGGTGGGTACGCCGATAACCGGGCAGGAGACCAATCCCCCCACCACGCTGGCCAAGGCCCCTTCCATGCCGGCGATGACGATGGCCACATTGGCTTTAAACAGCTCCTCGCAGGAGTTGAGCAGCCGGTGCAGGCCGGCTACGCCCACATCGTAAAGTCGATCGACCCGATTCCCCAGAGTGGATGCTGTTATAGCTGCCTCTTCGCCCACCGGAATATCGGACGTTCCGGCGCATACCACCGCGATTCGGCCGACTTCGATCACCGGCCGCGGCTTAGCCACTACGATGCGTGCCGCTTCGTGATATTCACAGTCTGATGTGGCCGCAACAATGGCTTGATAATGCTCCTCGTCTGCCCGGGTAGCCAGAATATTGCTGTGATGGGGAAGCATTCTTTCCACGATGCCCTTGACCTGCTCCGCTGTCTTGCCTGCGCAATAGATCACTTCGGCAACGCCGTTACGCAGGCAGCGGTGGTGGTCCACTTTGGCGTACCCAAGGTCTTCGAAAGGCAACTTTTTCAAGCACTTAAGGGCGTCATTGGTACTTACCTCCCCGCTGCGAATGCCGGCAATCAGTTTCTTGAGCTGTTCATTATCCATGTCGGCACTCCTCCTTATCGGATAATTCCCGGTTCAGGCTTCCCATGACATAGCCTTCCAAGTCCAGGGCCACGAACTGGAAACCAAGTTTTCTAAAAAAATCCGTAATCATCGCACGGGTTTCTTCTTCCATAAATCGTTTGACGGCATGGGGCTCCACTTCCAGGCGGGCCACCGAGTCATGGTGACGCACCCTTACCTGCTGACAGAGGCCCAACCGACGCAAAAAGATCTCACCCTCATCGATCTGGCTCAGTTTTTCGGCCGTGATGACATAACCGTATGGCACTCGGGAGGCCAGACATGCTGCGGAGGGTTTATCCCAGGTAGGCAACTCCAGCAAACGGGAAAGCCTGCGAATCTCATCTTTACTGATCCCGGTCTCGCTCAATGGACTGCGCACCTCCAGTTCCCTGGTAGCCTTTAGACCGGGACGGAAGTCGCTGAAGTCATCGCTGTTGGTGCCGTCAACCACAGCGTTGATTCCTCGCTGTTCGGCCAACTTCTTGAGTAGTCCAAAGCGCCGCTTTTTGCAATGATAGCATTTATCCCGGGGATTGGCCGTAAACAGAGCATCGGCTAAATCGTCGGTTTCGACCTGCAAATGGGTTGCACCGATCATACTTGCCATATCCACGGCATCTTTTTTTTCCTGCCGCGGTGTCAGCGGGGAAACGGCGGTTACGGCCAAAACGTTATCTCCCAGCGCTTCAGTAGCCGCTTTCAGCAGCAACGTGCTGTCCACACCGCCTGAAAACGCCACGATGACGCTTTCCATATTCGCAAGCAGCTCCTTGAGCCTTGCATATTTATCCATCAAGCTGTCTTTTGCTGTCCCCATACCGATCCACTCAAAGTGTCTTTTGATGTTTGATCCCTGCCCAAGGATTGCGTTTTACCCGATGGCCTTGTCCGGCGCAGGAATCCTGCATACCTGAAACATATCTTGTAGAGTCTGAAGCTCCTCTGTTTGAGGCAGCCCAAAAATGCACCGCACTGGTAGAACGCATGTTCGGCCAGGTAAAAAAAGATAAACACCGGAAAGCTTAACCGCGGTCGTTTCTGCAGATAGGTTACTAAGGCCGGAATGATAATCACCGACAGCCATAGGCCGATTCCGGTGGGCAATGCACACGCTAACACAACAAGCAGCAGCAGATGATACCGTACCATATAAAACGAGAGATAGTAGGTCAACTGAAAGTGGCTTTTGATAGCGGCTCTGAAGATGTCAGCCATAGACAGCCGTATGCTGAATTTGCGTTCCAATTGATACCATTTGCATCCGGTTTCGATCGACGCCAGCACGGCCATCAACACCAGCCAAAGCCAGGATTGAGTTGCCAGAGCCGCTGCACCGGCCAGAATCATCGCGAATCCGGTCGGCTGCCATGGGAATTGCTTTGTCACCTTTGGAAAGCGGGCATACAGCACGGCCTCGGATGTGCCGTAATCGAATCGGCGCAAAAGACCGGGCAGCAGACTGTTGCGATGTTTGTGCGCCACCGCCCCCTTCGGTATGTACAGCAGGTGATGTCCGGCCGCCATCAGCCGCCAGCACAGATCCACATCTTCACCCACACGCAGGCGATCATCCAATCCGCCTGCCTGAGCATAGACATCTTTGCGGACCAGCATATTGCAAGTGGGTACGTAAAAAACGCAATTTTCTCCACGCCCCATAGCCGTTTGGGGGCCCATGTTGAGCGCCGAACAGGCTTGCTCGTAGCGATCCATTCGCTTTTTACGATAATAGGCATCAACGAAACCACCAACCAATGCCACGCGCGGATCCTGGAAATAGGGCACCAAATCGCGAAGCCACTGCGGTTTGGCGATACAATCGCTGTCCATAAAGGCGATAATCTCTCCCCTTGCGACCCTGACGCCGGTATTGCGGGCCGCAGATTGCCCCCGGTTGTATGGCTGCACAATCAAACGCGCATCGAACCGCCGCACCATGGCAGCAGTGCAATCGCGGGAACCATCGTCCACTACAATAACTTCGATTTTGTCGGCCGGGTAATCCAGCGCCTCCAGCGAGGTCAGGCACTTCTGAATCTCATGCGGCCTGTTATAGACCGGAATGACCACGCTCACCTCGGGCAGATCCTGATGTTGGGCAGGCTCCCAGGTCAGCAGTCCGCCCTGAACGAAGGTATCCAGGAAAGGCAGGATTTTGTTCGCCTGCGCATCGTCCCTGTCAGGATCTACCTGCATTCCGCTGCGGCATCTTTCAATGATGTGTGTTGCCGCCCGGTTGATTTTCAACGCCCGCAGGGGATTGGACTGCAGCAGAACACCGCCTCCCGGCGCCCGAATCATCCGGATGCCCTTCTTGAGTTGAAAACAGCCAGTCGGTGGCGTGCCGATCATCACACCACCTCTTCCAATACGGTTTTCATGGTCACACAGTTGGCCAGGCAACCCGGGTCCGGCAGCCCCAGTTTTCGCTGGGTATGATAGGCGATAGCTGGACACCCGCCATGGCACATGTCGAACCGGTGACAACTTTCGCAGGACTTGATTTCCAACCGTCTGAAGGAATCAAATACCGGCGACGTTTTCCAGATGGCACTGAAATCCTCTTCGGGCAACTTGCCGGCACAAAACTCGGGTTCCTGCAGAAAGGCGCAGGGATATATGTTGCCCTGGGGAGAGATACAACATGTCAGTTTGCAGGCTCCGCACATATTCAGCCCCAGAGATCGCCGCTCTTCAGTCGTCACTGAAAAGAATGAATCCCCGGTGGAAACCGCCAGATGCCGTGAGAGCCACCGCGAAAAATCGGCCATCTGCTCTCGCTCCACGTTGAGCTGAGCCCAGGATTCTTTCCCCCTCCCCGACGGCCGAAAGCGGGAGACCCTCAGTTTTGCACCGTAAGAAGCGGCCAGTTCCACCAGCTTATCCAATTCCGGATAGCTGCGCCGGGTCAAGACGCAATTGATGCTGACTTCGATATCACGTTTTCGCAAATGGTTTAGGGCGCTGATCACCTTGCCAAAACTGCCCCGGCCACGGATAGCGTCGTTTGAGGCTTCCGTGGCGCCATCCAGGCTGACCTGGATATAAACCAGGGGATGGTCCAGGCGTCGTGCAATACGCTCATCGATCAAGGTGCCGTTGGTGCTGATGCAGGTGACCATGCCTTTATCGTGGGCGTGGTCCATCAGATCGAGGAAATCTGGCCGCATAAAGGGCTCCCCGCCGCCGATATTAAATTGAAACACTTTCTCGGCAGCCAGTTGATCGATCACCTGCAGCGCCTGCTCGGTGGTCAGTTCCCCTTCCCGTTTGCGCCCGGAATCCGATAGACAGTGAATGCAGCTCAAATTGCAGGCATACGTCACCTCCCAGGTCATATTGACCGGAGCCGACAATCCCATTTCAACATATTGATTGCCCATGGATCAGTCCTTTGGATTCCAGTTGGTCCAATATCTGGACGAGCCGCTGTTCGATCCACCGCCGAGGCCAGCCATGACGTGTCTGGACGCTGTTTACCAGCTCCGACAGCGGCCGGACGCCGTCGAAAAAATCATCTTCCACCAGGTCCTTGCTTGGCAGGAAATAGAGCCGGGGCCCGCGGTAATTGTAAAAAAGCAGACCGAATTTCTCTCGTCGCACCTGCACGCCTTTTTGTAAAAGATATACGCGAGACAATGCCATTTTCTCCTCGAAATGGTCGTGCCGGGTGCAGGTCTTTGGAACAAGCCCCATTTCCAAGGTACCATGCACCCAAGCACAGGAGGAACCCCCAACACGGAGGTTAGTAGATGCCGCAGATCCCGTCGACGGCAAGCTCTTCGATATTGACTTCTTCAAGAATCGCAGGCTCCTGGCACTCCAGGCTATCGTCTACAATCATTTCCTTTTCTTTCGTTTCGTTTTCCATCAGGATTCCTTTCTTTTGTAATTGTTTTGGCAATCATTTTTGTTGAATCAGACGATCGACCGCACAATGTTTTTTTGCATGGCCACCGGACTGGTCAAGGTGCCTTGGCCGTCCATCCGCCATCCACAGTGATCATATTACCGGTGATGCAGCGGGCTTCATCGGTGACCAGCCAGCGTACCGCCCTGCCGATATCCTCAGGAGACACTTCCGGATCCTGGATCATGTGACCGGCAAAGAACTGCTCCTTGGCATCGTCGCCTTCCATGCCGAAATAGGCGGCAATGCCCTGCATCATCGGCGTCCAGACCGTACCGGGGCACACCACGTTGCTGCGGATATTGTGATCGGCGACCTCCATGGCGATGGACTTGTTCAGCCCGATAATACCGTGTTTTGCGGCGCAATAGTGTCCGCCCATCCCAAATCCGCGCTGGCCGCCGACAGAAGATATCTGTACGACGTTGCCGCTGTGCTGCTCGATCATATGCGGCAGTACATAGCGACAGCATAGATAGGTGCCCTTCAACTGGGTGTCGATGACATCGTCCCATGTTTGTTCATCCATCTCCGCAATGGCGACCATAGAAGAGTTGCCGGCGTTATTCACCAGAATGTCTATTTTGCCAAACGTTTCGATGACCTTGTCGACCATGCTTTCCACGTCGGCGGCCTTGCTCACATCGCATTTTATCCCGATCGCCTTGACGCCCATGGTTTTTAGGCCCTCGACGGCGTCATTCATGGTCTCTTCCGTAGACATATCGTAGGGAATGGTGCTCTGGTTCTCACAGATATCGGCGATGGCGATATCCGCGCCTTCTTCGGCCAGGCAGCGGGCGATAGCCAAGCCGTTGCCCCGCGCTCCACCGGTGACGATAGCCACCTTGCCTTTTAATTTCATAAGTATGCTCCTTTTTATCATCGATTTGTGACTCGTTCACAACTTACAACTGTGGGCCTTCGAACTTGGGCAGCAGTTCTCTAAGCATCTTGATATCTTCCGATGCGACATTGACGCCGTATTCAGCCACCTGAAAATCGAGCTCATGCTGCAGTGAAGAAATGATCATCAGTGCGTCCAGATAGTAAACCATTTTCGGATCCTGTCTGAAACTCTGCTGATGGGCCTCGAGCAGGCTATCGACATCCAGGGACCTGAGATTGCGGGCATACTCCTGGACATCGACCTTGTCCCGCATCAGATCATCCATGAAACCGATGGCCTGGTGAACGATATCAACTACGGACTGGTGTAATCCGACGACCATTGGAATACCTCGCAATATTCAGGTTGATTCATGTTCGACCAGCAATGCTTCGGCCTGCTCGGTAATGGTAAAGCGTACCATAGGCGTGGATGACGGCCGTTCAATCCGATGGCGCTCCACCAACCCCATGCGCATCAAATTGAGCAGCCGGTTTTTAATACCCTGGGATGACAGGTTCAGCATCTTACCGAACACATGGCAGTGAAACTCGCCGGGGTGTCTGTGATGGCATGTGCCTGTACAATCCGTTCCGCCCTCGGCTTTGAGGACTTTCAATATCGCGATCAGATCTTCGCCCAGTTCTTGCATCAACAGCCTCGCCCCTGATTAAGTCATGCGAACGACGAAAGTTTTGATTCTGTGGATCAGCTCGTCCATCTCTGCGGTCCAGGGCTCCAGGATTTCAGTAGCCTTGGTTTCATCGCCGGCGGCTACGGCCTCTTTCAGCTCCAAGGTCATCTCCTTGAGATCCCAGGTCATCTCTCCGGCCTTGACAGTCTTCAAAAACGCCATCTTGACGATCTTTTGAAGATCGGCCCCGCGGTCGGCCAGCTTGGACTCCAACATGCCTTTCATGCTTCCGCCGTCGGACAGAATCTCATCGATCAATCCAATTATCTCGCGCGCCAGGGCGGGCCCCTTGCCCGTTACATTGGGTCTTTCTTTTTTGGTCATTTACTTTTTTCTCCTTTCAAAATAAATTGCTTCTTATATAAACAAGCTTATCTGGCATGGTCGCGCCCTTCATCCCAGGCGCGTTCCTTGACCACAACTTTTTCGCGCGGGGGCAGATTTTCGATCAAACGATCGGCAATCTGCATCATGGCTTTGGCGGTCAGTGAATCGGGGTGCTTGAAAACGATCGGCACACCGGTGTCGGCCGCATCCGAATACTGACCGTCCAGGGGGATGCCGCCCAAAAAGGGAATGTTGAACGTCTTGGCCAGACGCTCGCCGCGATCCTTTCCAAAAAAGTGTTCGATTCGACCGCAATCCGGACAAATGTAATGGTTCATATTTTCAATCAGGCCGAGAATCGGTGCTTTGAGCTCCTTGGCCGCATTGATGGCCCGGCTGCAAACCAGGGTTGAAATCTCTTGAGGCGTCGTAACCACGATCATCCCGTCCAGATCCGGGATCGATTTCATGATGGTAGTGGGTTCATCACCGGTGCCTGGCGGCAGGTCGATGAACAGGAAATCCATTTCAAACCACTTGACGGAGCTGAGGAACTGTCTCAGCACCCTGGCTTTGTATTGTCCACGCCACATGATGGGCGTCATATCCGTGGGCCAGATCAGGGCCACCGACATGACTTTTAATCCATGCTCAGTCTCCACGGGATCGATGCCGTGACTGCCGCGCAGCACATCGCGCATCTCGGTTTTAAGCCCCACCATTTTAGGAACGCTGGGGCCGTGGACATCGGCATCGAAAATGCCGACTACCATCTCCTTTTTCCGGATGGCGGCCGCCAGATTCACAGTCACGCTGGTTTTACCGACTCCGCCCTTGCCGCTGAGTATGGCGATCTTGTAGTTGACCTGGGCCATAGCGTCCCGGATGGGGCCGTGCTTATGCCGGTACGAACCTTGCTGCTCAGATTGATCCACGTTGCTCCTCCCCGTTGGCCTGTCAAAAATCTAAGGATTTATTGTTTTTGATAAAAAACCGCACGTTACGCCTGCAGCAAAAACTTAAACTCTAGTCAGTCGCGCCGTCTCCCATCACTCACCCGCAAGAAACTGAAACTCGCGGCTTCCCAGCGCCATCTCTTCCGCATACGCCAGCATGTGCTCTGGCGTTTGGCCTGTGATCGCCTTGAGTTTGTCCTGCCCTTTTGCCAGGACATCCAGGTTTTGAGCGATGGATCCAGGGATGCCCGGACTCTGAACGATCATCTTGTAGGTGGCCCAGTCGGCAGCCACTGGATCATCAGAAGCGATGATACCCAGATCCGGGATAAACGGAATATCGGAATAGGGATATTCGTCCGGTTGAGGGGTAACGGATTGTAAAAAATTGACAAAAAAAGCTTTGCCGCGCAATTTGTTCAGGACCGTATGGGCAGCTTCCACCACGCACTCCTGATAGGCCGGAATACCCTCTTCCTGCACCTGAACCGCACCATGGGGACAGGCCATATAGCATCCCAGGCATTGATTGCAGGTGCGGGCATCGAAGCATACTCGCCCCGGCTCTCCGGACATGGCGTTTGTGGGGCAGAATGAGAGACACTCTCCGCAATGGTCGCATTTCTGATCATCGTAGGCAATTTGCACAAAGCCGTGGACACGCAGCCTTCCCGTAGACGTGAGAAATCCCAGGCCCAGATTGGCGACTGCGGCACTCAGTCCCAGCAGGGGATGGGCGGTGACGTGGGATACTACCAACAGATTGTTGATATCGGTTAAAAGGCTGCCCAGGTCGATACCGGCCAGGTTGCGTCCTTCCACCGGCCAGAAATTTCCCTCTTCATTGGTGTAGCCGCCGGACTGCATCAACTGATTTTGAAAACTCTCTCCGCTGCTGAACCCCAGCATTGCTGTGCTCTCGGTCCAGCTGTAGCCGTCGAAGCGCGATCCTTTAAAGATGCCGCAGCCATCGGTCAAAGTAGGTCTGACGCCCTGGGTCCGTGCCTGTTCGAACAGCGTCGTGAATATGAGCGGCGGCAGATAATGCCCGAAACCCACTTCCGGCAGATTGAATTTGATGGCCAGACTGGTCTCCGGGACCATCAGCGCGGCCAATTGCTCCAGGCGCAGCAGGACATCGATTTTGGAAACCAGGTTTTTGCGGATCGTTTCGGATCGTCCTTTAATCCAATACACAGTGGCCATGCGTGCTTCCTTTTCGGGTTCTGTCAATGGGCTTCCATGGGCTGCTGCTTCCTATAGACGTTAAGATAATGTTTTTGGACTGCTGTATCGGTCGTCTGGGTATCACAATACAGCGTCCTCCCTCTATCCTTGCCAACAACATTATCTTAAAGTCGATAGATACCGGAACCGATTGTTTTACTAAAATTCGGTTGCGGGCGGAGGCCCTCCTCCGCCCGCTGCCTTACCGACTGCTGTTACATGGTGGGATCGAATCCTTTCCAATCATCCAACCATTTATCCAGAGGCTCACGTACAAATTCAAACTCTCTGGCCAGGTGGTGGTTCTTGAAGACCTGGCGCATGGGATGAACCGTCATCGGAGTCTTGCGAATCTGCCATTTGGAGATATTCTCGGGATTCAATTCCGGCTCATACTCGATCAGTTCATAGTTCATGGTGCCCATGCCGATCTTCTCGGCCGCCTTGAGCTGAATGCGCGGCGTAAAAGCATTGACCGCCTTGAACTTGTCTTCTCCCGGTTTCAGACCAAGCTCTTCAGCACGGGAGTTCGGTCCGATGGGGGCTTTGTCTATCATGTCGCAGATGGCTGTATCGATAGCCACTGGATCCAGAGAAGCAAAGACGCCCACATCGGGTGTTACGTATGTGCCGTTCCAGGGGAAGCAGTCGCACTCGGGCGCAACATCGAAGGCGTATGCCATGTAACCGATTTTGCCCGGTTTGAAGGTTTTGATGCATCCCAGGGCTGCATCGGACATGGCGATCTGAGCCAGCGGAAAATAGTCATCTCGGAAGCCGATACCCTGCATACCGGTAAACATGCAAGTCACCTGGCATGAATAGCACAACGCACACTTTTCATAGTCCATCTCGACACCTTCGGGCTTGACCGTTATGGCTTCGTCCGGGCAGCTGTCTTCGCACATCTTGGCGTACGGACATTCGGTGCCCTGGCAGGCCTCGCGGTTGACCTTGGGATATCCGATGGCATCTTCCGGATCCCCCCAGAATGCCAGGTGGGTCTGGTACTTACCACGCTTGGACTGGGCGCCGATTCCAAAATTCTTGATACAGCCGCCAAAAGCCGTGATGGGATGGCCTTTGGCATGTGCCAGGTTGATGATCGCGTCGGCTTCGTAGATGCCGCGGCCGATATAGGTTTCTTTCAGGATATTGCCTTCGGGCATTTCGATGCGAAGATCGTCTTCCCCATAGAATCCATCGCAAATGACGAAGGGCGCTCCCAGGCTGGCCCAGTTCATGCCATGGCGGTTGGCGCCCTCCTGGGCCATCTGACCGGTGCAGCGGTTGTTGTACAGATGGTAGGTCAGGGTGGTCGTGTCAGTGACGAAAGGTCTTCCACCGCAGGCTTTGACCTCCTCTACGATGGCGGCTACGAATTCAGGCCGCAGACAGGCCGTGCGGTTGTATTCACCAGCGTGGATTTTAACCGCGACGCTGTCGTCTTTTTCGATGCATTTGTCCAATCCTGATGCATAGAACAAATCCTTGGCCTTACAAATTGTACTTTCCGTCCAGTTGGTTGCCCCCGCTGCGGCAAACCAGACTTTTGAGGCTTTCTGCGCCATAGTTGCTCTCCTTTTTCATCTAAAGTTGTGGGAATCTCAAACCAGTGACGGATTAGAGGTTAATGGTTCCGAATCGGATCATTGATGGTCGTACCAACCCCCTTTCGATTTGTTTACTCGATAAACCGAGGCTTTTGCTGCCTGAGGTTAAGCCACTGATGTTCCGCCGCCGTGAATCGACATCATCAGAACGCATCGGTTGATCTGCAGCGTTTGGGGTCAACCTCAATTAACTGGTGATTTGAATGATGACATCCAGCCTAACCTGTACGTGAACAATCAGTAGTAATGACAACAATAAAAAGGCATCAAATCGGTCTACAGGGTCTTCCTGCAAGCATTGTGCCCAGAAAATACACGCATGCGCCCCAACTGCTCAATGTTTTCCGATTACGTGTAATTTCAGACATTCAAGGGAATTTGGGAGAGCCGCATGGTGATGGCATCATGCGAAATAGCGGTATATGAGTGCATGGCTGTCGGGACAAAAGCACCCGTGATGGAGGCCTCATATTCATTAACAAACTGTTATTATATCAATTTTTTATTACACCTCGCCCTGGGGTAAAATGGGGCAAGAGGCCACAGCAAAACCCGGATTGGCCATCGATTCATCAGGAAAAGATTTTATAGCGGTGGATTTTCTTGTAGAGCGTCTTGCGGTTGATACCCAGGATCTCCGACGCTTTGGTCTGGTTGCCTTCGGTTTCGGCCAGCACATTGATAATATGCTCTTTTTCCATATCTTCCAATGTCTTGGATTTGTTTGGCGACTCGTAATGTCTGGTTTTCATGTGGGCCGGAAGGTCATCCGGCTGAATCATATCCGAATCGGTCAACAAAGAGCATTTAGCGATGACGGCTTTAAGCTCGCGGATATTTCCCGGCCAGGGATATGAAGACAAGATGGACTGCGTCTCTTTGGACAGCCCCATCTGTGGACCGTTGTAAGAAAGGTTTTTCAGAAAATAATCGGCCAAACCGATAATATCTTCCGGCCTCTCACGCAGCGGTGGAATGGTGATGGTAAATTCGCTGATACGATAGAAAAGATCGCTGCGCAGAGTGCCATCCTGAATGGCTTTCTGAAGGTCCAAATTAGTGGCCAGCATGATACGCGTGTCGATATACTGCTCCTTGGTCTCGCCGACTCTTCTGAAACGCTGTGTCTCCACAAACCGCAGAAATTTCTTTTGAAGTTCAAGATCGACATTGCCGATCTCATCCAGGAACAGGGAACCCGTGTGGCTCTTTTCAACAAGCCCTATCTTGACATCCGTAGCCCCGGAAAATGCACCTTTGCAGTGCCCGTATAGCTCACTCTCGGCCAGGTTGTGGGTTAACAGCCCGCAGTCAACGACCACGAAAGGGCCGCTTCGGCGTTTACTCTGTTCATGAATTTGCCTGGCCAATACGTCCTTTCCTACACCGGTCTCGCCATGGATCAGGATGGTATGGTCGGTTTTGGCCACGCGCCAAGCCAACTGATACACTTTCTGCATCACCGTACTTGGGCATATGACGAAGGGATCCGGCTTGCCCCCCCCGGTTTCCAGTTGCTCCGAAGGTTTTTGTTTTCGGTATTCACTGTCCGAGACGGCTGTACGGACAATCGTTAGAAGATCATCGAGCTTGAAGGGTTTTGTCACATAGTCTCTGGCCCCCAATTTCAGCGAATCCACGGCAGATTGAACATCACCGTAGCCTGTGATCATGATCACTTCAATATCAATCGAAGTCTTCTTTATTTTTCTTAAAACTTCTATGCCGCTCATTTTAGGAAGCTTAATGTCCAATAAAATGACATCAAACCGCTTTTTTTGAATCAGCGCCAACCCCTCTTCACCGCTTTTGGCAGTGGTTACATCAAAACCTTCCAGGGTGAATTCATTGCGAATCAATCGGCGGATGTTCTGCTCATCATCGACGGCTAATACAGCTCCGAGGCTCATTCTTGAATCTGTCCTCTCCCCGTTCGATCGGGGAATTTATAATACCGGTTATCTACAAAACTCAAGTCGCTGCTTTTTTTGTTTAATACCAGATCAATCGTTAGTGTTGGTCTTCTCTGCCACAGGAAAATAGATCATTAGAACATTTCCCATCTCCTCGGACATCTCATATTGCATCACTCCTTTATGATGTTGGATGATATTATAGCATATCGACAGGTCCACATCGCTGCTGTAACCTGAAAAGCCTTCCGGTTTCTTTGTGGGCTCTTCCGCCCACCCTTTATCTCCCGGTTTGCTGTTGTCATAAAGGGCAACCCTGACCTGTTTATCTTTGCTCACCGCCTGAATCCACATGTTGCCGCCTTCTTCCACCGATTTGAAAGCACGTATTAAGAGATTGAGAAATAGATGCTTTAGCTGCGATTTTTTTCCATAAATCGCCTCTTTCTCCGAATCCAGCTGGGAATCGTAGCTGATCTTGATATTGTTGTCTTTAGCCCGCTGCCGGAATAGGGACAACGTATCACGGATGACGGAATCAATGGAAAGAAGCTCGAAATCATCTTTGGAGTTACGACTGAAGTCCTGCAGGTTGAATATGATCTCTTTGCATCGGTATGCTTCCGCGTTGATGATGCCCAGATATTCCTCAAAGGCGACCACCAGCTGATGGTTGAAATCGCCGGAGATGTTTTTTAGACGTTTAAGCAAAGCTTCTGAAAAACCGGCGATAGACGTCAACGGATTGTTAATTTCATGAGCCACTCCGGCCGCCAAAAAACCGATGGCAGCCATGCGATCAGCCTGCATCAATTTGTACTCATATTCTTTTCTTTCCGTAATATCACGCATTAAAAGAAGGATTTCGTAAACACGGCCGGTGGAGTCCTGTACCGGTGATGTCGTCCATTCGTAATAGCGTCCATTATCTCCGGTGTCATGGACCAATATCTCGCCGGACAAGTTTTTCTGAGATTCAATTGTCTGCAAAACAGGACAATTTCGGCAGGCCGATGTTTTACGGAAAAACGTCTTGAAGCATTTGTTGCCCACCAATTCAGTATGTGGGAAATTTGTCTTCTGCACCTGGTTGGCAAAAACGATATTTAAATCGCGATCCAATATGGTCAGACCGTCACTGATGCTGTTAAAAACAGCTTCAAGCTTGTTATGGCGCCGAACAAGCTCGATGTTTAACGATTCCAGCTCCTTGATTTTCGACCGTGTTTCTTTGAAAAAACCGATTTTGGAGTAGCCGATACCCTTAAAGTCGGGTGGGATATTTTGGCTTTTTGGATTCATGGTTCTTACCTATAACGCATCCAGGTATATGGCTTCAATCTCCCGCGCATCGTATCTTTGCGGATTGGTCATCATGCATAAATCTTCAGCCGCATCCCGCGCCAGAGCCGGGATATCCTCCCTTCTGACGCCGACTTGTGAAAGCTTTGTTGGGATGTCCAGCGTTTTGATCAATGCCTCGATCTTTTCCGGTACCTGTCCGGCGGCATCAAATTTTGACTTGCCCCGCGTATCGATGCCCATAGCATTTGCGATTAAGGCGTATTTTTCCGGTGCATATTCCAGGTTCTTTTTCAACACTGTCGGCAGCAGAATCGCATTGGCCAGGCCGTGGTGCATATCGTACAACCCGCCAAGCGGATGAGCCAGCGCGTGCACCGCACCCAGGATGGCATTTGAAAAAGCGGCGCCTGCTTCCAGGCTGGCAATCGCCATCCCCTCCAGCGGGTCGAGGGATTTTCTGTGGACCGCTTCCTCGAGATGGCGAAAGACCAGTTTTATCGCATGGCTGGCATGCGGATCGGTCAAGGGCCAGGAAAGGGACGACACAAAGGCTTCAATGGCGTGGGTCAGGGCGTCCATGCCTGTAGAAGCAATCAACTCATCAGACTTTGTCTGCAACAACCGTGGATCGATCAATGAAATGTCCGGCATGATGGCCCGGCTGAGAATCGTCATCTTGATCTTCTTCTCCTGATCGGCGATGATGGCGAACTGACTGACATCCGACCCTGTGCCCGCCGTAGTGGGCACGCAAATCAACGGCGGAATCGGCTGAGTGATCAAATTGCAGCCCACATAGTCGACGATGCGCCCTTGGTTAGTAGCCAGGATGGCGATTCCTTTGGCGGTATCCATGGGGCTGCCGCCGCCGATGGCAATAATCACGTCGCACTCCTGCCGGGCGTATTCGGCTGCTCCCTGCTCCACCTGGATTGTCCGTGGATTGGAGACCACATCATCGTAGACAACGGTTTTGAGGCCTTCCTGCCGTAAATACCCGCGCGCCTCGTCGATCCAGCCATTGGCGACGATTCCGGGATCCGTCACCAGCATAACCTTGTCTCCCCCTAGACGACGACTGCATTGCCCGAGCTGCTTCATCGAACCACGACCGAATATGATCTCCGGTATCTCGAATTTGAGCAATGAATCCAAGCCATTAAACATATTCAACCCGCTTTCACCCTAAATTCGTGAGTATCTTTTACAAGGCGATCCATGAGACCCTCGATCTGCGTCAGCACTCTCAAGGCCGCATCGTGGGATTTGTCCAGCTCGGATTTGAACTGCCCGGTAAGCTGCGCACAATCGGCCAAGAGGTCGTGAGCTTTGACGGTTTTCATGAAAATCTTGTCGGCAATCGAGTCGAGTCTTTGGCTGAGCTTGTCAAGGCGGTAGGAACATTCAACCGTCAAACCTTTTGTGGCGGCGATCTGGCACCAGACGGCCCCTAATTCCCTGCTAACAATTTTTCGATTCGATATCAAGGACATAGTGATCCCTTCGTTTCAGACAGGTGTCAACGGTGAAAACGACTATAGCAAGAATCGTTCATTAAATCCAAACAGTATTTTGAAGGTGAATGGAATTTAATGAATATTGGCCGGCAGGTACTGCACGTTGCCAGTGATGGATGAGCAGGCCATGGAGAGATTTTCAACCCAGGCGGACGGCATCGCCAGGCTGTTGTATGGCCTCAGTATTGCGGCATGTATGTTCACCCATGCCGTAAGGTTAGAAATTCATCTTCTTTTTCAAGGCGACCAGCTTCCTCGATGCCGACAGCGCCCGTTCGCTTTCGTTCCGACTAGAACCCATCAGAACGCTTTCCAGAATATCCAGATGCGCCGACACCTCATCCACATCAGCCCCGCGTCGGACCAACGACAATATAGGCCAGATAAACGGGTCATATTCATCTTCTGGACCGGTGCCGAAAATACCGATGGGATCCCATTCCGTCAAAAGAATTTCTTTAATTGCTTTTTGCATTCTTTTTACTTCGAAAAGTATATGTTCCATGGATGCACCCATCTTCGACATTGAGGAGTTAGTGCCCATCCATAAAAGGCATCCCCGAAAAGGACTCGGGATCTGCGACTTGCGGCCTAGCTCGGCGTTCTCACTCCTTTGCCATCCTCGGCGTAGCGCCGCTACGCCGAGGATGGCAAACTCGCTGCGGCCTTTTTATCCCGTCTGTACTTTAGCGGGAGATCTGGACCACAATCTACCATTTCTGGATGGACACTAGTTAACTATCTTAAGAGTTAACACACGGCAAAACTTGTCATCGGGATTTGTTTAAGACGACACCTAAGATCTGTTTGCCTTTCAACAGGTCTATCATCCGCCGGAGTGCATCGATGCTGGTTTTAGCGAATTCAACCACCAGTACAACGGCATCGACAAATTTCGATAGAATTAGAGGATCGGCATTGGATAGAAACGATGAAGAGTCGAAAAGGATAATTCTCTCACTGGAGTATCTGGATTTCATTTCGAAAACCAGCTCTTCCATCTTTGCCGAATCCAAGAACGTCGGAGCGTCCAGCGATTCTTGCCCTCTCGGCAGAAGTGTCAATCGTGGAATACCCGGATTGATCAGAACATCCGATAATCTTGCCTTGCCAAGCAAATAATCCGACAGGCCCGCTCCACTGTAAAAGTTAAAAAAGACATTCGCCATTCGGTGATGACGGTAGGTGCGGCTTCTCAAATCCGCATCAATCAACATGGCCGTACGGTCCAGATTCTGCGCAATGCTGACGGCCAAATTGGTACTGAGAAATGTCTTGCCCTCTTTGTGGTTAGCGCTGGTTATCATCACGCTGTTGGCCTGCAACTCCTCCAGCTTTTTCAGAATCTGGAACTTGAGCATTTCGATTTGTTCAGCGACCTTATTGTCCGTAATATGGGCGAAAACCCGGTTGCACTGCAGGGTCTCCGAATCTGTCTCGATGGTTTTTGTTTTAGAGTAAGAGAGTTGTATTCGTTTCTGTTTGCTCCCGAGGATTTCCGGACATTCCTTGCTGAGAAGTTCCTGGATGTCATACTCCAGCTGTTCTCGTTCCGACAGGGCCAAATCGCCGTTGTCTTCCTTTCTGAGCGATTTGCTTCTATCCAAGGCTTTTCGCAATCTGCTCATCGTAGACCCTCTTCATCTTGCTGTGTCATGGCGAGTCATCTATGAACGAATATCTAAATCATTCGTATCGAAATTGGAGGTCTCAACCTAGATCAAATCATCTCAAGTCAATTGGGCTGCAGATCCAGCATCATCCATGAAGCTATTGAACCGGGACAAGGTTTTTCCGGTCGAAT
Source organism: Desulfobacteraceae bacterium (assembly GCA_050291625.1). Lineage (GTDB taxonomy): Bacteria > Desulfobacterota > Desulfobacteria > Desulfobacterales > Desulfosarcinaceae > JARRKU01. Next base: position 32,536 of record JBNKKC010000080.1, read on the forward strand.
TACATTGATTTGAATATTTGCGAATACGATCTTGGTTGGATCTTATCTTGATGATGTAACGCCTGAAAGCGAAATTGTCAATAAAACAATTGAATTATGCTCACTCAAGCACAGTGAAAAACGACTCAAAAATGGGTGTCGTTCCCGCCTCGGCATTCATGCACACATGGAAATGGTATTGCATTGGAAAGCAGCATACCTTAAACTTCACCATTTTTGATATAACCAATCAACCAAAGGAACTGCTGATGAGCTGTTCAGATGATTCCCGTTCGATAGGCCCGGATGCCGTCACGCAACGTATGCGCGAAGACGCCCGGGAAATTTACCAGGCCGGCTTGAATGCCGTGGCACCTGCGGACGCGATTCTGAGGCACTGTCGCCGCGCAAAGGACCGATTCATTGCCGGTGACAGATCGTATGATTTGAACAGCGTTCAACGCGTGTTGGTGATCGGGGCGGGCAAGGCCACCGCTGCCATGGCCAAGGCCGTGGAATCGCTGTTGGGGGATCGCATCGATGACGGCGTAATCAGCGTAAAATACAAACATACGGCACCTTTGAAAAAAATCCGTACCATCGAGGCCGGTCATCCGTTGCCGGATGCCAACGGAATGGTGGCGGCGAATGCCATACTGGTCGTGGCTCAGCAAGCAACCAAGGCCGACTTGGTGATATGTCTTCTCTCCGGCGGAGGATCGGCTCTGCTGCCGCTGCCGGTGGAAGGAATCACTTTGGAAGAAAAGCAGAAGGTGTCGGATGTATTGATTGCCTGCGGAGCGACGATTCATGAAATCAATGCAATACGCAAACATTTGTCAGCCATAAAAGGAGGGCGCCTGGGCCAGGCCGCCGCTCCGGCGCAGGTGGTGAGCTTGATTCTTTCGGATGTCGTTGGTGATGACCTGGATGTGATCGCATCGGGTCCGACAGTGCCGGATGCCGCCACCTATTCAGACTGCAAAGAGATCATCGATCGCTATGGTATCGGACAGCGTATCCCTGAATCAATTTCAGACTATCTGCAGGCAGGCGTATCCGGGGATATCGCCGAAACGCCAAAATCAGACAGTCATGGCTGGGATCACTGCCACAATCTGGTTGTGGGCAGCAACCTGGAAGCGATCCTGGCTTCGCAGGCATCGGCCCGCCAAAAAGGGTATCAAACCGTTGTACTCTCTTCACGCATCGAGGGGGAGACCCGCGTGGTTGCACAGGTGCATGGCGGCATAGCGCGAGAGGTCCTGGCCAGTGGGCATCCGATTTTTCCACCGGCATGCATACTGTCCGGTGGGGAGACGACGGTGACCATTGCCGGCAACGGCAAGGGGGGGCGCAATCAGGAATTTGCCTTGGCCGCGGCACTGGACATCGCCGGTCATGAGCGTATCGTGATTCTCAGCGCAGGAACCGACGGAACAGACGGCCCTACGGATGCTGCCGGCGCCATCGTCGACCACCTCACGGCAACACGGGCCAGACAGGCCGGACTCGATCCCAGGCGGCACCTGGATCAAAATGATGCCTATCCATTCTTCAAAACACTGAAGGATCTGTTGATCACCGGCCCGACCTTTACAAATGTGATGGATATGCGCATTATATTGATTTGTTGAATGGAAATCACGCGAGACAGGCACGCCAAGAGGCAAATTCAACTTGAAACTCTTTGCGTTCTTTGCGTGAGATCGTTGTTTTAAACCTCGCAATTGCAATTTTATAGAGAACCGAATAATGGAATTGGATTTTACACCTATCGATCTGGATCGACAGCATCAATACCGCGACATGCTGCAACAATGCCCCCAAATCGCATCGGACTACAGCTTTATCAATATCTGGAGCTGGCAACAGGAATACGGGCTGCAATGGGCCTGGCAGAAGGATCTGGTGTGGATCAGGCAATCGATCCCCAAACCGGTGCTCTGGGCGCCGGTAGGCGATTGGTCCGTTGTGGCGTGGTCTGACGCCATGGCGAAAGCCAGGCAGATTTGCAGCGGCATGATCCGCATTCCCCAAAAGCTGCTGGATCACTTGGAAAACCACCCAGTCGGCGATGTCCGGATTATGGAAGCACGCGAACACTGGGACTATCTTTACAAGCGAGAGGATCTGGCGAACCTAAGAGGCAATCGTTTTCACAAGAAAAAGAACCTGGTCAACCAGTTTAAGAAAAAATATGAGCACACCTACTTACCCATGGGTCAGGAAATGGTTCTATACGCACTGGAGATGCAAAACAATTGGTGCATGTGGCGCGATTGCGAGAACCATGACACCCTTGCGGCGGAAAACCGTGCCATTGCCAAGGTGCTGCGAAACTGGCAGTCATTGGAGGGAATCACCGGCGGAGCCCTGCGCGTTGATGACTGGCTGGCGGCCTACACCATCGCTGAAACCATGCCCGATAACACCATGCTGATCCATTTCGAGAAAGGTGATCCCGAATACAAAGGCAGCTACCAGGCCATCAATCAGTTCTTCGTAAACCGGATGGAGGGTGATTTTCACTTGGTGAATCGAGAGCAGGACCTGGGCGACGAAGGCTTGCGCAAATCTAAAATGTCTTATCACCCGGTGGATTTCGTCCGAAAATTCCGCCTTGAATTTTAAGAAGCGATCATAAATGAATCACTTCATCTTGTTTTCAACATAATAATCATGTGTCAACCATACCCACCCAAGGAGTGAACGTTCTATGCAGATTGAGCACTACAGCACCATCAGCAGTGAGTTAGGCATCGATCTCGGCAAGGTCAAAGCCGTTGCCGGCCTGCTGGATCAGCAGGCAACGGTTCCCTTTATCGCACGTTACCGCAAAGAGGTCACCGGCAGCCTGGACGAGACCCAGATTACCGCAATCCGAGATCGCTTGAAACAACTGATGGAACTGGATGCGCGGCGGCAGAGCATTCTATCCAGCCTGGAAAAGCACGGTCATTTGACCGAGGAGCTCAAAGATAAAGTCATGACCGCCGACACCCTGGCCGTATTGGAGGATATCTACCTGCCCTATCGTCCCAAGCGCCGTACAAAGGGCACGATAGCCAAAGAACGGGGCCTGGAGCCGCTGGCACAAATGATATTTGAACAGACCGGCCTCGATCCGCTGCAGGCTGCGGCACCGTTCATTGATTCCGAAAAAGAGGTGCCCACAGCAGACGAAGCCCTTCAGGGCGCTCGTCATATCATCGCGGAATGGATCAATGAGGATGAAACCGCTCGATCGCGGTTGCGGGCCATGTTCCAACAGAAGGCGGTTGTGACCAGCAGGGTTGTGGACGGGAAGGAAAGCGAAGGCGCGAAATTCAAGGACTATTTCGATTGGCAAGAGCCTGTCCGCGACATCCCATCCCATCGAATGCTGGCCATGCGACGGGGAGAACGGGAAGAGATCCTCTCATTGACCATGCTGCCGGATGATGAGGCCGCCTTCAAGATCCTTGATAAGATTTTCATCAAGGGCCAGGGACCCGACGCCGATCAGGTTGCCTTGGCCGTCAAAGACAGTTACAAGCGATTGTTGTCGCGATCACTGGAGACCGAGTTGCGACTCGAGGCCAAAGAGCGCGCCGACAATGAGGCCATTCGCGTATTTTCCGACAACCTGCGTCAACTGCTGCTGGCATCCCCCTTGGGAGCCAAGCGCGTCCTGGGTATCGATCCCGGATTCCGCACCGGATGCAAAATCGTTTGTCTGAATCGACAAGGCAAATTGCTCCACAACACCACCGTGAATCCACACACATCCGAAGCTCAAAAAGGGAAGGCCGGGCAGAGCATCCGCCAACTGGTGGACGAATATGCCATAGAAGCCGTCGCCATCGGAAACGGCACGGCAGGCCGCGAAACTGAAGCCTTTATTCGTTCATTGGGCCTGGATGCTTCCATTGTCATCCTGCTGGTCAATGAAAGCGGCGCATCCATATACTCGGCCTCTGAACTGGCGCGGGAGGAGTTTCCCGATCATGATCTGACGGTGAGAGGAGCCATTTCCATCGGCCGCAGATTGATGGATCCGCTGGCTGAACTGGTCAAGATCGAGCCGAAATCCATCGGGGTCGGACAATACCAGCATGATGTGGATCAAAATGAATTGAAGAGCGCCCTGGACGATGTGGTGGTCAGCTGCGTCAATGCGGTCGGTGTGGATGTCAACCGGGCCAGTGCACAGCTTCTGGCCTATGTGTCCGGTTTGGGCCCGCAGTTGGCCCGCAACATCGTCGCTCACCGGGATGTCAAAGGTCCTTTTAAAGACCGAAATTCCTTAAAGGACGTGCCGCGCCTGGGGCCCAAGGCTTTTGAACAGGCTGCCGGTTTTTTACGCATCCCCGATTCAGCAAACCCGCTTGATGCCAGTGCCGTACACCCCGAAAGTTACGCCATTGTCGACACCATGGCCGCCGACATGAATTGCACCGTAGGCGAACTGATGGCCGACCAGCCGCTGCGGCAAAAGATCGATGTCCAGCGCTATGTTACCGACGCAGTCGGTATGCCAACCCTGACCGATATCATGTCCGAGCTGGCAAAGCCCGGGCGTGACCCGCGTGATTCATTTGAGGCTTTCACCTTTGCCGAAAATGTTACCCGTATTCAGGATCTGGAGCCCGGAATGCAGCTACCCGGCATCGTCACCAATGTGACCCGTTTCGGCGCTTTTGTCGATATCGGGGTCCACCAGGACGGGCTGGTGCATATCAGTGAAATGGCCGACCGGTTTATCAAAGATCCGGCCGAGGTCGTCAAGGTACAACAAAACGTCATGGTCAGGGTCCTGGAAGTGGATCTGGATCGAAAACGCATCAGTCTTTCCATGCGCAGCGGTCAAAAAACGCATCAGAGGAACAAGCCCGAAAAGGCCAATCGTCCGGCTCCCAGGCCGAAATCCAAACAGGGCAAGCCGAAAGCCAAGACGCCGTTTCACAACCCCCTGGCACAGGCTCTGGAACAACTGAAAAGGAAATAAACTGAGATGAAAGCTGTGGTTCAGCGCGTTACACACAGCGATGTAAAATCAGAAGGTCGGCAAATCGGCGCCATTGAGAACGGTCTTCTGGTTCTGCTGGGAGTCGGCAGAGACGATACGGATAAGCAAGCCCGATGGCTGGCTGAAAAGATCGTCAATCTTCGCATCTTTGAAGATCCTAACGGAAAAATGAACCATTCACTTCTGGAAATCGGCGGCAGCATGCTGGTGGTCTCACAATTTACGCTTCTGGGAGACTGCCGAAAAGGCCGCCGCCCCTCTTTTGCAACTGCGGCGCCTCCGGAAACGGCTCACATGCTGTATGAGCGGTTTGTTTCGTTTGTCAAGGATATGGGCATTGGTGTCGCCACCGGCGAGTTCGGGGCCATGATGCAGGTGTCGCTTGTCAATGACGGACCGGTGACGCTGATCATCAATACGCCTTAGGGCTATTCCAGATAGGGCTGATATTTGTTGAGCTTGCGATAGAGTGTGGCCTCGCCGATTCCAAGAAGTTGAGCGGCTCTTTTGCGATGGCCCTCGCACTTGTTCAATGCATTGCGGATGGCATTCAATTCATATGCGGCAAGACTGTCGACGGATGTATCGTCAGGCAACGTAGATTGAAAGCCGCCGCCGCCAGTGATTGCTTCCGGTAAATCATGCGGCCGGATCTGATCTTCCTGACCGATGGCCACAGCACGTCGGATGACGTTTTCCAGCTCACGCACATTACCGGGCCAGTCATAGTTGGTCAGGCAGGCCATTGCCTCCTGCGACATGCGATGTACGGAACTGGCAGGGGTGATGAACTTCTGTACAAAATGGCGCGACAGCAACGCAATATCATCTTTACGGTCCGATAACCGAGGCGTCCCGACGGTCACGACATTGAGCCGATAAAACAGGTCCTGTCGAAAACGACCTTCGGCCACCTCCCGCTCCAGATCGCGATTGGTAGCGGCAAGGATTCTCACATCCACCGGATAGCTGCGACTCGCGCCAACGGGCCGGACCTCCTTCTCTTGAATGACGCGCAACAGTTTTACCTGCATGGAAAGCGGCAATTCACCCACCTCATCCAGAAACAACGTGCCTTTATCAGCCGTTCGAAACAATCCAGCTGTCGTTTCATGGGCACCGGTAAATGCCCCCTTCACGTGCCCGAACAGTTCGCTCCCCATAACTGATTCACTGATTCCGGCACAATCAACCGGCACAAATGCCTGACCGCTGCGAGGGCTGTGATAATGGATGGCCTGCGCCACAAGTTCCTTGCCGGTGCCGGTATCACCCTGAATTAAAATGACGGCGTCGACCCCGGCCACCTGAACGATCATCTTTTTCAGACTCAGCATCGCTGTGGAATTGCCAATCAATTGATCATAGTTGAATTGGTGCTGTACCTGCCGCCTCAGTCGGTGGTTTTCCTGCTCCAGGCACCACAAATGGTACAGTTGTCCGATGCGGGCCTTGAGGCCCTCGGGCTCAAAAGGCTTCTGAAGAAAATCGACAGCACCGAGTTGAATGGCATGGACCGCATCTTTCACACCGCCGTGACCGGTCAATATGACGACCCGCACCGACGGAAAGTCCTCCCGCATCAGCTCCAGCAGCTCCATTCCATCCATTTCAGGCATCTTCAGATCGACAAGTGCGGCGTCGACGGCTGTCTGTTTCAGCACCTCCATCGCTTCAATTCCATTCGCCGCCGTATGCAAAACATAGGGCGCCTGATGAAAGATCCTCTTTAGTGAAGATAAGATAGCGCTCTCATCATCGACGAACAGCAATGAAAACTTTCGTGTCTGGCTATTTTCCATACTCCCATTATCGGACTATTCAGCCTAAGCTTGATATTTTATTGTCGGCATGCAAAAAATCAAGGTCGAGGAAAAAGTCGAACCACCCAAAGAGGGGTATAAGCTTGAATCGATCGATGAGACGCCCCGTATTCACGCACGCAATTATCGGATGGACGCTTTTGGCGGCACTATGGTTGATCCATCTGGGAGCCGGCCAGACAGTTGCCGGGACATCGGATGGTTTGTTCCAGGCCCTGACACCGATGATCGGACAGGGTGATGCTGTCATGGTGGTCTCTTCCGAGGGCAAATCGCTGGTGGAAATCAACATCGATCGTTTGCTGATACCGGCCTCAATTCTTAAAGTGCTCACGGCCCTGGCGGCCATTGAGACGCTGGGCGGCGATTATCGCTTTCCCACCGACTTCTATCGCGATAGCCGCAACAACCTGATCATTAAAGGCTACGGGGATCCACTGCTGATATCGGAACGCCTGGATACGATCTGCAGGATTCTGGCTGGGAAAATCCAGCACGTCGAGAGCCTCCTGCTGGACAGCACCTATTTCAGCAGTCCCATCCTTATCCCAGGGCGGGGAGAATCAACCGAACCATATGATGCACCGAACGGCGCTTTGTGCGTTAACTTCAACACGGTGGCTTTTCGGAAGCAGGACGGTCAATGGGCCAGCGACGAACCTCAAACACCGCTTCTGCCGGCTGTCATTCCTAAAATTACCGCCTCAGGGCTGACAAACGGTCGCATCACACTGGCAGCCGACAGTCAGGAGGCGCTGCAATATACCGGAGAGTTGTTCCGGTACTTTCTGCAAAAATACGGTGTCAGCGTCTCGGGAAAGATCGGGATGGGACGCGCCGATCCGGAAATGCACCACCATGTCTGGCGCTATCTGTCCGAAACAGAGCTGCTGGAAGTTGTGGCTAAACTGCTTGAATTTTCAAATAATTTTATCGCAAATCAGCTGCTGTTGAGCATGGGCGCACATGCATACGGTCCACCGGCAACGGTTGGAAATGGAGTAAAAGTGATAAATGCTTATTACCGGGATATATTGAATATCCAAAAAGGCACCATTGTTGAGGCTTCAGGAATTTCCAGACAAAACCGGGTCTCCGCCCGGGATATGATGACCGTTGTAGAGCGCTTTGCTCCCTATTATGACTTAATGCGTCACAAGGGCAGACAATATTATAAAACCGGTCATCTCAAGGGCATCCGATCAAGAGTCGGATATCTGAGCAGCGATCGGGGTGATCCCTACCGGTTCGTGGTAATGGTCAACACATCCGGCAAATCCACCCACGCAATCATGCGCACGATTGAACGCCATTTGAAATAGGATGACAGGGAGGAGTTAGATGACGTTGGCAAACCGGATTCTGGTGATAACACTTGCTGTAAGTCTGTCGCTTGTCATCGAGGCTTGCACCCGGCATCTCAAAGAGACCAGACTCGTGCAACCCGGTGCCCGGACATCGCTGTTGATCGCAGGAGATGCCAGTGAATTCAAGGATAGTATCCGTATGGCGATCATCGACCGCTACCGGGCGACCTGCAACATTGATATCATCAATATCGACAAACTGCCCCAAACACGCGGTGACCTCTATGACGCGATACTGATCATGGACACCTGCCTGGCATGGTCGAATTTCAATCCATCGGTCAAAGCTTTTCTGGGCAAGTCGCAACACCAAAATGTGGTGCTATTCATGACCGCCGATACTACGGACTGGACATTCACCTATAAGGGCGTGGATGCGATGACGTCCGCCTCCGAAAAGGAGAATCAGGATATCATGATCCGCAGGCTGATCGCGGCTATCGATGACATTTTGGGGTTCTAGATTGGCTCGGGTCCACTCATGATGTGGGCGTAGGCGCTATGGTTGTGGATAGACTCGAAGTTTTCAGCGCTTACTGAAAACCATGTGATATTGCTATCCTGCATTAAATGTGAGGCAATATCGCGAACGATATCCTCGACAAATTTGGGGTTGGCGAACCCCCTTTCCGTTACATCTTTCTCATCCACTCGTTTAAGCACCGAAAAGACATCACACGACGCACTGGCTTCCACCAATTCGATCATGTCCTCAAGCCATATAAAGCGGTTGAAACGCGTCTGAAGCCTGACTTCTCCGCGCTGATTGTGCGCACCGTTGTCGCTGATCTCCTTGGAGCAGGGGCACACGGATGAAATGGGGACGTTGACCTCGGAAACCAGATCGATTTCGTTTTGGGCGTTGCTGGTACCGATAATTCGGCAGGTGTAATCCATCAACCCCGGTGCGGCGCTGACTGGAGCTTTTTTTTCGATGAAGTAGGGAAAAGAGATTTCGATGTGGGCCGATGCGGCGTTCAGGTGTTTTTTCATTTGCTCCAGAAGCTCGGAAAATCCCTGAAGCGACACTTCCGTTTTCAACAAATGGAGCATCTCCACAAAGCGGCTCATGTGGGTCCCCTTGTACTCATGGGGCAGATCCACATACATGTTTATCGAGGCCACTGTATGCTGACGGCCTTCCCGACGGTCCCGCACCGTGATGGGATATCGCAGATTCTTGATGCCCACCTGATCGATGGGTATGTTGCGGGTGTCGCGTTGGTTTTGAACGTCTTTCATTCGATCGAAAATTACTTTTTAGAGCGTTGCCATCGAAGCCGGCTTTCTCATACACATCGCACGTCTCTTCATTTAAGCAAGTAATCCGGCTTGACATGCCGAAGTGCCCGAAAGATATTCCCCTTTATCTTGGGGTTGCTTTTATACAGCCGGTGAAGCATTTTTTTGACTTCGCTGCGTTTGGAATTCCCGGCGCTGGGACACGGATTGGGCTTGATGGGCCATCCCATCTCATCTGCATATTGCTGGAGCGACGATTCATTTGCATAAGCCAGCGGACGTATCACCGTCAAATCGCCGTTAAAGAACGGTTGGCAGGGCAACATCGTGCTGATTTCCCCGGCATAGCAGACATTAAGAAAGAACGTTTCAATCAAATCATCCTTGTTATGCCCTAAAGCCAATTTGCGGCACCCCAAACGATCTGCCATCTCGAACAGACGTTTACGACGCAGGCGCGAACATAAGAAGCATGGGTTCTCACGATTGGCGTCGCTGTGCGCTATCAATCCATGATCGGTTTGCTCGACAAGCACCTCGAAACCCAAACGCCGACCGAATGCAGCGATTTCCTTTGCAGGCCCGTTCTTGAACCCCGGATCGATATGAATGGGAAAGAGCTTGAATGTGAGCGGCGCCCGCTGCAGCAGCTGAGCCAGCAACCATAGCAGCGCCCAACTGTCCTTGCCGCCCGAAAGGCCTATGGCGATACGGTCGCCATCCCGCACCATCCCGTAATCGTGTAAAGCTTTGCCCATAACACGATTGAGCGCTTTGTATGTATAACTGTGCCGAGGCAACGTCGTATGGGATGGTGCCGCTTACTCGTCAGTTTTCTTATGTTTTTCCAAAACTTTGCCCGCGGCCAACTCTCGCAGCGCCACAACGATATCTTCATTTTTAGGCGAGCTGACCAGATACTCGGACCCCTCTCGGATCTGGCGGACCCGGGCGGCCGCCATGTGAACCAATCGAAATCGATTGTCCACCCGTTTCAAACAGTCTTCAATGGTGATACGTGCCACACTATCCTCCGCTGATGGTTACACGGTTGACCAAAAGCCACGTCAATAGGGCATTTTTGTCACACCGTCAAGATCTATTATCCCGTCCGGTTCGTTGTCCCGAAGGAGCAAGACGGCTTCTGCGTTCAAACAGCCAAAAAACCGGTAATAATGTTATAATATTTCAACCAGTTCGTAAACGCGTTTGCCGCCCGGCGCTTGCAGCGAGATTTCATCTCCGGGCCTTCGACCGACGATGGCCCGACCCAAAGGAGACGCAATTGAAATCCGGCCATTGTCGATATCCGACTCCTCCGGACCAACCAGTTGATATTCGACATCTTCACCCGTGTCAATATTCTCAAGAACGACCCGGCTGGCAAAAACAGCCCTGTCCTTGGGCAGCTTATCAGGATCAATGATATCTGCATTGTTCAGCTTGTAGCTCAGTTCGCTGATGCGGGCTTCGAGAAAGGCCTGGCGCTCTTTGGCGGCCTCAAACTCGGCATTCTCCGACAAATCGCCGTGCGCTCTGGCCTCTTCAATGGCCTTTATATTTTGGGGTCTCTCAACAGTCTTCAGCTGACGCAGTTCTTGCTGCAGGATTTCATATCCGCTGCGTGTAATGGGAATTTTTTCCAAATTTCCAAACTCCTTAAATAAATTTCCTTGCTATCACAGTGAAGCCGGCGGTGTTTGCCAAGCTCTTTTTGTTCAATCGTACTGCGGCCGTCAGATTGGGATGATAAACAGATTCCGATGTTCTCGCTGAGCACAGATTTGCCCGCGGCAATAACCACCCCTTTGGCCTTTCCGGCCAATCTCAATGACTCGTATCCTATCTTTCTGATATGTTATACGGGACTTGACCTGTGATCTTCTTCTCGCTCTGCATCTATCTCTCGATGTTTTGCAAGCTTATGATGTCGCAAGGTCAAGACAGGGCCGGAAACGACATAGACCACCCCAATAAGAAACAGCGCGATGGATGGCTGCGCCGCGATGAAAATCAAGACCAATATCGCTGCAACAAGCGCATTGAAACTTTTATTGCGAATCAACTCTGCCTGCTTGAAACTGCTGTAACGCATGGTGCTGACCATCAGAAACGAGAGCAAATAGAGCATCAACAGAATGGAAAATGGATGTGCGACCAGACCCAATCGGTCACAAAACAACACGGTGACGGCATTCATACCGGCGCCGGCCGGAATCGGCAATCCGACAAAGTGATCGCTGCTGACGGTTGCCACCTGCGTGTTGAAACGCGCCAGTCTTAAAGCGCCGCAAACAACGAACAGGAATGCGGCAAGCCATCCGATACGTCCGAGCGGTTCCAACGCCCACAGGTACATCAGGACACCGGGAGCCACGCCAAAGGATACCAGATCCGCCAGGCTGTCAAATTCGACGCCGAACTGGCTCGTACTATGGGTTGCCCGCGCAATTTTGCCATCCAAATTATCGAAAATGCCGGCAATCAGGATTGCAGAGGCCGCAGAGACGAATTTGCCGTTAACAGCGGCGATCATGGCATAAAAGCCGCAAAACATGTTCATTGCTGTGCACAGATTGGGCAGCAGGTAGGCCCCACGGCGGAATCGATCCGATTTGAACTTGCTGGCACTTTTGAGCTTCATACCTACTCCTTTACCACTGATGCCGTGACCGTCCAGTTGGAGTTGCGGCGTCTTATTGACTGCAGCAGGGCATCTGAATGGATCCAAAGCCAATCGTCAATTTCCATCCTCATCAACATTTGCAGCGCTCTCGGTCCGCAAGCGCACGAAGGGCTGGAAAGAGGCATGGAAACTTAATAGAAATATCTATTTTTGGTCGTTATGTCAACAACAGACAGGTTTTTTCAGATTGTTCTCAGCGTCCGATTTGCGCAGATAGACCGGCGCAAAGAGGGCCGGGTCGATGAATTTGCCGGATTGAAACAAACGCCAACCGATTCGGGCTACCGCTGCAGGATCCAGCCTGCTTTCAACCTCTGAAACCCAATGGCCATCCGTCCGGACAAGCGGTTTGATTGAATGCCGGTACGCCATCGCCCCACTGCCAATAAAACAACAGGCGGAATCAATTTGCTCAACCGCATTTTCAGCCGGTCCGACCTGTTCCGGCAAAACGGTCGTCAGCTCACCTCCTTGTCGACGATACAGGGCCCAGTAAACCTCACTGCGCCGGGCATCGATCATCGGGCAGACCATCGCGCACGACGCAGGGGCTTGACTGGCCAACACTTCCAGGGTTGACACGCCGATCATGGGCTTGTCCATGGCAGTGGCCAAACCTTTGACAGTGCTGATACCGATGCGCAGTCCGGTAAAACTTCCAGGGCCTTGCGTCACGGCAAAGCCGTCGATCTGCTGCAGGCCGACGCCGCAAAATCCCATGATCGACATAATCGTGTGCATAATCACGCGTGTATGGGTTTGTCCGGTATCCAGACTGACCGCAGCCTCGACCGAACCGTGATGCGCCAGCGCGACGCCACAAACCGATGTGGCCGTATCGATGGCAAGAATACGCATGAGGCCTACCGTCTTGATCCTGACGTTTTCCGGCTGCTGCGTTTGGCACGTTGGGACCGCTTCTTGGGCGCTTCGATGAGCGCCAGTTCCAGCACTTCATCCATATTCTGAACAGCAACGAATTCCAGTTTACGTTTGATGGTCGCTGGAATTTCCACAAGTTCTTTATTGTTCTTGGCCGGGATGATAACGGTCTTGATACCGGCGCGCAGCGCACCGAGCGCTTTTTCCTTCAAGCCGCCTATGGGCAGAACACGGCCGCGCAGCGTTATTTCTCCTGTCATGGCCACTTCATTGTTGACAGCTTGTCTGGTCACCGCGGAAATGAGGGCCGTGGCGATGGCGATTCCCGCGGAGGGTCCGTCTTTGGGGATAGCGCCGGCCGGCACATGAATATGAATATCCATATTTTCGAAAACAGTGGATCTGAACTTCTTTTTATCCAGATAGGCCCGCGCGTAGCTTAGGGCTGCACGCGCCGACTCCTGCATCACTTCACCGATCTGTCCGGTCACAATCAATTCACCTTTTCCGCGAATCAAACTGACCTCGACATAAAGTACTTCTCCCCCTGCATGGGTCCATGCCAAACCTGTGGAAAGACCGATCTGGCTGGGTTCCTGATCAAGTTCGGGATAGTACTTGGGCACGCCCAGCAGCTTATCCAGATTTGCACGTGTAATCGAAAAGGGGCCCTTTTGACCTTCTGCGATTTTTCGAGCGACTTTGCGGCAGAGTTTTGCAATTTCACGTTCCAGGTTTCGAAGCCCTGATTCGGACGTATATTCGTTGATGATTCGATGCATCGCACGATTACTGATCTTCATGCGTCGTGCTTTGAGGCCGTTTTCTTTCAGCTGCCGCGGCATCAGATAGTTCTCCGCAATGGCGGCCTTTTCGTCTTCAGTGTAGCCAGACAAGTGGATAACCTCCATGCGGTCGAGCAAGGCCGACGGGATGGTGTCGGTGACGTTGGCGGTCAATATGAACATCACCTTGGACAAATCGTATGACAGATTGAGATAGTGATCCGAGAACGACATGTTCTGTTCCGGATCCAACGCTTCTAAAAGGGCTGATGACGGATCACCTCGAAAATCGGTGCCAACTTTGTCGATCTCGTCCATCATAAAGACCGGATTGTTCGAACCGCAGCTTTTCAGGCCCTGCAGTATCCTGCCCGGCATGGCGCCGATATAGGTCCTGCGGTGCCCTCTGATCTCAGCCTCATCCCGAATGCCGCCCAGAGATATCCGCACGAATTTTCTACGCATGGCTTTGGCAATTGCCTGACCCAATGATGTCTTTCCCACACCGGGAGGGCCGACAAAACATAGAATCGAACCTTTGATGTCTGGATTGAGCTTTCGTACACTCAAGTACTCCAAAATGCGCTCTTTGATCTTGTCGAGTCCGAAATGATCCCGATCCAAAACTTTTTTAGCCTGCTGAATATCGAGAAGATCCTTGGTGGTTTTCTGCCAGGGAAGCTCGGTCAGCCAATCCAGATAGGTGCGGATCACAGATGCCTCAGCAGCATCCGGATGCATTTGTTCCAGGCGGTGCAGCTGTTTGTCCGCTTCGGTGCGTGCTTCTTGCGTCATGCGGGCCCTCTTGATCCGGCGCGCATAGTCTTCAATCTCCTGGGCTCTTTCATCCAGTTCTCCGAGCTCTTTATGGATGGCCCGAACCTGTTCGCGCAGAAAATAATCTCGCTGGCTCTTGGAGATCTCATCTTTAACGTTGGATTGAATTTTAGCCTGCATGGCCGATAATTCCAGTTCCCTGGACAGCAAATCGTGAACTTTTCTCAAACGATCCACCGGATCGATAAGCTCAATGACCTGCTGCGCCTCCTCAATTTTCAGGCGCAGATTGGAGGCAACCAAGTCAGCCAGTTTGCCGGGTTCGTCAATACTGTCGAGAATGTTTCCGACATCGCCGCTGAACTCTCCCCGCAAGGCCAGGATTTTCTCTGAATAATCGCGCACATTGCGCATCAGGGCTTCAAGCTTCAGGTCGTCGGCAGCGCTTTCCTGAGGCTCATCCATGATCTCGACCGAGACCCGGTAATAAGCCCGTTTCTGAATGTAACGTTTAATGCGTGCTTTGGCAAAACCCTGCACCAAGACCTTGACGCGACCGTCCGGCAATTTGAGCATTCGCAAAATACGGCTGATCGTTCCGACCCGGAAGATGTCTTCCGCCCTTGGATTTTCTATAGTTGGATCTTTTTGTGTTACGACGAAAAGAAATCGTTCATCGGCGATGGCAGACTCTACCGCCCGGATAGATTTTTCGCGCCCGACAAAAAGAGGCAGCAGCATATCGGTAAATATGACAACATCCCGAACCGGCAACAGCGGCAATGTCGTTGGCAACTCGACATCGCCGCTATCTTCTTCGATGATACTTATCAGATCGTCCTTGTCCGTCTCGGCCATCTTAACTCCCCAAATGTTGAATTCAGTTCCAGTAGTATCAAATCACCGCCAACGCAGGATATTCTATGCGCGACAGCCTGATATTCTCGTCCACAAGATCTTATGTCGCCAATTTAGCAATAGTGATTGGCGCCAAAATCGGACTCCATAGAAATAAAAGAGACCCAGGATGTTCGGTCATTGGGTCTCAACAGAGGCCGCCATCCATCCCTGATCCGTGTGCAATTGTCAGGTTTTGGCAACTATTCCAACCAGATGCCGGAACCATGGCGCGGCGCAACGATTTCCATGTAAGATCAACTACCTATTATAAGACAAAACTTCGCTTTGACAACATCTATCTTGATTTTTTCACTACAAGAGCTATAAACCCTAATGTTGCATAAAAAAGATGGCAAAAGATTCGGAAGGATTTATGCGGCGATAGAGTAAAAAACCGCCGGGGATATGTCGGTATGGCGCTGACCAGATTGGAACTCAATGATGCCGATTTTTTTCAAATGGTATGCATTCGTGATTGGGCTATGTATCGGATCCTTTTTAAATGTATGCATTTACCGTCTGCCTTCAGGTTCATCCATTGCCAGCCCCCCTTCTTCATGCCCGACGTGCGGCGCTCGAATTCGATGGTATGATAATCTTCCGATAATCAGCTGGGCGTTGCTCCGAGGCCGGTGCCGCAATTGCAAGACACCCATATCGATACGCTATCCCATCGTGGAATTGTTGACCGGCGGATTTGCCATGGTCCTCTGGTCGCGTTTCGGTCCGGATTGGCAGACCCCGGTATATTTTGTGTTTGTATGCGCCCTGCTGGTGATCACTTTCATCGATATTGATCATCGCATTATCCCCGACATCATTTCGCTGCCCGGAATTCCCATAGGCTTTGCCGCCGGTTTTCTGATTCCCGACATCAGATGGTCCGATTCATTGATCGGTATTTTGGCAGGAGGCGGGACGCTTCTGGCCATTGCATGGGGCTATCAGCTAATAACCGGTAAAGATGGCATGGGAGGTGGCGATATCAAGTTATTGGCCATGATAGGTGCCTTTTTAGGCTGGAAAGGCGTGTTGTTTACCATCATGGCGTCGTCATTGATTGGCACCCTTGTCGGGCTCGTTATAATGGCAAGAGCCCGCAAAGGAATGAAATTGGCTATTCCGTTCGGGCCATTTTTGGCTATCGGAGCTATCTGTTACATTTTTTTTGGCCCCCAGTTGATCGAGTGGTACCTGTATCGATTGGGGTAGACAAACAAGAGGCTGGTGATTTGAATTGGTCGGCAGCAGAGAGACGGGTCGAATGAAACGAGCC
Organism: Desulfobacteraceae bacterium; assembly: GCA_050291625.1. Lineage (GTDB taxonomy): Bacteria > Desulfobacterota > Desulfobacteria > Desulfobacterales > Desulfosarcinaceae > JARRKU01. Next base: position 49,264 of record JBNKKC010000080.1, read on the forward strand.
ATCATCTCGGACATCCATGGTAATATGGCAGCACTGGAAATGGTGTTGAAAGATATCGACGCCGGCGGTGTTGATGAAATCGTATGCTTGGGAGACTGCATCGGATATGGCCCGGAACCGGAACAAGTGGTTTCTGAAATTCGCAGCAGACAAATCCCAACCATCATCGGCAACCACGAAATGGCGACATTCAATAAAAGCCACCTTGACTGGTTCAATCCGCTGGCACGCAGTTCTCTTGAGATAAGCATGGCCATGCTCAGTCAGAAATCGCTTGACTACATAAAGCAACTGCCTTCCAGTCGTGTCATCGGCGACCATCGTTATGTCCACGGTTACCCGCCGGAATCTGCACGCACCTATTTGTTTCAAAAAGCGCCTTTCCAGCTGATCAGAACCTTTAACAGCATGGCTGAAAGGATCTGTTTTGTCGGCCATACGCATGACCTCGAAATCATCCAGTTTGACGGCCGACAGATCGAGCGCTGGCCCTTAACGGAAGGCCCCCGCCAGTTGGATCCGGCCTTTCGCTATATCATCAACGTCGGCAGCGTTGGGCAGCCCAGAGACGGCAACAATCAGGCAAAATACATGATCGTTGAACCGGAGCAAGACCTGATCGATGTACGATTCGTCACATACGATATTGCCAGTACGGCGGCAAAGATCAAAGCGGCTGGCATGCCCGAAGCCCATGCAAGGCGGCTATGGTGATGCGCCGGCGCCATGCGCTGCCTGTAGGCGCCAGGATATGGCTTGACAAGCTTCCATCCTTGGATGGATGGCAGCCATTTGTAATCGTGTGATAGTGTTGTGCCCCTGAATTTTGTATAAGCATTTGTATTTATTATGAAATATATCGGTCGATATATCATTCGCGGCATGCTTGGGCGCGGCGGAATGGCCAAAGTATACAAAGTGGAGCTCCCGGCCATCGGAAAGATCGCAGCTCTCAAGCATTTTGATCCCGATCCGCTGGTGGTTCAACTCATGGGGGTAGACAAGTTACGCGCATTGTTTACGTCCGAGGCGGTGACCATCGCCCGCCTCCAGCACACCAATATCGTGTCGATCCATGATTTTGATGAAGAGCGGGGCAATCCTTTTTTCGTCATGGAGTTTTTTGCCAACAATCTGGGAGCGATGATGGGCGAGTCCTATCGTGTCGAATCACCGTCACGCATCCTGAATCCGGACAAGGCAACTGATTATGTCCGCCAGACCCTTGAAGGATTGGCATGCTTGCACGATGCAGGCATAACCCATCGCGATATCAAACCATACAATTTGCTGGTAACCGCCCGCGATGTCGTTAAAATTTGCGACTTCGGTCTTTCCAGCCTGCGGGGTGAAGTATATTCCGGCCCTAAAAACCTCAATGTAGGGTCGCCTTACTATGCGGCACCGGAGCAGGCAATCGATCCGGACCGCTGTGACGCGCGAGCCGATATCTTCCCGGTAGGCGTTATGCTTTACCGCATGCTGACTGGACGACTACCTGCCGTCGAAGAAGGGCACCCCGGCTATCGACCCTGCAGTTTTTGGAATCCGGATCTGGATGACAAGTGGGATGCGTTGATTCAACGGGCGATCGAACCCCGACCGGAGGCAAGGTTCTCCGGCGCCGAAGACATGTTATCCGCATTGCAGGAGTTGGAGGCTCATTGGAAGACCCACAAGGAAAGAAGCTGTAAGGTGATGCCTGCTGCACCGCCCGGATCGCCTCCTCACCGCATGTCGCCTCCGATACGCCATGTTCCACTGAAGCTTCGCCCCTCGAAGGCAGCCCGTCATTTCAGGGTCGATACTCTCTGGCGACCAAAGACCTATGCCCAAAACAGTTTCGAAATTCGCAGCAACGGTACGATTGCTGATCATGCCACAGGCCTCGTGTGGCAGCAGGCCGGCAGCCGTTTTCCAGGCACGTGGCAACATGCTGAAGCGTATGTCGAAGATCTGAATCACAGACGCTTCGGCGGGAGGTCAGACTGGCGCTTGCCGACGATCGATGAACTGATCACGTTGTTGCGCCCCAAACGGGACGCGATCGATTTATGCATCGCTCCACTGTTCGATCAACGCCATCGATGGATATGGAGCATCGACCGCCGCTCGTTCGTCGCCGCCTATTACGTCGACATGGAGCTTGGTTTTGTCGGCTGGCAGGATTTCAGCGCACCCTACTACACCCGAGCCGTGAGTTCATTGCAAGAGCCGGAGGACTCCAGATCCCCGCTGGTCGCGGGATCTTCGACCGGCGTTGCCAAGGGCTTGCAGTAGGCATACTACGGCTGCGCCCTTGGCGCCTTTTTGTCCCGTCGATCAATAGCGGGAGGCTCTGAAGCCCTCCGGCTCTTGCAACGTTGGCGTCAATGCAACCAAAAAAAGCTGACAGAGGGAGGATGGATCAATTCCTCTTATTAAAAATTGAATCGGGAGAAAAGATGAAAAAGTGGACAGTTGAAGAAATCAATCAGTTGGTGGATGGGACGATTGAAGGTGAAGCCCAGATCATCATCACCGGTCTCGAAGAGATCTCCGAGGCACAGCCTCACCAGCTTACGTTTATTGGAGAAAAAAAGTATATTCGGCATTGGAAAACAACAAGCGCGGCAGCCGCGATCATTAACGACAGTTTCAAGATCGAGCCGGGACCTGGGCGGGCATTGATACGTGTTCCCAATGCAGACCTGGCTATGGGAAAAGTGCTGGAGCAATTTGAGCCCGCCCTTCCGACCTGCACAACCGGCATCCATCCGACGGCAGTCGTTGACCCGACCGCTCAAATTGGAAAAGGCGCGGCCATTGGCGCCGGCTGCTATATCGGCCCACGTGTTGTCGTGGGATCCAATACGACGTTATATCCCAACGTTACGATACTGGACGATTCTCACATCGGGAGTCATACGGTCATCTGGTCGGGAACGGTCATTCGTGAGCGTTGCAGCGTGGGTGACCACTGTATTTTGCACACTAACGTCAATATTGGAACGGACGGATTCGGCTACCGCCCGGCTCCCGATGGCAAAGGCATGGTAAAGATACCTCAAATCGGCACTGTCGTCATCGGCAACTGGGTTGAACTGGGATCGGGAACCTGTGTTGACCGTGGCAAATTCAGCGCGACCTCAATTGGTGACCATACCAAAATTGACAATCTGGTCCAGATCGGCCACAATTGCAAACTCGGGCAGGCTGTTGTTATTTCAGGCCAATCGGGCCTGGCGGGAACAGTAGCGCTGGGCAATGGCGTCGTAATGGGCGGTGGTGCCCGTATAAGGGATCATGTCAACGTCGGCGACGGGGTCATGATCGGCGGCGGCAGCGGCGTTACCGGTGATGTGGAACCCGGCCGAAAAGTGGCGGGCTTTCCGGCGGATGATATTAAAAAGACCCTGCAGATCTGGTCGGCTAAAAAACGCCTTCCGGAGCTTGTCAAATTGCTGAAAAAGCATGAGACTGAAGGTGAAGATTAGTATGGACGGTAGCGTTAAATTTGTTCAGGGCAATGAAGCGTGTGTCTTTGGAGCCTTATATGCAGGCCTTGATTTTTATGCGGGATATCCCATAACACCCTCTACCGAGATCGCAGAACTTTTATCGATTCGACTGCCCAAGGTGGGTGGGAAATTCATCCAAATGGAAGATGAAATTGCCTCGATGTGCGCCATCGTCGGGGCCTCCCTGACCGGTCACAAGGTCATGACGGCCACCAGCGGCCCCGGCTTTTCGTTGATGCAGGAGGCGTTGGGATACGCCGTAATGGCCGAAATCCCATGCGTTATCGTCAATGTCCAGCGAGGCGGCCCATCCACCGGCAATCCCACCCACGTCAGCCAGGGAGATGTCAACCAGGCCCGTTGGGGCACCCATGGCGACCATGCCGGTGTCACTTTAACGGCTTCCAATCACCAGGATGTGTTTGAGATCACCGTAGACGCATTCAATATCGCCGAAACCTATCGCACTCCGGTGATCCTGTTGTTTGACGAAGTGGTGGGACATATGCGCGAGCGGCTGGTCATCCCAGGACCGGGAGACATTCCACTGGTAGACCGACTGCGCACCGAAGTTAAAGAAGGTATAGACTATCACCCCTACCTGCCACGGGAAGACGGACGCCTGCCTATGAGCGACTTCGGTGGTGTGCATCGCTATAATGTCACCGGCCTGTACCATGACATGTGGGGCTTTCCGTCGGACAAACCCGAGGTGGTCCATGGGTTGCTGCGTCATCTGGTAGACAAAATCGAGAACAATGCCAACCTGATATCCCGCTTCAAAAACTATTATTGTGACGATGCGGATTATATATTGATCTCCTATGGATCATCCGCACGTTCGACATTGCATGCCGTCGAGCATCTGCGCAGCCGTGGGCAACGTATCGGCATGCTGGAGTTGCAGACGCTGTGGCCCTTTCCCCGAGATCTGGTAAGAGACTATACGGAAAGAGCCAAATTTATCGGAGTGGTGGAAATGAACATGGGCCAGTTGATGCAGGCCGTCAAACTGGCCGTCGATGATCCGATGCGCGTCTTCTTGATCAACCGCATCGACGGTGATCTGATTACGGATGTGGATATCAAGAAAACACTTCGCATCTTGACGGGAAGGGGTGTCTGAACTGATGGAACGATATCGTCTGGTATTTAGCGGTTCCGGAGGACAAGGCGTCATTACCGCCGCAATCATATTGGCCGAAGCCGCCGTGGTGCATGAAAACCTGACTGCGGTACAGTCTCAATCTTATGGTGCCGCCGCCAGAGGGGGTGCCACGCGTTCGGATGTCATTATATGGAATAAACAGATCAACTTTCCCAAGGTTATCCAGCCCAACGGATTGATCTGCCTGACCCAGACCGCCTACAATAAATTTCATCACATCATCAGGCCCGGCGGTCTATTGATCACCGACCCGAGATGGGTGGAAACATCGCGCAAAGTGGACGCTATTCAAGTCGAGCTCCCAATGCATGAAACCATAATGGAAAAGATCGGTAAACCCATCGTGTTGAACATCTGCATGCTGGGAGCCGTGATCGAATTGACCCGGTTGGTTAAGCCCGAGTCGATTATAAAGACCCTGCAAGACCGCATCCCCCCAAGCTTTATAGACATGAATCGGCGAGCGCTGAAGATAGGAAGGGAGCTGGCGAAACGGCATGCTGCCTGATCCGGCTCCCTGTCGAAGTGCGAACGGGAATAGAAAAAATTCCGCTACAGCCCCTATTTCGCCAGAGTTTAAAGTTAATGAATTCTATCTTTTCTATCGGATTAGTATTGGATGCAGACATGATGATTTAAAGCTATTAATCGATCCGATCCTTTGCTTTAAACTTAAAACTTTAAACTTTTCACTTGAACCGAAGCTTCTGTGTGGGACTGCAATTTAAGGTAGCGTTAATGACGCCTGCAGTGCGTATCTATGTCATACCAATAAAATCGAATCCCATCTTGGCCTGCAATTTATCGACGCGTTTAAAAATCTCTTTTAACGTGGTCTGTTCGATGCGCGTCAGGCGTTTGGGATTGATAAAGTTGTCCGGCTTCGCATGTTTATCGGTGAATGCCGTGACCTGTCGCGTAAAGCGCAGTTGCAGCAGGAAACTATAGGCTTTTTCGATCTCCTCAAACTCCTGTTGGCTTAGAACGCCCTTCTCACGCAACTGGCTGAGACGGTCGAATGTATTGGTATCCGAAACACCGTTTTTGATGGCATAAACGCGTGCGAAGTCAACGATGGGCATCATGGCGCTTTTAATATCAAATGAATCGCGATGCTCACCTTTCGACTCCACGACAAAGTTACCGAAAAAGCCCAGCGGCGGCTTGAAATACATGGCATTTTCGGTCATATGACGCAAAAATCCGGTCCACCCGCGAATGGCGCCATGAAGATGATCCCTTAGCGAATCCACCAACTGCATATCCCCATAGCCTCCGCGGAAATCGAAAAATATGCTGGCCTGAAGCAGATCTTCAGGTTCGGCGGCATGGATCCATTTCAGAAAATACTTCATCCAAACGCTCAGCGGCTGGCACCACTGCGGATTCTGGGCCATGACATCACCTTCGCAATAGGTGTATCCGGCTTTGTCCAGCAAGGCGCACGCCTTTTTGCCGAACTCCATGAAATAAGCACTGACATCCGGCAGCTCGGCTTCGGATACATCCTCGAATATAATGGCATTGTCCTGATCGGTCTTAAGAGTCTGCTCTCCCCTGCCCTCACTGCCCAGAACCAGAAACACGAAATCGGTCGGCGGCTGCGGCATCTCCTCCAAGACGAACTGCATCACCTTTTTCAGGATCGCATCGGAGACCGTAGTAATCATCCGGCTGATGTTTCGGGCAGTTGCGCCGCTGCTGATGAGCCCCTTGACGATACTGGGCAGCCGCTGGTGTTGTTCGATGATCTCTTCGATTGAGTCGGCTCTTGAGATTTCCCTCAACAGGAACAAGGGAGACTGCCCCTGAGCGGAGATCAGTTCGCGGTTGGACAGCACGCCGATGATCTGATTCTGAGCGTCGGTGACGGCCAGGTGCTTGATATCGACCTGCATCATTTCCATAAGGGCTTCAATAACCATGGCATGTTCGCCGATCGCATACAACGGGCATGACATAACTTCGATGGCGGGTTGGTTGATATCGTAGCCTGTGGCAATGACTTTACGGGTCAAGTCACTTTCAGTAATGATACCGGCATCCTTTATGTTCGTTGCCGGGATCATCAAATAAGTGCTGTTTTCCTGCTGCATGCGTTGGGCGACTTGCCGGATGCTCATATCCGGTGTGCCGAACACCGTCGCACGACTGCAGATCTGGTTCACCGGCTGATTGAAAAGCTGAAGCTCTTCATCGGGCGGTGCCGCAGAGCGGGCTACAATTGCGGCGTATGATCGGTCCAGCATGCGCTTTCCAAAGGTGTCGGTGAAAAATTCACTGAACACGTCATGCGATTCGCAAAGATTGGTGAAATCCTTTTTGGCCAGCAGGTAAAAATAGGATTCTTCGGTCACTTCCAGGGTTCGGACGGAGATGCCGTCATTCAGCAGCATCGATATACCGCCGTAAAGATCACCAGTCCCAAGCAGATCATGCATCTTCTTCTCACCATCCTGTTCAAAATAGCGTTCGGCCGCGCCCTGCTGCAGGATGTAAAGATGACCCACCCTGGTTCGGCCCTGATTAAACAAAATGGTGCCTTTGGGATAGGAAACCAGGGTGAGTTTGCCGGCGACTTGCTCAATGATCTCTTCAGACAGAAAGGAAAACGGCGCCGCATCCAAAAGGAATAGTTTTGCCTGCCTCGAAGCGATAATGGTATGCAGGGCCGGGTCGATGATATGTTTGCTGAAATTCTCTATAAAATAGGCATAAAAATCTTTATAACGGGTGCAAAGGTCTAAAAAATTCTCCTTGGGGATCACATATGCCTGAGTGTCGGCATCGACATAAACGGTGCGCAGGGAGATGCCGCCGTTCATCAGTAGCGTGATGCCTCCGAATACTTCTCCGGCTTTGATATAGCCGCCCAGTTGATTCTGGCCTTGTTTCTCGTCATACAGGGAGAATTGACCGCGCTTGATGATGTATATATGAGTAATGCTGGTTTGACTTTTTACGGCCAGTCGGGTTCCCTTGTCCAGCATTTGCTCTTTTGCATTATCGGCCACACGATCCAGCTCATTTCCGGGCAGCATAGCAAAATGCGGCATCTTGGCCAGATAGTTCCTAATGTCCAGGCTCATTGATGGTCGCCTCCAGCCTTGCCAAAAACTTTCTCTGAACGTCTATGGGTTGTTACATTCCGCTAAGCCGGTATGGAAGCCTTCAATTTTTCGGCAATCTTGCGATATGCGTTTGACACCGGCGAGTCCGGATATTTTTCATGATAGGCTACACCTGCATCGGTGCACGAAACCATTTCGGGATCGAATGGAATGCGTCCTAAAAAGGGCACTCCCATCTGGGAAGCCGTGTCCTCTCCGCCTCCGGTTCCGAACAGGTCAACCTTACAGTTGCAGTGCGGGCATACCAGACCGCTCATATTCTCAATTAAACCGAAAATTTCCATTTTAACCGTTTTACAGAAATTAATCGATTTGCGTACATCGGCGAGCGAGACCTTCTGGGGAGTCGTGACAATGATGGCCTGAGCCTCTCGAATGGTTTGGGCGATCGTTAACGGTTCATCTCCTGTGCCCGGCGGTGCATCGATAATTAGAAAGTCGAGGTCCCCCCAGGCCACTTGGCCGATAAACTGCTGAATCACTGAATATTTGACCGGACCTCGCCAAATGATGGCATCATCTTTCCCCTCGGTCAAAGACTCCACGGATACCGCACTCAGATTCTCGCTGTAAGCCAAAGGAATCAATTTATTGTCCGCATTCATATCCGGCATCCCGCTCAACCCGAGCATGCGCGGCACGTCTGGGCCGTGCAGGTCAACATCCATCAACCCGACTGTTGCCCCCAGGCGGGCAAGGGCCAAACTTAAATTAACTGCCGTACTGGATTTTCCGACACCGCCCTTGCCACTCATGACGATGAATTTTTGTTTTATTTGATCGAGCGATCTTTTGACCGCCGCATCAAGGGCGGCCTTTGGGTCGGCCTGCTGCCTGGCTGATTCCATGCTGTCGTGAATCTGTACCATTAAATAACTCCCTGCATTTGTTAGGTTAGCGTGTTAAACAATCCAACTGCTCATGCCCGCAGGCCGGGCAAAGCTGCGGTTTGCCGCTGCACTCTTGCTCATGCCACTGATACTGGCATTTACAGCACTTGAACGATCGCTTTCCGCGCTGGAGACGATAATTTCCTCCGGCCACGCGAATGGCCATGCCGTTTATGAGCGCTTCTGCCACCTGACGCCTGGCACGCTGTACGATACGCCCGAAAGTGGCACGGGACACCCCCATTTGGCTTCCGGCCACTTCATGACTCAGCCCCATTAAATCCGCCAGGCGTAGCGCCTCCATTTCATCAACCGTCAGGCGGATTTCTTCCAGGTATTTTAGCGGTACGCCACGGGGTTTGAAGTAACAAACATCCGGATCATGTCCCACAATTCGATTTTTCTGAGGCCGTGCCATCATCCTCTCTTTCTGAGTATATACTCAAATACCGACCAATCTAAAGATTTGAGGCTTGTAAGTCAAGCATCTCATTAAAAACCGGCGGGATGCCCTCCCACCGGTTCTTCTATTGGATGTCTCACGTCGCATTAAAAAATCAGTCCTATTTCGGCGAAGGGACCGCTAAAATCGATATCTACCAAGATATCCTCCTCGTCGATCTCAACCGTGTCAAATCGGTAACCCGCCGCCGCAAAAACCGGTCCGGCGAACTGGTACCGAAGCCGTCCGATGATGCTGTACAGTTTGTTGTCGCCGATGCTGAGACCGCGACCTTCCACAGCGATGGCAAATTCATCGATTGGTTCAATTTGAAAGGCCACATATAGCATGGGCAGCGGCACTGTCTCGCTGACACTCTCTTTTACAATGGTAGAGGTCGCCGCCTCTTCTCCGGAAAGGCTGGCTTCCAGGTCTATAATACGAACATTGATACCCACATCGATGTTAAACATGCCATTGGTGGCTGTCTTCAATGCGGGTATACCCCAGTACAGTGTGATATCGTACTGATTCATGGTCAGGACGGCATCCAGTTCCGCATCGGCGGCAAATTCAACATCACCATAGGTGATCTGTATGGATTTACTGCCAGTGCCATCGAATTCCATGGGGGCGGCCACCAGATAAATATTCGGAAAAAAGAGCGGAAGGTCGATATTAGCCCGTCCGAAAAGACGCCATTCGTCATCAAAATCGAAATCCTCTTCGAGGTCGATGATATCGTCGCTGTCATCGATCTCGTAGCCAAGCGTGCCGCCAAGCGATTGCTGCCACCCGCCGACGGCCAGTTCCGCACCCAAACCAAATGCAATTCCAGTGATACTTTGGCTTAAAATCAATACAGTCGCTATGAACACACCCTTTTTCATAAGAACCTCCAATTTTATTAGAATTGGCATAATTAGATCACACCTTGGAGAATTGGAAAAGAAATAAATACATGTGCTGAAGAAACGATGAAACCGTATCGTTACCTGATCAATCACCAAAATACCGGTCACTGAGGTAAACGGAGGGGGGGTATAGGATACTATTTGGAAGTATTTGGCACTATCAGCTTCTGTCCTACTACAATGACACTGCCTGATTCCATACGATTGAGCTTGAGAAGTTCTTCTACATTTATGCTATATTGTTTGCTGATACTGTAAAGTGTTTCTCCAGCCTTTACCTGGTGGTATTTTATTTTTGTTTTGGGTTTAGGTGATACAACGGTTTTTTCCGGCGCCGATTCGACAGGTTGTGATGCGGCTTTCCTTTGAGATGAGTCCAATTGCTTCTGCATTGCTTCCAAACTCATGGTCAAGTGGTCCATCCGCAGAGACATGGAAGCCTCACTTCGATCAAATCTGTCTTTAAACTTTTCAAAAGATTTGGCCTGTTCCCAAATACGTGTCACTTTTTCGTCGATTGCCTCGTATTTATCCAGACGTTCTTCCAAAGCAATTATCCTGCCTTCCAATTCATCCAGCTTCTGTTGGGCAATCGGATTCGTATCACTGTTGAGCAATAGCATTAGCAAGACAGCAACCAAGGCAACGATGGCGATAGCAAGTAGTATGATCAGCGCAGGCGGTTTCTTCAATTTATTATCTTTGGTCTGGTTTTTCCCTTCAGCCCAAGGCGAATATTCCTCTTCATCAAAGTATTTTTCTTGCTCACTTTGATCGGTCTTCTCATCAGAATCCTTCCATTCCATGCAATCACCTCCTGAATGTGTTGCACCCGGCCGGTTATCGCAAGCCTGACACACGTAACATTATATAAACTAAAAGTTGCAATGATATCAAGCCCAAACATAATATAGGCGTTAAGATAATTCATTCGGATCTTGTTATCGGTCGCCGCGGTATGCCGATACAGCTGACTCGCTCCGTCATCGCTGATTCAACTGCCCAACGTCTATATCAGCATGAGATGGTTGCCGCAAAGAGCCGACGTGACCTTTTGGGATATTGATTCCAATATGATTTTCAAGTATGCTCTGAATTTTTCAAGGAGCCCGCCAATGGCGCTGCATTCACATCAATTTGTTGAAACATACGACGGTCTGGTCGGTTACGGATTAAATCGCGAGACGAATGAGCAAACGTTGATCTATTACCTTCAGAAATTTTCCGATGACAAGCTGATGAAGGTTCTGATATCCCGCCTGTCGGATTTAGAAATGGAGGATCTGTTTGATCGGATCAGCGCCTTGATGAGCAAGCACCTGACAGAAGAAGAGTATCACCGGCTGTTCTTAAAGGAAGGCCGTTGATAAACACCTTAGGCTTCAAAAACAATGAATCATCTTGAAGCCTGTATGAGGAGATTGTTATATGCTGAACGACACCCAGCTCAACCGCTATGCTGATGTATTGCTGTGGGGACTGCGTACGGCGCGAAGCGCCGGCTACAGAAAAGGAGATGTGATTCTAGTTCGCTTTCATCTTCCTGCCATACACCTGGCCGAGATACTTCAATCCCGGATATTGAAAGCCGGTATGCATCCGGTACTGCGCTTGAGTCCGACCCCGACGATGGAAAAAGATTTCTATTCTCTTGCGAAAAGGGATCAACTGACATTTCAATCGCCGGGAACGGCCCCCTTGTACAAGAGGCTTAACGGCGGTATTTTTCTGCATGCACCTGAATCCATTACACATTTAAGTAGCGTTGATCCTAAAAAGATCGGCCTGCGGGCGGTTTCGCTCAAACCGTTGCGAGATATCATGGATAGGCGCGATGCCCAGGGTTTATTCGGCTGGACACTGTGCATGCTGCCGACGCACGAACAGTCGAAACATGCAAACCTTTCCATGGCCGAGTATACAGACCAGATTGTCAAAGCCTGCTGGCTCAACCGCCGTGACCCGGTTTCCCAATGGAAAATCATCTATAAAAATGCTCAAAAGGTCAAACGCTGGCTGAACAGAATGTCTGTGAAACATTACCATATTGAATCGGCGAATATCGATCTGATCATTTCTCCGGGCGAACAGCGCCGTTGGATCGGACTCTCCGGGCACAACATTCCCAGTTTCGAGTTGTTCCTGTCACCCGATTGGCGGGGCACCAAAGGCGTCTATTTTGCCAATTTGCCTTCGTACCGCAGTGGCAACCTCGTGGCAAATGTCCGCCTCGAGTTCAAAGAGGGACGCGCAATCAAGATTGAGGCCGATGAAGGTGAGGACTTTGCGCGCCAGCAGCTCGGAATGGACTCCGGGGCAAACCGCGTTGGAGAATTCTCGCTGACGGATAAACGCTATTCAAAGATCAATCGCTTTATGGCCAACACACTGTATGATGAGAATTTCGGAGGCTCCCAAGGCAACTGCCATGTCGCGGTGGGGTCCTCCTACGCAGACACATTTTCAGGGGAACCGGCCGAACTCACAAAAGCGCGTAAGCGGACACTGGGCTTCAATGATTCAGCACTTCACTGGGACCTGGTAAATACCGAAAAAAAACGAGTGGTGGCACATCTTAAAAGTGGGCGGCGTCTCACAATCTATGAGAACGGCCGGTTTACATATTTGTAAATGGTATTCATTTGGCAGCCGGATGAATTACATTCTCCCCGTCAGCGGCCGGGCTTTTGTGCAGCGATTTGGAGGCATCTTGAAAAACAGCTCGGATTCCAGGCACCTGAAACCTACTGGATCAGACCTTTGGCTTTTTCAATCAAACTCTGAATAGCGAACGGTTTGTGAAGCACATCGTCGAATTCACCTTCATTGAGTAGCCAGGGTGTGCCGGACACGCCGATTACCGGTGTTTTTTGTCGATCGGAGCATCGAATGTGGTGGACCACGCTGTGTCCATCCACCCCAGGCATCTGGACATCGGTAATCACAAGATCGTACAGCCCGCTGTCAAATTTTTCCATTCCCCCTTTTGCATTGTCAGCCGTTTCGACTTTAAAATCCACTAAACTCAATGCTTGCTCTAACAGATCCCTGATCATTTGTTCGTCGTCGATCACTAGCACGTGTCTCACGGATGCCCCCAGAATCAGTTTTCGCCTAAAAAAGCAACTATCACATCAGATGGTATTCAATATAGATGTCAAACGCAATATATAGTGTACAATTCTACTGAGTCGCCTAACGGGTCTGATCGTATTTGCATGGACCGAAGCCATGGAAACGTCTGAATAATGTATAATTCATGGAAAATCGATAGAGCAAAGAACGCCGGCAAGATAATGAAATGGGCCTCAGGTTGTCAATCCGGATTGAAGGCAAAAAATCGAAGTGGACAATGGATCGCGCAACGTTCAATCCAAGACATTGTATTTAAATTGGATATTAGCGATAATCGCTATAAGGCCCCATCGCTCCTGCATCTCTTATTTTGCCAAAAGCCTTTAGATTATCATGTCTTGGATAGTTATGAACATTTTATTGACATCACCCCAAATGGGGATATCGCCGTTTTTTTCTGTTTTTCGGCCAATACACACCGAACTCACCGACACATGGTTCAGGTGTTTATAAGCGTCCATTATTAATATGTTTTAGGCTGTCTTTGCGGAAAGGGATTAGACTTTGTATTTTCCGAAATCCTCTGGGGACAATTGCTGCAGGTATTCTGCCCACTTCTTGCCCTCTTCGCTCGTGTCGGACATCTCGAATTCGCCTTCGCCGGGCTTTGATTTTTCGATGACTTTGTCATCCACATATATCGGCGCTTTGAAACGTAAAGCAATGGCAATGGCATCGCTGGGACGGGCATCCATGGTGAAACTCTGATCGGCTCCAAGAAAGTGGATGAGTGCAAAAAAGGTGTTATCCCGAAGATCGCAGACCTCCACTTTGGTCACCTCAATGTTCAGATGACTTGTAAAATTCTTGAAAAGATCGTGTGTCATTGGGCGCTCAAACTCGATGTTCTGAAGCGCCGATGCGATGGAGGTCGCCTCGAGCAATCCGATCCAGATAGGGATGGCCCGCTCATCGTTTTCAGTCTTTAATATGATAATCGGTGTATTGGAAGCGGGATCGATGGTCAACCCGGCGATATTGGCTTTATGCAGCATAGCTCTTTTCTCCTTTGCATGCTGAATCCGAACGGTTGTTGGATGTTGTCGGACGCCCCCAAAGGCAATGGGGTAGTGCTTCTTCTATCATGATCTGCATGAGCTTTCCTGTCAACATTTGATTCTCTGCCAAAGGTTTTGCTTCCTGAATAAAGTGCACAATTTTATTGGTTGTGGTCCTCCCCGACCATTGGATCGCCGAATGTTGCGTCTCGGTTCCATTGCCAGAGATGGCTTCGTTGCGATGTTTGCTTTTTCCATCCACCAGAATTTCCTGAACGGTTCCGACCATCGCCCGATGCCTGGCCAAAGTAAAATCCGCCTGACAATCCAAAACTTGCTGAAGTCGCTGCTTTTTAATAGATTCCGACATCTTATCCGAGAATTTTACGGCAGGTGCGTTGGGCCGATCCGAATATATAAATGCAAACAAACCATCAAATTTGACTTCCCGGATCAGCGACAGGGTTGCTTCAAAATCTTCCTCGGACTCACCGGGGAAACCCACGATAATATCGGAAGTTATCGCAATGTCAGGACAGATCGCCCTGAGCTGCCCAACTTTTGCAAGGTATTGTTCCGGGGTGTAACGGCGATTCATGCGTTTGAGAATCGCCTCAGAACCGGATTGCACGGGCAGGTGGATATGGTTGCATAGCTTATCCAGCTTATTAAAGCTTTCAATCAACTCCTTTGATAAATCTTTGGGATGGGATGTTGTAAACCGAATTCGCTGAAGTCCATCGATGTCGGCGACTTGTTCCAAAAGCTGGGCGAAGGTGCCATAGCCCTCTTTTTTCCCATAGCTGTTGACATTCTGCCCCAGCAGTGTCACTTCACGAACGCCCTGATCTGCCAAGTGACTGATTTCATGCAGGATATCCTTTTGACTACGACTGGATTCTCTGCCACGAACATAGGGCACGACACAATATGTACAATAGTTGTCACATCCGCGCATGATCGTAATAAAGGCGGACGTATCGGTCTTGGGAAAGGGATTGACGGCAAAATCATCCGGACCGATGGTTTCGGCGATCTCTATATCGACCAGACGGCACCGTGTTTCGTCAATTCGCCGGATCAATTTTGGGATTCGCCCGATGGCATGGGTGCCGAAGACAAGATCCACCTGGGGCATACGCTTGAGAATGCGTCGTCCCTCCTGCTGGGCCACACAGCCCCCAATACCGATGATCAAATGAGGATTGCGAGCCTTCAATGGTGCCAGCCGTCCCAGGAAGCTGAAAGCCTTCTGCTCAGCTTTATCACGAATCGTACAGGTGTTGACAATGATAATATCGGCCTGCTCCAGGTTGTCCGTGGAAACGTATCCCATAGGGGCCAGTCGACTCCGGATTTGATCCGAATCATAGACATTCATCTGGCATCCCATGGTGTTTATATAGACATACTTCGCTGTCATAAGCACTCCTGCCGAAAAGCTGTTTGGCGGCATAGTCCTCGCCGTCCATACCAGCGCCAGGTTAGCGGATAGATCTTATTTTTCGAAATCGCTATCGGGATCGGGGTCGAATTCTGTTCATTCTAACGGCTCGATCAGGATATCCCTCGCCAAATCGTCCATAATGGATTTCGCGGTATTCTCACATCCCGGTGCGACGGACAGCGACACCACCCCGGCAGTCGGATCCAACGTCGTAACCACCGCCAGGCCTTCATAAGCCTCGAAAATGAATCGAATCAAACTGATTTGGCGCCGGTCAACCCGGTATAGCTGCTTCGTCGTCCTCATACACCTCCCAGGCGGTAAATGCCGTACAACCTGTCGCACAGAAGGATTTAAACCGCCCGCTGATTAGTCCTTGTCCTGGTCACTATTATAGGATATGGCGCAAGGATGCAAATGCAATGCGACATATTGCAACCTGATCGGGACCTGGTCCGGCGAATCCAACAGCACCTTGATTGCCATCCGCTTCTTGCAACTGTTTTGGTGAACCGGAACATTGAAACCGCCAGGCATGCATCGGAATTTTTACAGCCCACCTTCCAATCGCTGCCAAACCCGATGGAACTTTCCGGGATGCGTGAAGCCACAGACCGCATCTGCGATGCTTTGCAAAAAAACGAACGGATTCTGGTATTCGGCGACTATGATGCGGATGGTGTCACAGCCTCAGCCGTATTGGTCTCTTTTCTCAAATGTGCCGGGGCGAACGTTCAGGTCCATTTGCCGCATCGGACCATTGAGGGGTATGGTCTGCAACCCAAGCACATTACCCAGCTGGCCATACCCCAAAAAATCGACTTGATCGTCACCGTCGATTGCGGCTCGAGCAGTCACGACGCCGTCGAAGCAGCCAAGCGTTTCGGAATCGATGTGATCATTACGGATCACCACAATATCGAAACCAAACCGGAATCCATTGCCGTTATCAATCCCAAACTGCCACAGCAGCCGGAGTCTCTGGTCAATCTGGCCGGTGTCGGTGTCGCTTTTTACCTGGTCATAGGCTTGCGGATGGCACTACGTGACAACGGCTGGTGGAAGGACCGAAAAGAGCCCAATTTGAGCGTCTTATGCGACCTGGTGGCCATCGGTACTGTCGCCGACGTTGTCCCTTTGGTGGGTGTCAATCGAATCCTGGCGAAAACCGGCCTGCAACAGATGAACATGTATCCGCGGCCGGGAATCGAAGCCTTGAAAAGCACCAGCGGAATTCGCTCGCGATCGATCCTTTCGGATGATATCAGCTTTCGGTTGACACCGCGAATAAACGCTGCTGGAAGAATAGCCCACGCCAAGACCGCTTTTGATCTGCTTTCGGCTCAGAGCATGAAAACCGCTCACGAGATAGCCGAAACGCTGAACCAGCTGAACAGACGCCGACAGGCAATTGAGCACCAGATCTATGATCAGATCATTCGACAACTCAACAGCCGACCGGACCTGCTTGAGCGGAAAACACTCGTTCTGGCCAACGACATGTGGCATGAGGGTGTGTTGGGGATCGTCGCCGCCAGGCTGGCGACCAACTTTCAACGACCGGTGGTATTGGTCTCAACGCGCAATGGCATCGGCAAAGGCTCCGGGCGAAGCATTCAGGGCATCGATTTATACCAGGCACTTGATAACTGCAGGAGTCTATTGGATAAATTCGGTGGGCACAGCATGGCCGCAGGACTGACGGTTCAACATGACAACATCCGCAAACTGCAGGCGGCCTTCGAGCGCACGGTGGATCAATTGGGCTCAGTTGAAATGGTTGAAACGAAAACCGTAGATGCTGAAATCCGATTCGATCAAATCAATCCACAGCTTGTCAACGATCTGGAGCGTCTGGAACCCTTTGGTGAAGCAAATCCGGCGCCCATCTTTTTATCCAGAAACGTAACAGTAACTTCGGCGGCCATCTTCGGCGGACGCCATCGCAAAATGACACTTCAGCAGCGTGGCGTCGACAGTGCACCGGTTGATGCGATTCAATTCAACCTGACATCGGATGCCCCCCGTGCCGGGAATTTTGACCAGCTGGCCTTTCGGCTGCAGTGGAACCGTTACAACGGAAAGCGACAGATTCAAATCGTGGTGGAGGCAGTCTAAGATTGCGTTTTTATACTTGCAATGAGGGTAAGTTATAATTATGATGACATGTTGATAAAATGCCGTTGCCGTTGATCTCAGCTATTGCATAGGACGGAGCGAAATACAGTTTAACACACAGATCTTAAGGTAGTTCAATATGGGCAAAGTTTTTCGACCCAGTCATCGGGAATCATCCCTGCTCTCTAAAATCGAGTCTGGAAAAGAGTACGCTCGCCGGCGAGCCATTAATGCCGCACGCGACAATGTCGACACCCTGAGCAATGCTGTGGCCATGAAATTGGTCGAAAGCAAACTCGTTGAAACGACCAATAAAAACAGCTTGGAAGAAGAAATACTCAAATGTATCGAAGCATTGAGCAGAGCCGATGATTTCGATATCGATTACATGGTCGCACCCTACCGCCAACTGGTCAAGCACCCGAATCCGGTCAGCCTCTATTTGACGGCCTACTTGCTTGAAAAACTCATTGATCACAAATCAGTCGTGGATATCTATGGATCCGACAACGACGTTTACGTGTGCATCAATGACCAGGTAACTAAAATATTGCCTTAGGCTGTGCGCGAAGAGAAAGTTACGACTTTGCCAGGCTCTGGTACTTTTTGGTTATCGCTTGGTATTCATTGTCCAACTCGTCTAAAACCTGTGGTGTGACGGCATCCATCATTTCTTCTTTGGTCTTAACCCACGCGGTCATATAATTTTTGACTTTGCTCTGCAGTTCAACCAGTTTACCGTCGTTCTTGTCATGAACGGCAGTTGCATATTCTTCAACCACCTGATTGTATTCGTGAATCATGGTGGTCATTTTTTGCTCTTCAGCAGAGCTTCCGCAGCCTGCCATGGTTAACACACCGATGACCATCGACAACGCAACAACTGAGACGATGCAGGATTTGGATCGGTTCATCATTACCCCCTACAAAAATGAACGTTATTCAGTTAATGACTTAATATCATAATTATATATATCATGTTTTAAATTTTAAGCAAATGTTTTTTTATTAGTTCTGTATTAAATTAACTACTATTCCGTATTTTCGTTCAGTTTCAATGAATTCAAACGATACCGTATGGCATGTGTTTCATCCATACCGTCCTTCAAAGAGCTACCGTCTCGATCCCAGGATCGCGCCGGCGCACAAAGAGGCCAGCCTGAGTGCGCAGGGTGAAATCGTCACCCTAGTGGCAAATAGGGATCCCGGCGAGCCCGGAGCACCTCAAGCTGCAGGACAAAATCCGGCAGCAAACCGCCACCAGAGCGGGACCTCGAACAGGCTGGCCGGATGCGCGCCGAAGCTTCCAAGCGCAAGCCGGACAAACAACCGGATGAGCTGTTCACCATCACGGAGGTTGCCGTTCCCTTAAACGTCTTGTTATGATTCGGGCAGATAAAAATATATTTCATCCTCGGTTGCCGGTTCCCTTTTAAAAAGCCAAATTCTTTTGCGATTCATGCCTACAGCATCTCCAGGTAGGCTTCGATGCGCACCCGAAGCTGCTCGGTATCGCTTACTGAATAATCGGTTTCCATATGCAGTGTGGGGATACCGAAGTTTTTATTTAAAAATTCATTTACTTGATAGGCCTCCACATTGTAGGTATGGCAGGCCTGCCAGGTCAGATCGATAACCCCATCGACGCAAAACACTTCAATCATCTCTTTCAACAGTTCAAAGCGGCCCGTGTTGGGACTCATGACCGAACAGGGGGTGGCCAGATACTGCTGCGCCAACGCCTGCATGGGCTCTTTATCTTCATCCACTATAAACGCCTGTTTGTAGCCGGAACAGTTTTCAAAAGCGACAACGTCCGCCCCGCTTTGCTCAACGATTTTGACGACCTTTTCACTGCCCATGCCAACGGGCACACCTGACAGCAAAATGCGTTTGCGACTATTTCCGGGGTTTTTCGAGCCGAAGACACCGCTTTCAGCCTGGGCCGCAACCTCTTCCATCAGGGAAATTCCTTTTACCTTGTCCACCAGAAAGCCGACCTTAAACATGATCTCCAGCAGTTGTGAACCGCTAAGCGGGGCCGGCACTTTTCGGTTTACATCCATGAGCGCTTTCCTGGCTGCCCGTTCCCGATTCATCAGACCAATGGCGGACCTCAATCGTTTTTCGGTAATCTTTACTCCGGTATGCTGCTCGACAATCATTTTAAATCGGTCCAGTTCGGCCCGCCAGAGCGGCATTGCCATGGCAGGGTCCTGATTCTGGGGCAGTTGCAGCACATGCGTCGGCTTGTATCGTGAAAGCAATTCGAACATCTTCTTTTTGCCGTCGCACGTGGTGTCGCCTATAATAATGTCGGAAGCCTGAAAAAAAGGGCATGCTGCGGTTATGGCAAAACCAAAACTGCTTTTAATCAAAGGGCAGAGATTGCGGGGCAGTATCTCCTCAGCCGCGGGAACAGGATCGTTGCGCGTGCCGCAAAGGGGCAGAGGAATCGCACCGGCAGCCACAGCCATTTCGGTGGGTGAATAGAGACAGTAAAAACCAATGGCGGTGAGGCCTTCAGCCTTGGCCTGCTCAATGTCGGCAAGGTTTTGCTCCGTGATGTGCTGCAATTTACTCATCACAGGATGGGGCATGAGACCTTCCTTTCATCGCTTCAATTATGTATTTTTCGCCGCCAATAGCGCGGCACCCAGTGCCCCGATCAATTGGGGATCATCCGGAATAAGAACAGGTCGCCCCAATTTTTCTCTCAGCAGACGCTTCATACAAGGATTTTTAGCCACACCGCCGGTAAAGACAATATCTCCATTCGACGATACCCGGTTGATCATACCGATGGCCCTGCGGATGACACTGCTGTGAAGCCCCCGGGCGATTTCCCGCCGGCCCTTGCCCTTGGCGATCAAAGAGGTGACTTCGGATTCGGCAAAGACCGTGCACATGCTGGAGATGTTGACGTCCTCATCGGTCAGCAGTGCTTCCCGGCCGAAGGCTTCGACATCGAAGCCCAGCGTGCGGGCCATGATCTCGAGGAATTTTCCGGTGCCGGCGGCGCAGCGATCGTTCATTTCAAATTTTTTCACCTTGCCGTTGTCAAACAGGGCAATGGCCTTGCTGTCCTGACCGCCGATATCCAGCACCGTTTGGGCATGAGGATAAAGAGCCCTTGCACCGGTGGCATGCGCTTTAATTTCCGTAACGGTCGGCGCATCGAACGACATCTCGAACAGGTTTCGGCCGTAACCGGTGGCCATAATGCGATCGTACGTCAGTCCGTCAATCAACTTTTCTGCCTGGGCCATTGGATCGAAGCCGGTGTCGGCCTGAAGGCTGGATAAAATATCTCCGGACTCACCCACCACCACCACTTCGATGGTGCGCGAGCCGATGTCTACTCCTGCAAAACGCATAGGCGATCTTAATCCCCTCAATACGCAAAAGATATGTCGCGGCAGGACGCCGCTCCCACAATCAATCCTCGATGCAGTGGTCCATCATTGCCGTAATAGCTTATAGTTTTTATTCAGAAATGGTAGGTTGTGGTTCAGACCAAGGCCGCAGCGTTTCCGAAGCCGCAGACGTAGCAGCGCTACGTCGAGGATTGCGGAAACGGGAGAACGCCGGTCTGGGCCGCAAGATGCCGTTTCTGGATGAAAACTATCGGAGTTGTTCAATGAACGCCTCAACCCTTGTCTTCAGCTGCCCGGCATCCTCCATGCCGTAGTCGGTCTCGATGCGCAGGCAGGGAATGTTCTTTTCCTCCAGGGCTTTTTCAACCGGCATGGACTCCATGAGATAGGTCTGGCAGAACTGCAGGCCATAGTGGATCACGCCGTCGGCCCTGTAGGTGTCTACCATTTCCTGAATGTGGTTCAAGCGCTCGGCATTGGGTGTAAAAATGGCGCAGTCGATCTGGAAATAGCGTTCCACAATGGCGTCCATCATCGCCTCGATGGTCTCTCCGGATGGATCGGTGAGGTTGCGGGTGCCGCGTTCACCCACACATGACTCTTCCCCCACGATCACGGCACCGGAGGTCTCCACGATAAAGGGCAGTTTCCAATTGGGCACCGCCTGGGGACAGCCGGACACGAGAATGCGCGGCGTCTTTTCAGAAAAAACGCCTTTTTTGGCTTCGATGCGCTGCTCCAGCTCATCGCAGATCTTGTTTACCGATTCGGTGAACCTGGCCGGATTGTCGTAAAAGAAGACCTGGTTGGCCAGCAGGGCATCCAGGCCGGATATGGGTGCAGGATCGGCCTTTCGCAGGGCCGAGAGCCGGTGAATGGCCGTGCGTTTGGCGTTGACGGTTTCGATGGCCTGCTTCAGGGATTCGGCCGTGATGGCGGTGCCGGTGAGCGCTTCCATCGCTTCCCTGAACCGGTGGTATTCCGACTTGAGCAGGGCTTTGCCTTGATCGGATTTGACATGGGGCAGGTCCATGACGTAAAGGTTGTCCACCAGTTGTCCCAAGGTTTCATAGGCTTTTTTCTTGCCGTCACAGGTGTTTTCACCCACAATCAGGTCCGCGCTTTCCAGGTACGGGCAGACCTTGCCAAGCTTGAACCCGAAAGACGACTTGATCAGGGCGCAGGTGTTGCGCGGCAGCAGCTTATCCACTTCCTCCGTGGCAAAATCGGCACCGGAACAAAGCCCCACCAAGGTGGCGTTGGCGGCCAGCACGATCTCTTCGGGTACGAAGACACAATACGAACCAACGATCTTTCTTCCGTCGGCTTTTTCATCCAACAACTCCTTAATGCGCAGGCCGTGAACCTCGCTCATGACGAAGTCGAAATAGCCCATCCCTTCCGGACGCTCCTTCTGGGACAGATAGATCTCCTGGTAAGCATTTCCCAACACGCCCAGCAAGGCATCATGGGCGTCAAGGTCGAGTCCCAGACCTGCCCACATCGAACGATACGCGTCACTCATAACATCCTCCTCACATGTTGTATTCAACCGGTAACAGCCCAGCGTCCATCGCTCGTCTGTTCCGTCGTCGCATGGCGACCCTTGCAGACGCCGTCCAGACCAAAGCCGAATATCTCCCGGCAAATTAGATTCAGATCACCGACAGCCGCCTGATGATGTTTCAAAAGCTGCGCGCCCGGACCTTTGGCATCGAATCCGGTTGCGCGCTGAATGCTGCGGATGCCTTCAAACACAATGGCCAGGGCCATGGGAAAGTTAAGGTCATCATCCATGGCGCTGCAAAAGCGTTTCCACAGCGCGCCGCAGGCGTTTACGTTCCCGGCAGGCATTGCGGCTTGAACATCTGTTCGCGAAAAAAATCGATCAATCCGGGCCATGTTCTTCAGAACGCTCTCCATTTTCTGGTGCGAAAATGTCAGGGGGCGACGGTAGCGCCTGGAAAGTAAAAACAGCCGCAGGGCATCCGGGGGATAGATCTCCAGCAGATCATTCAGCTTCTGAAAATGACCGTCTGATTTGGACACTTTGCGGCCGCCGGCATGGACCAGGCCGTGATGCATCCAGCATGCGGCCGGCGGTTTTTGGAACAGGCTCTCCGATTGCGCGATCTCGTTTTCATGGTGCGGAAAGATCAGGTCGTCACCGCCGCCGTGGATATCGTACACCCTGCCCAGCAAATGGGCGCTCATCGCGGAACACTCGATATGCCAGCCGGGACGTCCCGGTCCCCAGGGGCTGGGCCAGAACGGTTCTCGCGGTTTCGCCGTCTTCCACAGGACAAAATCTGCAGGGTGCCTTTTTCCTGTTTCGCCAGAGAAATCTTCATCCATGGTCAGGGCTCGTATGGTGCGCCCGGAGAGTTGTCCGTACGGCTTGAAGGAGGCCGCGGCAAAGTAAACATTGCCGCCGACGGCATAGGCATGACCGCTTTGCAGCAATTTCGAAATAAAATCCTGAATCGGGTGAATAAACGCCGTGGCCTTGGGTTGGGCGTCGGGACGTGCAACCCCCAAGCGCCTCATGGCCTGTTCATATTTGCGGAGATAATAAGCGCCGATCCTTCTGAAATCCTGTTTCTTTTGACGGGCTTTTTCAAGGATCTTGTCATCGATGTCGGTCACGTTGCGGACAAGAGTGACCCGATACCCCCGGGCGCCGAGATAGCGCCTGATCACATCGAAAATCACCTCGGATCGGGCGTGTCCCAAATGGGGCTCGTCATATACGGTGGGACCGCACACATACATCTTCACCTCTCCCGCAGTGACGGGTCTCAAGGCATCCTTGCATCGGGTGAGGGTATTGTAGATACGCAGGGGCATCAACAACTCTCCTTGTCGAGGTAATGCCTGTTATCCCGGCGAACCGTGAACCCGATATGGTTGAGGTAATCCAACACGTGGGTGCCGCCCCACCTTCCGTATCCAAACAGCTCTTTGCAGTCGCCCACCGTGACAAAGCCCCTGGTTTTAATGGCGCGCGCCACGCGCACCTTGATCTCTTCGACAGCATCCAGGGATAAAAAGCGCTGGTCGTTAAGCCGCACCAACCTTTTCTGTGAGAAGAGATAGTGGAGCAGTTGCTGAATATCTTTTTTCTCATATGCCGGCCGATGAAGCTTCCAAAAGGTATCGGCGCTGAAAGGGGTCAACCCCGAGGCTAGTGCGTGGGCCAACAGATGGTCGACCAAGGCTTCACGGCGATCGTCCAACGCGGGCTGGAAACCACAAAGGACAAACCCGCCCTCCAGGGAGGCAATCCGCCCCGCCTTACAAAGTGTATCCGCAACGGTCTGCAGAATGGTTGGCTCCACCCGACACGCAAGCCGTTCGGCAATTTCAGCCAAGGTCACCTTTTTTTTCAGGGGATCTTTTTGGAAGGCGATTTTGATGACCGTCTGGCATTCCGCCTCAAGGGCCGACAGGTGAACCTTTTTAATGGCGCCGCACCCTTTCATATAGACCCATTCGCCTTTTTGAACCTTGGCGTTGATGCGCCGTTCAAATTGGGACGAAGGCAGCCCTGTTTTTTGCGAAAGCATTTTAGCGGAAACGGGCCGGCCCTTTGTGCTGTCGAATACCCTTTCCACGTAGACGTCCACATCCTCTGTTTCAAGGGCCTTCAACAGGGGAAGAACAGATTGGCGTTTAACCGCCCTGAATTTTTCCCTCGGTGTTTGAAGCACACGGCCGCCCGCGATCACCGTATTGATGTTCAGCGGAGAGATGACAAAGGCATCCCGGGGCAAGGCCGCCACCGGACGCAGCAGACGAATTTGAGCCAGGCCGGATTCACCCGGTTCGAGGCGATCGCGCTCCATCAGCACCACCATGCCGTTGGTGATGGATGTCCCCATGTAGATCTTAACCCGCTGGCGGTTTTTAATGCCCCGTCTGGCAGCGGCCAGGACATCAATCTGGACGTCGATCAAGTACGACGGATAAACGGTTTCAGGCGCCGCAAGCATCATTCCCCGGCGCACGTCGGCCAACGGCATCCGGTGCAGATTGATCCCCACCCTTTGGCCGGCAACGGCCCTGGTAACGGCACAGGCGTGGGTTTCCAGGCCGCGGGCGCGTGTTTTAACACCGGAGGGCAGCAGCTCAATCTCATCGTTGCAGCGAACGCAGCCGGCGGCAATGGTGCCGCTGACCACCGTGCCGTGTCCCTGTATGCTTCGGACCTGGTCGATCCACATGCGAAACGGCTGATCCGGTTGCTTGTGGGGAAGATCGTTCAGGGCGTTATCGACACGATTCACAATCTCGGTGCCGAGTTCCGGTCTTTGACGGGTAAATTTCAAAATGGGGCGCTGCTCCAGAAAGGAGCCGCTGAGCAACTCATTGAGTTCCAGTTCCGCCAGATCGAGCGTCTCTTCATCCACCAGATCGGTTTTGCTCAGAACGACCAGGCCTGAACCGGCATCAAAGGACTTCAAAATATCGACATGCTCACGGGTTTGGGGCATGACGCCGTCGTCGGCCGCGACCACGAGAATCGCCATGTCCACACTGTTCAACCCCCGGATGGTGTTTTTGAGAAAATCGGTGTGACCGGGTACGTCAATCAGGGCGACACTCCGGCCGCTGGGCAGCTTCAGCTCGGCCACACCGGCCTCGATGGAGAGTCCGCGGGCTTTTTCTTCCGCCTTTCGATCCGTATCGATTCCGGTCAGGGCACGCACCAGAGTGGTCTTGCCATGATCGACATGCCCTGCCACGCCGATGGTAAACGGTGTGCTCATCCTTGGACCTCACTGAAAGATGGAAGGGGCAAGGGGAATCGAACCTCCTCCTCGTTGTTTAGACGAGGCCGACGGTTTTGAAGACCGCGGGGTGCCCAGCACCATTGCCCCTGGAAAGACATCCTCTTGGAGAAAATCAATTGATTTTTACCTTTTTTGTTTGAACCGATCGGATCAAGCCGCTGAACAGGGTGCGCAGTTGGCGGTCATCCAACTCCATCGGGAAATGATCCGTCTCTTTCCAATCCATTGGTTTACTATCGGTTGCATTGCATTCGGCCGGGGTGTGGAGTGTATCGACCCGAAGGCGCCGACTGCGCCGCCGGACGTCGGCAACAGACAACTCCCTGTTGTTTTCCAGCCAGCGGTGGCAGCTGTCGTGGCTGCCGGCGTAGAGCAGGTAGAGCGCTCGGCCCTGCCTGAGGGTCAAAAGCCGGTAGCCGCTGCCCAGGTCGTATTTGATGCACCCTTTGATACGCTGCTCGCCACGTTTGGTGGTGGCCCCGGCTTCGGCCAATGGAAGGCTGCCGGCCTGCAACTTGGCAACGATCTCATGCGCCCTTCCGGCCGCCTGCGCCGCTTTTTTGTCCGAACGGCTCAGGGCCTGCAATTGCTTATCCAATTTTGCATCAAGGTATAGCGTTGTTATCAAAACAACGGTCCTCCTATAGGCTTCAAGATAATTCATTTGGACAGCGTTATCGGTCGTCGCGGTATTCGAAATACAGCTTCCTCCCTCTAGCCTTGCCAAATGAATTATCTTAAAGCCTATATAATAGTGGTTATGGCTTTACTGCTCTTTGAACCGACTTGGATCGCGCAGACCGACCGATAAAGGAATGTTGCGATTGTTACTGGGATACGATGGGGGGAAACCTTTTGAAGAAAGGTTCCGTCACCATATGCTTTACCGTGCGCGTACCAACCCGGGCAGCCAGCGCCAAGTCTCTCAGGTAAAGCCTATGTGACGGTTTATTGTGAGCATAAAATAATTAAAATGATGCAACAGGGTTTAGAGAATCTATCTTCTAATACATGCAGTAAAAAAAAACAAGAAGAAATAATCTACAGATTCGATGATATGTATTGATAATCTCAATAGAGATGAGATGGTTTATCGTATTAATCAATTTGACAAAAAGATATTATGATTCCATCATTACTACTTTTCACGCGCATGAACTGAACATTAAGCGATAATAGCTGTGACCGATCAGAAACCTTTACGATTGACCCAAACCGTCACCGGTTCCGGTTGAGCCTCAAAACTGGCGCCAGGGGATCTGGAGCGGGCTTTGTGCGGACTTGAATTTCCCACCGACGCCAACGTACTGGTAGGGCTGTCGCAGGCGGACGATGCCGGCGTATATAAAGTCTCGGAAGAGCTGGCCCTGATTCAGACCGTGGATTTTTTCACGCCCATCGTGGACGATCCGTACTGGTTCGGCCAGATCGCCGCGGCCAACGCCCTCAGCGATGTCTATGCCATGGGCGGGGAGCCCAGGACCGCCATGAATCTGGTGTGTTTTCCTTCTAAAAGCATGGATCTGGCCGTGCTGCGCGGCATCATCCAGGGCGGAATCGACAAGCTGCGCGAAGCAGAAGTGGTGCTCATCGGCGGGCACAGTGTGGACGACAACGAACTCAAATATGGTCTGGCGGTTACCGGTTTTGTCCATCCTGAAAAAATCATGACAAAGGGAAGCCTGCGGGCCGGCGACCGGCTGATCCTGACCAAACCGCTGGGAACGGGCATCATCAACACGGCCATCAAGGCCGGCATGGCCTCGGCAGAATTGACAGAGCGGGTGACGCAGCTGATGGCCGCCTTGAACCGCACAGCGGCCCGGGTGATGGCGACCCATGAGGTCCACGCCTGCACCGATATTACAGGGTTCGGGCTGATCGGCCATCTGGCCGAAATGGTAAACGGCAGCAACGTCGGTGTCGCCATCGACACCCAGCGTCTGCCTATCTTGCCGGAAGCGCTCGATTTTGCAGCCATGGGTCTCATACCGGCCGGCGCCTATAAAAATCGGGAGTTTCGCGCCGGCATGGTCCGCACCGCAGCCACGGTGGAGCGGTCCGTGGAAGATCTGCTATACGATCCGCAAACATCGGGCGGTTTGCTCATGGCCGTTGATCAAGGCGGGGCCGAACCATTGGTGACCGACCTGCTTGGCAGCGGCGTGGCCGATGCCGTCATCATCGGATGCGCCCAATCCGAATGTCGCAATAGGATTGTAGTAGAATAGACCCGACAGCTGCACAAAAAAGATAGGAGAAAAGCATATGAAAGAGATCGACGCCCGCGGCCTGGCCTGCCCCGCACCTGTGCTGCAAACCAAAACCGCCGTTGAAAATGAAGGCGCCACAGCCGTCGATGTGGTGGTGGACAATGCCGCCGCCCAGCAAAATGTACAGCGCTTTTTGGAATCCAAAGGTTTTAGCGCCACCCTTGAGCAGCAGGGAAACGACTTTTGGGTGAAGGCTCACTTAAAAGGGTCGACCGCAGCCGATCCGGCACCGGTGCCTGGCGCCGTTTCCGAACAGAAAAAAATCGTGGTGTTGTGCGCCACGGACCGCATCGGTTTCGGCGACGACGAACTCGGCCAGAAATTGATGGTCAGCTTCATTAAGACCGTCAAGGAGATGGGTTCCGAACTGTGGCGCCTGATTTTTGTCAATAACGGCGTCAAGCTGACCATCGGCGGTTCACCGGTGCTGGACGATCTTCAGGGCTATGAAAAAGAGGGGCTGAAAATCCTGGTGTGCGGCACCTGCCTGGACCATTTCAAGCTGCTGGAAAAAAAACTGGTGGGCGACACGACCAATATGCTCGACATCGTCACGGCCATGCAAGTGGCCGACAAGGTCATCAGCCTTTGACAACACGGCATGATCGATTATGTTCCTGTGCGTTCTTTATTGAGCTTTTTTAGACGTTCGGCAATACCCCAATTTTCGATCATCGGGGCGACGCATCCAGGCACCAGGTGCTCCCATGGCTGACCGTTCACTATTCGGTTCCGGATCTCCGAACCGCTGATCCCTTTTTGATTGGGCGGGACTTCCCACAGAACAAAGGTTGTCATCCCCATGTTTTTAAAATACTGCAACTTGCGTCTTCCCCAGTCGTCGTAAATGGTAAGGAAGAAAACCGCATCCATGGGAACATAATATGCATATCGATCCGGCAGATTGATGGGGAAGGGAACGATGGTGAAGTCGTGCCGCCGGATTCCGGCCTCCAGCAGGGCTGCCTCCACCATGGCGTGGCGTTCGTAGTAGGTCAGAGGATTGGCCAACGGATCGCTTCGTTTCGGATCGGCACTCTCTGTTTTGGTCAACCATGGATCCGGGTTGGTAATGCCCACCACCAGCTTGTTGCATCGGGCTTTGCCGGCGAGCAAATACTTGAGATGGTCGTTGTGCAGCACCTGGAAACGGCCATGGATGACACCCGTGTCATAGATCTGTTCGGAATTATTCATGATTTGACACCTGCTCGTTGCGGGGGATGCAGGCGAAAACTTTCGGCACCACCGGGCCAGTAAGGCCTGTCCACCGGCGTATCCATAAGCCCCTTAAGTTTGGCCCGATCCAGATGATTGAGAACGAGGTACATGAGCTCTTTTCCCCGCACCATCCCCAAGGCCCCCGCCGCCGCGCTGACTTCATCATAGTGCCGGACACGGTCACGCCGGATGCCGGGTCCGTAAAAGACCAGCGGCACCGCTTCACCCGAGTGGATCAAGGGGCCGGTGCTGGGCGTCGAATGATCCGCAGCAATAACGATGAGCAGCTCCGGTTGGGCGGTCAATGCCTTAAAAACGGTGCCGATGCCCTGGTCCAACAGCTCAAGGACCTTGGTTTTGTAAGCAGGGTCTTTGGTGTGGGCGGCCTGATCCGGCATTTTGGTATGCACATGAATAAAATCGTGATCCCTCAGAGCGGCCAACGCCGATTCCAGGCGCTCGGCCAGATCCCGGCCCGGATGGGGGGTATCGGCGACATCGCACACATCCATTCCCAGGTAGCCGGCCAGGCCGTGATAGATCATGCCGCTGGCAATGCTCAGACCCCGCAGGCCCCACATTTTCGAGAAAGGCGTCACTGTCTTCAAGCGGCCGGCGCGCTGGGTCACCAGACCGTTGAGCACGGGTCTGCCCTCTGCCTGGCGTGTGACGTTTACCGGATGGACATTCAGCGTGTTGTGAGCCCACTCCAGATAGGAACCAAGAATGTTCGATGTTTTCAGCGGCGCCTTTTTATCGGCCACATCTGCCCAGGGGACCACTGCCGCCACAGGGCAGCCTTCGTACAGAGGATCTGAATCGGTGATAAAAGGAGCCACATCGCCGGACAGGGTAACAATGCCGCGATAGCCGTGCGTGTGGTGCAGCTGCACCTCGACTCCCTCTGCGGAATATGTTCCAATGGCTTGAATGAGCGCCGTTACCTCCTCATCCGATGCCTCGGGCTTGCCGTCCACCAACACGAGTGTCCCGCCGGATGACGGCTCGACCGTTACAAAATGGGCCAACAAGGCCACCTCACCGGAATCGATCGGTATGCCGGCACCCAACGCCTCCAAAGCTCCCCGGCCGGGAAATTCCCGCATGCCATAACCGAATATGGCAAAGTGCGCGGTTTCGCTGGGAAAAGCCTGCCCCAGAAGCCCGGCATGGTAAAGACCGCTGGCGCCGTCCCGGACAAGTCGGTCGAGAAAAGGGGTTCGGGCGGCCTGCAAGGGGGTCAGATGGTTCAGCTCCGAATAGGATCGGTCCCCCACCCCATCGAGAAGAATCATGATACATTTTTTGGCCATGTCGGTTCCATTTCCCTTTCAAACACCTTATTGAATTTATCTATAGCAAGGTGCAAGGAAATAGAAACTAAAAATTTGACTTCGCAGCCAAAATACGTACTATACCCCGCTATGCTATTCGATCTTCACATCCATACGACTCTTTCAGGCTGCAGCCAGTTGAGTGTCGAGCAAGCCGTCACACGAGCCAAAGCGCGCGGGCTGGACGGAATCTGCATCACCGATCACAATACCATGGACGTTCGTCATCGTCTCTCCGAAGGCCTTCAGGACAACGGCGTGTGTGTCATATTCGGCATGGAGTACTGTACCGCCCAGGGCGATTTTCTGCTGTTTGGTCCCTTTGAAACCCTTCAACCACACCTTTCGGCCGATTCGCTTTTAGATATCGTGAATCAAAGCGGGGGAGTCGCCGTAGCGGCCCACCCATTCCGCAAGGGCAGATCACTGGACCGGCGGATGATTGAGCAGGGACGGTGTTGCGCCATCGAAAGCCTGAACGGCCGAAACACACCATCTGAGAATTCGGCGGTGGAACAGTGGCGTGAGCATTTCGATCTGGCCGAATGCGGCGGCAGCGATGCGCACTCCGTGGAAGAAGTGGCAACCTTTGCAACCCGTCTTTTTGGTCCGGTTCGGAAGCGATCCGATCTGATTCATGTGCTTAAGAACCATTTGTGCCAACCGGAAATATGCATCGATAAACCGGAATATGCTTCCGCTATCGACAATGATCCTTTGAACCATCCCCCTGCATCGTAGAGCCTGATTCTCCGTCCAGCCGGCGACCTTGATCGGCGAAGGCAAATCGCCTTTGTCTTTTCCTCCTCAATTGAGGCATTTTCTCTAAGGATTGCTTCCGTCATTTTCCATCGAAAATTGCCGATTCCGATTTGTTACGCACAGGAGTATGTCCACGTGTTGGCAAGACAGAGCCCCCCGTGGTACACTGGCCATGCCAAAGCCTGTCCGGCCTGATCAATGACTGACGCCGTCTCGCAAAACAATGGAGTGAAACGATATGACATTTACCCCGCCGCCCAATGCCCATGCCTTGGCCGTGCTGATGCTTGCCGCTGTCGCATTGGTCCTGTTCACCCGTGAAAAGATACCCCTCGAGTCCTCCAGTTTCCTGGTGCTCATCAGTCTGGCTGTTGGGTTCGAAGTCTTTCCTTTCCAGGTGGACGGAGGCGTTTTACACGCCGTAGACTTTTTCCGGGGTTTCGGACACGAAGCGTTGGTTGCCGTCTGCACCCTGATGATCGCCGGGCAGGGTATTGTCCGCACGGGGGCGCTCGAGCCCGTGGGAAGGGTGCTGGCGCGGCTCTGGAAGGTGAGCCCGAGTATCTCCCTGTTGTTGATCCTTGTGGTCGGGGCTTTTATCAGTGCGTTTATAAACAATGTCCCCGTTGTCGTATTGTTTCTCCCAATATTGATCAACGTTTCCCTTCGCACGGGTATAAAGGCTTCTTCCGTATTGATGCCCATGGGATTCGCCACCCTGCTAGGGGGCACATGCACCACCATCGGAACCTCCACGAACCTGCTAGTGGTCTCCGTAGCGGCAGAGCTAGGCTTGAAACGGATGGGTATGTTCGATTTCATGGTACCGGCGGTCATTGCCGGAAGTATCGGTATCGCTTATCTCTGGCTCGTGGCGCCGCGGATTATACCGGAGCGTGAACAAACTCTGGCAGACACCTCCCCCAGGGTTTTCTCCGCCCATCTTGCCATTCTTGAAGGAACCCCGGTTGAAGGAAAGACGCTGGCCGAAGCCAGAAAAAAAGTCGACGGGACCATGAAAGTCACGAGCGTTGAGCGCGGGCTTGACAACTTCATGCTGCCTTTTCCCTCCCTGGTGCTTAAAGCCGGAGACCATCTGATTATCCGTGATACGCCCGCTCGTCTGAAGGAGTTTGAAAAGGTACTGGAAGGAAAGCTCTATGCGGATGACGACATGAACGAGCCTGTTGACGAGGAGCACCCGTTAGAGGATGAAGATCAGCAGATTGCGGAGATCGTCCTCATAGAGGGCTCCCGCCTTGCAGGAAGAACTCTCAGCGGGATCCGATTCGCGGATCGTTACGGGATAATGACGCTGGCGATTCACAGGGCGGGCAGGCGCCCGGAAAAGTTATACGCAGAAATCGGGGATATCCGCCTGAAAGACGGGGATATCCTCCTGGTTCAAGGCCCCCGGGAACAGATTGCGGGTCTCAAGAAAGAAAAGGATCTTCTCGTGCTCGATGCCACGGCGGATCTGCCTTTTGCCCGCAAGGCACCGGTGGCCCTGCTCATTATGCTGGGTATCGTCGTTACGGCCGCCGCAGGGTTTCTGCCCATCGCCATCAGCGCGTCTCTCGGGGCGCTGTTGATGATATTCACCGGATGCCTGGGATGGCGTGATGCCACGAGTGCACTGAATACGCAAGTCATCCTTATCGTGACCGCAAGTCTTGCCATCGGAGTTGCACTGCTCAAGACCGGCGCCGCTGATTACCTGGCGCAACTCTTTGTCGCCCTGGCAGGGGACACTTCGCCGATCTTCGTGATCAGTGGGCTGATGCTTCTGATGGGCATCCTTACCAACATCGTTTCCAACAACGCAGCAGCCGTCATCGGCACCCCCATCGCCGTTTCAATTGCCGCCCAGATGGGACAGCCGGCCGAACCGTTTGTCTTGGCAGTGCTCTTCGGGGCCAATATGAGCTATGCCACCCCCATGGCCTACAAGACCAACCTGCTGGTCATGAACGCGGGCAACTACACCTTCAACGATTTCCTCCGAATTGGGATGCCGCTGCTTCTAATAATGTGGGTGACGCTTTCCTGGTTGCTTCCGAACCTTTACGGCATATCATAACTCTCGCGATGGGATCATCTGCCATCGAGACGATGAAAATTTCAACGGTCAGTATACGGGATTTGACCTGTAGTAGGTGCAGGCTTTTATCCAAACCGACAGCTTGCGACGTTTCTGCTTCGAGGAATCGGGCCCGGGCGCGTCTCGGGTGCATCGAGATTTTCTATGAAAACGAATTTGTATATTTTATTTATCTATTTGACACATTGCCAATATCTATAATATCTACATCCATCCAACTCTTCTTCTATGAGGTTTTCCATGGTTTACGATTTTGGCTTTACCTGATTGCTTTTATGCAT
Organism: Desulfobacteraceae bacterium; assembly: GCA_050291625.1. Lineage (GTDB taxonomy): Bacteria > Desulfobacterota > Desulfobacteria > Desulfobacterales > Desulfosarcinaceae > JARRKU01. The sequence goes on from JBNKKC010000080.1 coordinate 83,149, forward strand.
CTAACCGGGTTCGTTGGATGAAGCTGTAGGCCAAAATCGTATGTCTCCTGACGCTGGCAAATCGTCGGCGGGTCAATGATTGTCGTTGTATCCACGATGTGTCCAACCAGACACTCCCGGTCATATCGACACATACAATGGAAGAATGAGATGAAGCAGACACCGCTTTCGCATCTGAAGTCCCAACCATTATTGCAAACGGCAAATCCGGATCATCACAAGTCAAGGCAATGGGTCGCCGGCATCGATGTCGGCTCCCGGACGACCAAAGTCGTGATTCTCAACAGCGGGCGCATCCTGGCGGGTACGGTCCTCGATACAGGAATCGACGCCGAAAAATCGGCAGAAAGGGCCTTGATGCGCGCAAGTCAAGAGGCCGGCATCAACCATGGTTGGCCCGGGGCCGTCGTGGGTACCGGTTACGGACGTGTATCCGTTTCGTTTCTCGATAAAACCGCTACGGAACTCACCTGTCATGCCCGGGGATGCCACTTTATCAACCCTCAGATCCGCACATTGATTGATATCGGCGGACAGGACAGCAAGGTGGTTCACCTCGATGCCGATGGCAGCATGGTTGATTTCGTCATGAACGACAAGTGCGCCGCCGGCACCGGCAAGTTTCTTGAAATGGTGGCCCGCACCCTTGAACTGGACCTGGCAGGTATGGCTGACATGCCGTGCCGCGAAGCTCAGGCGTGCACGATCAACAGCATGTGTGCGGTCTTTGCCGAAACGGAGATCATCTCGCTTTTGGCCAAAAAGCAGGCCCCGCAAGATATTGTTTCCGGCATCAACCGCGCCTTTGCCACACGCATCGGCAACATGGTCAAACGCCTGGGGATCAAGCCTCCACTGGCGTTTGTGGGCGGGGTGGCCAAAAACAAGGGGCTGGCCAATGCCCTGGTCGACTATCTCGGCGTGCCGTTCACGTCGCTGGATATCGATCCTCAGTTGACGGGCGCTCTAGGTGCGGCCGTACAAGCGTTAAATCTATAGACGTTCAGATCATGTTTTTGGCGGCGTTATCGGTCGTCGCGGTATTCGAAATACAGCTTCCTCCCTCTAGCCTTGCCAAAAACATGATCTGAACGTCTTTAACTTCCAACCAAGGGAGGCAAACATGTCGTTTCAGATTTCTGACACCATCCAGGAAGTACATACCAACCTGGCCCTCTCTTTGGAGATGGCCAAAGATGAAGGCAAAAAGGTGGTTGGCTGTCTCTGCTCTTATACGCCCAAGGAATTGATTCTGGCCGCCGGTGCCATTCCGGTGGGCCTCTGCGGATCAACCCAGGATCCCATTGCCAAGGCCGAACAGATTCTCTCCCCGGATCAGTGCCCCAAGGTCAAGGCCACCTTCGGCCGGGCGATTTCTGGAACGTGTCCCCTTTTTCCCCTGGCCGATTGCATTATTGCCGAGACCACCTGCGACGGCCGTAAAAAGATGTACGAACTGCTGGCCCGGCAAGTGCCCATGTACGTGATGGACTTGCCCCAAAAACCCGATTCTGCGGCGGCGCTGGCCCATTGGATTGCAGAGGTGAAAAATGCCAAAGCCTTTCTTGAACATCAACTCGGCGTTGCCATAAGCGAGGACGATCTGTGGCGCGCTGTTGATCTGGGCAATCGGCAAAGGCAATTGATCACGCAAATCTATTACTGCCGCAAGCAGCACCCCACGCCCATCATGGGTCTCGATTTTATCAATATCATGACCAAGCTGCGCTATGCCGTCGATTTCGAAGCATACTTGCAGACGCTGGAAGCATTTCTCAGCGAACTGCAGTCACGCACGGCGGCAGGCGAATTGGCACACCAGCCGGACCGTCCCCGGATTTTATGGACCGGTCTCGGCAACAGCTTGGGGTGCAGCAAGGTCCTTGAACTCGTCGAAACATGCGGCGGTGTCGTCGTCTGTGAGGAAGGTTGCGGCGGCGTGACCCGCAGCGAGGATTTGATCCAGATCAGGGAGGGTCAAGATCCCATCGAAGCCATCGCCAGGCGGTATCTGCGCGTGACATGCGCCTGCATGACGCCGAATTCACAGCGCCTTGCCGATTTGGAGCGCTTGATCGACGAATTCCGTATCGACGGCGTCATCGACCTGGCATGGCAATTCTGCCAGCCGTTTGAAATCGAATCCTACCGGGTCAAGGAACTGGTCAGGGATAAACTGGGCCTGCCGTTTCTGCATGTGGTTACGGATTATTCCCAGTCGGATATCGAACAATTGCGGGTCCGCATCGAGGGATTTATGGAGCAAATTGCTGCGAGGAAACCGGATGGATTATATCAACGCGCAAAACATTACCAAAATTTTCAACGGCCGTAAAAATGGCAGGCGCACCCAGGCCCTCGGCGAGTTCACGCTTCAAGTGCGGGAAAAGGAATTTGTCACCATTATCGGGCCCAGCGGGTGCGGCAAATCCACCTTCCTGCTGATGGTGGCCGGCCTGGAAACGCCCACCGCCGGTGAATTGACCATCGACGGCCGCCGGATATACGGTCCCGACGAACAGCGGGCCATTGTATTTCAGGAATACCTCCTCTTCCCCTGGAAGACGGTCAAAGGCAATATCGAGTTCGGCCCGCTGTTGAAAAAGATTCCGAAAAAAGAGTACGAGCGGACCAGTCGCGATCTGATCCAGCTGGTAGGCCTGGAGGGCTTTGAGAATCGCTACCCCCACGAATTGTCCGGAGGAATGAAACAGCGGGTCGCCATTGCCAGGGCTCTGGCCAACAAGCCCAACGTGCTGCTGATGGACGAACCGTTCGGATCGTTGGACGCCTTGACCCGTGAAAGCCTGCAGCTCGAGCTGCAGAATATCTGGGCCCAAGCCCGCTGTACGGTTTTGTTCGTGACCCATAGTATCACGGAAGCCATTTTTCTGGCCGATCGTGTCGTGGTCATGAGCAAACGTCCGGGATGCGTCAAAAAAACCGTCTCAATAGAGCTGGAGCGCCCCCGCACCCGTGATATGCACTCCTCCGATCTATTCCGGGAGTATGAAAGAACTTTGAAGGAGACCGTGTGGCAGGAGATGCACTAGTGTTGTATCCCGCAAGTTGGATGAACAACAGTTGTTCAATTCGAATGGCATTTTCCTTTGAGTCATTCCGGCGAAAGCCGGAATCCAGAGGGCTTTCAACTGGACTCCGGCCTGCGCCGGAGTGACATTCGTTTTTTAACTTATGGGCAGGACACGATACTGGAAGATGTTTCAAGAGGCTGAAGGTCAAAAATGACTAGATACCGCAAATTGATGTCTCCGCTTCTGCTTCTGCTGATCTGGGAGTTGATTACGCGGCAAGGCTGGATTCCTGCGTGGTTTTTACCCGTTCCCACCGACGTGTTCCAAACCCTTTTTGATATGGTGATTTCCGGAGAACTTCTCCACCATGCGGCCATCAGCATCGCTCGGGCCATCAGCGGTTATGCAATGGCCGCTTTGGCCGGTGTCGGACTGGGGCTGCTGATTGCCTGGTCCAGAATAGCGGAAGATTTTTTTGATCCGTTGATCGAGCTGATCCGCCCCCTTTCCACCTTCGCCCTGATCCCCATTTTCTTTCTGTGGTTCGGCATCGGCAATACGTCTAAAATAATGATTATTTTCAAATCCTGTTTTTTCCCCATTGTCTTGAATACCATTGCCGGTATCAAAGGCGTGGATAAAAAGCTGATCATGGCGGCCCGCTCCCTCGGGGCCGATGGTCGTCAAATGTGGACCCGGGTGTTGCTGCCCTCGGCCATGCCCATGATCATCACCGGCATGCGCATTTCAACGGCCATCGCCATGATGGCCCTGGTGGGGGTCGAAATGCTTTCAAGCGACTCGGGGCTTGGTTTTCTGGTCATCGACGCCCAGCGCACCTTTGACACGGAGCGTGTATTTGCCGGGATTGTGGTGCTGGCCCTTTTGGGATTCTCTCTTGATCGGTTGGCGCGCAACCTTCAGGCCCGGATCCTGTCCTGGCATCACGAAACATCTCTCGGCGGCACATAGAGTTATTGACAAACAACGAGTAAAAAAAAGGAGGTAGAAGTTCATGTCTTCAAACCATGCAAAAAAGCTCATCCCGGTATTGTTGTTGGCCATGATTATTCTGGTTTCACCGGTTGCAGCAGAAGAAAATCGGCCTGACGTGCCGACCGTTAAAATCGTATACTGGCGCAGCATCGACGATTTGCCGCTCTATGTCGGGGTAGAGAAAGGGTTTTTTAAGCAAGCCGGAGTCAATGTCGCGTTGAAGTTTATTAAGGGTGAGCCCAATGTGCTGGCGGCTGTTTTGCGGGGCGATGTCGGCGGCGGATATATCTCGCTGGCATCCTTGATCAAGCTGGCCGAAAAAAAAGTGCCTGTCAAAGTGGTGATGTGGATGGGCCATGCCCACAAGGGCACCAAGTGCGGCATCCATGTGGGCGCCCAGACGACATACAGAACCCTGCAGGACCTCAAAGGCATCCGTCTGGCAACCGGAGGAAGCATTAATGCCAAAACCATGCTGAGCCATGCCCTGGCCAAGGGCGGCTATACCATGCAAGACATCCGCCCCTTGTGGGGCGCCACGCCCGACAATCCCATGCAGTACGAAGCGGCCCTGAGATCCGGTGGCGTCGACGCGTTTATCGTCTGAGATCCTTTGGCGGCCATGCTGGAATCGCATGGAGCGAGTCGGATCCTGGCGTCATTTCATGACATTGTACCCAACTGGATTTTTGCCGGATTGTATTTCTCGGACGAGTACCTGGCCGAGCATCCGGACAATGTGCAGAAAGTGTTGAACGGCCTGGTCAAATCGTTTGATTTCATTGCCACTCATGAAAAAGAGGCCCGCGCCTTTTTGCCCAAATACACCCGGGTGAAGGAGGAGTTGTGCATGCTTGCCGCGCTTCGGGAATACTCACCCGTTGAACCCTTAAAAAGGATCAACTACCAGAGAGAGCTCATGGTGAAGTACGGTTATATCAAAAGCAAGGTCCCCATCGAGCAAATGGTCGATTATCGCTTTGTCCCCAAAGAGCTGAGACAACTGGGGCAGTCTGCGGGGGGGAGCCAATGATACTGAAAAAAGTTCTTCCAGCCTCTGTCTATATGGCAGCCGTCCTTTTATTTTGTTTCCGGGCGCCATTTCATAAACCGCTTTTCCACCCATCTTAAGCTGATATCCATGATGATGACGATGACGGAAAGCAGCATCACCACCGAGAGCACGCGCTGGGTCATGAACAGGGTCGAGCCCTCCATGATCAAATGTCCCAAGCCGGTATCGGCGGCGATAAATTCGCCGACGATGGCGGCGATCAGAGACGCTCCGAGGCTTGATCGCAAGCCTACCAAAACCCAGGGCAGGCAGGATGGAAGGGTAACTTTGGTCAGCATCTGCCATTTATTGGCGCCCATCGTTCTGACGGAATCGATCAATTCAATATCGATGTTTTTCATCCCGGCATAGGTGTTGAAAAAGATGAGGAAAAAGACAACAACCCACGAGAAGACGATCTTACCGGCGATGCCCAGGCCGAACCAGAGGATAAACAGCGGGGCAATGGCGATCTTCGGGATGGCATAGAGGCCCATCAACACCGGATCCAGTACCTGTGCCAGCATCTCATTTTTTCCCAGAACGATGCCGGTGATCATTCCGGTCAGCGTCCCGAGAAAGAGTCCGGCAAAAACCTCTTTCATGGTCATCAGAATGTGCGGATAGATCTTTCCCGAGGAGAAGAGTGTGAACAGATCGTTTGCTATTGCAGTTGGGCTGCTGAAGAAAAACGGGTCGAGCATGCCGAAACGTCCGCCGGCCTCCCAGCCGATAAAAAAGATCCCGATGACGGCGACTCTCAAAATGGTGACCACACCGCCCTGCCTGATCGCTTTGGTCTTCATTGAATGTTCCGCGATCGTTTGACTTCAGCACTCAAATCGGCCCAGATGTCCCGAAGAATCGTCTGAAATTCGGGTCTAAGGCGAAATTCCGTATCCCTCGGTCGAGGCAGGTTGATGCGATAGACGTTTTTTATGGTTCCCGGACGGGACGTCATGAGGATGACCCGATCGGCGAGAATGATGGCTTCGGAGAGGTCATGGGTGACGAAAACGATCGTCTTATGGTTTTCGGACCATATCCTCAGAATATCGTCTTCCAGGAGGTCCCGGGTTTGGACATCGAGAGCGCCGAACGGCTCGTCCATAAACAATACGCCCGGATCATAGGCCAGGGCCCGCATAATGGATACCCGTTGCCGCATGCCGCCCGACAGTTCGAAAGGATATCGGTTCTCGAATCCCTCCAGCCCCAAACGACGGATCAAGCGCCTGGCCTTCTTCTTTCGTTCGGCCGACGGGACGGCGCGTATCTCGAGTCCCAGCTGGATATTCTGGCTGACCGTGCGCCAGGGCAGGAGGGAGTTGACCTGCGACATGTAGCCGATGTTTCCGCTGCATCCGCGCGGAGCCTGGCCGTCAATCCGGATTTTCCCCCCATCCGGTTGAACCAAACCGGTCATTATCCTGAGCAGGGTCGTTTTTCCGCAGCCGCTGGGGCCGATAATGGCGACGAACTCTCCGCAGGCGATATCGAGGGTCACACTCTGCAACGCCACAACCTTCTGGTTGTCCTTGGTGGCAAATGCTTTATTCAGACGGTCGACCTGGATCACGGTTCTGAACCCCGGCCAGTGCGTTCGCTTTCAGTATCCATCAGAAATGACTGCAGCAGCTGACGGCTATGGTCTACATCATTTATGTCGGGCAGTTCAATCAACCACCAATCGCAGCCGGTGCCAAACAATCCGCGCAACAGAGGTTCGATTCCATCCAGCTTTTGCGGCGCCACATGATACGGAACGGCCGTTGCCGGATCGATCTTTTCAACCTCATAGACATGGGCATTCCTGACATGGGGTGCGATCATCCGGAGAAAATCAACGCTGGTTCCCCGGCCTTCAAGCACCCAGGGAGTGGCGTTGGCATGCCCCCAGGTCGAAGGTCGCCGCGGCACCGCTGGAAACGATCATCGTCAGAAACTGATCGGGATGGCTGGTAAATCCTTTGGTCAGATTTTCCAGGCAGAGAACGATGCGCCTCTCCTTCGCATAGGCGACAAGCTCCTCCAGGTGGCTGAGAGCGGTTTCGTAGCGGATCTGCTCGATGGACTCGAGCCCCAGCCCGATATGAAGGGTTGCAAAACGGCCATGGTATTGTGCGACGACATCAAGGCATTGCCTGTGAAACGCCAGGGCCGCTTTTGCTCTTTTCAGATCGGCGTCGGCAATCTCCATCCCGTAAAACTGAAGATGATAGCGGATATCCAATCCCGCGGCGAGGATGGTTTCGATGCTTGCCTTGTCCGCCTGGATGTCTGAAACAGACGATGCCTTGGTATTCATCGTGTAATCGATGCCGCGAAGCCGATGCCGGCCGCAATAACCGAGCAGTTGCCCAACCTCCGGCAGCACTTTGTTACTGACGGCGATTACGGGCTTTGAAACCGGGTGCATGTCAATTCTCCATCTTACTTGATACCAAGCCGTTGGTCGGCCAGTTCGACAAAACGCAGATCGGTGATGGCGGCGAAATCGGGGGCCGGCGTTTTGAGAAGCCCGGCTTCACTGTTGACCCGGACAACAATATCGTAGCCCGATTTCTCAGTCATGCCGTTCGGGCTGAACGCATCTTTGATTTCGGTCATATACTTGACCAGGACCTCTCTGTCGGCTTCGGCCCAGTATTTGTCCTTGACCACATCGATACACTCTTCCGGCGTATGAGTATTGATGTAATGCAGGGATTTCATGACGGCGTTGACGACGCTTTGCGTGGTTTCAGGGTATTTTCCGGCAAATTCGGCGGTCATCTGGACATGCGCCAGGGGATAGGTCGTCGCCCCCAGATGTCCCTTCAGATCGCCCGTTCTGGAATAGTCGATGAGGACATGGGTTCCCGGAACCGTTCGCAACAGGTGGTCCCGCCACTCACCGACAGCTCCGACGGCATCGATCTCTCCGCGTTTCATGGCGGCGATCATGGTTGCCTGAATTCCCACGGAAACCCATTTCACATCCTTATCCGGGTCAATACCCTTTCGTTTCAATGCAGCGCGAATCACCGCCGTCACCTCTTCTCCGACCTTGGGCACCCCAATTCGCTTTCCTTTCAGGTCATCAAGGGATTGAATCCCCTGCCGGGCGACCAGATGGAACAAACAATTCCTGGTGATGTTGCACACCGAGACGATCTTTTTTCCCTGCTGGTTGATCTTCATCATGGAACCATAAGAGACAGCGATGAAATCGGAATCGCCGGCCAGCAGGGCCTCATAGACCTTCTGACCCGGCGCGATTTTAACCTTCACATCCAAGCCTTCTTCTTTGAAATAGCCCGCCGCCGCCGCCAGGATCACCGGCAGCTTGATCAGATACCGTCCTGGTTCGACATAGGTGAGACTGGTTTTTTCTGGCCCTTTGGCCATGGCGAGGCCGGTTGTCATCAGTATGGCGATGGTGAGCACGGAAAACTTGAGCATCAAACATCTTTTCATCTTCATTTCCTCCTTCAAGTGATGGATTGAGACATCGCTGCGTTCCTTTTCAGATCGCTTCGATCATGGTCATAATCTGGGCATCGTCGAATCCGTGCAATTGCAAGGCCCCCGAACGGCAGGAGGCCACGCATAGGCCGCAGCCTTTGCACAGGGCCGGATTGATTTCGGCCTTGCCTTCCAGCGGACCTTCGCTGCGCAGGGATAGGGCATTGTACGGACACAGACTGACACATACGTTGCAGGACGAGCACATCCGCGCATCCACATGGGCGGTGGTGCCGCCGCTGCGGATGGTCTGCCGGGACAGCAGGATGGTGGCGGCCGAAGCCGCGGCCTGGGCCTGGGCAATGGATTCGTCGATGGGCTTGGGGTAGTGTGCCAGACCGCACAGATAGACTCCGTCGGTGGCAAAGGCACAGGGATTGAGCTTTACGTGGGCTTCCACGAAAAAGCCGTCGGCGTTCAGGGGGACCTTGAAAAATTGTGCCAGCTGCTCGTCGCGGTACGGTTCGACGGCCGCGGCCAGGACAAGCAGGTCCGCCGGAATCATGATCGGCCGGTGAAGCACATGGTCCGTCATCGTGATTTCCAGGGCCTGCGACGCGGCATTCACACGGGGCTTGTGATCGCGGTCGTAACGGATGAACATCACGCCTTCTTTGCGCGCCTGCTGGTAGAGCCCCTCCCGCTCACCATAGGTCCGAATATCGCGGTAAAGGATGAACACATTCATGTCCGGATGCGTTTTTTTCAAGTGCAGGGCGGACACCACCGAATGGGTGCAGCAGATCCTCGAGCAGTAGGGCCTTTCCGGTTCGCGCGATCCCACGCATTGAATGAACACAACGGTCTGCGCGCGCGCCGGCGCCGTGTCGCCGGCCTTCAGGCGCCGGTCCAGTTCCAGACCGGTGATCACCCGTGGATCCTTGGCGTAAAGATATTCGGCAGGTTTGGACTCCCGGGCGCCGGTGGCGATGATGGCGACCCCGTGCTCGATGCAGACCTGCTTATCGCCCAAGACCAGGGTGGACTTGAAATTACCGACAAAGCCTTCCACCTGGATCAAGGCGGCGTTCAGATGAACGGTGACATTCGGATCGGCGGTCACGGCTTGAATCAGTTCGCGGAGGCGGGTTTCGACCCCATGGCCCCTGGCCGTACGAAACAGATGGCGGGCCTGTCCGCCCAGGGTCCGGTCGCGTTCGATGATCGTCACCGGGTAGCCCTGGCGGGACAATGCCAGGGCCGCGGCCATGCCGGACACGCCGCCGCCCACCACCAGGGCGTGTTGGGTGATCTGCAGCGTTTCCTCCCGCAACGGGGACAACCGCGCGGCCTTGGCCACGGCCATGCGCACCAGGTCCTTGGCCTTGACCGTGGCCAGTTCGGGCTGCGCCATATGCACCCAGGAATCGTGGTTGCGGATATTGACAAATTCCAGCAGATATTTGTTCAGCCCGGCGGCCGTCAGGGTTTCCTGAAACAGCGGCTCGTGGGTTTTGGGCGAACAGGCGGCCACGACGATGCGGTTGAGGTTTTCTTCCCTGATTTTAGTGCTGATGATGTTCTGGGTGTCCTGGGAGCAGGAGTAGAGGTTGTCGGCCGTATAGGCCACATTCGGCAGGGTGCGGGCGTAGTCGCGCACCGCCGGCACATCCACCACACCGTTGATGTTCACCCCGCAATGGCAGATGAAGACTCCCACCCGGGGGGCTTCACCGCGGATATCGCGCGCCGCCGGCACCGTGCTGCGCACGGTCTGGCTGCTGCGACCGGCCGCCAGGTCGGCGCCCGCACACAGGGCGGCACTGCCGGCCTCGATCACAGACTGGGGGATATCTTTGGGACCGGCGAAGGCGCCGCATACGTAAATGCCGTCCCGCGTTGTGGCAGCAGGAGCAAAATCGTCGATGCGGCAAAAACCGCCGGCGCTCAAGTCGACACCAAAGCTACCGGCCTGCTGGCGCAGTTCGCGGGAGGTCTGCAGGCCCACGGAAAGGATCACCAGGTCGAAGTGTTCGTCCTGAATCCGCCCATCCTCATCGGCATAGCGCCGCAGGGTCAGCCGGCCATCGTTCTGCGCGGGTAGCACTGTTTTGACGCGGCTGCGGATAAAGCGGACGCCGTGCTTGGTGCGGGCCTCGTTGTAGCACGCTTCGAACCCCTTGCCGTGGGTGCGCATGTCCATGAAAAAAATGGTGCAGTCCAGGGGATGGTCGGCATGCTCTTTGGCGATGATGGCCTGCTTGATGGCGTACATGCAGCAGACGGCCGAGCAGTAAAAGTTGTTGCAGAGGTTCCGATCCCGAGACCCCACGCACTGCACCCAGGCGATGCGTGCTGGCTCGCGCTGGTCCGAGGGACACATCAGACGGCCGCCGAAAGGACCGGAGGCCGACAGGATACGTTCGAACTCCAGTGAGGTCAGCACATCCGGATGGGCGTCGTAGCCCAGGTGGGCCAGGCCTGAGGGGTCGAAAGGCTGGAACCCGCTTGCAAGGATGACGGACCCCACATTCAGCGTCAGCCGCCGTTCGCGGTCATCCAACCGGATGGCGCCGGCCGGGCATATCTTGACGCAGGCCCCGCATTTGCCTTTTTGCAGGTAGATGCAATGATCGGCATCGATGAGGTACTTGAGCGGCACCGCTTGGGGGTAGAGCACATAGGCGGCTTTGCGTTTGATCAGGTTCTGGTTGAACGTGTCCTGCACCTTTTTGGGGCATTTTTCGGCGCACATCCCGCAGGCAATGCACTTGTCCATATCGATATAGCGCGGCCGCTGCCGGAGGCAAACCCTGAAATCGCCTTTGACGCCGTCAACGGATTCAATATCCGCCATGGTAAGGATATCGATGTTGGGATGCCGGCCCACGTCTACAAGCTTGGGACTCATGATGCACATGGCGCAATCATTGGTGGGAAAGGTTTTGTCCAGCATGGCCATGACACCGCCAATGGCCGCCCGGCGTTCCACAAGGTAAACTTTATAACCTGAGTCGGCCAGGTCCAGGGCCGCCTGGATACCGGCAATACCGCCGCCGGCCACAAGGACCGCGCCGTTGACGTTAGCGGTCATCGGTTATTCCCCACTGACAGTACGATTTCGGACGAGTCAACAACCGTCGATTCCGGCAAAGGCATTTTGACCATATGACGCGCCGGTCCCAGCGACTGAATGGCCTGGGTGACCTGTCGAGCCACTTCTGCGAATTTGGTGGCTTCGGCCGAAGAGATCCATGAAAACTGGATACGGCCAACCTCCAGGCCCATGAATTCCAGCAAGTTTTTCAGCAGGGCGAATTTTCGGCGGGCGTAGTAATTGCCCTCGATATAGTGGCAGTCGCCCGGGTGGCAACCGGAAACCCAGATGCCGTCGGCGCCGTTGCGCAGGGCCGAAAGAACGAATTTGGGACTGATACGTCCGCTGCAAGGCACCCGGATGATGCGAATATTGGACGGGTACTGCAGGCGGCTGACACCGGCCAGGTCGGCAGCGCCGTAAGTACACCAGTTACAGAAAAAGGCGATGATTTTCGGCTCAAAAAGGGTTTCGGTCATCATTTCATCTCTTTATTTGCTTTGAACGGATTGGGCGTTCCCGGATCGCCGGGCAGCCAGACCGCTTTAAGTTCATCGCGCAGATCCTCGCGTTCGTTTTCGCCCAGCACTCCCAGCGACAACGCCAAAAAGGTCCACAGGTTGCTGACATAAAAGCCGCCGTCAAAATGATGGGAAAGATCGTGGATCTGGGCGTGGCAGTTGTGACACGGGGTGATGCAATAGTCGGCACCGGTGGCCATAACCTGATCGAACTTGATCTTGCCATACCGGCGTCGCTCTTCGTGAAACCCGGACTGAAGAAAGCCGCCTCCGCCGCCGCAACAGAAGTTGTTGGACTTGTTGGGCTGCATGTCGATAAAGTTCTCTTCACCAACGCAGGCCTTGACCACGAAGCGCAACTCGTCGGCATAGCCGTCGCCATACTCCTTGCGCACCTGGTTGCAGGGATCCTGCACCGTGAATGTCATCTTCAGATCCTTGTTCCAGGCACTGCTGGGCGCTAACTTGCCTTCCCTGATCCACCGGGCGTAATAGTGAATCAACACTTTGACATCCAACGTGGTATCGATCTTGAAGCGACGAATCCCCTGGTTCACCGAAAAGGTGGAGTGGCCGCACTCGGTGTTCAGATAGACCTTGCAGCCCAGTTCTTCGGCCTTGCCGATGGCGGCCCGGGCAATCTTTTCCCATGCGGCATCATCAGCCAGAAACATGCAGTAGTTTTCACCGGCCCAGGCCGTGCTGCCGTAAGTCCAGTCCGCACCGGCCAGATGCAGAATCTTCCACAGGGGAACCATCTCGTCCGGCAAGGTGACCGGCTCGCGGGAGTTCTGGCTTAAAAAGAAAGTCGCCCCCTGTTTGTCGATGGGCGCTTCGAGCGTCTCCCAATCCGATTGGGTTTCGCGCACCTCTGCGAGCACGTCTTCCACAACAAACCGGAAGTCCTCAGGCGGCGTGCCCATGGCGCTGGTACTCTCGTTGCGCAGGGCCATATCGCAAGAACGCAGGATACCGTCGGGACGCGCTTCACGCGGCCACAACTTGCGCCCCTCCATGACCAGGCCGGCGATATTGATCTGCATGGGGCAGACATGGGTACAGCGCATGCACATGGAGCAGAGCCAGACCCACTTGTGACCGGCGATCTCTTGATCCATGCCCAATGCAGCCATGCGTAAGAATTTTCGAGGGTCCATGTCCTCCAGGCCGGTGGCCGGACAACCCGAGGCGCAAGCACCGCAGCTCAGGCAGAGGTTCAAGTTGCCGCCCTTGGGCAGCATCTCACGCGCCTTATCCAAAAATGTTCTTCCTTTGCCGGGCGCGATTTTTATCGCTTTTTCCATGATGGCTCCTTTCATCACATCGGCAAACAGGTGCGCCGCAAATCATGCCGACACCCAAAACGAACTTGGATCACGCAGACCGACCAATCAAAGGAGGCTTGTGATTAATACGGAAATATGGTGGGGAAAAGCCTGCTGAATGAGGGCTCCGTCACCAATTGCTTTACCGTGTGCATACCAATCCCGGGCTGCCAGCGCCAAGTCTCTCAGGTAAAGCCTATGTGACGGTTCATGATGAACATATAATCTTTCGAATGGCACATTAGGGTTTGGAAAGTTTTCTTCTAATGCATGCAGTAAAAAAAAACAACAAGAAATAATCTATAGATTCGATAATGTGTATTGAATATACGAATACATTGAAGCTTTGGAATAGTTATGGCGTTCTCGGCAGCTCAAAAACAAGTTTCTCATCCCCGGATCCTTCCAACCCGTCGCCGAAATCTATTGGGCAATTTATTCCCCATTGGGCAACTATCGCCCCAAATCTGGCAAGTATTTCGATTTACAGAATATCCGCATTTGACCTCCTAGTTTGGGGAGCTATTTCCCCAAAATTAGATGCTCGAGCAAAAAGTGCCGCTGGTTTAGATAATGAAGACAGTTCAGCACATCGGAGCATTTTCTGCTATTTTGGCATAATTCTTGATGGCCGCAAACCTCAACTTCAATCTTCATGTGCCGAACTCTGGACAACAGCGCAGGAACCAGCGCCTCATCCAAAGCCCTGCCACATCATCGGCACCCATTGACAACAAGGAGGAAAGTCTATGCACATCGCCGATATTTTTAATGCCAAAGGAACCACTTACAGCTTTGAACTGTTCCCTCCCAAAACCGACCGTGCCGCTCAGCAGCTGTTCAAAACCATCGGAGATCTCTCGCCTTTGGAGCTGGACTATGTCAGTGTGACATACGGCGCCGGCGGCTCCACCAGAGAACTGACACACGATTTGGTGTTGCGGATTCAAAAGGAGACAGAATTGACCGTGGTTTCCCATTTGACTTGCGTCGGTTCCACCAGAGAGGAGATCGGCGAAATTTTGGATACCTACGCCGCCAGCGGCATCGAAAATATTCTTGCCCTGCGGGGGGACCCTCCCAGCGGCGAACGGTTTTCACCTCAACCCGGTGGTTTCCGATTTGCCGCGGAGCTGGTGGAATTCATCCGCAAACGGTATCCGCAGATGGGAATCGGCGTGGCCGGTTATCCGGACGGGCACCCGGAAACTCCCAATCGAATGATCGAAATGGACCACCTCAAGGCCAAAGTTGACAGCGGCGCCGACTATATCTGCACCCAGTTGTTTTTTGACAACAACGACTTTTATGATTTTTGCGAACGTTGCGCATTGGAGGGGATTCGAGTTCCCATTGTTGCGGGCATTGCGCCGGTTACCTCGTTGAAATTAATGCAGCGCATGGCCGAAGTCTCCGCCGGGACCCGCTTTCCGGCGCGCTTTATCAAAGCGATGCGGCGTGCGGAAACCCATGATCACGTTCGAAAAGTCGGGATTCATTGGGCCACAGGACAAGTGCTTGATCTGATCGATAACAATGTCAAAGGGATTCACCTTTACACCCTTAACGAATCCTGCGCCACGCGACAGATCTACGACTCACTTGGCGTGACGAGCACTCGGCGGTTGGCATATTATGACCACCTTCGCCCCAAAACCGACACTGATCGTGAGGTACCGGTTTCGGCATCGTCGGTTGTGTGATCGGAGGCGTTTCGAAGAGCCCTGGCCCGGCGATCCAGAACATCTTTGAAATGATCCCGGCTGACTGCTGTGCCTCGATTACCAGGGGTTTTGCAGAGGTATTAAAAGTCAACAGGAGGGAATGTATCATTGTTCGGACGTTGTATCGACTACGGATGAAATACCCGGAAAGTCGGGACCGTCAAAGGTCTGCAGCACGTTGTAGAAAGAGTCGCGCTGGGCGGGGGTAAAACCGGCGCGGCGGATAATGGTTTTCACGGTATCCGCCGTGGCGGACCGCGCATGTCCGGCCTCTTTGTGGACATTTTCCTCCACCAGAATGCCCCCGAAATCGTCCGCCCCGGCCAGCAGCCCCATCTGGCCGGCCGCTACGTTCTCGCTGAACCATGAGGATTGAACGTGTGCGAAGTTATCCAGGACAAGACGGGCCAGGGCAATGATGCGCACGTATTTGGCCGGGTGCGCGCTCCGCGTGACCTGTTTGCCAAGGGGATTGTCCCCGGGCTTGTATGACCAGGGGATAAAGCTGGTGAATCCGCCGGTTTTATCCTGCAGCCGCCGCAGAACCAACAGGTGTTCCACGATATCTTCGTCGCTCTCCACATGGCCGTACATCATGGTGGCCGTCGTGCGAAATCCGATGCGGTGCGCGGCCTCGCAAACGGACAGCCATTGATCCGTGTCGGCCTTGCGCGGCGCAATCTGCCGGCGCACGTGTTCGGTCAATATTTCGGCGCCGCCGCCGGGGATGGTGCGCACGCCGGTACTGTAAACCGCCTTGAGAACGTCGACCACGTCGCATTGTTCGGTCTGCGCCATAAACAGATATTCGGCCGGACTGAACGGATGGATGTGCACCTCCGGCGCGGCTTCCTGGATGGCACGAATATACGCCAGCCAATCCTGCAGACCGATATCAGGATTGTGGCCGCCTTGAAGCAGGACGGTGGTCGCCCCCAAAAGGGATGCATGGCGGACCTTCTGGGCCGCCTGTTCCGGGGTCAAGGTATAGGCCTGATGATCACCGGTTTGACGGTAAAACGCGCAAAACCGGCAGCGGGTCACGCAGACATTGGTGTAATTGGGATTGGTATCGAATACAAACGTCACCTGCTGCCGGGGATGACGCGACATGCGAGCGGCATGCGCCTGTGCCATGAGCGAGCCCATGGGCTCACGAATCAGCAAATCCAATGCCTGTTCCCGATTCACGCGTTGATGCGGTGTCCTGACCACGGGTGCTGTCATTTCGATGGCTCCTTGTCGGCTCTGCAGCCGTCCCTCTCCCCTTCCCGCTTGAACAGCACGTCTTGGCCGTGCCGACGCAGTTCTTCCATGAAGCGCTCCTGACCGGCGTCGTCTTTTTCAGTCAGACACCACCGGATCACGCTCAGGTAGTGCCGCACATAATCTTGCGGCAATCCAAGCCGTGCTGCAACACCCGGAACGGATTCCTGCACAAGTTCGTTTTTCTGCTCACTGAACTGCAGAAGCCACTGCCGCAGAAGCGTCTTAAGTGCATCGGGCGCGTTTCGATGCACCACCCAGCGGGCAAAGACGAACGGGAGCCGGTAATGCCGATGCCATAAAAGCGACAGATCGGTCACATGCGTATAACCTCGCACGGCGCCGGTCTGGTCGAACTCGCGAGCCCATTTCAAGGCCCGGTCGCCGATGACCAGATAGCCGTTGTCGGGTCTGTCCTTTGCAGCGAGCAGCGGGACGGCATCAAACCCGTGTTGAAATCCCAGCAGCAGATAGAGCAGCCGGACACTGGAGGCCGATTCGCCGGTCAGCCCGATGGTCAGCGGTGCGCGCAGTTGCTCAAAGGGCCGATCCGAAAAAAGCAGCACACTCATGGAGTTCGATTGTACGGCGATTCCATAGGGCCCCAAAAGTTCCACGACATCGGTTAAATAGCCAAGTCCGCCCACCGGTACGGCTGCCGCGAGCACCTGCTCTTCCTGGAGCGCCTGAATGCTGTGTCGCGGAATGCACTCAACGAATTCGCACCCCTCCGGCGGACCCATCTGTTGAAAAGGCGCCATATTGGCATAAGGAATCATGGCGACGGGATAACGCATCGTCACCTCACAACTTCAAATCGTCCGCCGCGCTCGACGGGTGTGAATCCGGCCAGGCGGATGGTTTCGGTCATCTTTTCCCGCGCCAGTCCTTTGGGTGTCGTGGCACCGGCCAGGTGCGCGATCTTCTCTTCACTGATCGTGCCGTCCATGTCGTCGGCCCCCCAGCTCAGACCGGCGGCAGCGGTTTCGATACCGGTCATGGGCCAGTAAGATTTCAGGTGATCGACGTTGTCCAGCACCAAGCGGGCGATGGCCAACACCGCCAGCGTCTCCAAGGGCGTCGGTCCGTGAGTCTCGAATTTGCCCTCCCCCGGTTGGAAGGCCAACGGAATGAAACAGGCGAATCCATTGGATTGATCCTGTGCCTCCCGCAGCGTCAGCATATGCTCGATCCGTTCCCGCCAGGTATCGCCGAAACCGAAGAGCATGGTGGCGTTGGTTGTCATTCCCAGTCGGTGGGCCTCCTGATGAATGCGCACCCACTGCTGCGGGCCGATTTTATTCTTCCAATGCCGGCGATACAAACGCTCGGAGAAGATCTCGGCCCCGCCGCCGGGCAGGGCATCGACGCCGGCGGCTTTCAACTCTTCCAGAATTCGGGTTTCGCTTTTGCGCGCGGTTTTCGCAAAATAGGCAATTTCAACGGCGGTAAAGGCCTTGATATGCAAACCGGAATACGTGCTCCGCAACCGTTTTACCAGATTGAGGTTCCTCTCATACGGCCACACCTGGTTCAAGCCCCCCACGATATGGGCTTCCGTGGGTTGCAGGCGCTCCACCTGCTCCAGGATCTCATCTTCGCTGAGAACATACGCATGCGGGTCGCTCTTGGAAGCGGCGTAGTTGCAGAAGGTGCAGCCGGCGCCGCAGATATTGGCGGGATTGATCTGCAGATTGAAAACAAAGGTGGCCCTGTCTTCGAACCGCGCCGTTCGATTGGCCAGGGCCGCCCTCCCCAATGCATGCAAATGCTGCGGGGTTATGACTTGCGCCAACGCCATGGCTTCATCCGGTTCGAGCCGCTGTGCGTGCGCGCCTTTATCAAGTGCTCGATCAAACAGGTTTTGGCTCATAGATCGTCCTGGAACGCTTCGGCTCTAATCGATGTCAATTCCATACTCACTCCAGCGCTGATCCACCCGTTTTTCAACAGCGGGATCAAACGCCACGGGTCGGGGATACCCTTTTTTCCAGCGGGCGTCAACCAGGATTGGAAAATCAAAGACCAGGCGATTGCCTCTGATATGGCGCTCAGCCGGGTAGAGATCGGCCTGAGGATCAAACCGGGTAAACCAGCCCCACAGGCGCATGACGGGATCCTGCAACGGCACATCTTCGCTGACCAGAACATGAAACAGGTACTGTCCGGCCACCGGATGGCGGCGCAGCGCCTTGGCCAGAGCATCCAGGTCGTCGAATCCTTCGGCAGCCTTCAACATTAAAAATGCCGGTCCGACGGCCACCGCCTCCTGCAGCTGGAGGTGCACATCGGTGACGGACGTCGGCAGCGGCGGCGGAGCGGTCCTTTCCGGCGGAAGATCCCCCCCTGTGGCCACCAGAATCAACCGGCTGCCGGTGTTCATGGCCGGACCGGTAAAATCGAGCGTATCCTGTGCCGTCGGCGCCAGCAGGTGGATGCCGTCGGTGCGCAGATGACGCCAAAGGGCTTCGCTGACTTGTCTGAAATTGCGTACATCCACATCCGCGTCGACGGTGATCATGACCTTTGTCAGCGAAACCTGGCCTTCCCCGAGCATCGACAGGGTATGTTTCAACGCTTCGCGCGGATAGCGCTCGG
The DNA here is from genome assembly GCA_050291625.1 of Desulfobacteraceae bacterium. GTDB lineage: Bacteria > Desulfobacterota > Desulfobacteria > Desulfobacterales > Desulfosarcinaceae > JARRKU01. The sequence goes on from JBNKKC010000080.1 coordinate 102,212, forward strand.
CCACCGACATGACCGCCAGGGCATGAAACCCGGTCTCCGGATAAGCCCAGATATCCCGTATCGCCGGCTTCAGTTGTCTCACCAATGGGAGCACCAGCTCCTGCAAGGCTTCGCCAATATAGTAGTCTTCCTGGATCGGCTTGCCAACGACGGTGGCCGGATAGATGGCATCCCGTCTCGCCAGAACCCGTCGTACCCGGAATACCGGGTAGTCGGCAGCATGGGAATAGTGACCGAAATGGTCTCCAAACGGCCCTTCCAATTTTACGTCATTGCTTTGAACGCTGCCTTCCAGTACGAATTCGGCGGAGGCCGGGACGCGGTGACCGCTTTCCGGACGCATGATGACGTCCAACGGTTTCCGTATCATATAGGCGGCCAACAGCCGCTCGTCGATGCCTTCGGGCAGCGGTGCGATAGCGGCAATGGTCAATGCGGGCGGCCCCCCCAGGATCACACTGACCGGCAGGGGCCGGCCCAAATTGGCGGCCTTGTAAAAATGAAAGCCGCCGCCCCTTTCGATCTGCCAGTGCATGCCGGTGGATTGCCCATCGAAGCGTTGCAGGCGATAAATTCCCAGATTGCCCTGTCCATTTTCAGGGTCGACGGTATGCACCAGCGGCCATGTAAAAAAGGGACCGCCATCTTCAGGCCAGCACGTCAGTACCGGCAGACGTTCGAGATGCGGCGGTTCGGTGCTCGTTTCCAGGACAGGCCCCTTGGAAACCGTCCGCATGCGGGTCGGCCACAATCGCATCAAATCAGAGCGCGCCCGCCAAAGCCCACCCAGTGATGGCGGCATCAATTGATGAATAATTCTGGCCAGGCGCTCGCCTAATTCACCAGGATGTTGTCCGCAAGCCAGAGCGATACGTTCCGGCGTACCGAACAGATTGCTGACCAACCGGTAATCGGAGCCGCGTACGCTTTCAAAAAGGATGGCCGGACCTTTGGCGGCGATGACACGGTGCTGAATAATGGTGATCTCCTGGTCGGGATCCACCTCGGCAGTCACCCTGGCCAGCTGCCCCCGTCTTTCCAGCTCATCGAGAAAAACACGCAGGTTGTCATACATCAGCGCACGTCCTCCCAAGTCGACTCCAATGGATGTCCCAACAGAGACAGGATACGATCGACATAGGCTGTGAGCAGCTCATGCATCGTAATTTGATCCGGTTTGCGTCCCTTGAACATGTAATAGGGCGGACAAATCGGCATCAATGTCGCACCCGCGGACGCCGCCCTGGCTGCATTCTGGACATCGATCGTGGTCAGGGGGGCCTCGCGCAGGCCGATGACGAGAGGGCGACGCTCTTTCAGATGGCAGTGGGCGGCCCGAGAGATCAGTGTTTCGCCTAGTCCGGCGGCAATCTGGCCCAACGTGTTGGCCGAGCAGGGCAGGATCACCATTCCCGCCGTCGGCACGGATCCGGAAGCAGGCGGCGCCATCATATCCGTGTTTTCATACACTCTGTCCGCCGTATTCGCCAACGTTTCAAAGGATCCGCATTCATGCCCGTAGATCGTCCGCCCCCAGTCGCTGGCGATCAACATGGTGGGCCAGGGTGATCGTTCAATCAACAGTTGCGCGGCATAAGCGCCGGATGCCCCGGTTATGGCAACAACCAAATGCGAGGCCATGGTTTAATAACCTCCATGATCAATTTAAAGCCATCTTGTTATCAGATATCGGTCTCTTGATAAAGAAAAAGGAAGGGGCTACTCCAAACCCATTTCCGCTTCGAGTTGACGGATGTGCTGTTCAAGGCGTTTTTTTTCGGATTCGGAAAGATCCGGATCGGCCAGCTGCCTGTGCAGACCGGCCAGCATCATCTCCTGACGGTATTCATTGCAGGTGTATTTTTTCATGGCTGCCCAAATGAAGGTCTATTTTGCCCGTCTTTTGGCGCCGGCGGATAGCCGTCGCATGCCTCAGTCGGACCAGATGATCCGCAACACCGGTCAACAGGTGATGGCTGCCAAGACGATGCCCAAGTCCTGTATATTTTTGAATACAATGGTGTTCATCACATGTGCCCATCCCTCATATCCTAATGTCGCATCGCTTTCAAGCGGCCAGAGCAATGACACCGGTGAGGATGTCATCAGCATATCAGCGGCCACATGCGAAAAAACAAGCAGCGCACAAAGCTGAAAACCGTATCGTCCAATTCGACTGGAGCGCCCACGATAAATGACCTTTCGACCATTGCTGGCAAGAATGTTGCTAAAAGAACTATCATATTAGCACCGGCTGCCACTCTTTAACGTTCAATCCGATTGGAGATTCGCTGATTTGACATTGCAGCGGAAAATCAAAATCTAATAACTAACTGTAATCTCAGGTTATATAAGTTAGCCGGTCAGACAGCATGATTACCCCGCAAGTTCTGGAAAACCCCGCCATCCAATATCAGGAATCCGGCCCCTGATCGATTGATGCATGGCTTGTGACGAAAATGTAACACAAAAGTGCAAAGATGAGGAGATATGGCGACGACCAAGAATCCGGCAACCATCCTGATTGTGGAAGATGATCAAAATGTTGCGGCAGTATTGGAGGCCCGGCTGGAAAGTTTTGGCTACAACGTTTGTGCTGCCGCTGAAACCGGCGTACAGGCGATCCATCTGAATCGAGCGAACCAACCGGATCTGATTCTGATGGATATACTGCTCAAGGGCGACATGAACGGTATTGAAACGGCAGAGCGTATCACATCAGAATACGATGTCCCCATTATCTACCTGTCATGTCTGAACACGGACGAAGTCCTGGACCGGGCCACCCGAACCAATCCATACGGCTATATTATCAAGCCCTACAACAATTCCGAATTGCGTCTAACTATTGAAATCGCTCTTGTCAAACACGCGGCTGCCAGGGAGCGCGACAAGCTGATCAAAGCCCTGGAAAAATCGCTGGAGGAGATTAAACGACTCAGCGGGCTGCTGCCGATATGTGCCAAGTGCAAACGCATCCGGGACAAACAGGATAACTGGCATGAAATTGAGGAGTACATTTCAGAACACTCCGAAGCCGATTTCTCACACGGCCTTTGCCCGGATTGCGCCCGCGTCCTTTATCCCGAGTTGAAGCTTCCGCTCACTTGCAAATAGTGCATCATGCCAACAGCGGCACAATGGAGCCGGCCACGCCGGCCAACGTGGCCATGGGAAAAAAGCGCCGGTGGACCGGGATGCTTGGGACATACATCAGGACGAAGATGACAACCGTTACGGCAAGCGCGATAAACGCCGGCATGCCGGCGTTTAAGATAACCAACAGCAGCGTCAGGCAGATCAGTGCCACCGCGTGTGTGGCGGCGGAAATCCGCTGCGCCTGTTTGCTGCCCACCCTGGCCGGGAGGCTGTAAATTCCGTTACGGCGATCGCTGTCAATGTCCAGCAGTGCGTAAATGATGTCTGCTCCGCTGAGCCAGCAGAATACGAAACCGGAAAACAGAAGGACCTCATCAGAGAATCGCGGATAACCTGCAACGGCAACAAAAGCACCCAACGGAGCCAACGCCAGACACAATCCAATCCCGAAATGGCACATCCAGGTAAAACGCTTGAGCAGGGAATATCCCAGCAATGGTATCAGCGGCAACGGGGAGAGATAAAGGCACCAGCGCCCCAGCAATGTACACGCAATCACATAGATGAGCAGACCGGCCATCGCCACGGTCAAGGCAGTGATGACGCTGATGGCGCCTGATGGAAGTTCACGGGTTGCGGTGCGCGGATTGCGGGCGTCGATATGCCGATCGAATATGCGATTGAACGACATGCCGAAAATACGTGCACCTGTTGCAGCAACAACGATCAGGATTAATACGCGCGTAGAAGGCCACTGCGCCCGGCCACCGAGCCAGGCACCGGTAAAAATCAGGGGCAAACTGAACAACGTGTGTTCAATTTTCGTAAAATTCAACAGTTTCTTTATCATCGGCTGTGCTTTATACGGGAGGTTGCAGATGCTCATGAAGATAATCTCCGATTTTTTGGCTGACCATCTTCAGATTGCCTATCAGAACGTCACGATCTGCAGGTCCGGCGTCATCGCTGACCCCTTTGATCATGGTCCAGGGGGTATCGAACATGGCGGCCACCCGGGCGATGGCCGCGCCTTCCATATCCACCAGATCCCCCTTTTCAGCCAGCCCTTTTCGGCGTCCTGAATCAAAAACCGGGATATCGCAGGTGACCAGCCGTGCCGGCGGCAAATCCCAATCCGTCCTTCCGTCACTGAGCAGCGACTTCGGATGTTTCCCAAGCAGTTCATGGTCGCCTTCAACCGCCGACGTGATGCAAAAGAGAGACCCGGGGGCATAGCGTCTGCCGGACACCAACGCGCCTGCAGCTCCGGCATTGACTATTTCAGCGCACTTAAGTTCTCGAATTAACAATTGACAAGCGGCTGCGGCTGCCACCTTACCCATACCGCTGACGGCCACATGCAGCCAAGGCATGGATTCGACCTGATAAATGGGAATCGGTGCTTTTTCAATAAGGACAGTCCGAGATAAAGATAAAAACGGCCCGGCCTCTATCTTGGTTGCGAAAATCAAGCCTGTCATTCGATTATCCCTTCTTTCCGGGCGCTTTGCTCCAGAGCATCAACCGCCGCTCGGCCCTCGGGGCCAAGGTTCAGGCTGAACGCATTGACAAATGTCTCAATATGGGCGTTCAGAACGCTGCGTGTCATTTCCTGCGCATGATTGCGGATATAGGGCAGCGTTGCAGCCGGGTCCGCCTGAGCCATGGTGATGCTCTCTCGAATTTGCGATTCCAGCTGAGGGACAACCGGTTGCGGGATTCGATTGTGAACGGCAATACACCCCAAGGGAATCGGGAGTCGGGTGCGTTGCTCCCAAAAAGAACCGAGGTCCACCACCTTGATGAATCCCGCCTGTTCAAAAGTGAAACGGCTCTCGTGAATGATCACACCGCAATCGGCTTGGCCGCTGCGGATCGCATCGAAGATCTGGTGATAAGGCATGAATATCCGCTGTCGGGCGTCGGGCGCCCACAATCGAAACAGCAGATGGGCTGTGGTCCATTGTCCGGGTATGGCGATCCGGCAGCCGGCCATGTCGCCGTGGTCCAGCGCCTGCTTTGCGATGACCACCGGACCGCAGCCAAACCCCAGGGAACCGCCGCAATCGAGCAGGCGATAGTGCTGCTTGACCATCAGCCATGCATAGAACGATAGTTTTGTAACGTCCAGGGTCTCGCTGAATGCCATCTGGTTGAGGGTCTCCACATCGTGCAATTGCTCATGGATGACATGGCCGGGAATTTTCAAGGGCCCGTTGATCAGGCCGTTGAAGATGAATGTATCGTTCGGGCACGGGGAAAATCCCATGGTGATGGGTTTCAGACCAATTGTCATAGGTTGACCGCCTTCCTTCGATCCGGTTGTCAAAAGCGCCTTGTGTGAGCGGCGTCCCCGACGCGATATGGCCTGATGATTGCCTCGACATCGCGGCGGGACGCCGCTCCCACAGTCCTGAACGCCATTAAGTCAATGACATATTGCTTTCTCACCGCCTGCGGCCATTGAACCGGCCTCGCCCGTTATGGCCGTTGGGGCTGGCGGTGATATCGCCGCTAAGTGTTTCCATGGCCGGATAACCCAACAGGCCGTTCACTTCACGGGTCAGGGCTTCACCGGGTTGAATGCGCCAATTGTCCGACATGGCGATATGGGCTTCCACCTGCTGCGGCATGGTAATGCGAAACATGCCTTGGCAATCTCCCGGGTAGCGCCGCAAAATATCTCTCAAATCCGACAAAACCGCCTTATCGCTGCGGGTTGCGTCAATATTAATGCGAACTTTGGCAGTCCATAACCGTTCGACCTTGTTCATGGGAATAACGGTGTCGGCCAGCACCTTTGCCCCCTTGTCATCCTGTTGAACCTTGCCCTGGATCATGACCGGCTGGTCGTCGCCCAGCAACTCCTGGCACGAGCTGTAAACCGATGGGAACACCACCACTTCAATACTGCCGGAGAGATCTTCCAGCTGTATAAATGCCATCGGCTCGTCGCGCTTGGTTCGGATCACCTTAGCGTTCGCCACCATGCCCCCGATCCGAACGGTTTGGCCGTCGCCAACCTCGTTCAGACCGGCGGTATGGGCTGTCGAAAACTTGGACATGGTCTTCTCGTGCCGCGTCAACGGGTGACCCGAAATATAGAATCCAAGCGACTCTTTCTCCCGGCCCAGACGCTCCTTTTCCTCCCATTCGGTTATCTTTGGCAGGGCCGGGGCTGTGACGGACAAGCTGCATTCCACTCCGTCATCGAAAAGACCCATCTGCGGATCACAGCGCTCTTTCTGAACTTTCTGACCATACTCCAAGGTCTCTTCCAGCACCGCCATCATCTGGGATCGGCGTGCACCTGTGCTGTCGAACGCTCCACAGGCTATCAGGCTTTCCGCAACCCGCTTATTGACTCGACGCAGGTCGACGCGTTCACAAAAGTCCGCCAAGCTTTTATAGGGACCATTTGCGGTACGCTCTTCCACGATCGCCTCCACAGCCCCTTCGCCAACGTTTTTGACGGCGGCCAGACCGAACTGAATCCTCCCGTCCGCAACCGTAAAGGTTTTGTCGCCGGAGTTGATGTCAGGCGACTGCACTACGATGTTGTGACTCCGGCACTCGTTGATATACTTTACGACGCCGTCGATGGAGTGCATTTCGCTGGCCAGCAGGGCCGCGATAAATTCGACTGGATAGTGCGCCTTCAAATAGGCCGTCTGGAAAGCGATCAGGGCGTAAGCGGCGCTGTGAGATTTATTGAATCCGTATCCGCCGAATTTTTCCATGAGATCGAACAGGGCTTTGGCCTTGTCTTCGTCGATGCCGTTTTTGACCGCGCCCTTGACAAAGCGCTCTCGATGCTCGGCCATCATGGCAGCGATCTTCTTTCCCATGGCCTTGCGCAGACCGTCCGCTTCGCCCATGGTATAGCTGGCCAGTTCCCCGGCGATCTTCATGACCTGCTCCTGGTACACGATCACGCCATAGGTGTCCTTTACGATAGGCTCCAGTTCGGGCACCATATAGGCCACCTCTTTGCGCCCATGCTTGCGCTCCACAAAATCGTCAACCATGCCGCTGTCAAGCGGACCCGGCCGGTAAAGCGCCACCAAAGCCGTTACTTCATCGAAGTTTTCCGGACGGAGCCGCACCAGCAGATCTTTCATACCGGAACTTTCCAGTTGAAACACCCCAGTGGTGTCACCGGCCGCCAACAGCTTGTAAGTATCGGGATCGCTGAAATCGAGTTTGGCCAGATCGGGAACTGTTTTGCCTTGTGCGGCGATGAGCTTGAGCGTGTTGTCGATGACCGTCAGGTTGCGCAACCCCAAAAAGTCAAATTTGACCAGTCCGATGTTCTCCACCAGCTTCATATCCAGCTGGGTGACGACTTCGTCTTTTTTACCGCGATACAACGGCAGATATTCCACCAGGGGCTTATCGCCGATGACCACACCGGCAGCGTGGGTAGAGGCATGGCGCGGCAGGCCCTCCAGAGTTTTGCAGATGGCGATCAACTCCGCCACTTCCGGCCGGCTGTCCGCCATTTCTCTCAGTTGGGGCTCTTGTTCCAGCGCCTTGGACAAGGTGATGTTCAGGACATCCGGTACCATTTTAGCGATGGCATCCACCTCCGCCAATGGAATATCCAAGGCACGGCCCACATCGCGGATGACGGCGCGTGTTTTAAGTTTTCCAAAGGTAATGATCTGGGCGACATAATCTCCGCCGCCGTACCGCTCGGCTACATATTCGATCACCTTGTCACGGCCGTTGATGCAAAAGTCGACGTCGATATCCGGCATGCTGATCCGGTCCGGATTCAGAAACCGCTCGAATATCAGCCCGTGTTCGATGGGATCGAGGTCGGTGATCCCAAGAGCATACGCCACCAGGCTGCCGGCGGCGGACCCCCGCCCGGGACCTACGGGGATGCCGTTGGATTTGGCATAGTTGATAAAGTCCGACACGATTAAAAAATAGCCGGGAAACTCCATTTGATTGATCACGCCGATTTCATATTCGAGACGCTTTCGATAAACCGCTTCGTCGGCGTCGGGGCGCTTTGTTTTGATCAGTTCCCACACCCGTTCGAACCCGTCCCGGGCTTTGCGAACAAAGAGCTCTTCAGCACTCAGGCCCGAATCGTCCTTGAATTGGGGAAAATGATAGGCATTGAAATCAAAGGCGACATCGCATCGTTTGGCAATGGCAACGGTATTCTCGATGGCACCGGAATAATCCTTGAAATAATCCGCCATTTCGGACTTGGATTTAAAGTAGAGCTGATCCGTGCGAAAGCGGAAGCGATCGGTATCATTGACGGTTTTTCCGGTCTGCACGCAAAGCAGTACATCGTGAGCCCGGACATCCTCTTTATCCAGATAGTGGCAGTCATTAGAGGCCACCAGCGGTATGGAGAGCTTGGCGCTCATCTCCTGCAACGCGGTGTTGACGGTTTCCTGCACTGGAATTCCGTTATTCTGTATCTCCAGAAAAAAGTTATCCTCGCCGAACAATTGCTGGTAAAACTGTGCAACCGCTTCTGCCTGAACCATCTTGTTCTGCTTGATCAATTGGGGGATCTCCCCATGGAGGCACGCAGACAATCCGATGAGCCCCTCATGGTGCTCTTTCAGGATCTGCTTGTCGATACGCGGCCGATAGTAGAAGCCCTGCGTCTGTGCCACAGTCGCCAATTTACACAGGTTGCGGTAACCTTCACGGTTTTGCGCCAGCAGGACCAGGTGACCGACCCCCTTGGCGTCCAGCGGAGTCTTGTCCGCCAAGGTGCGCGGAGCGACATAACACTCGCAGCCGATAATCGGCTTGATGCCCGCCTTGACGGCCTTCTGGTAGAACTCCAATACATTGAACATGGTCCCGTGGTCCGTGATGGACACGGTGTGCATATCGAATTCTTTGACGCGCTTGAACAACGCATCCAAACGAATGGCGCCGTCTAAAAGGCTGTACATGGTGTGAACGTGCAGATGGACGAAATCGGGGGTCATGAATATGAGGTCCTTTGGTATAAAGAATGAAAATAGTATTAAGTGGTTAAGTTTTAAGTGTTAAGTTAAGGTATGCTGCCCATTTTATATTTGTTTTTCATTGCAAATACTATCCAACATATGGCGTTGCTTATGTATCATTGAACAATGAACATCCGAAGATCAACCCCACTGACTTTTTACTTTTCTATCAAATTAGAATTAGAAGCCATGTGTGAAACCGATGATAAATAGTCCGAGATGATGTTTCAATGATTAGGTTCAACGAATGCGGACTTAACGAACCACCCCAAGAACCACTGCCTTTAAAAAGGCAGAATTCCTTAACTTAACACTTAAAACTTAACCACTTAACACTCGCGGCGCAGCCGCGCTCAATTTTCCACCCGATAATTCGGCGCTTCCTTGGTGATGATGACGTCATGCACATGGCTTTCACGCAGACCGGCCGCCGAAATCTTGATAAAGCGCGCCTTTTCCCGCAGTTCTTCGATGGTGCGGCACCCCACATATCCCATTCCGGCTTTCAGCCCGCCGATCAATTGATGGACGTTGGCTCTCAGGGAACCTCGATAGGGCACTCTGCCGACAATGCCTTCCGGCACAAGCTTATCGTCTTCTTCCTGTTCAGTCTGATAATAGCGGTCTTTACTGCCTTTTTTCATGGCCTCGATAGATCCCATGCCCCGATAGACTTTGTAACTTCGCCCCTGAAACAGAATGGTTTCCCCCGGACTTTCATCCGTACCGGCAAACAGGCTGCCGATCATGACGGTGTGCGCACCCGCAGCCAATGCCTTGGTGACGTCACCTGAAAACTTGATCCCGCCGTCTGCGATCAACGGGACACCGGTTTTGTTGGCAACCGATTTGCAGTTCATGATGGCCGTGATCTGAGGGACGCCAATTCCCGCTACAATCCGCGTCGTGCAGATTGAACCGGGGCCGATTCCAACTTTGACGGCATCCACACCGGCCTTGACCAAATCGTCTGCCGCCTTGGCCGTTGCCACATTGCCGGCAACCAGTTCAATTGAGTCAAAAGTGCTCTTAAGCTCTTTAACCGTATCGATCACATTAAGGGTGTGGCCATGAGATGTATCGATACAGATAACATCGGCACCGGCATGCAAAAGCGCCTGCGCCCGTTCCACCCGATCCACACCGACACCGATAGCCGCCCCCACACGCAAACGCCCCATGTGATCCTTACAGGCATATGGATATTTTTTAATTTTTTCAATATCCTTGATGGTGATCATGCCCTTGAGCTGCCCCTTGCCATCAACAACCAGCAATTTCTCAATGCGGTGTTGGTGCAACAGTTTTTTGGACTCCTCCAGGCTGATGCCTTCATTGACCACCACCAGGTTGTCTTTGGTCATGACATCGGAAATTTTTTTCTCCATATCCGTCTCAAAGCGCAGGTCGCGATTGGTGACAATACCCACCAATTGCTCACCCTTTGTGACCGGAACACCGGATATCCGATACTTGGCCATCAACTTGAGCACTTCCTGCACTTGCTGATCGGGATGGATGGTCACGGGATCGACAATCATTCCGCTTTCTGATTTTTTAACTTTATCCACTTCCATGGCCTGTGATTCGATGCTCATGTTACGATGGATAAATCCGATGCCGCCTTCGCGGGCCATGCTGATGGCGACCTGACACTCGGTTACCGTGTCCATGGCTGCACTCACAATGGGAATATTGAGTTTCAGATTCCTGGTGAGTTGAGTCCCTGTATTCACATCCTTGGGCAGGATATCCGAATAATTGGGAAGCAATAATACATCGTCGAACGAATAACTTTCTTCGGGTGGAATTTTGTTCATTTATACCTCCGCCGGACTGCTTGGTTGTAACAGTATATAATTTAAGCAAAAGTTGAATGCATTCAATATAAATGGCAGATATTACCACATATGGTATTGAACGATCAACCCCCTACTACATCTTGTTTCGCAATAAGATGTCTTGACATAGCGGCGAGCCGATAATACTAGTGCTCTCCACGTGCTTCAATGCAGCCTGGGCTTAAACCGTTTGTACAACTTATGACTATGGAGACCATCGTGCTGCTGGAAATCAATCCAATAAATCCACAGCAGCGTATAATTGATCATGTTGTCGATCTGCTCCGGCAGGGGGGCGTCATCGCCTATCCCACAGATACGATCTACGGCATCGGCTGCGATATTACGAATAAGAAAGCCATCGAACGCGTTTACCAGATCAAGCAATGGCCGAAACACAAGCCTTTCAGCTTCATCTGCTCCGATCTCAAAAACATCAGCCTTTACGCCAAAGTCTCCAATTATGCCTACAAAACCATGCGGCGCCTGCTGCCCGGCCCATATACCTTTATTCTGGAAGGCTCCAACCAGGTTCCCAAAATGATGCTGACCAAACGAAAGACCGCCGGCATCCGCGTGCCTTCTCACCCCATTTGCCAAAGCTTGATCAAGACCCTGGGAAACCCGGTCATCTCAACGAGCGCCGCTACCCCGGAGGGTGAACTGTTCAGCGAACCCTGGCTGATAGACGATTATTTCGGAAAGCGGATCGACCTGGTGATCGACGGCGGTCCGGTCCCGGGAGAACCATCCAGCGTGGTCTCTTTAATCGGTGACGAACCCATTGTATTGCGAGCCGGTTTAGGGGATGTCAGCAGTTTGTGACCGATGGCAAAGCCGATATCGGTTGCATGTGCGGCGTAGCAGAACAACCACAACCATCTTAGCTATCCAGCCAACGTTTTGCCATCGGAGTATTAAGTTTTAAGTGTAAAGTGTTAAGTTGCGGATGAAAAAAAGCCGGCAAGCGAAATCGCTTGCCGGCTTTTTTATATTTTTGTAGAAGATCTAATGTAGGGTTCGCGCTCAAAAATGTGAAGTTATTTTTTCGCGAGCTCTTAGTCTTCGTTCAATTTCTCCTGCAGGTTCTCCCGCAAAATTTCGCCGAAGCTCGATGTGGCCTGGCCCATATTGTTGACATACTCGCTGAGCAGCTCCTGGTCGTCTTCCATATCCAGGCGCTTGATGGACAGGCCGATGCGCCGCTCATCGCTGTTGATATTCATTACCTTGGCCGTCAGGACATCGTTGGGGTTATACATGCCAACCGGGGTTTTGATCTTCTCTTTGCTGATCTCGGAGACATGAACCAGACCTTCGATCCCCTCTTCCAATTCGACGAAAATACCAAAATCGGTCACATTGGTTACCGTGCCGGTAATCTCCTTGCCGACCTGATAACGTTCGCCGACTGTCTCCCAGGGATCGGGCTGAAGCTGTTTAACACCTAGCGAAAAGCGTTCGTTTTCTTTATCGATCTCCAATACGATGGCCTGGACCAAATCACCTTTTTTATAAATCTCGGAAGGATGTTTGATCCGTTTGGTCCACGAGATATCTGAGATATGTACAAGACCGTCGATTCCTTCATCAATGCCGATAAAAAGACCGAAGTCGGTGATGTTTTTGATCTTGCCCTCGATGGTGGTCCCCACAGGATACTTGTCGCTGATGACATCCCATGGGTTCGGCACGGCCTGTTTCATTCCAAGAGAGATGCGCCGATTTTCCGGTTTGATGTCCAACACGACCGCATCCACTTCTTCCCCTACGGAAACCACCTTGTTGGGATGCCTGATTTTGCGGGTCCAGGACATTTCCGAAACATGAATCAGCCCTTCGATGCCCTCCTGCAACTCCACAAATGCGCCGTAATCGGTCAGGCTGACCACGCGCCCGGAAACACGCGATCCAACCGGATACTTTTCTGAGGCCGTGGTCCATGGGTCGGGGGTCAGTTGTTTCATACCCAGTGAGACACGCTCTCTTTCAAGGTCAAAGTTCAGAATCTTTACCTTGATCTCGTCGCCGACATGGAACAGCTCGGAAGGATGCTTGACGCGCCCCCAGGAGATGTCGGTGATATGCAGCAGGCCGTCAACGCCTCCCAGATCGACAAAAACACCGTATTCCGTAATGTTTTTAACCGTTCCTTCGACCTCTTTTCCTTCGTGAATGGTTGCAAGGGTTGAAGCTCGCTTGGTCTCGCGTTCCTTCTCCAGGATCACCCGGCGGGAAAGCACGATATTGCTGCGTTTGCGATTGAATTTGAGAATTTTGAAATCAAACGATTTGCCAACCATCTCATCCAGGTTGCGAACCGGACGCAAATCCGCCTGCGACCCCGGAAGAAATGCGTTCACGCCGATATCAACGGAGAATCCGCCTTTGACGCGGTTGACAATCGTCCCTTGAATCGCCTCGTCGGCTTCATAGGATTTTTTGATATCTTCCCAAACCTTGACCTTTTCGGCCTTCTCTTTGGATAGAACGACGACTTCATTTTCATCGTCCCACCACTCCACCATGACTTCAACTTTATCGTCAACAGCAGCTTTTATCTCGCCTTTTTCATCACGAAATTCTTCGATGTTGATCTGGCCTTCAGACTTATATCCGATATCGACAAGCACATGATCTTTATCGACGGAGATAATTCTTCCGATAACGACCTCACCTTCCGCAAAGCGCTTGAAGCTTTCCTCATAAAGATCCATGAGGTTCTCCATGCTCTCTTCCTGGTCTTGATCCTCTGGATTGTCTTCGGGTGAGTCGGCGTGCAGATCCTGCTCGTCGGTCATTGGTTCTTTGGATTCTTCCTGGTTTGATGTTGGTTGGTTTGTCTCGTTTTCGACTGTGTCATTCATTAGTTCCTAAGTACCCCCCTGAGCCTATTTTTTGCTGCGTATAGATATAATATAGTGCTGCAGCACAACTCGGGGACTATACCCAAGCGATGGTCAAAAAGCAACGACAATTTTGCGATGGGCCTAGTTTTAACGGCCTTTCGAGGCCTTCGCTTCCCGATGAAAATCTTGAAAAGATGGTACGGATCGAGAAAACAAAACGTCGGCCAATGGCTCAAATCGACCGCTATGCCGTATTAACTATTTGTATTTTTTATATAATTATGGATTTTGCAGTGATATGGCGAAGCATGGTGGCAACCACTTGTTCGATGGTGAGTTGTGAAGAGTCGATTCGAACGGCATCTTCGGCCGGTTTTAAAGGAGCGACGGCCCGCGAACTATCGTTTTTATCCCTCAATTGCATATCTTTTTCTACATCGTTCAAGCTGGGAGCCTTTCCGCCTTTTGCTTGCAGTTCTTCAAATCGGCGCCTTGCGCGCAACGTTGGATCGGCGTCCAGAAAAAACTTCATTTCAGCATCGGGAAACACAATGGTCCCCATGTCGCGCCCCTCTAGCACAACCGATTTTTCCGCTCCCATTGCTCTTTGAATCTCCAATAAATAGTTGCGTACAACAGGTCTGGCGGACACGGCTGAAGCCATCATGGTAACTTGCGGCGTGCGGATCTGGTCTGTAATGTCCCGATCGTTGAGCTCCAGGCGCAACCCATCGGAACTTCTGATAAAATCCAGAACCAGCGTCCGACACAATTGCCCCAGGGCCTTGTCGTCATCGGATGCGATTCCGGCCTCCAGGGCAGCCAGGGCGATGCCTCGATACAGCGCACCGGTATCAATATAGCGATAGCCAAGGCGCTGAGCCAGCAATTTGCTGACGCTCGTTTTCCCGGCCCCGGCCGGCCCGTCAATCGTGACGACCATGGCGGGCACATCCGCAATGGGATCCATCATCAGGTTCTCCTTGCACCTGCATTTGATATCAAACCTTCCGCCAGCCCTTCAATGCGCATCGGGTAAGCCATCATTTTGCCAGCACCATATCCAGAGCGGTGATAAATCGGACGTTCTCATCATGCAGGCCGATGTTGATACGAATGTAATGGGGGTATCCGTAGTCGGTCATCGGCCGCACAATGACGCCCTGCCGCAGGAATCGTTCAAACACCTGTTTGGCGTCCCGCTCAACGTCGATTAAAAAGAAATTGGTCTGGGTGGGGAAATGACGCACCTGCCGCTTGCGCAGTTCGCCATACAGGAAATCAAGCTCATCGTGCACCAGCCCGATCGTTCGATTCAAAAAATCAGCATCGTCCAGCGCTGCCGTCGCAGCGGCTTGCGCCAGCGCGTTCACATTGAACGGCATCCGTACCCGATTCAGGATTTCCGCCAATTGTGCAGCCATGACACCATATCCCACCCGGAGGCCCGCCAGCCCATATATCTTTGAAAACGTCCTTAACGTTACCACCGGCACGTCGCCTTCAAGATAATTTCCCACCGCGGACCAGTGATTGTCCCGCACAAACTCGTTATAGGCCTCATCAACGACGATCACGATGTCGGACGGCAGGGAATCGACAAATGCGTCAAAATCCGGTTGGTCAATCACCGCACCAGTGGGGTTGTTGGGATTGCAGATGAATATCATCCGGGTGCGCGACCCGACCTTGGCGCGGATCGCATCCAAATCGATGGCCATGGCCTTCAACGGAACCTTGACCGGCACGGCACCGGCGCTTTGCGTCACGATGGTGTACATCAAAAACGACGGTGTCGGGATAATGACCTCATCACCCGGTTGCAGGAGCGCAAGGGAAAGCAGTCCGAGAATCTCGTCCGACCCGTTTCCAATGACGATTTGCTCCGGTCCGACCTTGTGCCGGGCGGCCAGGCGATGGAGCAGGGCGTGCCCCGGCTCGTCCGGATAACGATGCATATGTCTCAAGGCCGCCTCGATGGCCGCTAACGCCTTTGGAGAAGGCCCCAGGGGATTTTCGTTGGAGGCCAGCTTGACGGAGTCGGTGATGCCATACTCTCTTTCAAGCGCCTCTAGAGGCTTTCCGGGGACATAGTCGGATATCTCTTTTATATATGAAGGGATCGAAATTTTCATGGCACAGCGCTTTCAACTCGGCAATTGTTTTGGTTCAAACATGGCGGACTCAGCGTGCCGCTTTCACACCGGCATCCACGGCTTTTAAATTCAAAGGGATCAATTTGGGCTTCTTTGCAAACGATACCTCGACGCTCTGTTTGAGCGCCTCGATGGGCACGATACCGGAACGAGCCACGAACGCCGCCAGGGCAACGACATTCGCTGCCTTGGCGTTGCCAAGTTCCTTGGCGATTTCCACAACGGGAACCTTCAGGATATCGCAGTCTTCCCGTCCGGCATCGCTGGAAATCATGGAGGAGTTAATGACGATGACACCGCCCGGTTTCAACGTTGGTGCAAACTTGGCCAGGGAAGGGCCATTCATGGCGACCAGGTGAAGAGGACTCTTGATAATCGGAGAGGCGATGGGTTTGTCACTGATGACCACGGTGCAATAAGCGGTGCCGCCGCGCATCTCGGGGCCGTAAGACGGCACCCAGGCCACCTCGAATCCCTCCTGCATGGCCGTTTTTGCCAGCATCGTGCCCATCATCATTATTCCCTGCCCTCCAAACCCGGCAAACTTCACTTCGTTTTGCATACCCTCTCCTCGAACACAGCCATTTTAGTAAAATCGATAATATCGATCAGGCTTTCCCGTCCCAAATAATGTCTTCAGCAGGTTGGCCATTTTCACATTCAGTTATAGTCATGGTATAATCGGCAAAACCATAAACCATTAAACCCCGATGATCATCCAGAAACCTCATTTTTCTCGTCAGGCGTTTTAAGCTCACCTATCGGATAGAACGGCAGCAGCACATCTTCGGCCCATTTAACGGATTCCATGGGAGTCATTCCCCAATTGGTGGGGCATGTACTGATCACTTCCACGAATGAAAAACAGCGGTTCTGCATCTGATACTCGAAGGCCTTGCGAATCGCCTTTTTGGCTTTGTTGATATATTTGGGTTTGATGACCGCCTGTCGGGTGATGTAGGCGGGTGTGGCCAGTGTCGCCAATAATTCCGATACCCGGATGGGCATCCCCACTTCCTCGGCTTTACGTCCGAAAGGCGATGTCGTCGTGCGCTGCCCCGGCATGGTGGTGGGGGCCATCTGGCCGCCGGTCATGCCGTAGACGGCGTTGTTCACGAAAATCGTTGTAAATTTTTCGCCGCGGTTTGCGGCGTGAACGATCTCACTCATGCCGATGCTGGCAAGGTCGCCGTCCCCCTGATAGGTAAACACTACCAGATCGGGCCGGACTCGCTTCATACCGGTGGCCTGGGCCGGGGCGCGTCCATGGGCGGCTTCCTGAAAATCACAATCAATATAGTTGTACATCAATACGGCACACCCAACCGGGGCAATCCCCACCGCCTGGTCACGGATGCCCAGTTCATCAATCACTTCGGCCACAAGCCGATGAATCACTCCATGGGTACATCCCGGGCAGTAATGGGTGGGTTGATCCGTAAGCGCCTGAGGTTTTTGAAAACTCTTGGCCATGATGTCTGCTCCTCATTCTTAATGCGCCGATTTGCGGCTTTTTTTAGCTGGATGATCAGCGAGTCGATCGCGACGTCTAATCAGTCACCTGATAATTTGGTGTGCACCAGTTCGATGACCTCCTCCGGCGTGGGGACATCACCGCCGCACTTGCAATACCAATGAACAGGACAAACGCCATGCAGGCTGCGCTCGACATCTTCAACCATCTGCCCCATGCTCATCTCCACGCTCAATACCAATTCACAGCTCGATTTGCGGGCGGCTTCGCGTATGGCCTCTTCCGGGAATGGGAAAAGCGTTTGAGGCCGCAACAAACCGACTGGAACGCCTTCTTCCGCGAGCATATCGATAGCGGTTTTGCATACCCGGCTCATCGTACCATATGAGACGATCAGGATGCGGTATTCCGAATCGAGATGGTACGTCTCAAAACGAACCTCCTCTTTTTTCATCCTTTCATATTTATCTCTCAGGATCAGGTTGTTGTCATTCAGGGCTGTCGGATCCAGATAAAGGCTGCGGACAATATTGCGTTTTCCGCCCTTTCGTCGTCCTATGCCGTTGGTTGCCCATTCGTCTTTGTTCAGCGGATCGACATAGAGATCCTCCCGAAACTCGACCGGCTCCATCATCTGTCCGATCAAGCCGTCGCCCAGGATCATCACCGGATTGCGATATTTTTCCGCCAGGGGAAAGGCCTGCATGACCATTTCAGCGGCCTCCTGAACCGTGGCCGGCGCCATCACAAGCAACCTGACATCACCGTGACCGATACCCTTGGTCGCCTGGGCATAATCGGCCTGTGATGGCAGGATGCCACCCAATCCCGGACCGCCCCGCATGATATTGACAAACACGGCCGGAATCTGGGCACCGGCCATATAGCTGATGGCTTCACTCATCAGGCTGATGCCCGGGCTGGACGAGGTTGTAAAGACCCTCTCCCCGCATGCCGCCGCCCCATGGATCATGTAAGAGACGGCCACTTCGCTTTCACCCTGCAAAAAAACCCCACCGGCCTCCGGCAACCTCCAGGCCAAATACTCCGCAACCTCCGACTGGGGGGTAATGGGGTAAGCGAAATAATTCAGACAGCCGGCCCGGATAGCCGCTTCGGCAATGGCTTCATTGCCTTTCATCAACACTTTTGACATATCGATACCCCTTTATTTGCCACAATTTTCGGCATCTTCAACCTCCATGATTGAAATGGCGACATCCGGACACATGGTGCAACAGATGGCGCACTTGATACAATCATCGGGGCGTGCCTGATAAGCAGGAAAATAGCCTTTGCTGTTCACTTGTTTGGAAATCTCCAAGACATTTTTGGGACAAACACCGACGCACAGGCCACAGCCTTTACACAAATTCTCTTCGATCTGATGACAATGGGCCATACCCGCAAACACCTCCTGTGATCTGGTTTTCGATTAAGCAAACGTAGCGGCCATATTTACATGCTGAACGGATCTATCTTAGCACACTTTTGCTCCCGACTCCCGCTAAACCCCAAAGGAGCCATGACGCTGCATCCAATCTGTTTCTTGCATTGAACATCGGTTCGTTAAGACGTCAGTTTATCCGCTGCTTTCCAGGGCGGCACCAGCTGCCGGTAAATCGGCAGCACCGGACAATTAAATTCGCTTTGCGCCTGAACCGGCAATACGGCCGGTGATGCAGTGATCCATTCCAGAGGCAATCCGCTCACCGTCTCGAGCCGTTGCATCAATTCATAGCCGAATCGGATATCTTCCACTGAGGTCTCATCCAGGTAATTGGCGTTTCCGACCCATCCCCCGACAGGCATCCGGGCGCTGGTTTCGATGGCGCGGCGAACCCGCAGGCACCCTTCAACCGTGTCGGTATTGGGTCGGTAAGGATTGACCACCTGAAGCATCCGCGGTTCCGGGTCCAGAGCTTTGAATGCGTCCGCCAGTGCGGCCAGTACGGTCGCCCCCACATCGTCGCCCCCGACATCCAGTATGGCAATGTCATCAGGATGCTGAATCATTCCGGAAACCCGGGGCGAAAGAATGGGCAGGTCTGCCTGCAGAAGGTGTTCAGGCGGCAAGACAACCCCAATACCGAGTTTGTCGAGAATCTGCCGCACCTGGCGGGTTCGAAAGTAAGGATTGACGAGATCCAGATCGGCTACCTGGACCTGACGGCCGCGGCGCTTCTGATCGATGGCCAGGTTTATTGCAACTTCCGTCTTGCCGCTGCCGTAATTCCCGACCAATATGATAACACCTGAAATATTTATATTCACTGCTGTTTTTCCTTAGGGCAGAGGACAGACGAATGATCAATCTATTGGCTATGCCGATGGCTGTCAAGCGGTCTATTTCAAGGAGTATCATTTTTTAATTTGGCATTTCGTCGGTCATCTTTTATGGTACAACTGTCGTGACTCAACTGAACGTGAACCCATAAATGAAAACCATTGACTGCCATGACGACAATTTCCCTCGGCCTGGAACAATTGATTGAGACGCCTCCGGCCGATCTTCGCGGCAAGCGACTCGGACTGTTGTGCAACTCCGCGTCCGTCGATCACAACCTGGTCCATTCGCGGCTGCGCCTGCACGATCGTTTCGGAGACCGGCTGACGGCCCTGTTTTCCCCTCAACACGGCCTGTTTGCAGAAAAACAGGACAATATGATCGAATCGGACCATCGAGCGGATCCGGTATTGAAGCTTCCGGTCTTCAGCCTTTACAGCCAGACCCGCACCCCATCCAAAAAGATGTTCGATTCCATCGACACCCTTCTGATCGACCTGCAGGATGTTGGTACACGGGTCTATACCTTTATCTACACCATGTCCTATTGCCTTGAAGCCGCGGCTCAATACAACAAACAGGTAATCGTCCTCGATCGCCCCAACCCCATAGGCGGGAGCATGATCGAAGGCAACTGCCTGCAGCAGCAATGGCGATCGTTTGTGGGAAGATATCCGCTGCCCATGCGGCACGGCTTGACCATTGCCGAATTGGCCCGGATGTTCAACCGTGAATACGCCATCAACTGCAAGTTGGACGTGATCCCCATGCAAGGATGGAAGCGTGATACGCTCTTTGAGGAAACGGATCTTCATTGGGTGGCGCCGTCACCAAATCTGCCGACACCTGCATCTGCGCTGGTATACCCCGGGCAGGTCATCTGGGAGGGCACCAATGTGTCGGAAGGCCGCGGCACCACCCAGCCGTTCGAGCTCTGCGGCGCCCCATACATCGATCCGCTTCGAATACTCGAGGCGCTCAATCCCGAAGATATCCGAGGTGTCATCCTGCGGACAGTGGAGTTTGAACCCACATCCCATAAATGGCAGGGGCAGATCTGCCGGGGGTTTCAGTTGCATGTGACGGATGCCCGGGTCTATCAGCCCTACCGCACCAGCCTGGCGCTTTTGCGAGCCATATGGCAATGTCACGGCGATCAGTTCAAGTGGAAACCGCCGCCTTACGAATACGAATACGAACGCATGCCCATCGACCTGATCCTCGGCGACAATGCGATCCGTGAATCGCTGACCGGCGGGGTCTCCGTGGCGGAAATAGTGGATAGATGGTCGGACGAGCTGTCGGTGTTTGATGCCCTGCGAAGGAAGTATTTCCTTTACAAGTAGCAACCCAGTGTCAGCTTAATACATTATAGAACTGTGGGAGCGGCGTCTCGCCGCGATTTCGAGGTAACCAACTGAACATATCGCGGCGGGACGCCGCTCCCACAAGGAACTTTTGACAAT
>JBNKKC010000081.1:0-39907 GCA_050291625.1 Desulfobacteraceae bacterium
ATCCCGGACCGATCATGCCAATTTTTCAGCTTTGAGTCAACAAGCTACCCTGTCATAGACGTTAATAGAATGTTTTTGGCAAGGCCAGAGGGAGGAAGCTGTATTCCGGATACCGCGACGACCGATAACGCAGTCCAAAACCACTCCCCTGCTATAGACGTTAAGAGAATGGTTTTGGCAAGGCCAGAGGGAGGAAGCTGTATTCCGAATACCGCAACGACCGATAACGCAGTCCAAAACCATTCTCTTAACGTCTATCGGGGAGGATCTGCTGCTTGAGCAGACAGCACGCAATCCGATAAGCCGGTCGCCCCTGGCTGTCATACTCAATATTGGCGGGCTGAACCAGTCTGTTCATGACACAACCTTCAGGGATCTGCAATTCGAACAGGTCGCACTCATTGATCGAGCCGGTCTCGCGCAATTCATCATCGCTGATCTGAAAGGCGTGAAGCGGATAATCCTCACACAGAGGGCATCGATACACCCGGCCGTTCGGAAAGACAAAGAAGTTATCCGCGACGCGTCCTGCACACTCGAAGGTCTCGTCCAGATCAAGATAAACTTTTGGATAGGTCACCCGAATGCCCTTGGCTGCAACGGCTGCTGCAACAGCGGGTACGACATCCAGCCACTGCCGGCGCGTCAATTGCAATGGTGACTTATCGCTTCCGGAGCCTGCCGAGTGTCCCCGCAGGCCGATCACTTGAATGAAGAAATGATCAACTCCCCAATCAGCCAGCAGGGGCACCATCTGCTCGAGATGGGACAGGTTCCGGCTGCTGACGGTATAAATCAGGCTGATGCCGAAGCCCTTGTCCTTGGCTCGCTGCAGTCCTGAGGTGCAATTCTGAAAACAATCCGCTCCCCGAATGGCATCGTTTATGGTTGAGGTGGGGCCATCCAGGCTGAAACTGAAAAAGTCCACATCCCGGGGTGTGACGCGTTCCAGAATGTCGTTGAATAGATAGCCATTGGTATCGATGGTTATGGAGGCGTATCCCATTTTGCGAGCGGCCTTGACCGCCTCGGCGAGATCGGGATGCAGGGTGGGCTCGCCTCCCAGAAACACGAGATTGGAATGGGGACTGCGCCGGATAAACAACTGCAGCCACTTGTGAATTTGAGGGAGTGATAAGTGTCGGCTGCCGTGTTGCTTCGGATTGATATAGCAATGGCTGCACTTCAGGTTGCACTGCGTCAGGATGTGAAAAAAGACGTTTGCCTGGTTACGCGCAAACGTGACGGTTTTTCGCATCAGATGTTTTCGATATGGCGTTTGTGAGACGACGGTTTAGCGGTAGTCGCACCAACCGCAGTTTCGCCACGCTTTGCGTCTCGTTTGGCGCGAACAAGCTCTTCGTTGGTCAACCGCAGACGGGCCGTCATATACTCGGCAAAAATCCGATATAGCAGAAGCAGGAAATCGAGACGTTCATCTTTTTCTTCCGATGAGGTCAGGCGATTGCCGGCTGATGTGTCGACGGCCAGACAGACGGTTTGGCCTACGGCATAGACCGAAGCGGACCGGCTCTGATCATCGACAATCCGCATCTCACCGAAAATCTCTCCCTTTTTGCTGATGGTGCCGATATCCTCACCCGCTTTTGAAATCCGAATATTTCCCGATAACAGAAAATAGAGCCAGGGATCCATATCCCCTTCCTGGATGATCTGCTCACCATCTTCATACTGCCGGATTTTGCTCAACCGCAGGAGTTTACCCAGATTGCGGGTCTCAAAATGCCTCAGCGCCTCGATGCTCATCAAGCGCTGGATATTTTCGATATTCTCTTTCAGATATTTCGACTCGATCATTCGATGCCTCCAATAAGCCGCAAACCTACGGCAACGCATAATATTTTACGCAGTGTACAATTAAAAAGGCAAGCGCAAATTTCCAAAGCAGCCTGTTTATTAAACGTCAAACAGCCGCAAGAGAAGGGGTATTAAACCATTTTGAAGTGGTTTTCAAACCAATTGGATGGATTATCTGTTCTCCAGGCAATGTTTGGATAGCTGATTGTCAAAATCAACAGGATAACAGCCGTCAAAACATGCTTTACAAAATTTGCTTGCCGGATCTTTAACGCCGGTGGCGTCAAGCAGCCCTTTCAAACTCAAATAATGAATCGAGTCCAACCCCAGGAATTCCCCGAGTTCAGCGACAGACATCCGGGCGGCAATCAGCTCTCCAACGGTGGAAAAATCGATGCCGTAATGGCATGGATGACGATGGGGAGGTCCTGCCACACGCAGGTGGACGCGCTTGACACCCAGTTCACGCAGGGTTCTCACGCGCGTCTTGGCCGTCGTACCGCGAATGATGGAATCTTCAATAATAATAATATCTTTTCCCTTTAACAATTCCTTGATGGGATTCAATTTCACCCGAACGCCGAAGTCTCGCATACTCTGGGTCGGCTGGATAAACGTCCGTCCCACATAGTGATTTCGAATCATCCCCAATTCGAACGGAATACCTGAAGCTTCCGAGTATCCCAACGCGGCATAGGTGCCTGAATCGGGAAAGGGCATGACCAGATCGGCGGGAACCGGCGCCTCCCGGGCCAGTTGCCGGCCATGCGCCTTGCGGATCTCATAGACGTTGCGCCCCAGAAAAGTGCTGTCCGGCCGGGCAAAATAGATAAATTCAAAGATACAAAAGGCCTGTTGCCCCGCCGGCGGCATGTGCAGGCTGCGCGGACCTTTGTCATCGATGATGATGATTTCTCCGGGCTCGATTTCCCGCACAAATTCGGCCTGGACCAGATCGAGAGCACATGTTTCCGAGGCCAGGATCCAATTCCCATTAAGCTTCCCAAGGCATAAGGGTCTGAATCCATTTGGATCTCTGATGCCGATCACCTCGCCCCTGCTGGTGAGCATCACCATCGAATAGGCCCCCTCGATACGGGTCGCCGCCTCCATCAGCGCCTGCTCAAAGCCTTTCTTTAGATTGCGGACGAACAGGTGCAGAAAGATTTCGCTGTCCATGGTGGATTGAAAGATCGAACCATAGTCTTCCAGTTCGGATTTGAGCTGGTAGGCGTTGACCAGGTTGCCGTTATGCCCGACAGCATAGGATTTTTGATGATGACGGACAACGAACGGCTGCGCGTTGCTCAAAACCGAACTTCCGGTCGTAGAGTAGCGCACATGGCCGATAGCGCTGCTGCCTTTGAGCTTGTCCAACCTGTCCATGTCAAACACATCGGATACCAGCCCCATCGCCTTGTAATTGTTCACCATATCATCTTCGGCCACGGCGATGCCGGCGCTCTCCTGACCGCGATGCTGCAGTGCGTACAAGCCGAAATAGCACAACTTGGCCGCCTCGGGATGTC
The DNA here is from genome assembly GCA_050291625.1 of Desulfobacteraceae bacterium. Taxonomy (GTDB): domain Bacteria; phylum Desulfobacterota; class Desulfobacteria; order Desulfobacterales; family Desulfosarcinaceae; genus JARRKU01. The sequence goes on from JBNKKC010000081.1 coordinate 3,348, forward strand.
CATGCACGCCAAAAATTCCGCAAGATTCACGGGGATGATCGTCAAATGGAGTGTCAGCGACGGGTGAATTTGGATGAGTCATGAAACATGTGCTCCTTGATGGGGTTGTTGCGGCTGCACGCCGGCTATCCTGCGGCCCGGTCAGGGGGCTGTGCCGTCATCCGGTGATAGTCCTGCAGAGACTGTACGGTGAGCGCACTGGATTTCAGAGCGGCCACAGCCTTGCTGACCGCCATGGCGCCGGCAGTGGTGGTAACATAAGAAACGTTAAATTTAAGCGCTGCGCGCCGAATGACATAGCCATCGCGGCGCGTGGTATCTCCTGTGCCGGTATTGATCACCAGATGGATCTCGCCGTTTTTAATCGCATCTTCGACATGTGGCCGGCCTTGATCAAGTTTGTTGATGTGTTGTGCCTGAACGCCGTGGCGCTGCAAGTAGTCGTATGTCCCGCCGGTGGCCAGAATCTTGAACCCCAGCGATTCAAACTCACGCGCCACCGGAACGACCGCAGGCTTGTCCGGATCCATCACACTGATGAACACGGTCCCCTCCAGCGGCAATTTCTGGCCGGCACCCAGCTGGGCTTTTGCATAGGCGGAGCCAAAATCAGCGCCGAGACCCATTACCTCCCCGGTAGATTTCATCTCAGGCCCCAACAGGATATCCACATCCGGAAAACGGTTAAACGGCAGAACCGCCTCTTTAACCGATAAGTGAGGAGGAAAAATTTCCCGGGTGAAACCCAGATCGCTCAAGCGACGGCCCAACATAATTTTGGTCGCCAGTTTCGCCAGAGGAATGCCCGTTGCCTTGCTGACAAACGGAACGGTTCTGGAAGCCCGGGGATTGACCTCTATGACATAGAGTCGCCCGTTCCGGATGGCGTATTGCACATTCATCAAACCGATGACGTTCAACTCGGCCGCCATGGCTTTGGTGGCCCTGGTAATCTCCGCTATCAGTTCATCATCGATGCTGTAAGGCGGCAGAACACAAGCCGAGTCTCCCGAATGGACCCCGGCGGCTTCGATATGCTCCATGATTCCGCCGATAACCGTCATCTGCCCATCGCAAATGGCATCGACATCGACCTCCACTGCATTTTCCAGAAACTTATCGATCAACACCGGATGACCCGGCGATGCCAGAATCGCCAGCCGTGTGAAATTCTCAAGCTCCTTCCGGTTGTAGACGATTTTCATGGCCCGTCCGCCTAGCACGAAAGAGGGCCTTACAATCACCGGATACCCGATATCGACCGCCACCTTGCACGCCTCTTCAATCCCCATGGCGATTCCATTGGCCGGCTGCACCAGGTCCAGCTTGCGCAACATGGCCTGAAATTGCTCCCGATCCTCTGCGCGGTCGATACTGTCCGGATGAGTGCCCAATATGGGTACTCCCGCCTGCGCCAGAGGCGTGGCCAGATTCAATGGGGTTTGGCCGCCGAATTGAACGATCACACCATCGGGCTGCTCCTTTTCAACGATGTGCAACACATCCTCTTTGGTCAACGGCTCGAAATAAAGTTTGTCCGAGGTATCGTAATCGGTGGATACCGTCTCCGGATTGGAGTTGACCATGATGCTCTCGACCTTCTCCTCGGCCAAAGCGAAGGAGGCATGAACACAGCAATAGTCGAATTCGATACCCTGCCCGATGCGGTTGGGGCCGCCCCCCAGAATCATGACCTTTTTACGCTTGGAAACCCGTGCTTCGCACTCCTGTTCATAGGTCGAATAGTAGTAGGGTGTCGATGCCCGGAATTCAGCGGCACATGTATCGACCAATTTATAGACCGGCCGGATGCCGCGTCTCTTTCGATCCGCTGCCACCGTATCGGCATCAACCCCCAGCAGGTGCGCCAACTGCATGTCCGAGAAGCCCCATGATTTGGCCTGCTGCAGGTCCTCATCGGAAATATTCAACAAGGACGCGCTCCCGCTGACCGATGGAAGCGGACGGCACTCCCGGCCCTGTTCGCGCAATCCGGCCTCGAGATCGACGATTTGCTTGATCTGAAACAGGAACCACGGATCGATGCCGGTCAGCTGATAGATGTCATCGATGTCCATCCCGGCTTGAAGCGCATATCTCAGGTAAAAGATGCGCTGGGAATTGGGCGTCGTCAGTTTTTGCTCGATCTCATCATTTGTGGGGAACTTTTCATCCTCATCCTGACGCCCTTTGCCGTCGGCCCCCAAACCATGGCGGCCGATTTCAAGACCGCGCAGCCCCTTTTGCAGCGCCTCCTTAAAGGTGCGGCCGATCGCCATGGTCTCACCAACGGATTTCATGGCCGTGGTCAGCAAATCGGGAGTCTCGGGAAACTTTTCAAACGTCCAGCGCGGTATTTTCACCACACAATAGTCGAGGGTCGGCTCAAACGAGGCCAGTGTCTCTCCGGTGATGTCGTTGGGAATCTCGTCCAGCGTATAGCCGACAGCCAGTTTGGCGGCAATTTTGGCAATGGGGAAGCCGGTGGCCTTTGACGCCAGGGCACTGGATCGGGAAACCCGGGGATTCATTTCGACGACAATCATCTCACCGGTATCGGGTTTCACAGCAAACTGCACATTCGAGCCTCCGGTATCCACACCGATCTCGCGCATGATATCCAGCGAGGCGTTGCGCATGATCTGGTATTCCCGATCCGAAAGCGTTTGGGCGGGCGCCACGGTAATGCTGTCTCCGGTGTGCACACCCATGGCATCCATATTTTCGATGGAGCAGATAATCACCACATTGTCGTTGTGGTCGCGCATGACCTCCAGTTCATACTCTTTCCACCCCAGGACCGACTGTTCCAGCATCACCTGGCTGATCAGACTGGCATCCAGTCCGGCTTTGGCCACGACCTCCAGTTCTTCCGGATTGTAGGCAACTCCGCCACCAGTTCCACCAAGGGTAAAACTGGGTCGGATGATCAGAGGGAAACCAATCTCCGATGCAACTCTCCGGGCTTCGTCCATGGTTGTCGCAAAACCGCTGTCAGGCAATCTAAGCCCGATCTTTTCCATGGCGGCGCGAAACTGATCCCTGGATTCAGCCTTTTTTATCGCTTCCAGCGAGGCTCCGATCAGTTCAACGCCATATTTGTCCAGGACGCCCATTTCAGCCACTTCGACTGCCGTATTAAGGCCTGTCTGCCCGCCCAACGTCGGCAAAAGGGCGTCCGGACGCTCCTTTTCGATGATCTTGGCAACGGCCAGAGGCGTCACCGGTTCGACATAAGTCCGGTCGGCCATCTCCGGATCGGTCATGATGGTGGCCGGATTGGAATTGACCAGAATGACAAAATAGCCCTCTTCTTTCAGGGCCTTGCACGCCTGGGTACCCGAATAGTCGAATTCGCAGGCCTGCCCGATAATGATCGGTCCGGCGCCGATGATCATAATTTTATGAATATCAGTTCGTTTTGGCATTCGCTTACATGAATAATTACATTTATTGAGCTTCTTCGATAAGCCGTTTGAACTCATCGAACAAATAGCGCGCATCATGCGGCCCCGGGGAGGCCTCAGGATGATACTGCACGGCCAGCACCGGCAGCTCTTTGTGCCGAAATCCTTCCAGGGTGTCGTCGTTCAGGTTGATATGGGTGACTTCAATCTTGCCGGCATCCAGGCTCTGCGTATCCACGGCGAATCCGTGGTTTTGGGAGGTGATCTCCACCTTGCCGCTGGCCAGGTGCATAACCGGCTGATTGGCGCCACGGTGTCCAAACTTCAATTTATATGTTTTGCCGCCCAATGCCAGGCCCAGAATCTGATGCCCTAAACAGATACCGAACATGGGCCGGTAACCGAGCAATTCACGGACGGTTCCGATACCATAGGTCACCGGTTCCGGATCTCCCGGACCATTGGACAGAAAAATACCGTCAGGCGCCATGTTCCGTATGGTTTTGGCATCGGTGAAGGCCGGGACGACGATGACTTCAAAACCCCTGGATGCAAGGCACCGGAGGATATTGAACTTGATTCCAAAATCGAACGCCACAACGGATAATTGAACACCCCGGTACCGCCAGATCCCCTCGTTCAGAGGCGTCTGATCGGGATCGATCACCTCCGGTGTTCCGTTTTCATGCCAGCGATACGGTTGCTCAAATGTCACCGTGCGGGCCAAATCGAGTCCGGCCATGCTGGGAAGGGCCTGGGCTTTGCGCACCAGTGTCTGTGCATCCAAATCGCGGGTGGAAAGCACCGCCCGCATCGCCCCGACATTGCGAATATGCCGGGTCAAGGCCCTCGTGTCCAACGAGTCCACACCCAGCACACCGTACTGGCGCAAATAATCGGCCAGGGAGCCCGAACTGCGATAGTTGCTGGGAAAAGGCTGGTACTCCCGTATCAGAAATGCGGCCACCTGAACGCGACGCGACTCCACGTCCTCGAGATTCACCCCGTAGTTGCCGATCAAGGGATAGGTCATCGTGACCATCTGACCGCTGTATGAGGGATCGGTCAGCACTTCCTGGTAGCCGCTCATGCTGGTGTTGAACACGACCTCACCGCCCACCTCACCGGAACCTGTAAAGGAGCGACACGCAAATGTCCGACCGTCTTCTAAGGCCAATAACGCTTTCATTGTCATCAATATCAATCCGGACGATATGTAAATCAGCATGCCCGAAAAACGGAACCGAGGTCTCCGATCGGGCAGCGCTGTCGCAATTCAACCTGGACCAATACCCTACATCCGGTATCTAAATCAACTCATATTATGGTCTCTCAGCAATTCCAACTGAACGGTATTCAGGAACAAGAAATCGATCCCGATAGCGATCCCGATCCCGTCACCGATACCGAGGCCGCGGCAAATCGGGATCGGGATCGCTATCGGGATCGAAATGACATTCAGTTAGAGTCGCTAATGGTCTCTGCACTTCCCACACAAAAAGAGCGCACCATTGTCAATGGTGCGCTCCCGTGTTCTCGTTTTGTGTTCCGGCATAAACCTGTACAAATGCACTATGCTAATCCAGCGGGGTATTTTCGATCAGGTTCCAAATTCCGCAGGGACAGGCCCCGGCGCAAAATCCACAGCCGATGCAGCGTTCGGCGTCCACCGAATATTCAAAACCGCCGTCCGTATCCTCTTCCCGTTTGATTGCCGATTCCGGGCACATGGCAACGCAAATGCCGCAATCACGGCACTGCCCGCATGAGGCGCATTGACTGCCGCAATGATCCAGATCGTCGTATTGAACCACACGGGGATCGTAATATTCCAAGCTGACCCGCTCGATATCGATAATCGTACGGGGTTCGGCGGCGGGCCGCTTGCCGGCGGCAATGGCGTCGATGGTACCCGCCGCCCGCCGACCCGCACCGATGGCATCGGTGAGCAGGCCCTGACGAACCACATCCCCGATGGCAAACACTTTGGGATTGGATGTCTGATAATTCTCATCGACCTTTACAAACCCGCGGTCCGTGGCAATATCATCCGTCAGAAACTCCAGATCGGGGATATCGCCGATAGAGATAAACACCGAATCGGCCTCGATCACCTCACCGGTGTCGAGTTGCACGCCCTTGTCTGTGACGGCCTTTGTGAACACCGGCCATCGAAATTTGGCGCCGACCTTATCCGCCTCCTCACGTTCTTTGCCAAACGACGCCGGCTGCTGCACATCCAGCAGGGTGATATCCTTGGCGCCCAGCCTCGCCGCCTCGGTGGCCACGTCGCAGCCGACGTTTCCGGCACCGATGATAACGACCTTGGCGCCCACCCGGGCCGATCCCGCTTTAGACGCCTGCAGAAAATCGAGGGCGGTGACCATTCGCTCACTACCCGGTACGGGCAGCGTTCTCGGTTTTTTCGCCCCTGCAGCGATCACGACAAAATCGTAATCCTCGATCAGTTGTTCGGTCTCGCTACGACTCAGCAATTGCTGAAGATGAACATGCGGAATGACCTTGCTGATACGCTCCAGCTCTTTGGTCAATATCTCATCGGGAATCCGGCTCTTGGGAATGGAGGCCGCTATTTTTCCACCGAGCGTCCGGGCATTGTCGTAAACCACAGCCTCGTGCCCTTTCAGGCGCAGCTGCCAGGCAACGGATATGCCGGCCGGACCACCGCCGATAACGGCCACTTTATTCCCGTTCAACGACGGCATCTCGGGCAGACCGGCCTCGATGCTGGCTTTGCCCAATTGGGTGACATCCACCGGGGCCATCAAGGCCGCGCCTTTGGTACAGGCGCCCATGCAGGGATTGGGACAAAGATAGCCGCAGACCGTGGCGGGAAAGGGCGTATAGGCCAGAGCCAGGTCCACCGCCTCATCCACCCGGCCGTCGCGGACCAGCCGCCAGCGTTGCTGCACGGGTATGCCGGTGGGACATGTGGCCTCACACGGGGCCATGTATTTGTAGTTCTCCCAAACCGGAACGAAACGGCGCAATTCGCCGCGGGTAATCAGCGGGATCACGCTCCGGTCCAGATTGGTCAAATCTCCGACAAGGCCTCCCGGCCCCAGCGTGCTGTCCCATACATGGGTGTGAAAATCGGCCATCGACCGTTTCTCTTTGGCAACCCGCTCCTGGGGGGTTCGCGCCCGGATCAATTGCCACTCGTCCCGCTGCGTCAGTTTATCCAGTAACTCGGTGCGATCGATCTTTTCGAGATAGAGCGCCAAATTCTCACTCAGCCACTGCCATTCCAGATCACTGATGGGCACCATCCTGGCGTCGGTCCGGCTGTAACCCTTATGCGTCCCCCGAAAAAAGAGCTTGCCGCCCACCATGCCCACCAGCGGCCGATAGCCCAGCACATTGTCCGGATTCTGCGGCTCGTGCCCGCAGATCACGGCGATCCCGCCGGCCATAAATTCCGCAAAGTAGTCTCCGGCCGATCCCAGGACCCACAGCTCCGGCGGTTCGAACCGTGGATTCTGCTTGGTCATGGTCATGCCGCGGGCGCCGATATTGCCGGCGATAAAAATCTTTCCCTGAGCCATGGCATTGGCTGCCCCGTTGGCGGCATTGCCGTGCACCACGATCTGGGCGCCGGCATTCAACCATCCAATATCATCGGAACTCGACCCCATGACTTCGATGGTGGTGTTTGAAAAGCCCATGGAACCAGCCCGCTGACCCAACGGACCGCTGATCCTGATATGGACCGGCTGATCGCCGGCCTTCCACAGCCGCCCGCCGATGCCGTGTTGGCCATAGGCCTTGATGTGCAGTCTGGTGTGGCCCTGGGCCACCGCTTCCTGTATCTGCTCCTCCAGCAAACGCGATTCGATACGCTGTCCGTCAACTTTGCCGGAAATAGTATAGTATTCTCGATTGATGCTCATCTCTGACTCCGTCATCTTCTGTCGTCCGCTCACCTTCAACGCTACACCACATATTTGATGGCCAAGCGCTCGGCCGCATCTTTATCGTTGATGCCAAGTGCATCGGACATGCCGATCGGCAGCGTGGTCGAGCGACCCAACGGGGCCACAATCTTTTTCAGCTCTGTATCGAAGCTCAAAAACACATCGACCACCCGCTCGGCCACCCGATCCACATCCAGCCGGCGGTACAGCCTCGGATCCTGGGAGGTGATCCCTTTCGGACACAGGCCGATGTTGCAAATGTTGCACCGATCGCCTTCGGAACCAAGGCATCCGGCCGCCGCCTGCATGATGTATTTGCCGATCTGAATGCCGCTGGCGCCCAGCATGATCATCGCGGCCGCATTGGCGGCCAGGTTGCCGTTTTTGCCGATACCGCCGCCGGCAAAAAGGGGCACTTCGTTTTGGCGGCCTATTTTGACCAGGTTCAAATAGGCATCCCGGATATTGGAGGCGATGGGATGCCCCATATGATTCATGGAAACATTGTACGCCGCTCCGGTGCCGCCGTCCTCCCCGTCGATGGCCAGACCGGCCGCATATTGATTGCGGGTCAGATTGTTGAGCACCGCCAGAGCCGTGGATGTACCCGATATCTTGGGGTAGACGGGAACCCGGAATCCCCAGGCCATGGACATGGACTGGATCATCTTGGCCACGGCCTCTTCAATGGAGTATTTGGTCTGATGGGTGGGCGGACTGGGCAGGCTGACACCGGTCGGTACGCCGCGAATGGCCGCAATCAGCTTGTTGACCTTGTGCCACATCAACAGCCCGCCGTCGCCGGGTTTGGCCCCCTGGCCATACTTGATCTCAATGGCACAAGGATCCTCCTTCATCTCCGGAAGAGCGTGAATAATTTCGTCCCAGCCGAAATACCCGCTGGCAATTTGCAGAATGGTATACTTCAGGAACCGGCTGCGCAGCAGCCGCGGCGGACATCCGCCTTCACCGGTGCACATGCGCACCGGCATGCCCAGATCCTCGTTCAGGTAGGCCACGCCAAGCTGCAGCCCTTCCCACATATTAGGTGACAACGCACCGAACGACATGCTGCCGATCATCAATGGATAAATCTCCCGGACCGGAGGCATCCATCCATTTTCATTGTAAAACTTTAAACTCTCTTCGGGCGGCAACACGCGGCCCAGCAGGGTGCGCAATTCAAACTCGTGACGCCCGGCGTCCAGGGCCGGATCGGTCAGCATCGAGATGCGGATGAATTTGATCTGGTCCAGGATGCCGCTGCGCACATTGCGGCGCCCGCCGCGACGACGAGGATTGCCGCCGCGATTGACATGATAGCGCACTTTATCGGCTTCATCGCCGTGCAGTGGAAGAATGGCGTCGTTGGGGCAAACCAGATTGCACATGGCGCACCCCACGCAGGCATATGCCGGATCCGTTTTCTGGCGGATACCCTGGTAGACCTCGTAAACATTGGAGGGCGGCTGGGTCGGGTCCAGAGTGGTCCGGACCGTGCGTTTGCGAAATACGCCCAGTTCGATGGCATTGACCGGGCACACGGACGTGCAGCGGCCGCACAAAGTGCATTTATCCTTGCGCCAGTCGATTTGCCACAGCAAATCCTTGACGCTCAGTGTGGAAGGGGCAACGGGTCTGTCTGGGAGCATATGCTTATCTCCTGGCGATTCGGACCGACAATGGCGGTATCCAGATGCATGGGTTGAAAATCCTGACTCTTGTCACGATCCGGGATAGCGGCGTCCAAACCGCATATTTCGGAGGCAAAGGCCCAGCGTCCGGATCTGCCGCCCACGACTCCCGGTCTCAGTTTTTTGCGGTCCTGAACCATAAAGAGCGAATGATCGGGCAGACAGCCGATCACACAGTTTGGACCATCGATAATCAACCGCCGGCACGATTGTTTGAGTTGTTTGAGAAAGTCGGCATTGGGGTGATTGAGCAGATCATCATCCTGCAGCGGGGTGATGACGTGCTTGTAGGCCTCCATGGCCAACCCCAGCTGTGTCAACGTAAAGTGCAGGATGTGAGTAAACACCTCGGAGTCGGAGTTGTACCCGGTATAACCCAATACGCCCCTGGATTGGAGATACTCACGAATGGGAACAAATGCCGTGTTCTCCCCATTGGTCATCGTGGAGTAACCCTGGATGAAAAACGGATGACAGGCATACAGATTGATGGCGTAATTGGTATTCTGGCGCCCCTGGGCCATGATGACGCGCGCATGGAGCTCTTTGCGATCCAGGCCCAGATACTCGGCCACCGTCAGCGGATCGCCGATCTCCTTGATCATGATCACATCGGGCCAGAAGGAGAAAACGATCATATCCTCTTCCTCCTCGCCCATGGCCCTGAGCTTCAGCCGTATTTTGACAAGCCCCTCATAGCGCTGCTGCTGGGTCCACTCCTCCCACTCATCCGGGTACTCGTAAGCCCGAATCAGGTATGTATCCCGCCTCGGAACCCCTGGAGGGGGATTATCCGGGATCTTGATGGAAGTTTTATACTTGGTCCGGAACCCCACATCCATCATCTCTTCATCCAGTCTTCGCATGCCGGACTTGGTGAAAATACCGGACAATATGGGTGCATCTCTCATCTCTTCAAAAGGACCGGACAGGTCGCGCAGGAACAGCCCCACCCCGGACCCGTCATGTCCTTCACGCATGGCATCCATGGCATCCATGGCCACCATCGGCGAAATGGGCGTCTCACTGGTTATGGCAAATAAACGACACATGGGATATGATACTCCTTCATGACCACCATTGGATCGCACCTTACAGGTGCCGACCGCACATTCGCCGAACAATTCGCAATGGTAAAGGTCTTCAGATAATGGGCGCATAGTTGGATATAGCAACTAGTGTGCCAGTCCACAATTTCAAGGAACTTACCTACATAGCAGGTTCTGCTGCATTTGAGAAGCGAAATTGCAGCAAGGGTTCTTACAAAAATGAATCGAATCGGGTTCATTTCTTACAAAATTGTCGATGCCCACGAAACCCGATCCATCAAAGGCGGCGGATGCATATCAAGGAAGGACCTAAACGCCTATCATTGCCTATGCTTGGTTCAAATCCTAAAATCTGTTAGACTCGTCGATATGACAACCCTAAACCATCTTTCACCGGTCATCCTGGAAGCCTCCCAGACGCAATGGGAAGATTTTCTGGCGGCGGCCGACCGGGACGGCGTCAACCTCCCAACAAAGCCTCCGCTGCAGGATGTCCTGCGCATCGGCTTTGCTTTCAGCAACTTTGTGGCCAGCCATTGCATCCGCAGACCCGCGGATGCCGTCGAACTCATCACATCAGGAGATCTGGAGCGAAACGACACGGCTGAAAACCTGGAGGCTCGTTATCACCGGCATATTTATCAGAATGGGAATGAGACGGCCGGCGCAGAAACCCACGGCAGGCCCGTTGACATCTCCGAGGAGCTTTATTGTAAGCGTCTGAGATTATTTCGAAATCGTGAAATGGTGCGCATTGCGATACGGGATCTTGCCGGACTCGCGGATCTGGATGCGACACTGAAGGACCTTTCCGCATTGGCCGATCTATGCGTTCGGCAAGCCCTTGAAAATCTATATCAGGACCAGATTCGGCAATGGGGCACGCCGACCGACGCCGATGGCGCCGCGCAACGCCTCGTCGTTCTCGGAATGGGCAAGCTGGGGGCGCATGAATTGAACTTTTCATCGGATATCGATCTGATATTCGCCTATCCCCGCGACGGCCAAACCATCGGTGCCGGAAAAAGCACGTCCAATGAAGCGTTCTTTACGCGTCTGTGCCGCAAGCTGATGCAGTTGCTCAGCGCCAAGACCGCCGAGGGATTTGTGTTTCGAGTGGACGCGCGTCTGCGTCCCTTTGGCGACGCCGGGCCTCTCGCCCTGAGCTTTGACCGCATGGAGGCGTATTACCAGACCCACGGCCGGGAATGGGAACGCTACGCCCTGATCAAGGCCAGGATCGTGGCCGGTGATGCTGAGGCCGGCAGCCGGCTGCTCTCGCGGCTGCGCCCCTTTGTTTATCGACGCTATCTGGACTACAACGCTTTTGAATCACTGCGCGATATGAAGCAGCGAATCGCCATGGAGGTAAAAAGCAAGGGTCTGCAGACCAACATCAAGCTGGGCGCCGGGGGGATTCGGGAGATCGAATTTTTCGGCCAGATATTCCAGCTGATTCGGGGAGGTGTCGAGCCGGATCTCCAGCAGCGGGGCATTCGGCAGATATTGCACCATCTGGTGGCACGCCATTATATTCCGCAGCAAACGGGTGCCGACCTTACCCGGGCTTATGACATGCTGCGGCGGGTCGAAAATCGGCTTCAGGCGTATCAGGACCGGCAAACCCACGATCTGCCTGAAAAAGAGCCGGAGCGCAGACGCTTGGCAAACGCCATGGGATACAGCCGCTGGACGGAATTCGCCGATCGCCTCGAGGCCCATCGGCGGTCCGTGCACCGCCATTTCAATGCCCTGCTGTCCGACGAGCAGGAGCGGCATGAAGGCAGCCCCGCGCACCCAAAGGAATCCATCGAGGGGTTGCGCGCCATTTGGCAGAATGTCGTCGATCAAGCCACCGCTCTGGAGCTGTTGGCCTCTTTTGGATATACCGACCCCCAAAAGGCTCTGGACCTGATCGGCGATTTGAGCAATGAAAACGCCTTGCGTCCCATGAGCCCTGTCGGCAGGGAACGGTTGGCCAAGCTGATGCCGAACTTGCTGCAAGCCGCCGGCAATGCCGGGCGCCCCCAATTGGTATTGTCCCGCCTGTTCGACTTGATCAAGTCCATCTGTCGCAGAACCGCCTATCTATCGTTGCTGTGCGAATATCCGACCGCCCTGACTCACCTGGTTCGCCTGTCGGAAGCAAGCCCCTGGATTGCCGCATTGCTGAGCAGACATCCCGTATTGCTGGATGAATTGCTGGATCCCAGAACGCTCTACCGGCCGCCGCTTCGAAAGGAACTTGCACTCGAACTGCGCACCCGGCTGGACCGTGTCGAAGCGGATGACCTGGAGCACCAGTTGGAGGTCATCCGCATCTTCAAACAGATCAATGTATTGCGTGTTGCGGCCTCGGACATCACCAACATTCTGCCCTTAATGAAGGTCAGCGATCATCTGTCCGATATTGCCGAAACGGTGTTGAATGGCGTGGTCGACCTGTCATGGCACCATTTGGAGGCCAAACACGGCAGACCGTCCTGCCGGCTTCCTGACTGCGACTGCAGCCAGGGATTCGCCGTGGTGGCCTATGGGAAATTAGGCGGATTGGAGTTGGGCTACCGGTCAGATCTGGACCTTGTTTTCCTGCACGCGGCGGAACCCGGACAAACGCAAGGCGGTCCGCACCCCATCGACAACACACAGTTTTTTGCTCGTTTGGGCCAGCGCGTGCTCCACTTTCTGACGACACCCACCGCTGCCGGTGTTTTATATGAGGCCGACATGCGATTGCGACCCAGCGGCGACTCCGGCATGCTGGTCAGCCACATTGAAGGATTTCGCACCTATCAGCTAGAAGACGCCTGGACATGGGAACACCAGGCATTGATCCGCGCCCGGGCCATTGCCGGCGACAATGCCCTTTGCCGGCGTTTCGAGCAGATTCGGATCGAAGTCCTGACCCAGCCCCGGGATGCCGGCCGGCTGAAAGCAGAGGTGGCCGACATGCGCGAGAAATTGCGTCGGGCCCAGAATCCGGTTCCACATGAACGATTCGATATCAAGCAGGGAAGCGGCGGAATCGTCGATATCGAATTTCTGGTCCAGTTCCTCATATTGAATCATGCCCATCAGCTGGCCGATTTGGCCCGCTGGACCGACAATGTCCGCCTGCTCCAGGCGCTTTCGACCCACCATGTGATCGACGCGGACACGGCGTTCGGACTGCGCCGCGCCTATCTGATCCTGCGAGCCACGGCCCACCGCCTCAATCTCAAAGAAGAGTCCGCACAAATCGAGGATGATCGCTTCCTGGGTCTGCGATCCCTGGTCCAACAGTGCTGGCGCCAATTTCTGGGACCTTGCTGATCCCTTCCACCCCTGTTTGAATGAGTGCCCATCCATAAATGGATGGACACTCATTCGCAGCATGGCGTGTCGAAGATCGGATTCCTATATGGAAGAAATGACGAAATTGTATATTAAGTGCCATATATATACATATTTGTAATATATTATTGAAAATCATATTAATCTGTAATTTTAAATTTAGATATTATTCCATGTGCTTAACCCATATTAAACGACCTGGCACGGCCCTTGCTCAAATGACAACCAGAACATCATTATCAACCAGCACCATTGAGCCGAGGAGCAAACACATGAAAAAAATCGAAGCTATCATCAAGCCCTTCAGACTGGATGAGGTCAAAGACGCACTGAATACGCTGGGCATCACGGGCATGACCATAAGCGAGGTCAAGGGCTTCGGTCGTCAGCGCGGCCACAAGGAGATCTATCGGGGCACCGAATACCAGGTCGATTTTGTCCCAAAGATAAAAATCGATCTCGTCGTGGAATCCGAAATGGCTGACAAAGTCATCGCGGCGATCGCCGAAAACGCCAACACCAGCAGTGTCGGTGATGGAAAAATTTTTGTCATGCCCATGGAACAGGCCGTTCGCATCCGCACCGGCGAATCCGGCAATGACGCCATTTAACCATACTCTACCTATTTTCTGAACGCCAGAACGGATAGAACGAAAGGAGCAACTAAGCCGATGAAAAAGATAACACTTATCTGCTATGCACTCGCAATTGTACTGATGACCACTGCATGGGCCTGGGCCGATGATCCGGCACCGACCGCCATGTCCAACAAAGAGGCCATCGAACTGGTCCAAACCCATGCCAACTACCTGTGGACCCTGGTCGCGGCGGCCCTGGTCTTCTTTATGCAGGCCGGCTTCGCCATGGTGGAAACCGGCTTCACCCGCGCTAAAAACGCGGTCAACATCTTAATGAAGAACCTGATGGACTTTTCCCTTGGCAGCCTGGCCTTTTGGGCCATCGGATTCGGCATCATGTTCGGCGCCTCGAAATCCGGCTGGTTCGGCACTTCGGGATTCTTTCTGAACGATTTCACCCCGGATGGAGATCCCTGGGTTCTCGCCTTCTGGATGTTCCAGGTCGTCTTTGCCGCCACGGCAGCCACTATCGTCTCCGGCGCCATGGCTGAACGCACCAAATTTGTCGGCTACCTCGTCTACAGCGTCATCGTCAGCGCCATCATCTATCCGATTTTCGGCAGTTGGGCCTGGGGGAGCCTGTTCAAAGGCTCCGGCTGGCTCGAAGGCCTGGGTTTCATCGATTTTGCAGGGTCCACCGTGGTTCACTCCGTCGGCGGCTGGGCAGCGCTGGCCGGCGCCATCATTCTGGGGCCGCGGCTGGGAAAATACGGCAAAGACGGCAAACCGCGCGCCATCATGGGCCATAACATGCCGTTGGCCGCCCTGGGCGTATTCATCCTCTGGCTGGGCTGGTTTGGCTTCAACCCCGGTTCCACCACCACGGCGGACACCTCCATCGCCATGATCTTTGTCAACACCAACCTGGCTGCCGCCGCAGGTGCAGCCCTTGCCATGCTGATATCCTGGATCAAGTTCGGCAAGCCCGAAGTCGGCATGAGTCTCAACGGCGCCCTGGCGGGCCTGGTGGGCATCACCGCCGGCTGCGCCAATGTAACGCCGGGGAGCGCCATCATCATCGGTGCCGTCGCCGGTATCCTGGTGGTAATGTCGGTTCTGTTCTTCGAAAAGCTTAAAATCGACGACCCGGTCGGCGCCGTCTCCGTCCACGGCGTATGCGGTGCGTGGGGCACCCTGGGCGCCGGTATCTTTAATATCGGCGGCACCACCGCCAAAATCATCCTGGTGCAGCTCCTGGGTATCGGGGCCTGCTTTGTCTGGACCTTCGGTGCGGCATTCCTGATGTTTAAAATCATCTCCATGACCGTTGGATTGCGTGTAACGCCCGAAGAGGAAATCGAAGGACTCGACCACACCGAACATGCCGGCATCGCTTATCCGGATTTCGGCCTATCGACCCACGGAACCTCGCCCTCGCCCAGCAGCATCGCATCACCCATGAGGGCAACCGCCGGTATACCGGTTCGCGAAGGATAACTCTCCCGACAAGGCAGCCTGCGCCGCCGCCTCCTTCACTGGCCGGAGGGAGCCCACATCGCTCCCTCCGGCCGAATTTAAGTCCGCGAACACTCCCAATATGCTGACGCCGATCGCATCGATGGCCCGATGCGCTGTCGAGCCTCCTATCCGCTTTTTCCAGACCGTAAGAACGTCGATTGACAAAAATGTTATTTTCAGGGTATTTTTATTACAATTACGTATTTTTTATTTCATTTCTTTGTTTTTTGACATTATCTTCAACCGTCTGAATTAATAGCTTTAAGCATCTATGATATTGCTTGGCACACCTATTGCTCATTGACGAGATGACCAACCCGGCAACAGGATCCGCCGGATTGGAATGAAAGGAACGAATGCCCATGGCACAATTGCAGAGCAGCACATATGAGAGCCCCGCTGCCTGGCACCTGTTCAAAGAACAGCGTGAAGCCCTGTTGAAGAAGGTTTTCACCTATAAACCACACGCGTTTCTATCGGCGCATGCCGCCCTGGTCGATGAATACTTTCTGGCCAGTTTTGCCCAAAGCGCGGTGGGACCCCAGATGGGGATCATGCGCAATCCATACACCCTGGTGGCTTTGGGGGGTTACGGCCGCGGCGAACAATGTGTTCATTCAGACATCGATCTGCTGTTTCTGTTTGAAAATAAAGTGCCGCCGGAGGCAGAGGCCCTGGTGCGCGAGATCGTCTACCCCTTGTGGGACATGGGCCTCGACGTCGGCCACGCCACGCGATCCATCAAGGAGTGTCTGCAAATGGCCCGCAAGGACCATGAAGTCCTGACATCCATTTTAGACGGCCGATTTATTTGCGGCATCTCCCCGCTCTACCATAAACTCATGGAGCGTCTGCGCATCAAACTGATCAACACCAAGCCGGCGAAGCTGGTCACCTGGCTCAAGGAAGCCAACAGCGCCCGCCATGGCCGCTTCGGCGATTCCAGCTACCTGCTTGAACCCAACCTGAAAGAGGGCCGCGGCGGTCTGCGCGACTACCACACCATGCTGTGGATCGCCAAAATCCAATCGAACATCAAACAGGCGCGGGACCTGGAGTACTACGGATATCTGTCGCATGACGAGTTTCAATCACTCAACGAATCGCTCGAGTTCATCTGGCGGGTACGCAATCAACTGCATCTGATGATGGGCCGCAAATGCGATCAGCTCCATCTTGAAAACCAGACCCGGCTGGCAGACCAAATAAAGATCAAGGGCACCAATGGTCACTTGCCGGTGGAACAACTCATGGGCGACCTGCACGGCCACATGGAGTTCATCAAGCAATGCTACGATGTCTTCATATATGAACTGGACCAGAAAAAGCGCATGCGGCGCAAGAACAAGGCCCTGAAGGAGACGCAGGTCGAAGGGCTTAAATTCAATCGCGGCATGCTCAATTTCACATCGCCGGAAGCCATCCTGGGCAATCCGGAGCTTCTGATCAAGATTTTCGTCGAATCGGCCATGCAGAATGCCCCGATCAACGTCGAAGGCTGCCGCTTGGTCAAAGAGTTCGGCCATCTGATTCGCCGCTCCACGTTTCGAAACGATAAAACGGCCGTGCAATATTTTGAAAAGGTTCTGGCGAAACCATCCGGCCAGTTCAATGTGCTCAACGCCATGCTCAACACCGGCTTTCTGGTCAACTTCATTCCCGATTTCAAAGGCGTCGTCAATCGCATTCAGTTCGATCAATATCATCTCTATCCGGCGGCCCGTCATCTCCTGTTGACGGTCCGTTTGCTCAAAGATATCGGCACCGGTAAAACTCCGAGGCAGGATCTTTTGAGCCGCCAGGTTTACCAGGATGTCCGAAACAAAAGGGTTCTGCTGTGGGCCGCCCTGCTGCACGACATCGGCAAGGCGGAGCCCACCAGCGGGCACGCCGAACGCGGAGCGGCCATGGCCGCCCGAATCCTGTCGGAAAAGGGGCTTCCCGAAAAAGATGTGGACACGGCCGTGTTTCTGGTTCGCGAACACCTGCTGCTTTTCGAAAACGCCACTCGACGCGATATCAACGATGAAGAGACGGCTATCGTCATCGCCCGGAGGGTCGGCAAAGTAGAGCGGCTGAAAATGCTCTACCTGATCAGTGTGGCGGATGCGATGGCCACCGGCCCCAAAGCCTGGAATGAATGGACCGCCTCGCTGCTGCGCAGCCTTTTTCTTAAAACTCTCAATGTCCTGGAAAAAGGCGAACTGGTTTCCCGGCAGGCCACCCGCACCATCGAACAAAAAAAGCAGCGGATCATGACCACCGCGGGAACGAAGGAGGAACGCGACAGTGTCGCCGAACTGGTACCGTTCATGTCACCGCGCTATCTGCTATATGCTTCCTCGGCGGAGATCCCTTCGCACATCAAACTGTATCAGAAGATGGGTGATCGTCCTTTTGTCTGGCATATCGAGCCTTCCGCAACCCCCGACACGCGGACCATTACCATCTGCGCCAAAGACCGGCCGGGCCTGCTGAGCAAAATAGCCGGTGTGCTGACCCTGAACAATATCAACATCCTCGATGTGCGCATCTTTACCTGGCGCAACAATATCGCCCTGGACATCTTTGAAGTCGAAGCACCACCGGATAAATTGTTCGAGCAGGAGCGCTGGGACAAAGCGGCCGGCCATCTCGAGGCGGCGCTGGAAGACTCGTTGGATTTGGGCCGGAAGCTGAAAAGCAAGCGGGAGCGTCATCAATCCATTCGACCGAGAACCAAAAGCCGCCCTCAGCATGTGATGGTGGACAATGACAGCTCCAGCTTCTTTACGATTATCGAGGTTACCGCCTGGGACTTTCCCGGTCTGCTGTTCAAGATAACCGATGCCCTGTTTCGGTGCCATCTCGACATCTGGGTGGCCAAGATCGCCACCCGGGTCGACCAGGTGGTGGATGTCTTTTATGTCCGCAGCTTCGACGGCGAGAAGGTGGATGATCCGGAACAGGAACGCCGTATCCAGGAAACAGTTGAAGCCGTATTGAACTGACAGACTCCAAGATTATAAGAGACTCCCTTTGTGCGCAGGCACAGGCGAAGGGCCACTGCGTTGGGGATTTATATAAAAAGAGGAGAGTGAGATGAAGTACCTGATATTAGCATTGACTTTTGTGTTGTTTCCGTTGAGTTCTGCATTTGCGGCTGATCAGTTGAACACCGGGGATACTGCCTGGATTATCGTGGCCACCGCACTGGTCATGATGATGACTCCGGCAGGTTTGGCCTTGTTTTATGGGGGCATGTCGAGGTATAAGAACCTGCTCAACACCTATGCCATGACGTTCGCCGCATATTGCCTGGCCAGTATTGTCTGGGTGGCATGGGGCTACAGTCTATCATTCGGACCGGACGTCATGGGATTTGTGGGGAGCCTGGACCACTTTTTATTTGCCGGTATCGGCGTTGACAGCATTCCGGATGGGCTCACGATTCCGACCAGCGTCTTTGCGCTGTTTCAAATGACCTTCGCCTGCATCACCGTGGCCCTTGTGCTCGGGTCGGTGGTGGACCGCATGAAGTTTTCCTCCTGGATCGTGTTTACGGTCCTGTGGGTCACCCTGGTCTACAGCCCGGTGGCGCATTGGGCCTGGGGAGGCGGATGGATGGGCGCTATGGGTGCGCTGGATTTTGCCGGCGGCACCGTGGTTCATATCAATGCCGGAATCGCCGGCCTGGTGCTGTGCCTGGTGCTGGGCAAACGCATCGGCTACGGCAAGGAGGCCATGTTTCCCTCCAGTGTCACGCTTACGGCTCTGGGGGCCGCCCTGCTGTGGTTCGGGTGGTTCGGTTTCAATGCCGGCAGTGAACTGGCCGCAGACGGTCTTGCCGGATCGGCCTTTCTGGTAACCAACACGTCAGCTGCTGCGGGCGCCATGACATGGATGTTTTTCGAATGGGCCAGCGACAACAAGCCCACTCTGCTCGGTATTGCCTCGGGGGCCGTGGCCGGTCTGGTGGGTATCACACCGGCCGCCGGATTCGTTAACCTGGGCGCATCACTGATTATCGGGCTGGTGGCCGGCATCCTGGGATTCTTATTCGTGGCCAAACTTAAACACCGGATCGGCTATGACGATTCGCTGGACGCATTCGGCGTTCACGGCATCTGCGGCATCTGGGGCGCCCTGGCCACAGGACTTTTCGCCAGCCCGGCCATCAATGAAGCCGGCAAGGGACTGTTCTACGGAAATCCGGGCCAGCTATGGATTCAATTTGTATCGATTATCGGTACGGCAGCCTATTCGGCGGTCGCCACCTTGATTGTCATCGGCATCACACGGCTGTTGACCGGAAAGATCCGAATCGAACACGACAGCGAAATCGAGGGACTCGACAGCGCCTTTCACGGCGAACGTGGTTTTGAGATCCAGACCTGATTTATCACGCAGCGAAATCAGAAGAAACAGGAGGAAGCATAAATGAAGAAAATTGAGGCTATTATCAAACCGTTCAAGTTGGACGACGTCAAGGAAGCCTTAAACGAAATCGGCATTCAAGGTATGACCATTTCGGAGGTCAAAGGCTACGGTCGCCAAAAAGGGCACAAGGAGATCTACCGGGGAGCCGAATACGTGGTGGATTTTATCCCGAAGATCAAAATCGAAATCGTTGTCCAGGATGACTGGGTCGACAAGGTTACCGAAACCATCAAATCATCTGCAACCACAGGCAAAGTGGGCGACGGCAAAATATTTGTCACCACCATTGAAGAAGCAATTCGCGTCAGAACGGGTGAAACCGGAGAAGATGCAATTTAGGTTTCTGTTTTTATCTTCCAGAAAGGAGCAATTATGACACCTCAAGAAGTATTGAACATGGTAAAAGAGAACGGCGTAAAAATGGTCGATCTGCGTTTTATGGACTTTCCGGGGCTGTGGCAGCACTTTTCAGTACCTGTCAGCGAAGTGGACGAATCCTCCTTCGAAGACGGTTTCGGCTTCGACGGCTCAAGTATCCGAGGCTGGCAGCCCATCAACGCCAGCGACATGCTGGTGATCCCGGATGCCGCCACAGCCAAAATGGATCCGTTCTATAAGGAGCCCACCCTGACCCTGATCTGCAACATCGTGGATCCGATCACACGCGAGTCCTACACCCGTGACCCGCGCTTCATCGCCCAGAAGGCCGAAAACTATCTGAAAAGCACCGGCATCGGCGACACGGCCTACATCGGTCCGGAAGCCGAATTTTTTATCTTCGACAACATCCGTTTCGAATCGGGCCGCAATCGGGCCTTTTACGAGATCGATTCCGTGGAAGGCATCTGGAATACCGGCCGCGAAGAGTGCCCCAACCTGGGCTACAAACCGCGCCACAAGGAAGGTTACTTTCCGGTACCGCCCACAGACAAGTTTCAGGACCTGCGTACCGAGATGGTTCTGACCCTGGAAGCCCTGGGCATCGATATCGAAGCCCAGCATCACGAAGTGGCCACCGCCGGCCAGGCTGAAATCGACATGCGCTTCAAGCCGCTGCTGCAGATGGCCGACCAGTTGATGTGGTTCAAGTACGTTCTCAAGAATGTCGCCAATAAAGCCGGGCACACCGTGACCTTCATGCCCAAACCGATATTCGAAGACAACGGTACCGGCATGCATACGCACATCAGTATCTGGAAAGACGGCCAGCCCCTGTTTGCCGGCGACAAATACGCCGGTGTCTCCCAGGAAGCCCTTTACGCCATCGGCGGCATCCTGAAGCACACAAAGGCGGTCTGCGCCTTCTCCAACCCGACCACCAACTCCTACAAGCGTCTGGTGCCGGGTTTCGAAGCCCCGGTGAACCTGGCCTACTCCAGCCGTAACCGCAGCGCCGCCGTCCGTATTCCGATGTATTCCGCATCGCCCAAGGCCAAGCGCATCGAGTTCCGCACGCCCGATCCCTCCTGCAACGGCTATCTGGCCTTCTCGGCCATGCTGATGGCCGCCATCGACGGCATCGAGAACAAAATCGATCCGGGCGACCCCCTGGACAAAGACATCTACGGCCTGCCCCCGGAAGAACTGGCCCAGATCCCTTCCGCACCTGGATCTCTGAACGAAGCCCTGGCGGCCCTGGAAGAAGACAACGCCTTCCTGCTCAAGGGAGACGTATTCACCAAGGACGCCATCGACATGTGGATCGAGTATAAGACCGAAAACGAAGTCAACCCGGTCAAATTGCGTCCGCATCCGCACGAGTTCTTCCTGTATTACGACCTTTAATAGATAGCGGCTTGCATTGTGCAGGCAAGTATCAGCTACCCAGGCCGGCCCGGCCCTGTATCGCCGGGCCGGCCTTTTTTAATGCTTCTTCCCGACTGCCTTCCCGACGTGTTGATTTCTCAAAATGGATTCCAATTCGCTATTATTTTATTGACATTCCCACCCCCACCAGCTAATTCTACACCTCGAAACTCACTAAATTACTTGGAGAAATCATGACATTCCGAGCCACCGGCGGTAAAGCAAGCTATTGCACCTATTACGGGTGCGCACCGCCTGGAGTCCGTTCGGAATAGACCGATTCAACAGAACAAGCTGCAGGCAAAGCGACATCCTGCAGCTTCGATATCAGCGGGCTGCAGGAGAGACCACCCCTTGCGGCCCGCTTTGCGTTTAGCCTATAGGCTTTAAGATAATTCATTTGGACGGCGTTATCGGTCGTCGCGGTATTAGCAATACAGCTTCCTCCCTCTAGCCTTGCCAAATGAATTATCTTAAAGCCTATAATAATAGATTATTGATTTGGCGCCTGCACCGCGGTAATAGCAATGACGTTGGAAAGGACACCCATGCGGACCATCGAAACCAGACCCCTTCGCCCCGAGAGCACCATCAGGGTGCCCGGATCGAAAAGCTACACCCATCGCACCCTGATTGCCGCGGCACTCTCCAACGGCCCCAGCCGGGTGATCGATCCGCTGCGCAGCGAGGACACCCTGCTGTCGCTGGCCGCCCTGCGGCAGATGGGCATCCAGGCGCAGGATAATGTCCAATACATCGACATCAACGGAATGGGAGGCCGCTTTGACGCCTGCCAAAGCCCCATCGACTTTCGAAATTCCGGAACCTCCATGCGCTTGTTCGGCGGTCTCGCGGCACTGGGCAGCGGCGACTACACCCTGACCGGCAGCCGTCGCATGTGCGAGCGGCCCATGCAGCCCCTGCTGGACAGCCTCAACCAAATCGGCGTTCCGGCCCGCTCCCGGAACAACAACGGCTGCCCGCCGGTTGTCATCACCGGAGGGCGCAGCAATGGAGGACGGACAACCATCGACTGCAGCGTGAGCAGCCAGTATCTGTCCGCCCTGCTGCTGATCGCGCCGTGCCTCGAGCAGGGGCTGACCATCGATGTCGTCAAAGGTCCCGTGTCAAAACCCTACATCGACATGACCGTCGATATCATGAACGCCTTCGGTGTCCGGCTCCAACAGAGCGATCATACCCGCTTCGACGTGCCCGGCGGACAGGCCTACCAGTCCGGAAAGCACCGGGTCGAACCGGACGGATCGCAGGCGGGATATTTCTGGGCGGCCGCCGCGATCACCGGCACCCGCATCAAGGTTCACGGTATCACGCGTGCCTCGCGGCAAGGCGACATCGGCCTGGCGGATGTGTTTGCACAGATGGGCTGCAAGGTTGACGAGGACAGCGACGGAATCGCCGTTACCGGCGGCGACCTGAGGGCCGTCGAAGTGGACATGGGCAACATGCCCGATGTGGTGCCCACCCTGGCCGTGACGGCCGCGTTCGCCCGCGGTACCACGATTATTCAAAACGTCGCCCACCTGCGAGCCAAGGAGTGTGACCGCCTGGCGGCCGTCACCTCCGAGCTGCAAAAAATGGGAATCGATGCGCATGCCGGCGACAACGCCTTGCGGATTGTGGGCGGCGCTCCCCGTGGCGCCGATATCGACACTTACGACGACCATCGCATCGCCATGAGCTTTGCCGTCGCCGGATTAAAAACCACCGGGGTCCGGATCGCCGACCCGGGATGCGTGGTTAAATCGTTTCCCGATTATTGGGATGTGTTCGATCAACTGTACCAATAGATAAGGAAATCATTATGTCCAGCACATTCGGAACCGCCTTTCGGGTCACCACTTTCGGTGAATCGCACTGCAAAGGTGTCGGAGCCGTCATCGACGGCTGCCCGCCGGGAATCGAGCTCGGCGAAGCGGACATTCAACCCCAATTGGACCGGCGGCGGCCGGGTCAGAGCAAATTGACCACCGACCGCCAGGAAGCGGATCAGGTCACCATCTTGTCCGGAGTCGAACTAGGCAGGACACTGGGCACGCCCATTGCCCTGTTCGTTCCCAACAAGGACCAGCGCCCCGGGGACTATCAGGAGATGAAGCCGGTTCCGCGGCCGTCGCATGCCGATCTCACTTACCAGCTCAAATACGGCATCCGCGCATCCAGCGGCGGCGGCCGGGCCAGCGCCCGTGAAACCATCGGTCGCGTGGCGGCGGGAGCGATTGCCGAAAAGGTGCTGCATCAGGCATTTGGCGTCGACATCGTCGCCTGGGTCAGTGCGGTGGCCGATGTAGAGGCAGGCCAAGTCGACATGGATCGTATATCGAGGCGCGCGGTGGATCAGACCATCATCCGCTGCCCCGATGCATCGGCCGCTCAACGGATGATCGATGCCGTCAAGGCGGCCAAGGCGGACAAGGACTCCGTCGGCGGGGTCATCACTTGCGTCTGTCGCCATGTTCCAGCCGGTCTGGGTGAACCGGTCTTCGACAAACTGGAAGCCCAACTGGCCCGCGCCATGCTCTCCATACCGGCCACCAAGGGGTATGAAATCGGTTCCGGTTTTAGCGGCAGCCGCATGCGCGGATCGCAGCACAACGATCCTTTCATTCAAAAAGGAGACCGCCTCGGGACCCGGACCAATTACAGCGGGGGCATCCAGGGCGGCATCTCCAACGGCGAACCCATCTACTTCCGCGTGGCCTTCAAACCCGTTTCCACCATCGGACAGGATCAGAAAACGGTCGATTTTGACGGTCGCGATATCGTGCTGGCCGCCAAGGGACGTCATGATCCCTGCGTGGTGCCGCGAGCGATTCCGATCGTCGAATCGATGGCCGCCCTGGTGCTGCTCGACAGCTGCATGCGTCAAGCCGCCCGAAGCTTCAAGGATCTTACGCCATGAAGGCCGGGCACTTGCCGATGGCGGACCGGCTGCAGGCGGTCGACGAGTCCAAAACCTCGCGCATCTTCGGCCTGGCCCGGCAATTGCGCCGCCAGGGCAACGATATCGTCAGCCTGGCGGTGGGCGAACCCGATTTCGAAACCCCGGCGCCGGTGATCGATGCAACCCGCCGGGCCCTGACCGCGCAGGCCACCCGCTATGGACCGGTGGCCGGACTGGAAGCGCTGCGCAGCGATCTGGCTGCGGACTTCGATGGCTACGGACCCGAGAACATCCTTATTACAAACGGCGCCAAGCAAGCCTTGTATTCTCTGTTTCAGGTCCTGTGCAATCCCGGCGACGAGGTCATCCTCTCCCGGCCTTGCTGGGTCAGTTTCACCGAACAGATCAAATTGGCCGGCGGTCATCCGGTGCTGGTGGATACGGTGGACCATCAGCTCGATACTCAAGCCATTGAGAGGGCGGTAACCGACCGCACGCGAATCCTGCTGATCAACACCCCCAACAATCCGTCCGGAGCCGTCTATTCAGCCGAAGCACTGGCGGAGGCGGCCCGCATCGCCCGGCGGTATGACCTCTACCTGATTGCAGACGAAGCCTACCAGGCATTCGTGTTTGACGACCGGTGCGCAAAGCGGCTGTTCGACTTGTGCAGCGACAGGCAACGACTGATCACCGTGCGCAGCTTTTCGAAAACCTATGCCATGACCGGGTATCGTCTGGGCTATGTGGCCGGACCGGAGGCGGTTGTCAGCGGCCTGTCGAAACTTCAAAGCCACCTCAGCGGCAATGTGTGCACCTTTGCGCAGCATGGCGCCCTTGCCGCACTGAAGATGGATCAAGGCCTTGTCCGACAGCGCTGCGCCATCCTGCAGCAGCGCCGCGATCTGACTTTTTCACTGGCGCGGGATCTGTTTGAATGTGTCAAGCCGCAGGGCGCCTTTTACCTGTTTCCCAACGTCGAACCATACCTGCGACATAACGAAACCAGCGAAGATCTGGTCATGCGCCTGCTCAAGGAGGCCGGTGTGGCCGTTGTTCCCGGAGAGGCGTTTCATCAGCCGGGGCACCTTCGCATCTCATTCGGCGCCGGCGAAGCGGATCTTCGCGCCGGATTTGAAAGGATAAAAAACGCTCTATGATCGGATTGATTGGATATGGACGGTTCGGCCGGCTGACGGTTGAGAGCCTGGCCCCGGACTGTCCGGTGGTTGTGTTCACCCGCAACCAGGACAAAAGCGAGGATATCGCCCGGGCCGGGGGTCGGCTGGTTTCACTGGAACAGGCTTGCGCGCAAGACATCGTCATCCTCTGCGTTCCTATTTCGGCCATGCTAACCACCCTGAAGCACATCGCCCCTTTGGTGAAAAAGGATGCCCTTGTCGTGGATGTCTGTTCGGTAAAGGTCTATCCCGTCCAATGGATGAAAGAACGGCTTCCCGAATCGGTGCAGATTCTGGCCACCCATCCCATGTTCGGCCCGGACAGCGCGGCCGTTTCCCTGGCAGGGCATAAAATCGTGATGTGCCCTGAACGCATCCGGCCGCAGCGCTACCATGACATCAAGCAGTGGCTCCGGAAAAAGCACCTGACCGTCATCGAGACCACGCCCGACGACCACGACCAAAAAATCGCCGTCAGCCTGGCGCTGACCCATTTTATCGGACGCAGTCTGGCCGAATTCGGCGCCCTGCCGATGAACATCGACACCGAAGGATACAAACGCCTGCTGCACATCCTCGAGGTGACCAACAACGATACCATGCAGTTGTTTGAAGATATGCACACCTACAACCCCTATGCCCGGGACAAACGGGAAGCGTTCATGCGTGCCATGGAGATGATAAACGATCATCTGGTGAAGACATCCGAACACCGGAAAGAAACGGCCATACGTGCCGACTTATTTGGTCTAAAATGACTTATGGCGGAGAGAACTTTCTTCGGGTTGGGCTGGGGGGAACGCCGAACTTTTTTTTCGTTTCCTCTTCGATCAGCGCCATCAAGGCAAAGACGCCCAGGACGGTGCCCAGGGGAAAGAACAGACAGGTCGCCACCGAGGCCACCACACAGGACCAATAGGCCTTGTATTTGATGAAGCAAATCCCCACCAGCACATTGACCAGCACGTGCACGACAATCAACAGTATCAGGACCGGCACGAGGAGGCGGACCAGTTCCTCGGCAAAAGCGATCCAGTACTGGACGTCGCCGCCATAACTGCCCAGATTGGCGAACAGGGCCCCCATGAGCTTTTTCTGAACGTAGATCATGGGCAGTCCAAGCAGCCCCATGGCGCCGAAGATAATGTAAAAAATGCCGATCAATTTGGTCTTTTCCTGCATGGCATACCTTTCGATCGAACCGGATGGTCTTTTCGGAATTATAAAGAAACCATGCGCGGGAGTCCAGAACCAACTTACGAAACAGGTCCTGATAGGGATAATCGACAGGGGAAAAGGCACCTGACAGACGGTCAGGAGCGCTCTTGCGGTCGGACCAGGAGACCGTCCGCCCGCCATTTTCGCTCCAATCGGCCGATGACCTCCTCCAGGGAGAGGGTCTGGTCGGCCTCCAGAAAGGAAATAAACCGCTGCCGTGCCTGTTCGGCGACCTCCTGCTGCAGCGCGTCAGGGTTGTCGGACGCCTTAACGAAACGGTCCCTCAGTTCATTTAATATGACCTGGTAATGCGTTCTGATCACCATCGATCTCCTCTATTATCGACTGATAGATGGACCGGACAGCGTATCGATACTGCATATGGCAGTTTCTCTACCGATTGTTGCTAACGTCGATCGTCATACCGGGCATGGTTCGACCGGGCAAGCCGCTACCGGCCGCCATTTCAATTCTGACAATCAGCCCGACCAGCAACACAATGCAGACAAACAAAACGACCTTGAAAATTGTGCTGGTAGTCATCATCAATCACCTGTTCGCTTGGCAATTCATCCTGCGCGGGTTATGTGCCTGCGTTGCCTAAAGGCCGCCCGCTCGTCATTGTTTTCATTAAAATGGACGTATTGAGGGGAATTTTCTTGCAGGTAATGGTAAATTTCCGACTGCTTTGACATCCAACGTTAACGAATGCTGATTTTAATTAAGTAATTAAGGGACGTCCTTAAGTAACCCAGTAAGTAATTAAGGGACGTCCTTAAGTAACCCAGTAACTATCTTGGCAGTTCATATCCACCCTTTTCAGCCAATTGTTCTCCCTTGCGCACGGCGTACCCGACTCCCGAGGGCGATATCTTCAGCTGGTTCGACAATTCCGCCAAAGAGTATCCAAGTTCCCTGACAGCCCAATAACAATAAAGCGCCCTTGCATCGGCACGGCGTTTTATCCGGCTCTTAAGAAAAATCTCCCTGGGCGCAATCTCAAAAATTGCAGCGGCGTTTTGGGCAAGCGCCTGCAAGTCGATTTTGCGATTTCCAAGCTCTGCAGCACGCTCCAATCTCTCATCAGCCTTTTTCAACAGCGTCTGGACAAAGTCCGATTCACCAAGGATGCGTTGATCCCCCTTGATGCGATCCATGCCGTGCAATCGCAGTTTTTTAACCGCCGCCCACCCACCGGCGCTTCGGACCATTCCTCCGCCGACCAGCTCGGGCCGCCGGCCCTGGGCCATGCCGGAGGTCATATACTCCTGATAGCGTCGTCGGGCCTGGACATATTTGCTGCCAAAGTACCCCAGGACATAAGAAACATTTTGCCATTCACATGATTTATGTCCCAAAAGCGTCCCATGTCCGCAATAGGCGTAGCGTTTGAGTGCCGCAAGGTCCGGAACCATCTTGGCCCTGACGGGATTCAAATGGATATAGCGCACCAGCTCTTTAAAATAGGCGTCTTCCTGACAGATAATGGATTTATATCGGTTTTGGAACAACTGCCCATGTCTTCGATGACGTTTGTTAAAACCGAGCACGTAACCGGTAAGCAAACGGCGCATCAAACCAGCGATGCCGGACGAACCGGAGCGAAGCAGAAAGTGGGCATGATTACCCATCAGCGCCCAGGCATAACACTGCGTCTGGGTCTCCGGGATGAGAATCCCGAGACGCTCGATAAAATCCGAATAATCGTTATTGTTCCGAAATATCTTGCGCCGCTCGATTCCACGGATAATCACATGCTGCAGCAGACCGGGCGTATCGATTCTGGCTAAGCGTGGCATGGATGGCTGTTTATCAAAACCATCCTGCTAAGTCAAGTTACTGTATTACTTAAGGACGTCCCCTTATTGGTGCGTCCCCTTATTGGTGTTGTCCATATTTAAAGAGTAATTAAGATTGACATATAGCAATAGTCCAGGGTACTGAGGGCGTAATAAGCATGCCCCTGTCTCCTATTGTCAGTAAAAATGGCACAGTAGAAAAGTAAGGTTGCCGCCGGATCTTTCTGCTGAATAAATGTAATAGTTTATAATCCAATAGCAAATCTAACAACCATAACACACTTAGCTGCATTGAATATGAAGAACAAAGAATCAAAACAAAGCACACTGATTATTCCAAAAGGATTACATGCATATGAAAAAGTTGAGCAGCTTTTTAAATATGATAATAATGCTACAATTTTATACAAGTCTTTAGATTATAATCTAAACAACGTGGAATTTTATACGCAAACGCACTGTATTGTTTTTAATTGCGGCGGAGTGGAGACAATAACGTCTTATGATTTTAAAGAAGTCATTATTAAAGAAAATGAATTGCTATTTTTGCCCAAGGACATGTACCTTGTGTCCGATTTTATAAAAATCGATAAATCTTTAGAAGCATTTTTATTCTTTTTTAATGATGAAATTATAGAGAAATTCTTATCCATAAAACAATTAAAAAAAAATATCGTTCCTAAAAAAGTCAGCTTTTATAAAATGGATGTCAATAGCTCCGTGTTTAAATACATGAATGCTTTGAAGCAGGTCAGCAAGCATCAATTTAACTCAAAGCATTTTTTAGAACTTAAGCTTTTAGAGTTATTATGTATTATAGACGCTACCGACACCGAAAACAGACTTTCGAATTCTTTGTTGTCCAGGAACATAGACAAAAAGAAAAGGAATATAATATCGCTAATGAAAAAATATTTTTTAAGTAATCTTTCTTTAAATGATTATGCTGTTTTGTCCGGCAGGAGTTTGTCAACATTTCATAGGGATTTCAAAAGATTTTATTCCATTACACCAAAACAATATCTTTTAGGTTTAAAACTAGAATATGCTCATAACCTATTAAAGAGGGGTGATAAATCGGTAAGCGAAATTTCATCTGAAGTTGGATATGAAAATATCTCACATTTTATCAAAGCCTTTAAGAAAAAATACAACATGACCCCAAAACAACTCTCGAAAACAACCATCTGACATAAAAGCGCTATTTTTAACTTTTTTTGGGTAGATATATTTTTTTATATACCTACAATCCTCAATAATCTCGCGAAAAGCCCCACACAACGTTGCTTGGCAGAAGATAACGAAGCCGGATCCTGAAAAATCAGCATAGAAAGGGGATAAAGAATGAAACAAACAATTGGTGTAAAGGTTATTTTAGATCTGATGGTTAAACCTGAAACAAAGAAAGAATTCGTCGAGTTTTTGCATGAAAATGTGCCAAATGTACGAGCTTTTGAAGGATGTAGTAGTGTAAAATTATATTTTGATGACACGACAAATGAAATGATTATTGCAGAGGATTGGATATCAAAAGAACATCATGGGAAGTATATAGAATTTATTTCTGAAAATGGCGTCATGAACGGTTTGATTTCGTATTTACAAAAAGACCCCGAAATAAAATATTATGACATATTAGCCATTTAACGAAATCAGGGAACGGCCTGGAGGCGTATGCCGACGGCAGCCGTTTCTGATGATCCTTGAATGCGGGCCGTGGACTGGTCCGGAGCGACGGTAATGATTTTCGCTCTCAGGCCATTATTACTGCTTTTCAGTTCCATTCCGATGGCGGCGCCTTGACGGTGTCCGACATCGAGCACCACCGTGTTCTGTCCGGTCTTGATGACTTCGGCTCTCAAGGGGTATTGTTTTTTTATTTTGAGCGCCAGTTCGTCGGCGATGCGGGTCGCCATCTCTTCGACAGAGGCCTGAGCGTCGAAATCGGCGGTAACCACGGCGACGATCTGGCCGGTCTCGGTGTCGATACAGCGCAGCGTCACGCGGGCGTAGGGGGCGCTGTGGACCATTTTTCCGTAGACCAGAAGACGGGCGGAGACCAGCCGCCCCAGTTGCAGCATGGCTTTCGGATCGGCCAGCTTGGAGCTTCCCAACTGCAGCTCTTCCATCATTTTGTCCAGCAGCGCTCGCTCCACGATCTGAAACGACTGCTGCTGCAGCAACCGGTCGGTCACGGCGCTGGTCAAGAGCACCGCGCTGCCCTCCTGGAGCGTGTAGCCGGTCTGCTCCAGATCCATCAACCAGAGAGTCAACGGGCGGGACGACCATCGGGGCGCCGACACCGATTCGGGCGCAGCCGCGAGTTGCCGGGTCAAGGTCTCCACCAGTTGATCCACGCGGTCCCGGTGCTGCCGCTCGGCCTCATGATCCGCCTTGGCTTCCAGGCGCGCGGCCAGGCCTCCCAGGGGGAGGTTGTCTGTTCGTGAAGTCGCCTGTGCCTTACGCAGCAGTGCGGCCGCCTGCTCAAAATCCCCCTGCTGCTCCAGGAGCAGGGCCTGAGCCAGATAGGTACGTTCGCTGGACGGAGACAAATCTCCGGCTTTTTGATAGAAGTGCAGCGCCCGGTCCGGCTCTCCGCTTTCGGATGCGATGCGTCCCAGACCGATCAGGGCTTCGGCCTTTTCCTTTTCGCTGCTCAGGTCTGCCTGCACAGCATGCTCATACAGATAGCGGGCCCGCTCAAACTCGCCTTTGTAGAAATTCACATTGCCCAGCAGGAGATAACTGAGCCCTCGCCGGGGGGCCTTGTCCTGCAATTGAAGACAGGCTTGCTCGACCCGGCTGTAGTTGCCCTCCTTGAACGCCGCCAGGGCCAGCTGTTCGTGTTGCGAAACGTCCGGCGATCGCGACAGAACGATGACGGCCAATGCCACTATCAACGCGATCACGGCTGCACCAATCCAGAACTTTTTGCGTGACGTCAACGGGGCATCGGAAGCAAAGTGGATCACGTCTTCCGGTGCACGAATATCCGACGCCGCAACGACGGCCGGCCTATCCTGCTCCGCGTCGAAAAATGTCCCGGCCCGCGTATCGGGAACGGCATCTTCCACGTACACCGCAGTGGGATCGCCGTATAGCAGATAGCTGGCCCAGATGATGTTTTCTTCGCCGAAGGCTTCGATCACCGTCTGGCGTGCGGCCTGTAACGCTTTGCCGATGGGCATGGCCTTGAGAAGAGAGCGGTAAAACGCCAAAGCAAAACATCGGCTGGTCTCGTCGGGGATTTCCCAGAAAGTGCCGATATAATGCCTGACACCGGAAAGAAGAAAGGCGTTGGCCAATCCGAAAATGCGATGGTGCATTTGGGGCGACACATCCCATACAGCGGTTCGTGCGGATTGGCAGGCATTGGAAAACACCAGTGCGGGCATGCTGCCGGTTCCGGCCATTTTTGCAATATCGGCAGCGCTCAGGCTCCCTTTGCTCAGGCGCCAGCCGCTGTTTTCAGGTCGGCGGTCATCGTAGGCGGCATGGCCGGCAAAATGGATCAGATCATAATTACGCAGTTTGGCCTTGAGCAGGTCCGCGCTCACTGCGTGGCTTCGAAACGCCACCTGCATGGACGACGGGAATGTATCCATATCATCGCGAAGGCTCACGCCTTCCGTATAGGCGGCTTTCAAATTGCCGCCGGGATCCGCCAGGATGAGCATTTGCAAAGGCGGTGTCAACACCCGGCTTTGGGAAGCGGTGACTGCCTGTCGGGTGCGCACCACGCGGCCCATGGCAAAACGTCGGCATAGAAATGCGCTGCCGTCATGAAGCAATTCCCACGGAATATGCATCAGTTGCTCGTCGAGAATGAGGATCAGCTGGTCGGCACCGGTGTCGTTCAACCGCTTTTTAATGCCGATGGAGAAGAGTTCATCGCGGAAGTGCTGCCCGTTCTCCTTAAGCTTCTGCATCAGGTCCGGGGAAAGCGCTCCGTTTCGATTGGCCCGGTTCAGCGTCTCTACGATACGGCGGCAGCGACGGCCGATACGCTCCATGGAGACCGCCAATTCCTCGACATGCCGCACCGTCTGCATTTCTCCGGCGCGCTGGGAGGCCAGGCTGATTCTAAGCCGGCTCTGTTCCAGCGCGATCTCCAGATGCAGAACTTCCTGCGATGCATGATGTTTCGGCATCAAGGTCATGGCATCCCTATTGCGCTGTCAATGCGTTGCATCCCCGTCATCCGCGGTGATTTCAAAACGATACTCGCCTATAGCGGCGCCGCTGCGCACAAAAACCAGCGTATAGACCCCAAACGCGATGTCATCGAACACCAATGGATCCGTTGCCAGGGTCATGCTGGCGATCTCGCGATCGCCCCCGATGAGCGCCACCCGGACCGGCGGGTCCGCCGCCTTCCCGGCATTGAGAACCCGGATCAGCGCCAGGTCGTCGTCACTGCGCTCAATTTCAATGGTCACCCTCAAATCCTCGAACTGCTTTTTGCGGCTGATACGCCGTTCGGACAGGGTTGTTTCGGCTGAACGCACCGGCACGGGCTGCCGTCCATCGGTCGGCACCAGCTGCTCCAGCAGGGCAATTCCCCGCGCGGCCCACCGCCGGGCGCCTTGAACCAGCGATTGGGAACGCTGTCTATCCTTCAGGCCTGCTACGATCCGCACCGCCTTATCGGTCAGATCATCCGGTGCGACGACCGGCTCGGCGGCCGATTCCGGATGAGTGAGCTGGAGATAGACACCGACCTGTTCTCTGCAATCGGTGCAGGCCGTCAGATGGGATTCAATCCTTGCCCGCTGCCGTCCGGAAAGCCGTCCTTCCAGAAAATCGGTCAAGGTTTCTTCGTTCGGACATCGATCGCGCATTGTCCACCCCACACTTTCATGCATAAAGCATTAATAAAAGATTCGGTCATGTGACCCAAAGCTCATACCAATGGACGGCAAACAGGTTGAAATCTTGCATCCCGGCGTCTAATTTTTCATCTCCCGTTCCACCGCCTGCTTCAGCCGTTGGACGGCGCGGTGTTTGATCGAGTGGACATTGCCCGGCGACACCTTCAGTACCTCGGCCATCTGCTTGAGGGAGCATCCCTCCAGGCAATGCATGCGGATCATCAGTTGGTCCCGTTCCGACAAGCGGCGCAGCCCCATTTCCAGCAGTTGGGTCTGCTCGGCCTCCGCCAACTGGGAAAAAGGCGACGCCGCCTGACTTTGCAGGTCGACAATGGCGTCCATGCTGACCAGCCGATCCGACCGGGCCAAGGCATCCTTGCGCCGGCGCAGATGATCCAGCACGGTTCGAACCGCAATCATCCGTACCCAGGAAGCCAGGCTGCACCCGTTTTTGCCCTGATATTGCCCCAGCTTGCGGCAGCGGTGCTCGAACAACTTCAAAAAAACAGAACTGTGAAGATCGTCAACGTCGTGCTGGCTCAGCACCGCCGTCTTGGCCCTGACGACACCCAGAATAGCGGCATACACCAGATTGGAGAACTGCCGCACAAACAACTCCTGCGTGCTGGTGTCACCTTTGATGCAGCCCGCCACCAACTGCTTATCCGTTAGTTTCATTGCGTAATCACCTTATGGTGCGCCCGGACGGCGGGATCGAACCCTGCCTGCAATTCGGCCTTGGACAACCCCTTGTCGCACTGAACCACCCTCGCCTTGGCCAGGATGCGATGATCCACCCCCATCGGCGCCCCGGATGAGGGATGCCGTACCGGACGATCGTCATAGACCAGCATGCGGCGCTGCGCCCGGATTTTGTCCGAACCCAAATCGGTAAAGATCATCCGACCTTTTTTCTCCACCACGATGCCGTCCACCAGGGGAAACTCCCGGTGAATGTTCAGCGCCAGGGCCTCGGCCATGTGCCGCAAGCCCCTCAGATCCACCGCCTCGCTGTAAGCGTCGACGGTATCCAGAATTTCCGCCGTCTCGCAATCAATGACGCGGCCTACGATTTCGATGCCGGTACGGGTCTGGACCATGCGGCCGGTCACGATCGCCTGGGCAGCGGCCAAACGTCCCATTTCCAGGGCCGTGGAGCGATCCAGCAATTGGGTACGGCTCAATGTCTGTTCTTCCAGGATCAGGTCGAGCCGCTGCCGTTCGACCACCTGGAAGCGTCGTCGCCGGACCAGTTGATCGATGAAATCATCCTGGAAGGCGAGACTGGCGGGCGCGACGTCTCCTTTCAACTCAAACGCAAAGACGCTCAAACACAGGCGATGGTCCAGCAACATCGCCTCGGGCACCTTGCGCTCAATGACGATGGTCTTGATTGATTTGTTGGCGGCCGCGTCCGCGGCCTCGATGACAATGGTGTTGATCCCGGGCTCCAGGGAGACAAAATGCGAAAACACGATCATGGGACCCGCCTGCGGCAGCACCGGAACCTCGTTGATGGTCAGGCGCTCGATCTTGCCGGTGTCGCGCACCGTGCCGCTGAGCACCACTTTATCCATATAGACGGTCTGGGAGGCATCCCACTGCTCCAGGTGAATCGAGGGCCCCTCGTTGTCGCGGCCGCTCAGCAGACCGGCCAGCACCGGGCCATCCTGGCTGGCCGCCATCAACGGGCGATTGGGCCGCAGCGCCTGCCATTGCGCTCTGGGGATTCTTGTATGGGTTCGATTCCCGAGCCGGTCCTGCGCGGTACAATCTATTGCCGCGGCATTCGCGTCGAGTGCAAATCGGAAGCGGGCACGCGGACCGGACTCGATACTGATCGGCCGATCGTTGACGATCAGGGACACGGTCCCCGCCTTATCGAACAGCTCGCCTTCGAAAACCAGCCGACCGTTCAACGAGGCCATGGTGTCGATGACGATCCAGGGCCCCTGCCGGTCCACGGCGATATCCACCAGCCGGCGGCTTGTTCGGCCGGCCAGGTTTTCGGTCTGGATGGCGACGGTATGCCGCCCCTGGGGCAGGTCAAGCGCGTGCGAAAAAGCAAAATCGGACCGGGAGCCAGGCATGAACAGCGCCTGCCCGCCGATCGACACCCGGGACACGAAATTGGGGTCTTGAATGCGGCCGGTCAAGGTAACGGGATCGTCACGCGTCCAGAAAACGCCGACCGGCAGATCCACTTGAAGACGCGGCGGTACGGAGTCCGCACCATCGCGCCGGATCAGCGCTTCACGCACCAGATCCAGGTAATAATAGGCCTTGGCACTGGGAGTGTCCTGAATCGAGCGCTCCAGCTCCCTGCGGGCGGAATCGAGCTCATGCATCTGCCAGTGGACGATCCCCAGTTCGCGATGGGCGAAATAGTCCATAAACCGCATGCCATAGGTCCTGGCCATGCGTTGATCCCCATCCCGCAGGCCGACGGCATGCATCAAATTCTGTAGGGCCGCTTCGAACTGCCGCCCGTCGGCCTGTTCAAGACCCCGCAAATAATAGTTCCACCAGCGGTGCCGGAAAATCGCGCCGGGCGCTGGTCGCCCTTTGCCGTCCATCGACGATGATCGGGCGCAACCCGACACCGCCGATGTCAACAGCAGCAGTGCAAGCAGCCATACCATCTTTTTCAGGGACCAATGCACAGGCATAATCCAATCCCGATTAAAAATAGTATATCAGCGAGGCCAGCACAATGTGCTGGATCTGATCGGCAGTGGATGCGGCGATCAGGTTGCCGGTATCCACACCCGGCCCATACCGTAATTGATAGGCCAGATCGATGCTCGACCGCTCCCAGGTAAAACCGCCGCCCAGGGCCAGGCCATA